>JBBIQS010000051.1:0-57670 GCA_037442205.1 Myxococcales bacterium
TCGCCGACAGCAGCTCGCGGTCGAGCGCATCGGACTGGCCCAGGTGCGCGAGAAGCACCTCGGTGTCGCCGAGCGGAGTCACCGCGTGGAAGGCGTCCTTGAGCAGCTGGTCGAGCGTCCTCGCCTCGGCCCGCCCGATGGCTTGCCGGGCCAGGCCCACCAGCGAGCGCAGCCGGCGCAGGGCCTTGCGGTAGTCGTGCACCGCCCGCCGCGGATCCGCGTCCACCGCCCGCTGGCTGGCGCGCGCCGCCGCCGCCAGTTCGTCGAGGGCGTCCAGCAGGCTTCCGCGCAGCGGCGCGCCGAGCCGCGGGCTGTCCCGCGCCGTTCGCGCAACCTCCGGTTCCGCACACTGACTTGGGCCGAGCATTCCCCTCTCATACGTCGGGCCCTTGCCCGCCGGCAGGTGCCGCGGTGCGGTTCGAGGCCGGATGATGAGTGGCGTACAGCGCGGGCCGCGGCTCAGGCGCGTCGATCGGACCACGGCGGGCGTCGAATCCGACGACCGCGCTACTTCTCGCTCGCCGCCGGGCTCCCAGAGATCGTGTAGTCCGAGAGGCGCTCGTCGGCGCCGGTATTTCTGCGGGAGCACCGGGTGGTCAGCGCCCCGTAGAAGTTCGGCTCGACCAGGTCCTTGACCCGCGACTTGCACTCCTCGCCGAGGGACTCCTCCCAGGACGCGAAGTGCTCGACCGCGACGCGGTAGCGAGTGCTCAGCGGAACGGGAACGCAGCGGTAACCCTTGGGCGAGAACTCCACCGAGGGCCCCTTCCCGACCTTGAAGCGCGCGGGCCTGGGCGGCTGGGCGGCTTCTTCCCGCTTGCACCGGGCCAGGCTCTCTTCGCTCGCTGCGGAACCCTTGTGGCAGTGGCTGTAGGCCCGGCTCGCGGGCGGAACGCAGAACCACCCTCGCTCCGGCTGCTGGTCGGGATTCGGCCGCGCTCGAGACTCGTCGGCCGAGGCAGCATCGCTCCATCCGATGACGAGGAGGCCCACCGCGAGAAGGCGGCGGAGGCTTCGCGAGCTCATTGCGGCCGGTCCCCTCCCGGACTAGGCCACGCTCTTCGCCTGGCGGGCGAAGTAGGCCACCCGCTCCAGGGCGATGGTCAGGTCCATGTTCTCGACGAAGACGTGCTCGGGGACGTTGAGGGTGGCGGGGGCGAAGTTCAGGATCCCGGTGAACCCGGAGGCCACCAGCAGATCTGCCGCCTCCTGCGCCGCCGAGTACGGCGTGGCGAGCATGGCCACCTGGATCCGCTTCTCGCGGGCGACCTCGGGCAGCTCTTCGATCGGATAGCAGGGGCATCCTTCGATGGTGCTGCCGACCTTGTCCGGGTCCTTGTCGAAGGCGGCGACGCAGCGCACCGACGGGTTGTGGCGCCGGGTATAGCCGAGGATGGCCCGCCCCAGGTTGCCGACGCCGATCAGCGCCACCGCCTGGCCCTGCGGGTCGTCCAGGTGCTCGGAGATGCTGCGAATCAGCTCGCCGATGGCGTAGCCGCGGTTCGGGCTGCCGGAGTAGCCGATGTCCATCAGGTCCCGGCGCACCTGCACCGCGGTGGCCCCGCTGGCCAGCGCCAGCTGGTGCGAGTAGACGAAAGGCCGCCCTTCCGCCTCGAGCTTGCTGAGGACGCGCCGATAGAGGCTCAGCCGCGCCACGGTCCGCTTCGATGCCACCGCCCGCTCCTGTCCGAAGTGTTTAGTAAAGATACCGCAATCGGACAGAATTTCTAATGGCCTGGCCCGGCGGCCCGCTACCTCCAGGAAGGCAGGACCTGGGTCCCCTTGGCCGCCGAGGCCAGCCCGTGCTCGATCCGTGAGAACAGCACCGGGCACGGCGCGCGGTCCAGCAGCTCCTTGACCACCTCGCCGTGGGTGCCGACGAGCGCCCCGCTCCAGCCAAGCCCGATCAAGTCCACCCGCCGCTCAGCGGCGAAGCGCAGGATCTCCGCCCCGGGGTCGCCGTGCGACAGGAACAGCCGCGGGCGCAGCTGCTGCGGCAGCAGGCAGAACAGGTCCATCCGCTCCATGAACTCCCGCGACCACTCCGGCCATTCGTGCTGCGGCTGATCGAGGTAGCAGGGGACCGGCAGCCCCGGCTCGCCGGCCAGGGTCGCCACGTGCAGCACCAACAGCTCGGCCTGCGCCCGCTGCGCCAGCTCCACCGCGGGGGTGAGCGCCGCCGCGGTCTGCGCCGAGCCGTCGTGCGGCAGCAGCACCCGCCGCATCGACCAGCCCGAGGCGACGGTCCCCGGCCGCACCAGGATCACCGGGCACGGGGCCGCGCTGAGCACCGCCCGGGTGACGTGGCCCGCCCGCCCGGTCGCCGCCCGCTTCTCGCCGCAGACGGTCTGGACGATCACCGCCCCCGGGGTCGCGCCCACGTGCTCGAGGATGGCCGCGATCGGCTCGCCGATCAGCTCGTCCACCACCACGTGTCCCAGCGCCCGCCCGCTCAGCCCCAGCTTCTGCAGCAGCTCCAGCGGCGGCTCGGGCCGGTCGCCGGCGTGGACGACGTGCAGCGCCACTCCGCTGGCCTGGGCCAGCGCGTGGGCCACCGGCATCGCCGCCGCCGAAGTGCGCGAGCCGTCGAGCAGCAGGAACACCGTGGTGTGGCCCGCGCCGCGCTCCAGGGCCCTGGTCGTGCCGGTCTCGCCCACGGTCTCCATCGCGGCCTCCTTCGTCCCGCGCGGTCACCGGCGCGCGGACCAGCGGTCTTCCCCTTCGCGCCGCGCCCTCAGCTCCTGCCCGCACTCGAGCTGGCGGCGGGGGACGCCCTCCAACTCGATGGCTACCGGCCCGCCCTCCAGCACCCTCGCGCTCAGCTCGCCGGGCCGTCTTGTCATGGTGAGCATCAGCCTCGCGCCTCGCCACTGCAGCGGCACGCGCATCGCCTGCCAGCTCGAGGGAAGCCGCGGCGACAGCAGGAGCCCATCTCCTCGCGGATGGACCCCGGCAAAGCCGAAGACCGCCGCCTGCCACAGCCCGCCCATCGCCGCGGCGTGCACTCCGCCGGCGGCGTTGCCCATCTCGTCGGAGAGGTCGATCCGCGCCGCCTGGCGGAAGTAGGACTCGGCCACGTCCATCATCCCCAGCTTCGCCGCCACCCAGGAGTGGACCGCCGGGCTCAGGCTGCTGCCGTGGCAGGTGCGCGGCTCGTAGTAGCGGAAGCAGGCTTCGCGCGCCTCGGGCGGCAGCCGGTCCCACAGCAGCGCCTCGAGCATCACCACGTCGGCCTGCTTGACGATCCGCGAGCGCTGAACCTTGTCCCGACCCAGCAGCAGGTCGAGCGGGGCCGCCCTCCTCCCCTCCTTCCGCAGCGGCGAGAGGTCGTAGTCCTCGAGCTTGAAGAAGCCGTCGTACTGCTCGATCAGCGAGGTCTTGGGATCGATCCGCGGGGCGAGCCGCGGCGCCGCGCCCAGCCAGGACTCCACCTCCGCCTCGTCCAGCGACAGCTTGGCCTTGAGCTCTCTCCAGCGCGCCGGCATCCGCTCGCGCATCATTTTGGCGGCCAGCGCGCCGGCCTCCAGGTTCCACTGGGCCATGCCGTTGGTGTAGCCGTTGTCGTCGACGGTCTCGTGGTACTCGTCGGGGCCGATGACGCCGCGGAGGTGCAGCCGGCCGTCCTTGCCGGGCTCGGCGCGGCTGGCCCAGAAGCGCGCGGTCTCCAGCATGAGCTCGGCGCCGGCCTCGGCCATGAACCGCTGGTCGCCGGTGGCGCCCCAGTACTGCCAGGCGGCATAGGCCACGTCGGCGCTGACGTGCAGCTCCTGCTCGCCGCAGAGGATGCGGAGCATCTCGCCGTCGGGGGCGAGCATGAAGCGCGGCGTGGTCTCGACGCCGGTGTCGGCCGACTCCCAGGCGAAGAGCGCCCCCTGGCGCCCCTGGCCGCGCGCCTTCTCCCGCGCCGCCGGCAGGGTGTGGAAGCGGTACATCAGCAGCGACCGCGCGGCCTGCGGGCAGGTGTAGGAGAACATCGGCAGGATGAAGGTGTCAGTGTCCCAGAAGACGTGGCCCTTGTAGGCCCGGCCGCTCAAGGTCCGCGCCCCGATGGAGACCCGCTCATCCTCGGGATTGGCAGCGCTGATCAGGTGGTAGGCGGCGAAGCGCAAGGCCCGCTGCGCCTCCTCGTCGCCCTCGACGGTGATGTCGGTGGCGGCCCAGCGCTCGCGCCAGGCGGCGCCGTGGCGGCGGGCCACCCCGTCGGTCCCCTGGAGGCGCAGCGATTCGACCCGCGTGCACGACTCCGGTACCGGGTGGCGCGACTCGCGGGTCGAGTAGAAGGCAGCCAGCTTGTCGAAGCGGTAGCGCTCGCCCAGCCGCACCTCGAGCTCCCAGCGCTCGCGCAGCACTCCCTCGGCCCGGTCGACCCGCGTTGCCGGCAGCTCGCCCTGCGGGCCGTGCAGGCGCGACTGGCAGGCCAGCGCCACCGAGGTGCCCGAGCCGGGGACGCGGTAGACCAGCACCGAGGGATCGCGGCGCTCGGCGGCGGCGGCGTCGTAGGCCGGAATCATCCGCGGCCGCGGCACCGGCATCCCGTTCACCATCAGCCGCGCCGGCTCGACGATCGCCTCCAGGCTCAAGGTCCCGCTGTAGTTCTCCGGGACGATCAGCAGCGACTGCAGCAGCAGGTGCCGGTCGGCGAGGCTGGCCAGCCGCACCGCGCGCAGGAAGGTGATCCGCCCGTCGCGGTCCCTGTGGCGCCACTCGCGGAACAGCGCTCCCTGGGCCAGGTCGAGGGTGCGCAGGTGCTCGAGCACCGCCGGCCCCTCGGCGGCGAACGGCTGCCCGTCGCTGGCCAGCAGCAGCCGCGACCACTCCGGCCCCACCGCCAGCTCGGGGACCGCCGAGGCCTCCGGCAGCGCGTCGTAGATCCCGGCCAGCAGCGTCGCGGGCGAGGAGGCGATGAGCTCGCTCTCGTCCAGCGAGCCGCGGGCGCCCAGGTAGCCGTTGGCGATGGCAAAGATCGACTCGAACTCGTGCTCGCGCGCCGGGTCGAGCCCTGGCCGGCAGATGCGCCAGTGGGCATCGGCGACCGGGGCCAGCGGCAGCTCCAGCGCCGCCGCCGGCGCCCGCAGCCGGACCTGGTGCAGGTCGCCCAGCGAGCCGAGCAGCTCGAGGAAGCGGGCCGGGCCGCCGCCGAGGTGGATGATGCCGTCGGCAACGCCGCCGGGCTCGGCGCCCACCGAGACGAAGACCGCCCCGGTGGAGTGCGGGGTGAGCATCCTGGAGTCGTTGCCCTCGGCGCCGCCGATCGGGCCGAACTCGTCGCCGCCGATCAGCGCGTCCTCGGGGGCGATGCCCCGCTCGCGGCACAAGTGCTCGAACATCCACTCGATCGAGTCGGACTTGTCGGTGAGGCCGATCTCGACGTGCTTGCCGTCGGTGGTGATGCGCGGGTCGGCCAGCCCCTTGGCGCGGGCGAGGTTCCGAGCCAGCGAGAGCACCTGCGGCAGCCCGCCGTCGATGCCGCCCCTGGTCAGCCGCTGCTGGACCGCGGTCAGCAATTCGCCGGTCTGCGACCTGGGCGGATCGGCCCACTCCGGCTCCGGGATCAGGTCCACCTTGCGCCGGTTCAGGCGATCGTAGATCACCGCCACCGGCAGCCCGGTGCGCCGCTGCAGCTCGTCGCGCAGGGCGTCGGCGGCCTCGGTGAGCTGGCGCTCCTCCTCGGCGGTGGCCACCCGCCGCCACAGCGGAATGGGCACCGGCCCGCCGTCGAACCCGAAGATCTCCGAGCCGCGGTTGGCGGCGATGAACAGCTGCTGGTTGTGCCGCCCCTGGACCAGCGGCGCGAGCTGGCGGAGTGGACGCTCGAGATCGCCGCCGGTGAGCACCACCACCGCCACTCCCAGGCTCATCAACCGTTCGAGCCGCTGGCCGACGGCGGTGGCGTCCTCGTACCGATCGCCGACCGCGGTGCCGTCCCAGTCGAAGGCCACCACCCGGAACGGCCGCGCCAGCTTGAGCAACTGCTGCGGGCCAGCATGGCCGGCCATGATCGACCCTCGCGGCCTCACTCCGAGTCAGCGCCCGCGGCCCTCCCTCCGCGAGCGCCGACTCGATGGCGCGCCGGTCGCCCCGACGGCGCCAACCTCGCAACGGACAATCCGGATGTGACCACGCTCAGGAGGCCTCGCAAGGCACGCCCAACCGCCCGCGCGCACGCCGCCGCGCACGTCTGGCGATCGATGGAGAGCGTTGATGGACGTCCGCGGACGACCCGAACCGCGGGGCGCTCGCTCGCTTTGGCAGCGGGACTGCGACGACTTGGGAGGGATCGCCCGACGGCCCTTCGACTTCGCGGCTTCGCCGCTCCGCTCAGGGCGAGCGGATGGCGTTCGAGCCAGAAACTCTAGTCGTCGCCCAGGCTGCGCAGCAGGAAGTTGACCGCCATCGGCAGGCGCCGGCGCCAGTCGGCCTCGTTGTGGCGGCCCTTGGGATCGACCCGCACCCGCAGGTGGCGGCGGTCGAGCCCGCGGTTGTGCAGGGTCTGCCCCAGGCCCTTGACCAGGAACAGGCCGAAGGGCCCCATCTCCCGCTCGCCGAGGTCGATGTAGATGCGCGTCGAGGGATCGAGCGGCGGCCCCTCGGCCATCTTCATCAGCGCCCCGCCGCCGAACCAGAGCGAGGGCGACATGGCCAGCGCCCCGCCGAAGACCTGCGGGTGGCGCAGCAGCGCGTAGAGCGAGATCAGCGCCCCCATCGAGCTGCCGCCGACGAAGGTCGCCTCGCGCTCCGGGCGAACCCGGAAGTGGCGATCCACCTGCGGCTTGAGGACGTTGACCACGAACTCCAGCATCCGGTCGGCGCGGCCCTCGCCGTACTTGGCGTCGGAGACCGGGGCGTAGTCGCCGATGCGGTGCTCGCCGCCGTGGTTGATGGCCACCACCGCCGCCGTCGGCCGCCCGCGCCGCGCCAGCCGCGTCAGCACCTCGTGGGCGTGCCAGCCGCCGGAGTAGCTGCCCTCGTCGCCGAACAGGTTCTGCGCGTCCCACATGTAGAGCACGTGGTACGGCGGCGGGACCGGCGGCAGGAACATCCGCACCGCCCGCTGGCCGGGGATGCCGGGGATCTCGAAGCTCCCCAGCTCGTAGAAGGTTCCGTGGGCGCTCATGGTCGCTGCGAGTGAGAGCCTTCCCAGTTCAGAGAGGATTCCCTGGACGCTCGTCGCGGCCGCGAAATTAGAGCAGATGCCGCGGCCGCTGGGAAATCCCTAGCTGCCCGTGCGCCCGGCGGCCTCGTTCATCCGCCCGGAGCGGAACGGCTCCAGGTCCAGCGCCACGAACTTGAAGCCCCGCCGCTTGAGCGCCTCGCTGATCTTCGTGCGCAGCGCCGCGTCGCTCAGCCGCCCGTACTCCTCGGCGGCCACCTCCAGCCGCGCCACCTCGCCGTGGTAGCGCACCCGGAACTGCCGCAGCCCCAGCTCCCACAGGTCCTGTTCGGCCCCGCCGATCAGCGCCAGCCGCTCCAGGGTCACCGCGGTCCCGTAGGGGATGCGCGAGGCCAGGCAGGCCATCTGCGGCTTGTCCCAGGTCGAAAGCCCCAGCCTCTTCGACCAGGCGCGGATCTCCTGCTTGCTCAGCTCGGCCTCGGCCAGCGGCGAACGCACGCTTCGCTCCCGCGCCGCCTGGTGCCCAGGGCGCCAGTCCTTGCGGTCGTCGGCGTTGAAGCCGTCGAAGACCGCGGCCAGCCCCAGCTCGGCCCGCTTCTTCTCCGCCAGATCGAACAGCTCGCTCTTGCAGAAGTAGCAGCGGTCATTGCCGTTGGCGGCGTAGCGCGGGTCCTCGAGCTCGCGGGCGTCGACCGACACCAGCCGGGCGCCGATGGCCTCGGCGTTGGCCCGGGCCTCCCCGCGCTCGCGCTCGGGGATGGAGGCGGAGAGCGCCAGCAGCCCCACGCACTTGTCGCCGAGCACCCGGTGGGCCACCGCCAGCAGGAAGGTCGAATCCACGCCGCCGGAGTAGGCCACCAGCGCCGAGCCGCAGCCGGCGATCGCCGCCTCGAGCGCCGCCAGCTTCGCCTCCGACTGGCGGCACAGCGCTTCCAGTTGCTGCTCGCTCATCGCCATGGCGGTCTTCTTCCCAGTTCCCCGGACCGGCTTCGGGTGCCGGACAATGCCGGAGAGGTAACAGCCGGCCCGAGCCGGGCGCAGAGACAGAACGAGGGGCCTCCCGGCCTCGAGGCCGCGGGAGAACCCCTCGTTTCTACGGCCAGTTAGCGGCGCGCCTTCTTGCCCTTGGCCGGCTTGGTGGGCTTGGCCTTGGCGACCTTGGCGGCCTGGACGCGCTTGGCGGCGCGGACCTTGAGCGCCGGCTTGGCCGGGCGGGAGGCGGCCTTGGCGGCGGCCTTGGCGCGGGCGCGGGCCTTGGGAGGCGTCGGGCGCAGGCGCTTGCCGGTCATGGCCTTGGTGTCCTCGGGCTTGAGGTAGCCGATGTCCACCAGCGACTGGATCACGTGGTTGGCGCTCTCGTCGACCGACTCGGCGTCGGTCTTGACGATGACCTCGGCGTGCTGCGGGGTCTCGTAGGGGTCGGTGACGCCGGTGAAGTTGGGGATCTCGCCGGCCAGGGCCTTCTTGTACTGGCCGGTGGTGTCGCGCTCGATCAGCTTCTCGGTGGGGCAATCGACCCAGACTTCGACGAAGCGGCCGACCTGGCGGCGGATTTCGTCGCGGGTCTCGCGCAGCGGGCTGACGGCGGCGACGACGGCGATCACGTCGTTGCGGGTCAGCAGCTTGGCGAGCAGGCCCAGGCGGCGATTGACTGCCTCGCGCTCCTCCTTGACGTGGGGCTCGGGCTTGAGGAGCGGCTCGGCGAGCTCGTCGAAGTCGAGGACCTCGACCTTGCGGCCGGCGGCGTTGAAGCGCTGGCCGAGGTAGGTGGCGATCGAGCTCTTGCCAGCGCCGATCATCCCCGTCAGCCAGAGGGTGAATCCAGTGGTCTGCGCCATCGTGGTGGCCTCCGCCCGGCGGGTCATTGAGGGCCCCCGGGGCTCAAGTAACGTCCGCGCGATGAAGCGGCCGGCAGGACCGGCATTCCCCGACCGACCGCGCGAGCAGGCAGGGGCCTGGGAGGGAGCGCCCCCCATACAACTCGACCAAGGGTTAAACAACCGAAATACCTTGGCTTTTCCAGGTCGACAGGCGAGCGGGGCTGGAGAAGAAGCGCACGCGCGGGATGGCGGCCGGATGCCCGCGGGATCTCCCCCCGGGATCAAAAAGGTGCTGCTTTTACATCAGGATACGGCCGTTGGCAAGGGCCGTGAACGGAGCTCCCGCCAGGGACCGCAGGGGGGCCGGCGCGATGCCGATCGCATTCATACGGAGGCGGTTTAGCGCAAAGCCAGGAGTCGCAAGCCCGCGAACCGAGGAATGAACCGCGGTGCCGGTGCCACTGGCGCGGCGGCGGCGAAGCACGACGCCAGGCGGCGCAAACCAGCGAGAGAAAGAAGAGCCCCGGTGCCGCTGGCACTCACGCGGCGGCGGCGAACCGCGAAGCCAGGAGGCGCAACCCCGCGAACGGAGGGAGGAACCCCGGTGCGACTCACACGCCGAGGAACAGGCGCTTGCCGAAGTTGAGGGCGAGGTCGGCGTCGAAGATCTTCTGAGCCGAGGCCTCGATGTCGTACTCGACGCGGTGGTACTCGACGGTGCGGGCGTCGGTGTCGTGGATGACGAAGCAGGCGCGGTTGTCGTAGTCGCGCGGCTGGCCCACCGAGCCGACGGAGATCATGTACTTGTAGCCGCGGCGGATGCCGAACTTCTGCGCGACCACGTCGTTGACCTCGCCGTTGCCGATCGCGAAGGCCTTGCACAGGTGGCTGTGGCCGATGAAGGTGACCTCGGGGAGGCTCTTGACGTGCGGCAGCAGCTCGCGGGCCTGCTCGAGGGCGAAGATGTACTCGTAGGCGCGGGGATCGAGCGGCGAGCCGTGGCAGAAGCCGACCTCGCCGATGCGGTAGGCGAACGGGAGGCTGCGCAGCCAGCGCAGGTTCTCGTCGGCCAGGACCGAGGCGGACCAGTCGAGGGCGTGGCGGGCGGCGTCGTAATAGAAGCTGTAGTCCATGCGCCCGGCGACGGCCGCGTCATGGTTGCCGAGCAGAGTGACCTCGGCCAGGTTGCGGACCCGCTCGCAGCATTCGTTGGGGCTGGCCCCGTAGCCGATCACGTCGCCCAGGCAGACCACGCGATCGACCCGGGTGCGTTCGATGACCTTGATGACTTCGGTCAGGGCCTCGAGGTTGCTGTGGACGTCCGAGATGATTGCGATGCGCATCGGGCTCTTTCAACCAGCAACCTGGCGGCGACTCGGCCCCAGAAAGCCGGGGAGCGAAAGTCGGGCGGCATTCTAGGCGCGCGGCGGCGCCTCCCACAAGCCTCAGGGCTCTACGATGCCCGCACCTCGGCGCGGAGGCAAAAAAGAAGCGCGGCGGACGTCTTCGTCCAACCGCGCGTTCGAAAGGGGCTGCTGTGGCGAGGGGCGGACTCGAACCGCCGACCTGCGGATTATGAGACCGCCGCTCTAGCCAGTTGAGCTACCTCGCCGGTCCTTTCGGGGCGGCGGATAGTAGGCGGCACCCGATCCCCTGTCAACCGGATTGAGAGAAATCGAGCACCGGGCCGGGCTTCGGGATCGAGGGGGATCGGAAGCGCCGCGCCGCACCGCGCCAAGCCGAGCCAGGCCTCCCAACCGTCGATATTCACGTGGAGATTTCAGCGCGCCCTGCCCGGCGCCGTTTGCCGATGTCAGGGTGGCGTGGTAGGAAGCCGGTCGAAATTGCCATGGGAACGGGCGCACTTTTTTTGACAAGTGGGAGACGTGGGGCATCCTCGTAGCGTCCTGTAGCACCCGGTAGCCGCGAGGAGGGCCGCATGAACGAGAACCACGACGAAGTCGCCACCCACGTGCTGATTTCGGCAGAGGCGGCCGAGAAGCTCAAGGCGCTGAGCCGGAAGACGCGGGTGACGCAGAGCGAGTACTTGCGCGAGGCGGTGGACGACCTGCTGCGCAAGTACGCCGCCGAGCGGGCCAGGGAAATGGCGGAGGAGCTAGCTTCGAATGCCTAGGGCGAGGAGGACGGCAGTGCTGACACAAGCCGAGGTGCAGCCAGGGCGGGCGGCGATCTGGGACAAGCTCGCCAGCGGGGAGTTGGCCTTCGACTTCACCCCGCCGCCGGCCAATCCCCAGGTCCCGTCCGCCGAGACGGACACCGAGCACGGCGGGGTCAAGGAAGCAATCCTGCGCTGGCTGGACGAGCAGCTCTAGCCCCTGCCCTCTTCCATTTCGCACGCGCGGCCGCACGGGAAATCCCGAGCGGCCGCGGGCGCTTCAGGGCTCAGGGCCGCAGTTCGGCAGGTCTCTTTGATGACTCAGCCAACGCGGTCAGCCCAAGCCCTTTGACGAGCTCCGGGCAGGAGGAGTCGAGTCCCCCTCGACATCACGGTCGACTTGGTCGACCGCTCCGCTCGGGGCGAACGGATTCACGGTCAGCATTCCGACCACGACCCTAGGGCTGCGCCGCCGCCGGCTCGCTCGGCTCCTCGTCGGAAGCGCTGCTGGACCAGAGCGCACTCAGCCCGACGTGGCCGCTGAGCAGGAAGAACAACCCGAACAGCACCTGCTGGCCGAACTGGGCCGCCCACAGGATCCAGGCGAAAGCCTGAACCGCCCCCTGGTGCTCGGGCGCGGGGAAGAACAGCTGCATGCCGATGATCACCGCGCCCTGGAAGGTCCCGAGCATGCCCGGGCCGGCGGGGATCATCACCCCGGCCACCAGCACTCCCAGCACCGCGCAGGCCGCGGTGATCCCCATCTCCAGCCCGAAGCCGCGGGCCAGGATCGCCATCCCCGCCGCGTTGATGCCCCAGTAGACGACGGTGAGCAGGAAGAAGATCAGGACCTTGCGCCGGTCGGGGACCATCTTCAGCCCGCCGATGAAGGCGTCGAGCATCCCCACCGCCTTCTGCGTCAGCCGCGGGCTGATCGGCCGGCCGATGGCATCAACCACCTTCCCCGCCAGCTCCCGCTTCCAGTAGGCCACCAGCAGGAACACCAACAGCGCGAAGAAGAACAGGAACACGAACGCCCCGCCGGCACGCACCCAGGCGATCTTCTCCGGGGTGGTCACCGGCTTGCTCAACAGCAGCGCGGCGATCAGCACCACCGCCATGGCGATCCCGTCCACCACCCGCTCCACCACCACCGAGGCCATGGCCGCGCTGCGGCGGATCTTGCCCTTCTCGGCGATGAGCAACGGCCGGGCCAACTCGCCCAGCCGGAACGGGACCACCACCAACGCCATGAAGCCGATCGCCCCGGCGCTGTTCAGCCGCTTGAACCCGGGCTTGCCCACCGGCTCGAGCAGGATGCCCCAGCGGATCACCCGGCAGAAGTGGATGACCGCCAGGATCGCCAGGTACGGCAGAAGGTACAGGTAATCCGCGGACTTGAGCGACAGCCAGACCTGGCCCAGGTCGGTGTGGCGCAGGGTGAGCCAGATGAAGAAGGCACTGATCACCAGGCTCAGGGCCACCTTGAGCAGCTTGCCGCCGGTCCCGTTCATTCCGCCAGCTCCTCGCCGCGGATGATTCTCGCGGGGTTGTCGGCCAAAAGCCTGTCGCACGCCGCCTTGCCGGCGAGCTTCTCCAGCTCGCGGATCGATTCGACGATCCACTTCTCGGCGCCGTCGGCGTCGTGCAGGTCGGTGGCCGCCACCGAATAGAGTCCCTTTTCCAGGATCTTGACCGCAGTCTTCTTGACCGCCTTGCCGAAGCGGCCGGTGAGGCTGCCCAGGTCGAGCTGCAGCGGGGCCCCGGCCTGCACCGCCGCCTGGGCCCGCGCGACATCCTGGAACTCGGCGCAGCGCTCGGGATGGGCGATCAGCGGCACCGCCCCCTTGCGCCGCAGCCGGAAGATCAGCTCCCCGAGGTTGGGCACCACGCTCTCGTAGGGCGCCTCGACCAACAGGTAGCGCCGGCCGGCGATGTGCCGCCCCTGCCCCGCCAGCTCCCGCTCCAGGAAGTCGGCGTCGAGGTAGTTCTCGGCGCCCTCGTACAGCGCCAACTCGAGCCCTTCCCTGGCCAGGTGCTCCGCGAGCTCCAGCCGCCGCGAGGCGCAGGCCGCCGCTCCGGGGAACTGGGGGCGGGCGTGCGGGCTGGGCGCCACCGCCGAGAAACCGGCCGCCATCAGCGCCCGGACCATCGCCAGCGAGCCGGCGGCGTCGGCGGGGCCGTCGTCGATTCCGTAGAGGAGATGGCAGTGCAGGTCGACGTACATGGGAGGCGGAAAAGCCGCGCATGATAGCCGCGGCCCCTTCGACCTGGCAATAAACCCTGGCGGATTTCGGACGTTTGGCCGATCGGGCGCTAGCGCCCCCGGCGGCGACGCAGCCCGGCCAGCATCGAGGCGAGCCCGAGCAGCGGCAAGGCCGAGCTGTCGATGGACGAGCAGCCGCAGCGGTTGACGCACTTGCCCGATGCGCAGTGGCCGCGCGAGCACTCGGTGCCGTCGGGCTTGTTGACCCCGAGGCAGGCCCCGCTGTTGCGGTCGCAGGCGGCCGAGGCCTGGCACTCCTCCACCGGGCACTGCACCGGGCTGCCCGTGCACTGGCCGGCCTTGCAAGCGTCCTGGAAGGTGCAGGGGTTGGAGTCGTCGCAGGCCACGCCATCCGGCCCCGGGGCCTGGACGCAGCCGCCGGCGTGGAAGTCGCAGATCCCCTCCAGCCGGCAGGCGGTGGCCGGGCAGGAGCGGGCGGTGCCGCGGCAGACGCCCTGGTCGCAGACGTCGTTCTCGGTGCAGGCGGTGCCGTCGTCGCACTTGACGCCCGACAGGCCGGTGCAGGTACCGTCGGCGCTGGCGCCCTTGGCCTTGGTGCAGGCCTGGCAGGCGCCCTCGCATGCCTGGTCGCAGCAGACCCCGTCGACGCAGTAGCCGCTCTGGCAGGTGCCTCCGATGGTGCAGCTCGCCCCCGTCTCGGCCGGAGGCTTGATGGTCACGTCGAAGGTCACGTCGGTGCCCTGGCGAGCGATGTTCTCGACGAAGATGCTCGAGGTGCGGGCCCCGTAGGCAAGCGAGCTGGGGTTGCTCAGCGGCGTGAAGGCGTGGTTGCTGGCGGTGGGGAACGGGTCGTTGGCGTCGCCCGATTCGCGGGCGTACTTGTTGAGCTCGCGCTTGCCGTCGGCCTGCTCCAGATCCACCAGGTAGCGGTTGGGGTTGTCCTCGTTGGTGACCGATTCGTCGACGTGGAAGATGAGCATCCCTTCGCCGGGCAGATAGGCGTCGTAGCCGGTGGCCTGGCGGTTCTCGAGCAGGAAGAACTGCCGCGCCGGCATGCCGTCGTCGAGCCGGTAGCTCTCGGCGGTCTGCTCGGCGGGAGGCAGGGTCAGCCCGGGGGTGGTCGCGGCGAGGTGGATCGGGGTGACGAAGCCCAGCTTCTCCTTGGACCAGGCGTCGGGGTGGGTGGGGACGCTGCCGTCCATCCCCGGGCCGGCCCACGGCCCCATGCTCATCACGCTCCACAGCCCCAGCCCGCCGGAGGCGTAGTTGTAGTCGTAGAGGTCGGGCAGGCCGAAGAAGTGAGCGGTCTCGTGGCAGATCACGCCGATCTGCGTGATCGAGCGGCCGGAGGGGCCGAACTCCGGCTCGGTGTGGTAGGCCACGAAGCTCAGCCCGCCGGCGGTGAATTCGCCGCCCATGCCGCGCAGGTCGGCGAAGTGGGAGTGGATCAGGCTGGGGTCGCCGGTGGTCTCGTAGCCCATGCCGCTGTGGATGATGTCCACCGCGTCGATGATCCCGTCGTGGTTGGCGTCGTAGGGGGTGAAGTCGAAGTTGTGGGCCACCAGGTAGTCGATGGCCTCCCGGAACATCTCGGTGACCGAGCCGCTCGGGTTCTGGGCGTTGTAGGCGTAGTAGGCGGCGTCGTGCTTGAGGGGAATCCAGTCGGTGATGGTCGAGACCAGGTCGAACGAGTTGTAGGAGACCTCGTGGTAGTAGTCGCGCACCGAGGCCTGGGGGCCGTTGAAGACCGGGTCGAAGTCGGCCTTGGTGTAGGTGGTCTTCTGGTCGGTGAACTTCACCAGCAGCACCAGGTTGTGGACCTGGCCCGAGGCCGCCGGGAAGCCGGGGATGAAGCGGAAGGATCGCGGGCGCATCTGCAGCGCCGACTGGCGCGCCCGCAGGTCGGGGCCCAGATGCGGGGTCAGCCCGGCGGCGACCGGATCGACCTGGCCGGCGCGCAGCCCGCTGGGCCTGAGGGCGCCGGTGGAGTCGCGCACCGCGTAGTGCCAGCTCTTGGAGGGACGATCGAAGGCCAGGTCGAAGCCCTGCAGGTCCTCGAACCAGGAGAGGCGCTCGTCGCCGAACATGTGCGCCTGGACGGTGCTGCCGTCGGCGTTGCGCAGGGTCAGCGCGAAGGGCGGCGCGGGCACCGCCGCAGCCCTCCCCGCCATCAGAACCGCGGCCACTGCCAGGGCTGTCGAGACTCGACGCATGGAAACTCCAGGGGGCTCAAAGGATGTGGCGCCAAGCGGCTGCATTGGACTGCGAGTGTTGACCTGCTGCCAAGAGCCGGCGGCCACATGCAAGCCGCGCGCCGAGATTCGGGTCTCTTTAAGCCTGCTTAGACCCTCGGGAAGCGGGCTGGGAGGCGGGAATTCTGAGCGCCAACTACAAGAAACTGCCAGTTCTCGAGCAGTCGGCTGCCAGGGCACTGGCGAACGCGGGAGGCTCTCCGGAGCCCGGGGGCTGCTAGTCTGCGGTGTCCGCCCGCCGCCAAGGCATTCAGCTTTCCCCTCCCCGATCCGCCCATGCGCCCGACCCCAACCATCCTCGACGCCTTCCTCGGCCACGCCGAGCGCGACCCGTCGCGACCGTGCCTCGAGTTCGACGGCCGGGAGCTGGGCCGCCGGGAGCTGCTCCACCAGGCGCTGCGCTGGACGGCGGGCTTGCGAACGCTCGGATTGAAGCCGGGCGATCGGGTGGCGCTGTACCTGGAGAACTGCCCGCAGTTCGTCTTCGCCTACCTCGGGGCGCAGCTCGCCGGGGCGACGGTGGTGCTGGTCAACTCCGCCTACCGCCAGGTCGAGCTGCGGCACATCCTGGCCGACGCCGGGGTGCGGGTGTGCGTGACCGACGCCGAAAGGCTGCCGCAGCTGGCGCGGGTGACCGCCGAGCTCGGCGACCTGGAGAAGATCGTCCTCGCCGACGACGCCGCCGCGCAGGACTCCGGCTCGCCGCGGGTGGAGGTGGTCTCGGCGCTTTCGCTGCCCGAGGCCCCGGCCCCGCTCGAGCTCCCCGAGGCCGGCGCCGACGCGCTGATCGCCTACACCTCGGGAACTACTGGGAGATCCAAGGGCGCGGTGCACACCCACGCCAGCCTGGCGGCCAACGCCGCGGCGGTGGCCGAGGCCTGGCTCTGGACCGAGGCCGACCGGCTGTTGCTGACCCTGCCTCTTTTCCACGTCCACGGCCTGGGAGTCGGGGTCCACGGCACGCTGTTCAACGGCGGCTCGCTCGAGTTGCGGCGCCGCTTCGACGCCGGCGAGGTCCTGGAGCGGCTGGGGCGCGGGGGCATCTCGCTGTTCTTCGGCGTGCCGACCATGTACGTGCGGCTGCTGGAGGAGGCGCGCCGGCGCGAGAGGCGGCCGGGCGGAGTGCGGCTCTACGTCTCGGGCTCGGCGCCGCTGAGCGTGCACACCTTCGAGGAGTTCGAAGCGATCTTCGGGCAGCTGATCCTCGAGCGCTACGGGATGTCGGAGACGATGATGAACACCACCAACCCGCTCGACGGCGAGCGGCGCGCGGGGACGGTGGGAGCGGCCTTTCCCGGGCAGCAGGCGCGCATCGTCGACGTCCGCAGCCGCCAGCCGCTGCCCGACGGCGAGACCGGCGAGATCCAGGTGCGCGGCCCGCACCTGTTCCGAGGCTACTGGCAGCGCCCCGACGCCAACGCAGCCGCCTTCGACGCCCAGGGCTGGTTCAACACCGGCGACCTGGGGATGCGCAGCGCCGACGGCTACCTCACCATCAACGGCCGGGCCCACGAGCTGATCATCAGCGGCGGCTTCAACGTCTATCCCCGCGAGATCGAAGAGGTTTTAACTGCCCATCCGGCGGTGGCCGAGGCGGCGGTGGTCGGCCTGCCGGATCCTGACCTGGGAGAGCAGGTGGCGGCGGCGGTGGTGCTCAAGAGCGGGGTGCAGGCCAGCGCCGAGGAGTTGGTGTCGCACTGCCGCGACCAGCTGGCCAGCTTCAAGAAGCCGCGGCGGGTCTTCTTCGTGGAAGCCCTGCCCCGCAACGCCATGGGCAAGCTGGTGAAGAACGTGCTGCGCGAGAAGCTGCTCGGGCTTTGAGCCGTCAGCGCCGCAGCGCGTCGAATGGCCAGAACGAGGAGGGAGAGCCCTTCTCCATCGCGGGAATGGGTCGCCAGGGCCGCGTGGAGCCCGCTGTTCCTCGGGCGGCAGTCCCGAGCACTCCCCACAATCCTGGGCCGCGATCGAGCCCGGCCGCGTCCGGTTCCGTCGGAAGGCGAAATCGTTGGAGGTCCTCACATCGGGGCGACGCGGAATATCGGCCAGGCAGGGATCGCCCTCCGCGGCATCCGAGCCTGCCAATGCCTTTTGCGAGAGAGCGAGGGATTGCTATAGCCTGGACACCGTCGGCCAGACACGAGCAAGGCCGAGATTCCCGCCCCTCTTCTCTTCCACCCGATTGATCCACCACGGTGAGTGTTCATGGTCACGAGAATTTTGAAGGCAAAGGCGCTGCTCATCCTGCTGTGCGCGGTGCCAGCGCTCGCGGCGGCCCAGGTTCCCAGTAAGGTCGGCTACCAGGGACGGCTGCTCAAGTCCGATGGCACCCCTGAGTCCGGCGCGGTGCAGGTCACCTTCACCATCTTTAGCGATCCCAACGCCGGCACTCAGCTGTTCACCGAGACGCAGAGCCTGGCGCTCACCGACGGCTACTACTCGACCTTCATCGGGGAGACCATTCCCATCGACGCGACGGTCTTCACCGGACCGGAGCGCTTCCTCGAGGTCAAGGTCAACGGCACCGCGCTCTCGCCGCGCGCCAAGCTCGCCTCGGTGCCCTACGCGCTGATGGCCGGCACCGCCGCGAGCGTGAGCGGCGGCAACGTGGTGATCGACAGCGCCGGCATCAAGGTCGGCGGCAACGTGGTGGTCGACGGCACCACCGGCAAGCTGGCGGGCGCGGCGGCCTACAGCACTCCGGCCGGCAGCGGCCTGAGCCTGAGCTCCGGCGGGGCCTTCTCGCTGATGACCTGCACCGCCAACCAGGTGCTGCAGTCCAGCGGCAACGGCTGGGCCTGCGGCACCATCCCGCCGGGCATCACCTACTCCGCCGCTCCCAACGGCGGCCTCACGCTCAGCGGCAACGCCTTCGCCCTCGACACCCTGGGCCGGCTTTCCACCAACCCCGGCGCCGACTGCAAGGACATCAAGACCCGCAACCCCGCCGCCGCCGACGGCCTCTACTTCATCAACCCGGCGGGCGCGGGCGGCACGCCGTTCCAGGCCTATTGCGACATGAGCCGCGACGGCGGCGGCTGGACCCTGATGATGCGCGTCTGGTACCAGTCGGGCTTGGCGGGCAACGTCAACGGCTTCGGCTCGCCGCACGAGGCCAACAATGCGGTGAAGGTCGGGCCCTACAAGCTGGCCGACTCCGTCGTCCAGCAGGTCATCGGGGCGAGCAACAACTTCGACGTCCTGGTCGATCAGCTCAACCACAACTCGGCCTACTCGAACGGCAACCACGAGTACGTCATCGTCCGCAACTACACCGGCGTCTACACCTACGCGGCCCCCGTTCCCGAGTCTTCGACCGCCACCGTCTTCGAGTCCTACCGGGCGGTCGACAATCAGCTCGCCTGGCGCGGCCGGCTGGGCTGCGGCGAAGCCGGCTACGGGATCAACTGCGGCGCCATCCTGAGCACCCCCAGCCCGGTTGGGGCCCCGAACCCGCAGGGCGGCCTGGGATGCCTCATCAACATGGGCACCAGTACCAACTCCGGCTGGCACCACCTCTATCAAGGCCTCACCAATACCGACACCTACGTCTACATCTGCAACGGCGCCCAGCACACCTCGAGCTATGCGAACCTCCACCGGTGGTGGGTGCGCGCGCACTGAGCCGACGCCGCGAGAGCGCCTCGCCCGATCGGTGGCGAGGCGCGTCTCCGCGCGGATCCGGAACGCCAGCGCAAGCCGAGCGGGCCGATCGGACGCGGGCGCGGCTGCCGATCGGACCATCCGTCAGGCCTGCGGTTGGCGGGCCCGGCGCAGCAGCACGTAGAGGCCCCAGGCCCCCATCGCCGTGCCCAGCGGGAAGGAGAAGAGCGCGAAGACGCTCAAGAGGATCGCCAGCGAGCGCACCTTCGGCTCTCCCGCCCGCAGCTCCAGGCCGACCAGGACGTAGGCCAGCACCAGCACCGCGGTAGCGCCCCAGAAGATCACCGGGTAGCGCAGCTCGCCGATCCAGCCTGAGCGAACCAGCCAGCCGGTCACTGCCAGCTGGATGACCGACCAGACCAGAAAGAGCGTCCCCAGGACCCGCTGGTTGTCGCGCGCCGGCGCCTGCTCAGCCATAGAGGCAATTTCGCCACCGGGCGGCTGTCGAGCACGCGGAGGCCACACCAGCGCTCGCATGCGCGCTGGGCGGACTCAGAAGCTCCCAGAGACTCCGAGCGACAGCCCGTTCGAAGTAGGGACGAGCCAGGCGTTGGCGGGCTTGGGCTGCTGCGAGCCATCGAGCCGAAGCAGGTAGAGGACCCCGCCGCCCACCAGCGCCGCGCCGCCGGCCACGAAGAGCACGTCGGCGGTCGCCGCCTGCCAGGCGTGGGCATTGGCCGCCGCCTTGGCCGCCTCCTGGTTGGCCAGCGACACCGGACCGCCGGCGGGCTCCTGGAGCTTCTTGGCCACGCTGGCGTTCCCGTCGGCGACCAGGGCGAAGATCCCTCCCAGCGCGAGCAGCCCCGCTCCGGCTCCGCCCACCACCAGCGCTCCCGTGCCGGTCCGATGGAAAGGCACCTCGGCGGCCGCGACCGCGGCGGCAGGCGCCTCCTCCTTGGGCTCGCTGCGGACCTCGAGCTTCGCCGGCTTGGCCCCGGACTCGAACATCACCCCGGTGATGACGCTGTTCTTGAGGTCGACCTTGACCACCGACACCCGGGCGAAGCGCACGTCGATCCACTTGTCGAAGTCGGCGAAGCCGCGCTTGACGATCTTGAGGGCGTGCTTGCCCGGCGTCAGGTTGCCGATGGGCTCCTTGAGCGGCGACTTGCCCACCGACTTGCCGTCGAGGAAGACCTCGGCGCCCTGCTCGGTGAGCTCGACCTGGATCTGCCCCACGTACTGCTCGGGCAACAGCAGCTTGTAGGCCGCGCCGCGGATCCCGTCGATCAGCAACTCGCGGGCCCCGGAGAGCTGCTCGGTGACTCGGCCCTCCTCCTTGCCGGAGGCGACCGCGATCCGCTTGAGGTCGATGCTGTAGGAGTCCCCCACCCCGGCCACGGTGCCCAGCACCAGCTCGTCGGCGCCCAGCTTGGCGACGGCGGCGGCCAGGCACTTCGCCTCGCCCTTGCACTCGCCGCCGATCGGCCCGCCGGCCTTGGCCAGGTCGATCACCTCGACCTGGGGAAGGGCCGCCACCTCGGCTCGCAGGAAGCCGAGCAGGCTTGCGGCGACGTCCTCGTCCACGCCCAGGTTCTTGAGCGGCAGCACCACCACGTGCCGGCCGCCGAACAAGCCGGCAGAGGCCGGCGCCGCGCAGAGCAGCGCCGCCGCAATGGTCAGTGTCTGGAGGAGCAGCAGTCGGTGCGCGCGCATCGAGGAGAGATCCAGAGGCCCTTCGGCCGCACACCCGCGGCGGCCGTAGGCAGACTCTACCATCGAAGCGCTACTTCAAACCGGAACAAGCCGGCTGAGTGCCGCCGGCGCAGCCGAACAGCAGCGTGTCCACCACGCAGATCAGCTCCGGCATCACCCCGTCGGTCTCCAGGTCGTAAGCCACCGACAGCAGCAGCTCGGCGTTCGACTTCTCCCCGGGGGCGGGGGCTTGGGTCTCGAGCGCGGTGACGCAGATCTCGCGGGTGGCCCGCGTCCCCAGCTCGTCCTTGCGGATCATCTTGATCAGGTTCTTGGCCAAGCTGAGGATCGACAGCCGGTCGTCCTTCTCGGCCAGCTTCTGGATGGCGCCCATCAGGTTCTTGATGCCCAGCACGTCATCGACGATGGCCAGGTCGTAGGTCATGCGCACCAGATTGAAGTCGGGGTCGACCTGCTTCATGCACGCCAGCTCCCCTTGCATCGGCTTGAGCACCGGGTCGGGGCGGGTCGGGTCGAGCAGGTCGTAGAGCAGCGCGTGGACGTTGCCGTGGGGCTTGTTGAGATCATTGGCCCCCTCGTGCGGCCCGAGGACCGCGTCGAGCTTGACGCGCAGGTCGGCCCACTGCGGGTCGTTGCGGGCGATGCCGAAGCTGGTGAGCAAGTCGTTGATCTTGATCTCCAGGTCGCGGTGGTAGGCGGCCGCGAACTGCGCCGGATCGGTGGGGAAGTTCAGGATGTTGTCGATGAGCACCCGGGCGATGCCGACGAAGTCGTCCTGGCTCATCTTGGTGACGATCTTCTGCATCATCGGCTGGGCGCGCGGGTCGTTGAGCAGGTCGTTGAGCTGGGCCAGCAGCTCCAGGTGGCGCTTGGGCTGCTCCTTGGTGGGCTCGATGAAGCTGAGGATGCCGGTCAGCATGTCGAGCAGATCCTCGGTCTTGCAGCTGGCCTTCTGGCAGCTGGCCCCCAGGGCGTCGGCGACCTTGTAGTGGCTCTGGCTGCCCGGCTTGGCCCCGATGATGTAGCCGAGGGTGCCGCCGACCACCGGATCGATCGCGTGGAGCGCGTCGAGGCCGTTCCCCTCGCGGACGTACTTCTTGATGATCCGGCGCAGCTCGCACATCTGGTTGGCGTCGCGGGCCGCCGGCGGGTCGGTCAGGTTGCACAGCTGGCCCCCCGGCGCCCCCGCCTCCGGCTCCTGGCCCATCGAGCTCAGGTTGGAGAGCACCAGCCCCACCACCACCATCAGCGGGGCCTGGCTGCCGTCGGGCTTGGGGTCGAGCAGCTTGTTGCGGTTGATGAAGGTGCCCAGCTTGCCGCCGTCCTGCTGCAGCACCTGGTTCAGCGCCGGAGCCAGCTCGGTGAGCGAGCGGCACTGCGCGGGATGAGGCGGGGCGGGCGGTCCCTCGACATCCTGGGCTCCGCAGCCAAACGCCGCGGCCGCCAGCGCTCCGGCGACCACGGCAGAGATCAGTCCAATTCGGATCAGGCGATGGGCATGCACAGAGGCGGTCGTACCGCCCCTGGAACCCGCCGGTCAAGTCAGTGCCGGGCCGCTTGCTCCTCCAACTTCTGCGACAGCCGCTCTCCGACCTCTCGTTCCCGCTTGCTCAAGGGCCGCTCGCCCGCCTTCTCCGGAGACAGGAGCATGGCCAGCCCGGCCCCCACCGCCATCCCGGCCGCGAACAGCCCCACCCCGCTCGCCACCCTCGAGGCCAGGTTCCGCTCCTCCAGCCCCAGCGCCTCGAGCAGGTCCTCCTTGGACAGGCCCCGCAGGTCAGCAAGCTTCATCGCGCCCTCCCCTCACATCCCGCCCGCGCCGTCCTCGCTCCCCTCGAAGCCGGGGGCCGGCGGGGCGGCCGCCCCCTGCACCATCGCCTCCAGCTGCGCGCGCAGGATCGGCAGCAGCAGCACCCGGGTCCCCAGCCGCACCATCCGCCCGGTGAGCGGGGTGAACAGCCCGCCGCCCAGCAGGTAGCCCACCCCGGCCGCCACCGCCATCGTGCTCCAGGGCCGCTCCTCCATCCGCCGCTTCAGATCCAGGGCGTTCCTCAGGTCGAAGCCCATGCCCCGCACCTCCTGTACCAGCGCGCCGGCCTCGCTCCTGAGGGCCTTGGAATGGCGCAGCACCTGCTCCAGGTGGCCGTCGTCGGGCATGGTCTCGCTCTCCCCAGCCGCTCAGCGCCGCGAGGCCAGCCGGCCGATCAGGAACCCGACCCCGACCGCCAGCAGCAGGCTGGTCCCCGGCCGCTCGCGGACCACCTGGCGAGCGCGCTGGTTCAACTGGTCCATGGTCTGGCGAACCTGCTCCAGCTGAGGCCCCAGCCGCTGCTCGAGCGCCTCCATCGCGCTGGAGAGCGCGTCCTGCTGCTGCTCGCCGTTCAAGTGCCCGTCCTGCATCGCTCCCCCGCTCTCCCGGCCCCTGCCGGTCAGCGCCGCCGCCGCAGCCCGACGAACGCCCCGATCGCCAGCGCGGCGATCACCAGCACCACCGGCCGGCGGCGGATCCACTCCCGCCAGTCGGCCGCCCGGCTCACCCGCTCGCGCAGCGCCAGCACCGACTGCGTGATCTCCTCGCGCGCCCGCTCGATGTCAGCCTGGATCTCGGAGGGATCGCGCGGCCGCCTCTGCTGCTGTTGCGCCATGCTCGCCTCCCCGGGCGCCCGCCGGCAGGCTGGTCACCTTTCGCGCGGCCAACCGCTCCGCAGCCGCCTGCTCAGCCCGCATCCCGTCAAGCTTCCTCATCGCGCGCCGCGCCAGAAACAGCCCGAAGGCGAGGTTGCCGGCCGAGAGCACGGCCAGCGAGCCGCCGAGCCCCAGCGGCCCGGCGAGCGAGCGCGCCAGGAGCGCCATCGCCAGCGCCCAGCCGGCCAGCAGCGCCCCGGAGGCGGCCAGCAGCAGCACGGCAGACGAGCGAGCGGCCGAGAGATCCTGCTGCAGCTCGGCGCGCGCCAGGCTGACGTGCTCGCGCAGCAGCGTCTCGCCGGCCGCCAGCATCCGCCCCAGCGCCTCGGCCACCGTCCGCTCTTCGCCCGCCGCCATCGGCCCCTCCGCGCGATCCTTTGGCCAAGCTGCCGCTCAGGCCTGCGGCAGCGAAGCTCCCGTCTCGGGCTGGGCCCGGGCCCGGGCGCCGACCTCCAGCTCGACCCACAGCGGCAGGTGGTCGCTGGCCACCGAAGCGTCCCCGCCGCGCAGCACCGCGATCCGCGACGGCCGGGCCCCGTCGTCCACCAGCACCCGGTCCAGCCGGAACAGCGGCAGCCGCGCCGGGTAGGTCGGCTCCTGCCGGCCCAGCAGGTGGGCCACGTCGGAGAGCGCCCGCCGCAGCAGCGCCCGCACCGGTCCGGGCATCCAGCGGTTGAAGTCCCCGGCCACCACCAGCGGGAAGGCCAGCGCCGCGTCGCGCAGGATGTCGGCCGACAACAGCATCGCCTGGCGGCGCCGCTCGCGCAGCCCCAGCCCGAGGTGGAGGTTGAGCACGTGGACCTGCGCTCCCTCGCCCAGGTCCAGGTCCACCCGCAGGCAGCCGCGCGGCTCGCGCTTGCCCACCGTCAGGTCGTACTGGTGGGAGAAGAGGATCGGGTGCGGGCTGAGGATGGCGTTGCCGTAGCGGCGGATGCCGTGGGTGAGGTTGGCCATGAAGCGCCAGTTCATCCCGGTCATCTCGCCCAGCAGGCGGGCCTGGTCGATGGCCGGCATCCGCCCGTGGACCTCGCCCACCTCCTGCAGCGTGGCCACGTCGGGATGGGCGGCGGCGATCACCGCCGCCACCCGGCTCAGGTCGAAGCGCCCGTCGCGCCCCACCGCGCCGTGGATGTTCCAGCTCAGGACCGAGAAGGCGCGCACCCATACCTCCTCAGTGGAGCGTGCGCCGCGGCCGCAGGTAGAGCTGGGCGAAATACTCGTGCAGGTCGGCGCCGTGGCGAACCCGGGTGAAGTCGAACGGCGCGCTGGCCGGGTGGATGACGAAGGTCTCGACCTCCTCGCGGGCCACCCCGGCGTGGCTGCCGAACTCGAAGGCGAAGGCCACGTCGCTGCCCGGCAGCCCGTTGCCGTAGGCCACCAGGTCCCCGGCGGCGGGGATGGCGACCATCTGGGCCAGGAACTCCCGGGTCACGTCGCCGCCGTAGCCCAGCTCCAGCGCCTCCTGCCCGGCGGACTCGGCCAGGTCGACCTGGGCCCCGTTGATGAAGGCGTAGCCGGCCCGCCCGCCGCGCGCCGCCACGATCCCCACCGCCGGACAGCCGAGCACCGCCTGCAGCACCCGCGGGAAGCGCCGGCGGATCTCCTCCAGCGCCAGCGGCCGCGGCTCGTCGCCCAGGTAGAGGTGGGCCACGTCGCCGGCGTCGATGCACACCGCCTGCTCCAGCTGCCGCAGCCACTCCGACTCGCGCCGGGTGTGGGCCGAGGCCCGCGCCGCCTCCAGCGCCACCTCGCGGGCCCGCTGCGAGACGCCCTTGGGCAGCGCCTGCGCCGCACGGTCGAGCGAGCGGTAGCGCTTGATGCTGCGCAGCGCCTGGTCGGCGACCCTAAGGCGCCCGTCGCTGCCCACCGCGGCGGCGGTGGCAAAGTCGACCAGGGTCAGCCCGCCCATTTGCTCCTCGAAGGGCACGGTGGGGACCTGGCCGTGGTCGGCGACCACGTAGAGGTCGTAGCGGTTCTCGGGCGAGGCGGCGGCGGCGGCGAAGATCCGCTCCACCGCCCAGTCGATGCCCCGCAGCGCCGCCAGCGCGCTCTCGCTGCGCGGCCCGCGCCGGTGGGCGATCTCGTCGTAGTCGCCGAAGCAGACGTAGATCGCGGGCACCCCGCGCGCCAGGTCCAGCACCGCGCCGAAGGTGGCCAGCTCGCGGGCGCCGATCGCCAGCCCCATGCGGTGCATCAGGAAGGTCGGCTCGTGCTGCAGCCGCCCCACCGCCGCCAGCTGGCGGAAGAAGTCGTAGAGCGCGCTCGAGGCCTCGCGCGCCAGCCGCCCGAGGATGCGGCCCGCGGTCAGCGAGTGGGCCACCGCCCCGGCCGCCAGGTGCCAGGCGTCGATCCCCTCGGTCATCAGGTTCACGCGCTCCGCTGCCCAGCCCGACATCGAATAGCCGTCGACTGGGGCCCCGCCCGAGAAGACCGAGAAGGAGGCGCTGCCGCGCTCGAGCAGGCCCGGGCGCCCGCCGGCGACCCGCCGCTCGGCGGCGGCGGCGTCCTCGGGGCGGTCCATGCGGATCTCGCGGCGCTGCCGGCGGTCGTACCAGAGGTAGCCGGGGATGTCGGGGTCGCGCAGCCCGTAGAGCAGCCCCGCCTGGAAGGCCGGGGTGGACGACGGAGCGCCCGACAGGCAGGGCGAGAGGCGGAACTGCCGGCTGTCGACGAGGCGGGCCAGGAAGGGCATCGCCCCGGAGCGGATCCCCTGCAGCAGCACCTCGCGGCCCAGGCCGTCGAGGTGCAGCAGGCAGAAGCGGCGGCCGGAGGGGTTGGGGGCCAGCTGGATCGGGGTGCGGCGCACCAGCGGGCGCAGCACCCCTCCCATCAGCGCCTCCATCGAACGAGCTGCGCCCTCGTCGACCAGCGCGCGCATCCCCTCGGCGTCGACCATGGCCGCCCTCTCAGGCGCTCTGGCGCAGCAGCCGCGCCAGCTGGAAGGGGCTTCGGGCCAAGGTCCAGAGCGAGCGGGAGAGATCCAGCAGCGCCCGCCAGCCGGTGGTCGCCGCCTCGCGCACGTCGCGGATCAGATCGTTGAGCTCGGTCCTGGTCTGGGCCGCCGGCAGCATCTTGCTGGGCTGGGCCGCCGACTGGCCCGATGCGACCCGCTCGACGTCTTCGTGCTCGACCTCCTCCTCGGAGCGCGACTGGCGCCGCTGCGTCGCCCGCTCCACCGTCTGGGCGCCCGCGCCGGTCGCCTTGACCGACACGCCGTGGTGCGGGGGTGCCGCCTGGGCCCGGGCCGGGTGCTGGCTGGAGCGCAGGTGCTGCTTTTCCTGCGCGAAGCTACCCCGGCTCGCCGGCCGCGATCCGCCGGTCTTGTAGTAATCCTGGTTCTCGCCCCGCCCCTTGGTGCCCATCCAGGACCCGCCTCGCGCACTGGGCGCTGGATGCAAGCTAGGGGCGTGGCCGGGGGCGGGCAATCGCGCGGCCAACGCCGGCCGTCCAGAGGTGCGGCCTGACGGCACGCCGCTCGCCGGCTCCCAAGGGAAGCGAGCGAGCGCACGGCCGTTCGCTCAGAGCGCGCGGGTGTAGATGACCCGGTCGTCGCCCGGCCCGTAGTAGCCGCGGATGCGGGCCTCTTCCAGGTATCCGAGCTTCAGGTAGAAGGAGCGGGTCTTGTCGTACATCGGCAGGCCGCTGGTCTCGATGATGCACAGCCGCCCGCCGCGCTGGCGCATGTCGCGTTCGGCGAAGTCCATCAGCTTCTGGCCGACGCCTTTGCTGTGCCGCCCGACGTCGACGGCGATCCAGTACAGGTCGAAGGTGCCGCGGGTGCAGGGAGTGTTGCCCCAGATCGCGTAGCCGAGCAGTTGATCGCCGTCGCGGGCCGCGACGCCGGTGTAACCCTTCGACTCGTCGAGGCTGTCCTCGAAGACTTCGACCGCCACCTCGATCTCCTCGGGGCGGAAGACCTTGGTGCCGTCGAGGATGCGGATCAGCGGCTCTTTGTCGGACGGGCGCAGCGGCGTCAGTTGCAGCGACATGGCGATTTGACTCCGAAACCAGGTCAGGAGGCCTTGGGCATCTCGGTCGGCTTGTCGCCGACGATCGCCTCGGGCTGAGGGGAGCCATTGGCCGGGCTGGCGGGCGGCGCGGAGGCTCCGGTGCCGTTGGCCTTGGCCTGCTCCTTGCGCTGGTCCTCGCGGCGGGCGCGCTCGCGCTCCTTGTAGCGGCGGATGGCGCCGGCCATGATCTCGCCGATCAGCGTGCGGTAATCCATGCCCGCGGCCTGGGCGATGAGGCACAGGTCGCTCCAGCCCGGCGTCAGGCCCGGCAGCGGGTTGCACTCCAGGAAGTAGAATTTCCCGGCGGCGTCCATGCGGAAGTCGATCCGCGCCACGTCCCGGCAGCCCAGGGCGGCGAAGCAGTCGCGGGAGGCATCCATCATCCGCCGCTGCTGCGCCGGCTCGAGTTTGGCCGGGGCCTCGTAGCGGATGCGGTCGTTCCAGTCGAGCTTGTGCTCGAAGCTGTAGACCGGCAGCGCCTCGCTCTTGTCGAGGAAGACGATCTCCATCGGCGCCAGCACCCGCGGCCGCCGCTCGCCCAGCAGGCCGACGGTGAACTCGCGCCCGGTGATGTACTCCTCCACCAGCGCCGGCTGCTCGTACTTCTGGGCCATCTCGCGGGCGATCTCGCGCAGGTCCTGCTCGCAGGTCACCACGCTCTTCTGCATCACGCCCTTGGACGAGCCCTCGGCGACCGGCTTGACGATCATCGGGAACTTCATGTCCTTGGGCAGCCGCTCCTTGCCGGTGGTCATCAGCAGGAAGCCCGGGGTGAGCACTCCCTCCTGCTTGACCATCCGCTTGGCCAGGCCCTTGTCCAGGGCGATGGAGAGCGTCGCCGGGTCGGAGCCGGTGTAGGGCACGTCGAGCAGCTCGCAGATCGACGGGACGTGGGCCTCGCGGTTTCGCCCGCGCAGCCCCTCGGCGATGTTGAAGACGATGTCCACCCCGCTGGTGGCCAGCTTGGCGGCGAACTCGCTGTTGGCCTCCAGGTCCACCACCTCGTGGCCGTAGGAGGCGATGGCCTCGCGGATGGCCTGCAGAGTCTTGGGGCTGTCGTACTCGGCCTCGTCGTCGTTCTCGCCGGTGGCGTCGGGCTTGACCCGCTTGACGTTGAAGGCGAAGCCGACCCGCAGCGGGCCGGCCTTGCGCACCGGCTTGCTGCGGCTCTTGCCGGCGTCCTTGAGGCTGCAGCGCTTGGAGGCGCTGTCGATGATCGCCTCGAGCACCGCGTCGAAGTGCATCCCCTCCAGCCCGGCGGCGACGTGGATGCCGGCGCCCGGCTGCAACCAGGGGACGGCGTTGATCTCCAGGAAGAAGATCTCGTTGTCGTCGCTGACGCGGAAGTCGACGCTGGCCAGGTCGCGGCAGTTGAAGTGCTCGAAGATCTTGCGGGCGGTCTTCTGCAGCTTGTCCTTGGTGGCCCGGTCGAGCGTCGCCGGGGCCTTGAGGCTGACCGCTGCCTGCGACTTGGTCTTCAGGTCGTAGTCGTAGATCCGGTAGCGGCGCTGGCCCATCACCTTCTCGTCGAAGACGAACTCGATCGGCTCGAGCACCCCGCCGGTCTCCTTGCTGACGCCCTCGAGGAAGTGGACCGAGATGTCGCGGCCGACCACGTACTCCTCGACCAGCACCCCGGCCGGATACTTGGCCAGCGCCGCGGCCACCGCCGCCGCCAGGTGCGAGGGGTCCTCGATCACCGACTCCTGGGTGATGCCCTTGGACGAGCCCTCGTAGTTGGGCTTGACGATCACCGGGAAGCGGAAGCGCGAGGGATCGACGACGTCCTTGGGGTCCTCGACGAACTGCCAGGCCGGCGTCTTGATGCCGTGCTGGCGCAGGATCAGCTTGGTGAGCTGTTTGTCGAGGGTGATCGAGAAGGTGTAGGCGTCTGAGCCGGTGTAGGGGAAGCCCAGCTCCTCGAACAGCGCCGGATAGAAGGCCTCGCGGAAGCGGCCGCGGCGGCCCTCGGCCAGGTTGAAGATCAGGTCAGGGCCGAAGGCCTCGAGCATGGCCACCGTGCGCGAGGCCGGTCCCGAGACGTCGAGCCGCTCCACCCGGTGTCCGTCGCGCTCGATGGCGGTGGCCAGCGCCTTGACCGTCTCTTCGCTGTCGAACTCGGCCTCCTCTTCGCTGTCGGAGAGCCGCAGGTTGTGGGTCAGGGCAATGCGCATGGAATGCTCTCTTGTGAGCCTTCGTCGAAGGAGGCCTCTCTCGGCCTCGCTGGAAAGGGATCAGGGCGCCCGGCCGGTTCCGTTGGGTTCGAGCAGCACCTGAGCGGCGCTGCCGGCGCTGGTGGTGCCCTGGCGGATGACCTTGAGGACCGGGCGGACCTGGACGGCGGTGGTGATCTTGGTGTCGATGACCTGGGTCTGGGCCAACAGGTCGCCCAGGCGCAGGCCCAGCTTGTCGGTGGCCACCTGCCAGGCCTCGAACGCGACCAGCGAGGCGCCGACGGTGAGGAAGAGCAGGTCGCCGAAGCGCGGCACCAGCAGCAGCAAGAGCGCCAGGGCCAGCGGGAAGTTGCGCAGCGCCGACTCGCGGTAGTCGATGTCCCGCCCGGTAGGCAGCTCGACCACCTTGATGCCCATCAACTTCTTGCCCGGCGATTGGCCGTGCAGGATGCCGTCGGCAAAGAGGAGGTAGAGGACCGCCAGGATGTGGCCGGGCAGGCCGGCGGCCGCTGGGAGGAAGGAGGCGAGGATGAAGTCGGTGAGCTTGGCGAGCAGGCGAGGCAGGACCTCGGCCTTGGGATAGGGCGAGCCCTGCCGGCGAGCGCTGAAGTGCTTGCCGAAGGGACCGCCGCCCTCCTGCGCGCCGCTTTGGGGATGGTGACTAGGAGGTTCGTCGCTCAAGCATTTCGAGGCGACCTTGTGCTGCCCGGTGCCCCGCCCTTCTGGCCGGACGCGCACCCAACCGACGCGCGCCCCACTGCATCTCAAAACAGCCGGGATTCTGCTTTTCGCCCCCCGCTCCTGTCAACGGAATCCAGGGTTCTCGCTCTGGCCGCTGGACGTTCGGGAGCAGCCTCAGGCCTCGCCCGCCGGCCCGACGGCTCGCCCGTTTGCGGGGCGGGACGCCGTCAGCGGATGACCATCACCGAGTCGAGGAACTGGTCGTTCTCCGGCGCCTGTCCCTTGCCCGCGGGCGAGACCACCTGGGCGATGTACTGCCGCTCGCCCATCGAGAAGACCCGCATCCGGATGTCGAAGTCCTTGAGCGGCAGCTGCAGGTCAGCGACGAAGTCCTTCCCCTCGCGCGTCCGAACTGTCACCGACGGGGCGATGCCGTGCTGGGACTGCAGCAGCTCCGCGAGCTGCTCGACCGTGGGCATGATCCCGCCTTCGAGCTGCTCCTTGGAGTAGCGGCGACAGCTGACCGAGAACGAGCGCTGCCCGGCGTCGCGCTCCACCGAGAAGCGGTGCAGCACCAGCTCGCCCAGCGGCGTCTGCTGCGGCATCGCCACCTCCTTCGGCGCGCCGGGGAAGCGGGCCTCGAACTGGTACTCCTTCGAGACGAATGCCTGCCACGGCCACAGCGAGGGCGGCGGATAGGCGTTCAGGAAGAAGCTGGCCGCGGCGTAGACCACCAGCAGCGGCCCGAGCGCCACGAGCACCTGGGCACTGCGCACCGGCTTCTCGGCCTTGCGTTTCGCGGACGCCAGCCGGCGCCACCCGATGATGAGCGAGGCGACTCCCGCGATGGCCGGGATGGCTGAATCGACAGCAGTTCCAAGCAGCTGGGGGCTCATGGCGCATCTCCTGGGGAGGCCGGAAATCGCTGCCGGCACCGAGGGACGAGCCCCCGGGCGCTCGGTTGCATCGGCCGGCGATGAAGAGCGCGGCTACCTGGCGCGCTTCTTCTCCTCCGGCTCCTCGCGGGTGAAGAGCAGGAAGGCCATCGCCGGGCGCTTGCTGGAGTCGCGCATGGCGAACTGCATGCCGTCGAACTGCCAGCCCTTCTTGACCCACTCGTTGATGATTCCCTCGAGCACCTCGTCGGTGACCGAGCTGGTCTCCACCACTTTGTAGCCGAGCATGCGGCCGATGATGTGAGGCGGCTCGGGAGCTGTCAAACGCCCCAGCTTTGCGCGTTGACGCCGCCTGCCGCCGTCGGCACCATGCCCGCCATGCAGCCAGTGCTCTCGAAACTCGCCGGGCCGCTCACCGCGTCGCTGGCCATCCTGCTGATGTTCCTGTTGCGCGCCGCCGCCGGCGACTCCACCCTCCGCCGCGAGCTGCGCCAGGCGGTGCTGTTCCTGCTCAGCTACCTGGGCCTGCACCTGGCGGGACTCGGCCTCGATCCGAGCTGGCCGCGCTACGGCCACTTCGCCCACGTCGCCAGCTACCTGGTCTTCGCCTTCGGGCTGATCCGCGGGGTGACCAGCGTCTCGCTCTACCTGGCCCGCACCCGCGCTGGCGTCAACGTCCACAAGATCGTCCGCGACGTCATCGACGCGCTGCTCTACCTGGTCGCCGCGGTGGTGATCCTGCGCTCGACCACCAAATTCGACCTGGGCAGCCTGCTGACCACCTCGGCCATCCTCTCGGTGGTGCTGGGCCTGGCGCTGCAGGAGACGTTGGGCAACCTGTTCGCCGGCCTGTCGCTGCAGATCGAGCCGCCCTTCGAACCCGGGGACTGGATCGGCGTCGGCCAGCACGTGGGCAGGGTGCAGCAGCTGTCGTGGCGGACCACCCGCATCCTCACCCCGCGCAACGAGCAGGTGATCCTCACCAACAGCAGCATCGGCAAGGAGCAGCTGATCAACTACTCGCGCAGCGGCGACGGGGTGGCCTACGACCTGCTGTTCGAGGTGGACTACGAGTCGCCGCCCAACGCGGTGATCCACGCCTGCGCCGAGGTGATCGCCGCCCATCCCAAGGTGCGCCGGGCGCCGGCCCCGGTGGTGCGGGCGGTGAAGTTCGAGGCCTCGGGCATCCAGTACCAGGCGCGCTACTTCGTCGACGACTTCGGCTGCATCTTCGACGTCCGCTCCGAGCTGCTCAGCCAGCTCTGGTACCGGCTGCGGCGCGAGGGCTTCACTCTGCCCTTCCCCACCCGCTCGGTGATGATCCACCAGGCGCCCGGCAAGCAGGAGCAGGAGACGGTGCGGCGCGAGCTGGCGCAGCTGTTGTCGAGCGTCGATTTCCTCAAGCCGCTCGACGAGCAGGCCCGGCTGCGGCTGGCGGGGCTGGCCAAGATGCAGCTCTTCGGGGTCGGCGAGCAGGTGATCCGCCAGGGCGACGAGGGGCAGACCTTCTTCCTGATCGTCTCCGGGGAGATGGCAGTCAGGATCCAGGACGGGACCGAGGTGGCCCGGCTGCGGCGCGGCGAGTTCTTCGGCGAGATGTCGCTGCTCACCGGCGAGGCCCGCAGCGCCACCGTGGTCGCCGCCCAGGACTCGACCCTGCTGAGCGTCGACCGGCCGGCCTTCGCCGAAATCCTCAAGGCGAATCCGGAGTTGGCCCGCTCGCTGAGCGAGGCCCTGGCCCTGCGCAGCGGAGAGCTCAAGGCCCGGGCGGTCGGCTCGGCCGCGCCCCACGAGGCCTCGCTCACCATGGAGAGCAACCGGATCTTCGCCCGGCTGCGGGACATCTTCAGCTTGCGGTAGCCGCGTCTCTCGGTTCGCGGCACGAGCTCCGGCGAAGGAAAAGCAGTGGGGCGGCGAACCGAAGTCCGCCGCCCCGTTATCCTGCTGATTCTACTGGGCGTTTCCGACTAGCTCGGCCGGAACTCGGCGTCGACCACGTCTTCCTTGCCCTTCTTCTCGCCGCCGGGAGCGGCGCCGCCACCGGTCGGCCCGCCGGCACCGCCCGGGCCGCCCTCGGGAGCCGCGCTCTTGTAGAGCTCGGCCGCCGCGGCGTGGCTGGCCTTCTCCAGCTTCTCCATCGCCGCCTTGATCGCCGCGCCGTCGTCGCTGGTCTTGATCTTGTTGACCTCGGCGATGCCCTCCTCCACGCCCTTGACGATGTCGGCGGAGAGCTTGGCCTTGTTCTCGGAGAGCAGCTTCTCCATCTGGTAGGCCAGCTGCTCGGCGCGATTGCGGGTGTCGGCCACCTCGCGCTTGGCCTTGTCCTCGGCCTCGTGATCCTTGGCGTCGGCCACCATCTTCTCCACCTCGCCCTTGGCCAGGCCCGAGCTGTGGGTGACGGTGATCTTGTTCTCCTTGTTGGTGGCCCGATCCTTCGCCGAGCAGTGCATGATCCCGTTGGCGTCGATGTCGAAGGTGACCTCGATCTGCGGGATGCCGCGCGGCGCCGGCGGGATGCCTTCCAGGTGGAAGCGCCCCAGGGTCCGGTTGTCGCGGGCGAACTCGCGCTCGCCCTGCAGCACGTGGATCTCGACCGTGGTCTGGCTGTCGGCCGCGGTGGAGAAGACCTCCGACTTGCGGGTGGGGATGGTGGTGTTGCGCTCGATGAGCCGGGTCATCACCCCGCCCAAGGTCTCCACGCCCAGCGACAGCGGGGTCACGTCGAGCAACAGGATGTCCTTGACCTCGCCCGAGAGCACGCCGGCCTGCACCGCCGCGCCCACCGCCACCACCTCGTCCGGGTTGACGGTGCGGTTGGGCTCCTTGCCGAAGAAGTCCTTCACCGCCTGCTGGATCTTGGGGACGCGGGTCGAGCCGCCGACCAGCACCACCTCGTCGATCTCCTTGGGCGACAGCTTGGCATCGGCCAGGCACTTCTTGGTCGGCTCCAGCGCCCGCTGGAACAGGTCGTCGCACATCTGCTCGAACTTGGCGCGCGACAGCTTGACGTTGAGGTGCTTGGGGCCGGTGGCGTCGGCGGTCAGGAACGGCAGGTTGATCTCGGTCTCGGTCATGCTCGAGAGCTCGATCTTGGCCTTCTCCGCCGCCTCCTTGAGCCGCTGCAGCACCATCTTGTCGTGGCTGACGTCGATGCCGGTCTCCTTCTTGAACTCGGCGATCAGCCACTCCATCACCCGCTGGTCGAGGTTGTCGCCGCCGAGGTGGGTGTCGCCGTTGGTGGCGATCACCTCGACCACGTTCTCGCCCACCTCGAGCACCGAGATGTCGAAGGTGCCTCCGCCGTAGTCGAAGACCGCGATCTTCTCGTTCTTCTTCTTGTCCAGCCCGTAGGCCAGCGCCGCCGCGGTCGGCTCGTTGACGATGCGCTTGACGGTCAGCCCGGCGATCTCGCCGGCGTCCTTGGTGGCCTGGCGCTGGGCGTCGTTGAAGTAGGCCGGGACGGTGATCACCGCCTCGGTCACCTTCTGGCCCAGGTAGTTCTCGGCGGCCCGCTTCAGCTTGAGCAGCACCTGGGCGCTGATCTCCGGCGGGGAGAACTGCTTGCCGTCGATCTGCACCCGGGCGTCGCCGTTGGGGCCGCGCACGATGTGGTAGGGAACGAGCTTGGTCTCGTCCGTCACCTCTTCGAAGCGCCGGCCCATGAAGCGCTTGATCGAGTAGATGGTCTTCTCGGGGTTGAGGATGGCCTGCCGCTTGGCGACCTGTCCGACCGCCCGCTCGCCATCCTTGGTAAACGCCACCACCGAGGGAGTCAGGCGGCTGCCCTCCTCGTTGGTGATGACGACCGCGTCCTTCCCCTCCATGACCGCCACCACGCTGTTGGTCGTCCCGAGGTCAATGCCGATGATCTTGCCCACCATATCCTCCGATAATTGCTGGCGTTTCTCGATTGGCTTCCGAAAACAGGGCTAACGTAACCACAGGGGATGCCTTGTCAAACGCGCCTGTGCCCGGCCAAAGGCCAAGCATCCCGGGCAGTTGGGCCCCTAAGGCCCCTGCCCGGCCGGCCGCCAGCCGCGTAATGGCCTTCGCACCCTGCCACCGCCGCTCGCCAATTTTCCTGGCCCGGCGGCCGGTGTAAGACGATGTCGGGATTTTCGCTAACCTGCCGCCCGGCCGACGCTTTTCGCCGGCGGCGCCACGGTGCGTCACGACTGGCATCGCCCGTGCACAACCGGGCGCCGTCCATGGATGACAGCCACCTGGAGCGCAGCCCCGGAGGCATTATGTACGTGCACCCGATTCGACCCGACCTCGACATCAAGCTCGTCCCGGTGGAGATGCGCCAGGAGGAGTCGAAGGTCGCGGTGCTGCTCAACGCCAACGCCAAGCGGGTCGATGAGAAGGTGCGCCGGGCGCTGACCCACGTGGTCCCCGAGGGCGACCTGTTCCTGACCCGCACCTTCGAGGAGGCGCGGGCGGTGGCCGAGACGGTGGTCGAGCGCCGCTACCAGACGGTGTTCACCGGCGGCGGCGACGGGACCTTCGTCGGCTTCGTCAACGAGATCTACAACGCCCTGGAGCGCAAGAAGGCCCAGTCGCCGCTGATGGCCTGGCGGGCGCCGCGCTTCGGCGTGCTCAAGCTGGGGACCGGCAATGCCCTGGCCAACCTGGTGGGCGCCTCGCCGATGCGCGGGGACGGGGTGGTGGACGACGTGCTGCGCGCCCGGGCCGGCCAGGTCCACGGGGTGCTCAAGCTGGAGATGCTGGTGGCCGAGGGGAAGCGCTCGCCCTTCGCCGGGATCGGCCTGGACGCCGGGGTCCTCAACCACTACGTCGAGCTCAAGCGCACCCTGGGCCACGGCCCGTTCGGCTCGCTGATCAAGGGCGGCGCCGGCTACGCCTTGGCCATCGCCGGGCGCACCATCCCCAGCTACTCGCTGCGCCGCCGCCCGGAGGTGGAGATCAAGACCCGCGGCATCGCCTACCGCGTCGGCCCCGACGGCCGCCCGGTCGGCAACCCGATGGGCCCCGGGGCGCTGCTCTACCGCGGCCCGGCGATCGTGGCCGCCTGCGGCACCGTCCCCTGCTACGGCTTCAACTTCAAGGTCTTCCCCTTCGCCGGCACCCGCCGCGGGATGATGCACCTGCGGGTCGGCAACATCGGCCCCACCGAGATCCTCCCCAACCTCTACCCCAACATCTGGCACGGCCGCTGGAGCCACGAGAACCTCCACGACTTCCTGGTCGAGGACATCGACATGAAGGTGGACAGCAAGGTTCCGTTCCAGATCGGCGGCGACGCCGAGGGCTACCGCGACCACGTGCGGATGTCGGTGTGGAAGCAGACCCTGGAGCTGCTCGACTTCCACAGCGCCCAGCGCGTCTGAGCGCCGGCCCAGCCCCCTCGCCGCTCTTCGGCCGCCGCCCGCAAGGTCGGCGGCCGAGCTGTCTGCGGCCAGCTCATCGTTGATCTGTCCCGGCAGGGAGTGTAAACCTGCGGAGTCTGGGTCTCTTCTGGCGCGCCCTCTGCCCGGGGCCGGAGGCCCGGCATTCGCCTCAAGGGATCGCATCCTCGATGGAGCTCATCCTCCCGGTCGGCCTTGGTGCCGCGGCGCTGATCGCCGGCGCGCTGGTGCTCGCCCGGGTGGCCAAGCGGCGGGCGGTGAAGAAGAAGGCCCTGCTGCGCACGGAGTGGGGCGACCACCTCGGCGCCGCCAAGCTCTTCGAGGAATCCGGCGACCTCAGGCGCGCCGCTCAGCACTACATCGATGCGGGCGACCGCCTGCGCGCCTGTGAGCTTCGGCTGGCGCTCAAGGATCCGGCCGGCGCGCTGGAGGCCCTGCGCGGCGGCAAGCCGGAGGACATCGAGCAGGGGGCCAACCTCCTCGAGGCGAAGAACGCGCTCGATCGCCAGGGAGCGCTGGCGCTGGCCCAGCTGGCGCGCACCGCCGGACTGCACGCCACCGCCGGCCGGCTCTTCGAGCGCGGCGGCAATGCCGAGGAGGCGAAGGGCTCGCGGCTGCAGGAGGCGCGCTCGCTGGCCGCTGCCGGCAAGCACCTGGAGGCGTCGGCGGTCTACAAGAAGCTGGGCGAGGCCCGCGCGGCCGCTGCGGCCCAGGCCGAGGCCGCCCGGCGCGAAGGCGATCAGGCCCGGCGCCGCGAGCTGGCGCAGGGGGCCGCCGCGGCCCTCAAGCAGCTGGGCGACGTGGCGGCCGCCGCCGAGGCCCTGGCGGTCGGCGGCGCGCTCGATGACGGCGTCCAGATGCTCCGCGACCTGGGCAACCTGACCGGCGCCGCCCAGCTCCTGCAGTGGCACGGCGAGCAGGAGAAGGCTGCCCTGCTCTTCTTGCAGGCCAACGATCCGCGCGCCGCCGCCCGTGCCTATCAGCTCGCGGGCAAGCCGGCCGAAGCGGCGGCCGCCCTGGAGCGGGCCGGCGATTGCCTGGGCGCGGCCAAGCTGCTCGTCGAGGCCAAGGACTTCAAGGGAGCCGCCGACGTTCATCTGCGCGCTGGCTCGGCCGCCGCCGCCGCCGAGCTGCTGGTCCAGGCCGGCGACCTCGACGGAGCGGTGAAGATCTGGAGCGACGCCGGCGATCTGGAGCCGGCCGTCGAGGCGCTGTGCAAGCGGGGCCGGGTGCGCGACGCGGCGGCCCTGCTCGAGCAGCGCGGCCAATCCGAGCGCGCGGCGGCCATGCTCGCCGACGCCGGCGACCTGGCCCAGCGGGCCAAGCTGCTCCAGGCCAAGGGGGACAACGACGGCGCCGCCCAGGCCCTGCTCGAGATCGGCAAGGCCGCCGAGGCCCGCCATCTGCTCTCCAAGGGGACGCTGAGCCCGATGGGCCGCTTCCTGCTGGGCCGCGCCTGCATGGCCTGCAACGACTTCCTCGAGGCGAGCCAGCACTTCGCCGCCGCGCTCGACAATCCGCCCAGGAACGTCAGCCGCCAGGACGTGCTCTACGGCATGGCCCGGGCCTTCGAAGCCCAGGGGCGCGCCCGCGAGGCGATCACCATCCTGCAGGAGATCCAGCAGTCCGAGCCCGGCTATCGCGACGCCTCCTTTCGCACCAGGCTGCTGCAGGCGCGGCTGGAGGTGGCCCCCGGCGGCGGCTTGCCGCCGTTCCAATCGGCGCCCATGCCTCTCAACAGTCCGGCCGACCTGCCGGTGGAATGGGGCGGCGCCGGGCTGCCGCACCCCGCCGACGACCACCGCACCGGGGTGCCGCCGCGCTACGTGGTGGAGCGGGAGCTGGGCCGCGGAGCGATGGGCGTGGTCTACCGGGCGCTGGACTCGCAGCTGGGGCGCACGGTGGCGATCAAGGTCCTGGACGCCAAGGCCGGCGCCGACCCGCGGATGCGCGACTACTTCCTGCGCGAGGCGCGGGCGGTGGCCCAGCTGGTCCACCCGAACATCGTCACCCTGTTCGACGCCGGCCTGGAGGGCACCGCGCCCTACCTGGTGATGGAGCTGGTGGAGGGCGAGGACCTGCGCAACCGGCTGCAGCGCGGGCCGCTGCCGATGCGCGAAGCGGCCCAGCTCATCGCCGCGGTGGCCTCGGCGCTCGACTACGCCCACGCCCGCAAGATCGTCCACCGCGACGTCAAGCCGGAGAACATCCTGGTCGGCGCCGATGGGGCGCCCAAGCTGATGGACTTCGGCGTGGCCCACGTGATGCGCGAGTCCGGCGACCGGCGGGCCACGGTGATCGGCACACCGGTGTACATGGCCCCCGAGCAGATCAAGGGCGAGGGCATCGGCGGCTTCACCGACACCTACGCCCTGGGCGGCGTGCTCTACGAGTGCCTGGTCGGAGCCCCGCCGTTCGATCCCAACGGCGCGCTCTACCACCACGTCAACACCCCGGTGCCCGACCCGCGGCAGTGGCGCCCGGAGATCACCGACGAGCTCTTGGCGCTGATGATGAGCTGCCTGGCCAAGGATCCGGCCGACCGGCCCGCGAGCGCCAAGGCGGTCAGCGAGAAGCTGCTGAGCCTGGCGGCGGCGATGCAGGCGGCCTGACCCCGCCGCCTTCGACTCCGGCGCACTCGAGCGGACCGGTTCAATCCCACCGTGGCGGGCTCACATCGCCCGCGCCACCCGCCGCGCCAAGGCCATGCAGGTGAGCATCGGGTTGACCCCGGTGGAGCCCGGAAAGATCCCGGTGTCGGCAATGAACAGGTTCTCCATGCCGTGAACCTTGCCGCGCGAGTCGACCACGCTCTTCCGCGGATCGGCGCCCATCCGCGTGCTGCCGAAGACGTGGTTCGAGCCGAGCACCGCGTCCGACGGTTTGAAGGGGTGCTCGCGCAGCAGGCGCATCTCCTCCTTGGAATGCAGCACGTCCGGCACCCCGTGGACGCCCGGCAGCACCGCCACCGCCCCGGCCGCCCAGCAGATCTCCGCCAGCCGCACGATCCCGTCGCGCATCACCTGCGCGTCCTGCGGATGGAGCGAGTAGCGGATGTCCGGATCGAAGCTGCCGCGGCGGGCGCGCACCCTGCCCTGCGACCGCCAGGCGCTGACGATGACGTCGAACGGCGCCATCCGCGAGAAGGTCTGCAGGTGCTCCTGGAAGGCCGCCCCGCAGCCGGGAAAGCGCATCGCCAGCAGCGCCGGGGGCGCCCAGAGGACCTCCAGCTTCATTCCCTCGCGCAGGAAGTCGGTGCAGTGCCAGCCCTGCGTCGCCCCGCGCCACGGCTCGACCGGATGATCGAAGATCCCCATGATCGAGTACCCGGGGTGGGCCATCAGGTGCGCGCCCACCTCGCCGCCGCCATCGATTCCGCTGCGCTGCAGGATCACCGGAGTAGCCATGCAGCCCGCGGCCAGCACCACCTGCCGGGCCTCGATCTCCACCGGATGGCTCTCGCGTCCGGTGAACGGTTCGACCGCGTGGCCGCGCACCGCGCTCACCCGCTTGCCGTCGAGGATCAGCTGCTCGGCCCGCACGCTGCTGTAGACCCGGGCGCCCGCGGCGATGGCGGCGGGGATGCAAGTGATGTCGGTGGACTGCTTGGCGCCGTTGCGGCAGCCGGTGAGGCACTCCCCGCTGCCCTGGCAGCCGGTCACGTTGCGCGGCATCGGCTCGCTGCTCCAGCCCAGCGCCTGGCAGCCGCGCCTGAACAGCAGGTTGCGCTCCCCCGCCACCCGCTCTTCGGTGGCCGAGACCCCGAACAGCCCCTCGACCACCTCGAAGTCGGCATCGAGCGCGCCGGCCGCCAGGTCCGCCAGCCCGCTCTGCTCGGCCCACTTGTCGAAGACCCAGCCCGGCGGCCGCAGGCAGATCGCCGAGTTCACCAGCGAGCCGCCGCCGAGCGCGTTGGCCTGCATGGTGGGCATGAAGAAGTTGCCACGGGCCACGCGCAGGCCGTTCTCCCGGAACATGCGGTGCAGCGTCTCGCCGACCTCCAGCCGTAGATCGTCTCGCGAGAACGGCGGCCCCTCCTCGACCAGCACCACCTCCAGGCCACGCCGCGAAAGCTCCCAGGCGGCCACTCCGCCGCCCGGCCCCGAGCCGATCACCAGCGCGTCGCACTTCTCACGGACGGGGCCGCGATAGTCGGCGAACACCCGCACGCCCTCGTGTGGACGGCCTGCCGAGTTGCTCATGACCGCAGCTCCAGTGCGAAGGGGTGCCGGCAGGCCACCACTCCCAGCGCCGAGGCCACCTCGGGATTGGCGAGGTAGGCCATGGTCAGGAAGGTCCGCAGGCTGGTGAAGGCGGCGCGGCGCAGGTACAGCTCGCTGGTGCGCCAGCCCTCCATGGTGGCCGAGCGCTGCTGCGGCGATTGCCGGGTCAGCCGCCGCTGGAAGGAGAAGATCCACGGGCCGTGCTCGACCAGCAGCAGCAGCATCCGCAACAGCAGCCGGTGCCGCGGCGGGACCCCGCGCAGCAGCCGATCGAAGTAGGCCACCGCTCCGGCCTGCGAACCTGACAGCCGCATCGGCCCGATCGCCGGGAAGAGCGCGTCGGAGCTGGCGGCGACGATCTCCTGCTCCTTGGCCGAGAGAATCGACTCGGCCAGCCCGGCGGCGGGATAACCCAGCCACCAGCCGCGAATGAAGGCCGCCGCCAATGCTGCGAGCACAAGCAGACTCGCCGAGGCAGCCAGGTGCTGTTGGAGATATCCGGTCACGGAGAGCCCTCCTCTTCCGGCAGCTTGGTTTTCGGCCAGGGAGGGGTCAATCCGCTCGAGCCGCCTTCGCTCGGTCGGGCTCACTGGTAGACCATCGGCGGCTGACGCGCGCTCGGGGGCGGCGGTAGAGTCTTCCTCTCCCGGGAGAAGTTCGCAGGGGGAGGACTCCATGGACACGCTCTTCCAACGCGGCAACCAGGCCCTGCGCCAGGGGCAGCTCGAGGCGGCGCTGGCGCTGTTGGCCGAGGCGGTGCGCCGGGTCCCGGCCGACCACCGCTCGCGGCTGGGCGCCGCGCGGGCCCTGGCCGAGCTGGGAGAGCGCGAACGGGCCATGGTCGTCCTCAACGAGGCCGCCGAGGGGCTGCTGCGCCGCAACTACCTGCTGTCGGCGATCATGGCGGTGAAGCTCGCCCAGCGCTTCAACCCCGCCGAGAAGCTGCTCAAGCAGACGCTGCTGCGCATCCACCAGAGCGCCCGCGCCGCAGTGCCCACCTCGCCGGCGGCGGCGGTCGCGCCCGCCACGTACAGCGAGGAGGACGTGGCCGGCGACCTGAGCGGGCTGCGCGGCGCCGAGCTGGTGGAGCGGGCGATGGAGGCGCTGCTCTGCGACGACGACGGCCCGGCCGCCGACACCAGGCGCCGGCCGCCCCTGCCGCTGTTCGCCGACCTCGATGCCCCGGCCTTCGTCGAGCTGGTCGAGCGGATGAGCCTGCGCGAGCTGGGCGACGGCCAGGTGGTGGTCAAGCAGGGAGACCCGGGAAACTCGGTCTTCGTCATCGCCTCGGGCAAGGTGCGGGTGGTGCGCGAGGAGGCCCCGCCGCGCCAGCTGGCGACGCTGCTCGGCGGCGCGCTGTTCGGCGAGCTGGCCCTGCTCACCGGCGCCCCGCGCTCGGCGTCGATCTACTCGGTCGAGGACGTCGAGCTCTTCGAGATCTCGCGCGACGACCTGGACTTCGTCGCCCGCAACCACCCCAGCGTGCCCAAGGTGCTGGCCGAGTTCGCCCAGCGCCGGCTGGCGATGAACCTGCTGGCCACCGCCCCGCTCTTCACCCAACTCGAGAGCGGTCACCGCGGCCTGGTGCTGCAGCGCTTCCGCGGCAAGATCGTGGGCGCCGGGGAGCGCGTCATCACCGAAGGCCAGCCCTCCCCGGGCCTCTTTCTGATCCTCTCCGGCGAGTTCTCGGTGGCCAAGAAGGACGCCCAGGGCGAGCCGGTGACGCTCAAGGTGCTCAAGGACGGCGACGTCTTCGGCGAGATGTCGCTGGTCAGCGGCGCGCCAGCCAGCGCCACGGTCAGCGCCCTGCGCAAGAGCGCCGCCGCCTTCCTGGCCCGGGAAGCCTACGAGGAGCTGGTGCAGAGCTATCCCCAGGTCGAGGATTTCCTCATCCAGCTCTCGCAGAAGCGGCTGGCCGCCAATGAGGCGGCTGTCCAGCCGGCCGAGGTCATCGACGCCGAGGACCTGATCGAGAGCGCCTGAGAAAGGCTACGGGCTCCACCACGCTCGCCCGGAGGCCGCGCTGCGGCACTGGGCCACCGCCCGGGTCATCAGGATCACGTGCGAGTCGCGATCCTCGGGCGTGCTGTCCGGACGCCAGGCCAGCTCCTCGGTGGTCATCTCCAGCGTCACCGGCGTCAGCACGCACTCCTCGTGGCCGGGGTGATCCTCGCACCAGACTCCGATCATGTTCGGGATGCCGAGCTCGGGATTGGGCGCTCCACCGCGCGCGAACTGCTCCAACCGGCGCTCCAACAGCCAGGCGCGACGTCGCTCCAGCCGGGCTACCTGCTCGGCGCAGGGGTCGAGCGGGCCGGCATCTGCCACGGCGCCGACAGCCCCGCCGTCGGCCCCGGGTTCGGATCCTGCATCCCGCCCACCGTCCGTTCCCGCATCGCGCGCGCCGCGGCGCGCCCCGCCGTCGAGGCGACCGGAGCCGGCATCGCCCGCGTCTTCCGTCCCGCCGTCCGGGAGGTCGACGATGGTCAGCAGGAAGTAGAGCCCGGCATCGGCCGAGGAGCCCTTGGATTCGGCGGCGCGCACCTCGGCGGCGAGCGCAGCCGACACGAGTGCGCCGAGCGCCAGCGACAGGCGAGAGACCACGCTATTCCTCGCCGCGCGCCGGCGGTGGCCGCTCCCCCGGCTCCTTGCGCCGGCCCAGCAGCACCAGGGTGTTGACGCAGCTGCGCGCGCCCTCGCGGCGGAACAGGTCCATCTCGCGCTGGAGCCGATCGACATCGATGTCGCCGTCGGCCTTGGGCAGCTCCTGCTCGACGAAGCCCCAGTAGTCGTCCATCACCTGGTCGGGCACCGCCTCGGCGTGCAGCGGCTCGAAACCGCCCTGCTCGAGCTCGTGCAGCAGCTCGCGCGGGAAGTGCAGCGGCTCCGACCGCTGCTGGTAGAAGCCCGCCACCGCCTCCGGCAGCTGCAGCCCCACCCTCGCCCGAACCACCAGCACCGCCCGGCCATCCGGGGCCAGCAGCGAGCGCACCTTCTCGGCGGCCTCCTTGACGCTGCCCGCCACCAGCCGCGAGCTCTCCGCCACCACCGCCTGGAACGACTCCTTGGGCAGCTCGGCCTGCGACGGCTCGGCGCAGACGCCGGTGATCCTGGCCTCCAGGCCCTCGTCTTTGGCGGCGCCGGCGAGCTCGGCCAGCGCCGACGGGTCGGGGTCCACGCAGGTCACCTGCGCGGCGTGCTCCTTGGCCAGCAGCAGCGCCAGCTGTCCGTTGGCGCTGCCCAGGTCGGCCACCTTGGCCCCCTCGGCGAGCCCGAGCTGGGTGGCCAGGCGCAGCCCGATGTCCGCGCTCAGCGGCAGGCGCCGCTCGGCCCCGCGGTAGAGCCTGCTGAACTGCCAGGTCGTGCTCATGAGCTCTCTCTAGAGGAGGTTCGCCGCCAGCTCGGCCAGCGGGCTGCGCTCGCCCTTGGTCATGGTGATGTGGCCGGCGATCTTCTCGTTCTTGAAGCGGTTGACCACGTGCACCAGGCCGTTGTTGGTGGAGTCCACGTAGGGGTTGTCGATCTGGTACGGGTCGCCGGTGAGGACGATCTTGGTGCCGTCGCCGACGCGGGTGATGATCGTCTTCACCTCGTGCGGGGTCAGGTTCTGCGCCTCGTCGACGATGATGAACTGGTTGGGGATCGAGCGACCGCGGATGTAGGTCAGCGGCTCGATCTCCAGGATCCCCAGGTCCATCAGCTCGTGGTAGCCGCGCCCCGACTTCTTGTCGGAGCGGCTGATGTTCATCAGGAATTCCACGTTGTCGAAGATGGGCTGCATCCAGGGATTGAGCTTCTCCTCGACGTCGCCGGGCAGATAACCGATGTCGCGGCCCAAGGGGAAGATCGGCCGGCTGACCAGCAGCTTGCTGTAGAGCTGCTCCTCCATCGCCTTCTGCAGGCCGGCGGCGATGGCCAGCAGGGTCTTGCCGGTGCCGGCCTTGCCGACGATGGTCAGCAGCTTGATGTCGTCGCACAGCAACAGATCGAGGGCGCAGGTCTGCTCCATGTTGCGCGGGCGGATGCCCCACACGCCCTCCTTCGGCGCCCGCTGCACCGGGATCACCTTGTTCGGCCCGCGCGCGGGGGCGAACTTGCCCATCGCGGTGTGCGAGGGGTTCTGCTCGTCGCGCAGCACCACGAACTGGTTCGGGCAGTGCTCGGCCAGGTCGAGCTCGATCTCGCCGTTCTTGTAGAGCAGGTCCACCAGGCTCGCCGGGACGTTGATGTCGGCGTAGCCGGTGTAGAGGTCGCTGATCTCCACCCGCTCGGCGTCGTAGTCGCTGGCCACCAACCCCAGCGCGTCGGCGCGGATGCGCAGGTTGGCATCCTTGGTGACGAAGATGCTGGGGATGGTCTTGTCCGAGTCGCGGGTGTCCAGCGCCACCGCCATGATGCGGTTGTCGGTGCTGGTGCCGGCCACCATCTCCGGCGGCAGCTCGCGCTCGGTGAACACCACCCGGATCTGCCCGCCCTTGGGCGTGGCCACCCCGTCGCCCAGGTTTCCCTCGGAGCGGAAGCTATCCAGATAGCGGGCGACCTGGCGGGCGTTGCGACCCAGCTCGGAGAGGTCGCGCTTGAACTGGTCGATCTCTTCGATGACGTAGATCGGGATGATGACGTTGTTGTCGTCGAAGGAGAAAAGAGCCTTGGGATCGTGCAGCAGGACGTTGGTGTCGAGGATGAAGTTCTTTTTCATGTTTGTGGAGGGGGCCCGGAGGTAGGGGGCGCCCTCGTCTCGGCGCTGCTCAGTGTGCCGCTGCCCTGGGTGCTTCTCAGCGAAATCGATTATAGCCAACTGAACAACCGGGCGATACGGCCTATCCCCGCGTTCTTGCTGGCTTCGCGGACCGCGCGCCGACCGCCTTTGGAGCGCGCGGGCGGCCTGCACTCGGCTGTTTGAAGCCCCGCCCCGAGCCGCTAGGATTGCCCGCCCTCTCGAGGAGCTACCGCCATGGATGCCTCGCTTCGCCGCGCAGTGGAGAGCTGGATCGCCCAGGACCCCGACCCGTCGACCCGGGAGGAGCTGTCGCAGCTGCTCGGCCGCGGAGCCGGGGCCGAGCTGGCCGAGCGCTTCTCAGGCGAGCTGGAGTTCGGCACCGCCGGCCTGCGCGGGATCCTCGGCGGCGGCCCGATGCGGATGAATCGGGCGGTCGTTCGCCGGGCGAGCGCGGGCCTGGCCAGCTACCTGCTCTCGTCGATGCCCGACGCCGCTCGGCGCGGGGTGGTGGTCGGCTACGACGGGCGGCGGATGAGCCGCGAGTTCGCCGAAGAGGCGGCGCGGGCGATCTGCGGCGCCGGGCTCGACGTCTACCTCTTCGAACACCTGTGCCCGACCCCGCTCACCGCCTTCGCGGTCAAGCAGCTTCGCGCCGCGGCGGGGGTGATGGTCACCGCCAGCCACAATCCGCCCGAGTACAACGGGTACAAGGTCTACTGGGACAACGGCGCCCAGATCATCCCGCCCGTCGACAAGGGGATCAGCACCGCCATCGCCAAGGTCGGCGACCTGCGCGAGCTGCCGATGCCCTCCCTGGCCGAGGCGCGCGAGAGCGGCCAGCTGCAGCTGCTGGGCGAGGACATGGAGCGGCGCTACCTGGCGGCGATCAAGGAGCTGGTGCTGCGCCCGGAGATCGGGCGCAACCTGACCATCGTCTACACCCCGATGCACGGGGTCGGCGGCAAGCTGGCGATGCAGGCGCTGTCCCAGGCCGGCTTCACCCTGGTGCACAAGGTGGCCGCCCAGTTCGAGCCCGACGGCGCCTTCCCCACCGTCCGCTTCCCCAATCCCGAGGAGAAGGGGGCGATGGACCTGTCGCTGGCGCTGGCCCGGGAGAAGGACGCCGAGCTGGTGATCGCCAACGACCCCGACGCCGACCGTCTGGCGATCGCGGTCCGCCGCGGCCCGGGCGACTACCTGCAGCTCACCGGCGATCAGGTGGGCGCGCTGCTCGGCTACTTCCTGCTCACCGAGAGGAAGGCCGAGCGCGAGCGCCTGGTGGTGACCACCGTGGTCTCCTCCACCCTGCTCGGCCAGATGGCCAAGGAGCTGGGCGTCCGCTACGCCCAGACCCTGACCGGCTTCAAGTGGATCGCCAACCGCGCTATCGCCCTCGAGAAGGAGAGCAAGGTCGACTTCGTGATGGGCTACGAGGAGGCGCTGGGCTACTGCATCTCGACCATCGTCCGCGACAAGGACGGCATCAGCGCCGCGGCGGTCTTCGCCGAGTTGGCGGCGATCTGCAAGTCGCGCGGCAAGACGGTGCTGCAGTACCTGGAGGAGATCTACCGGCGCTTCGGCTACTTCAAGAGCCTGCAGCACAGCCTGGTGCTGCCCGGGGCCAGCGGCGCGGCGCAGATCCAGCAGATCATGAAGCGGCTGCGCTCCTCGCCGCCGGCGGCGATCGGCAAGACCCGCGTTCTCTCCACCACCGATCTCTCGGTGGGCATCAAGCGCTCGAGCGCCGGCGAGGAGAAGGTGGACCTGCCGCCCAGCGACGTGCTGGTCTTCGAGCTGGAGGGCGCCGGCCGGATCATCGCCCGGCCAAGCGGGACCGAGCCCAAGGCCAAGTTCTACCTCGAGCTGCGCGAAGCCATCGCCGCCGCAGAGAGCTTCGAGGCCGCCCAGCGGCGCGCCGACGAGCGCGCCCAGGCCCTGCTCCGCGACTTCCTGGCCCTCGCCCAGCCCTGAGGCTCAGTCCCTCCTCGTCACGCCGGCGCCGGGGAGAGCGGCGCGCCCAGCTCCACCCTCGCCTCCGGCCGCGGCCGGCGCAGCCACACCGCCATGCCGGTGCCCGGCGGCATCCTCTCCTCGCCGCGCAGGAAGACGACCTCTCCGCCGTCGCGGGCGACCCGCCGCGCCAGCTCCTCCGGCAGGTTCACCGCCTCCCGCGGCCCCGCGCAGCTCGGGCAGGGCGTCGAGCTCGCGTTCTCCTCGCTGCCGATGGCCTGGCACCTGGTGCAGCGCCACCCGGCGCGCGCCAGGTCGCTGTCCAGCAGCAGCCGATGGGCCCGGCCCTCGAGCACCACCTGAGTGGTCGCGTCGATGCCCATCGCCGCCTGGCCGCCGTTGCGCGAGATGTCGTACATCACCGCCTGGCGCATTCCGGCCCGCCGATTGGCCAGGTGTTCCATCAGCTGCCCGCGGGCCTCGCGCACCAGCAGATCGCGCAGCTCGCCGTTGCGCAGCCCCGACGGCAGCGACAGCCTGCCGATCACCCGCTCCCGCGTGCGCTGCGGCAGCTCCTCCTCAAAGCGCGCCAGGATGAAGGACTGGCCCGCCAACACCACCGCCGCCTCCGGCAGCGCATCGGACAGCCGGATCAGCGGCTCGGCGCCGGCCTGGAGGTTGCGCTGGCGCAGCTGGCCCAGGTGCTGCTGGAAGTTGCGCTGGCTCCAGCCGCCCTGGTGGTGCATCCCCGGGAACGGCCGGTCGAAGCGCGCCTCCAGATCCACCGTCCCGGTCCCCAGCTCGTACAGCCGCGCCCCTTCGCTGTCGACCGCCTCTACGATCAGCGGCGGCGCGCTGAGCTGCCGCATCAGCGAGATCAGCCGCGGCCGCGGCGCCAGGTGGAACTCCTGCGGCGCGAACGGGAGGCTGGTCCCGACCACCCGGAACAGCCCGAGCGGTGCGCTGGCGAAGATGGCCAGCCCGGCCTCCGGCTCCTCGTGCCGCTGGCGCAGCAGCCCCTCGACGTACTCCTCGATCGGATGCAGCGTCTTCCTCAGCGCCTCCTTGGCGTCCTCGTCCGGGAGGGCCTTGAGGGCCCGCCTGATCTCGTCGCGGACGAAGATTCGCAGCGCCTGGCGCGAATGCTCGCTGTCCCTCCGGACGTCCAAGTAGACGCTGGCGATCGGCTGCGGCTGGTTGGCGATGCCCATCAGCTCCGAGAGCAGCTGCTTGAAATCCATGCGCCCCTCCCTTCCCTAGGACCCGCGGTTCCTCTCCGCGCGCGACCGAACGCTTGGGCGTAGAGCGGGCGCTCGAGCAGACGCTCAACTCGAGCTGCTTGCTTGCCCAAGGAGCGGAACATGCGGCCGTCCCTATCAAAGCTGCCCACCGCGGCGCGCAGCGGCCCCGCGATTTCGGGCGTCGATGAGCAGGCTCGGAAGGCAGGAACGCCGCTAGGATGCCGGCGCCATGGACCTCGCCCAACACCTCGCGACGCTCGAACGCTTGCTCGAGCTGGAGCGGCGCGAAGAGAAGGCCCGCTACGAGAGCGAGCGGTCATCCCTCTCCTTCGAAGGGCGCCAGGCGCTCGGGCATGCGCTTCTCGATCTGAAGGCGGCCGATTCGCGGGCGCTGGCCGGGCGGGTCTTGCTCGAGCTGCGGCCGGCCAACCCGTCGCGAGGCCTTCCCTCTTCCTTGATCGGCGCGGGCTCGCTCGTTCGCGTACTGCGGCGGCGAGCGGAGCCCGATGAGGAGCCGCCCTCGGGGGTGGTCTCGCGGCTGTCGCGGGCCGGGATCTTCGTGGCCTTCGACGCCCCGCCGCCGGATTGGGTCGAGTCCGGGCAGGTCTGCCTGGAGCTGCTGCCGAGCGAGGTCACCTACGAGCGGCAGCGGCTGGGGCTGGCGCGGCTGGCCAGGGGAGATGCCCGCCACCTCGAGCGCTGGCGCCGGCTGCTGGTGGGAGAGCGCGCGCCGGCCTTCCTTCCGAGCAAATTCGAGCCCAGCGACGAGCTGAATCCGGAGCAGAACGAAGCGCTACAGCTGGCGCTGTCGGCGCAGGACTTCGCCCTGATCCACGGGCCGCCGGGCACCGGCAAGACCACGGTGCTGGCGGAGGTGGTCGAGCGCGCGTTGGCGAACGGCGAGCGGGTGCTGGTCTCGGCGGCCTCGAACATGGCGGTGGACAACGTGCTGGCGCGGCTGGCGCGGCCCGGGCTCGAGGCGGTGCGCATCGGGCACGTGGCGCGGGTGAGCGAGGCGCTGCTGCCGTGGACGTTGGACGAGCAGGTGGAGGCGAACGAGGTCAACATCGCCGGGCGGGAGCTGCTCGACGAGGCGCACGAGCTGCTGGCGCGCTCGAAAAAGCTGGCCGCCCGCGGGCGCGGGGCCGATCGCTATGCCGAATCCCGGCAGCTGCGGGCCGAGGCCGGGCGGCTGTTCTCCGAGGCGCGGGAGCTCTTGCGCGGAGTGCGCTCGCGGATCGTCCGCGACGCGAGGGTGGTCTTCGCCACCTGCACCGGCTCGATGGGAGAGGTCCTGCGCGACGAGCTCTTCGATCTTGCGGTGGTGGACGAGGCGACGCAGGCCACCGAGCCCTCGGCGCTGCTGCCGATCCTCCACGCGCGGCGCGCGATCCTGGCGGGCGACCATCGCCAGCTGCCTCCGACCGTTCTCTCGCCCGAGGCCGCTCGCGCCGGCCTGTCGCGCTCGCTCTTCGAGCGCTTGCTCGAGCTGCACGGCTCCGAGACCGCGCGGATGCTTTGCGAGCAGCACCGCATGCACGAATCCATCATGGCCTTCCCGTCCCGGGCGCTCTACGAGGGACAGCTCCGGGCTCACCGGGCGGTGGCGCGCCACCTGCTCTCGGAGCTGCCGGCGGTGGAGGCGACCTCACTGACCACTGTCCCGCTGGTCTTTCTCGACACTGCCGGCAAGGGCTTCGACGAAGAGCTGGCCGAGGGCAGCGAGAGCCGGCGCAACCCGCAGGAGGCGGAGCTGGTGGCGGCCAAGGTGCGCGAGCTGCTGGCGGCGGGAGTGAGGCCCGCTCAGATCTCCGTGATCGCCCCCTACGAAGCCCAGGTGCAGGCGCTGCGCGCGCTGCTGCCGCAGGACGAGCTCGAGGTCGACACCGTGGACGGCTTCCAGGGCCGGGAGAACGAGGCGGTGGTGGTGAGCCTGACCCGCAGCAACAGCGAGGGCGAGGTCGGCTTTCTGGCGGACATTCGCCGGATGAACGTGGCCATCACCCGCGCCAGGCGGCACCTGCTGATGGTCGGGGACAGCGCCACCGTCTCGGCGCACCCGTTCTTCAAGGCATTCATCGAGCACGCCACCGCGGTCGGCGGCTACCGCAGCGCCTGGGACGAGGAGAGCTGAGCGGCTCAGCCCTTGCGCGACAGCATCAGCTCGGCCGACAGCACGTAGGGCATCTTGGGCTCGCGGCTGAAGGCCTCGAGGTTCTCGCCGATGTCGCCGAGGACGATCCAGCCGCGGGCGACGTGCTGGGCCCGGCCCAGGGCCTCGACCACCGCCCCCGGCCACGAGCGGCTGCGCAGCCGGTTCTCGAAGGAGGCCACGTAGTTGCCGCTGCGCTCGTGCTTCTTGACCTGCAGATCGATGGTCCGGCTGCGGAAGCTCCGGGCCACCTTGCCCAGGATCCGCCGCGCGGTCTTCTCAGTCCGGACGTTGAGGTAGAAGCGCCAGCGAGCGTTCATGCCGATCCTGCTCTCGTGCTCACGGTCCCCTCCGACCGGCGAATCCTAGTCGTTTTCTGCGATTGCGCGAGGGCAAAGGGAGGCTCGCCCACCGATGCGTCGGCGCCTCAGCCCTGCTTGAGCAGGTCGCGGGCGATCACCAGCCGCTGGATCTCGCTGGTCCCCTCGTAGATGGTCTGCACCCGGGCGTCGCGGAAGTAGCGCTCCACCGGGAACTCGTCGATGTAGCCGTAGCCGCCGTGGATCTGCACCGCCTTGTCCACCGCCCGCTGCGCCATCTCGCTGGCGAAGAGCTTGGCCATCGAGGCCTCGCGGGTGAACGGGCGCTTGTTCTCCTTGAGGAAGGCCGCGCGCCAGGTGAGCAACTCGGCGGCCTTGATCTCGGTGGCCATGTCGGCGAGGAACCACTGGATCGCCTCGTTGTCGGCGATCGGCTTGCCGAAGGCCTGGCGGTCCTTGCCGTAGCTGAGGGCGGCCTTGAGGGCGGCGCGGCTGACGCCCACCGCCTGGCTGCCGATGCCGATCCGCCCGCCGTCGAGGGCCATCATCGCCAGCTTGAAGCCCTCGCCCTCCTTGCCGAGCATGCTCGAGGCCGGCACCTCCAGCTCCTCGAACTGCAGCGGCACCGTCTGGCTGGAGCGCAGGCCCATCTTGTCTTCGGGCTTGCCGACGATGAGCCCCTTGGCGCCCTTCTCGACCAGGAACGCCGAAATTCCCCGGGCGCCCCTGGCCGACTTGTCGGTCTTGGCCCAGACCACCATCACTCCGGCGTGTCCGCCGTGGCTGATCCACTGCTTGGAGCCGTTGAGGACGTACTTGTCGCCGCGCCGCTCGGCGGTGGTGGCCATGCCGGCGGCGTCGCTGGCGCTCTGGGCCTCGGAGAGGGCGAAGGCGCCGCACAGGTGCTCGCCGCTGGTCAGCCTGGGCAGGTGGCGCTGCTTCTGCTCCTCGGTGCCGAAGGCGTTGATCAGCTCGCCCACCATGTTGCTGACCGCCACCGCCACCGCGAAGGCCGCGTCGGCCTCGGCGGTCTCCATGATCGCCAGCGAGTAGGCGACCACGCCCGCCGCCGCCCCGCCGTACTGCTCGGGGAGGTTCACGCCCAGCAGTCCCAGAGAAGCGCACTCCCGCAGCAGCTCGGTGGGGAAGCGCTCCTCCTTGGCCAGCTGGGCCGCCACCGGGGCGATCTTCTCGCGGGCGAACTTGCGCGCCACGTCGCGGATGGCGGCCTGGGTCTCGTTGGGCGTGAACATGGTTGCTCCCGAGGGCCGACGGCGGTGGCCGGCCCGGGTCAGGGCGGTGCGGCGTCGACCGGAGGCGTTACTTGAGGATCTTCAGGTCGAACGGGTACTCCATCGGATAGATGCGGTCGTCGCCGGGCTTGGGAAACTGCCAGCGGCGGATGTCGAGGACGCAGTCGGAGATGCGGTCGTCCTTGAGGGTGGACTTCTTCGGCAGCACCCTCGCCTCCCTCACCAGGCCGGTGGGCTCGACGATGAAGCCGACCACGATCCGCCCCTGCAGCTTCTTGCCGGTGTCGGCAAGCACCTTCTCGTAGCACTCCTGGATCTCGGGCATGTGGAACTTCACCACCTGCCGGATCGACTCCGGGTCCCAGAGCATGCGGCTGACGTCGAGGCCGGGCTTGGCGGGAGTGGGCGCCGGGGCGTGAGCCGCCGCCGGCTGGGTCTCGATCGCCGGAACCACCGCCGGCTTCTCCTCCGGATCGGGACGGGCGACGGGCTTCATGTCCGGCAGCGGCTGCTGCTTGGGCGCCGCCTTGGGAGGGGCCTTGGCGTCCGGCTTGTTGGGCGGCGGCAGGTCGTTGAGGACCGAGCTCAGGTCGGGGAAGTCGCCGCCGACCTTCTTGTCTTCGGCGGCCGCGAGCCCCGGCGCCAGCGCCAGGGCCAACAGAACAGTGCTGAGGATTTTCACAGAGCCTCCTAGAGGATCCTCGCCGCTACTCCTTGAGCAGCGAGGCGGAAATCACGATGCGCTGAATCTCGCTCGTCCCCTCGTAGATCTCGGTGATGCGGGCGTCGCGGTAGTGGCGCTCGGCGTCGTACTCCTTGGTGAAGCCGTAGCCGCCGAAGATCTGGATCGCCTTGTGGGCGACCCGCGAGGCCATCTCCGAGGCGTAGACCTTGCCCATGGCCGACTCCTTGGAGTACCGCGCGCCCTTGTCCTTCAGGCAGGCGGCGTTCCAGACGAGCAGGCGGGCGGCATCGAGCTCGGTGGCCATGTCGGCGAGCATGAAGGCGATGGCCTGGTGCTCGCTGATCGGCTTGCCGAAGGCGCGCCGCTCGCGGCTGTAGGCGAGCGCCTCCTCGAAGGCGGCGCGGGCGATGCCCAGCGCCTGGCTGGCGATGCCGATCCGCCCGCCGTCGAGGGTGGCCATGGCGACCTTGAAGCCGTCGCCCTCGGCGCCGATGCGGTTCTCGACCGGGATCTTGCAGTCCTCGAAGAACAGGCTGCAGGAGTGGCTGGCGCGGATGCCGAGCTTGTTGTCGGGCTTGGCGCGGCTGAAGCCCTTGGCGTCGGTGGGGACCAGGAAGGCGCTGATCCCCTTGTGCCTCTTGGCGATGTCGGTCATGGCGAAGACCAGCACCGCGTCGGCCTGGGGGCCGTTGGTGATGAAGTTCTTCGAGCCGTCGAGGACGTAGTAGTCGCCCTGGCGGCGGGCGGTGGTCTTCATCTCGGCGGCGTCGGAGCCGGACTGCGGCTCGGTGAGGGCGAACGAGCCCAGCTTCTGGCCGGAGGCGAAGGGCTTGAGCCACTTCTCCTTCTGGGCGTCGGTCCCGAACTTGTTGATCGGGTCGCACCAGAGCGAGTTGTTGACGCTCATGATCACCCCGGTGCTGGCGCAGCCGCGGCTGATCTCCTCCATGGCCACCGCGTAGGAGACCGAGTCCAGACCCGCCCCGCCCCACTGCTCGGGGATGGCCACGCCCATCAGGCCGAGCTGGCCCAGCTCCTTGACCGCGGCCTGCGGGAAGGTGTGCTCCTCGTCCCACTTGCGGGCGTTGGGGGTGAGCTCCTTGGCGGCGAAGTCGCGGCAGGTCTTCTGGATCTCGCGCTGGATGTCGGTCAGTTCGATTTGCATTCCGTCCTCCGAGGGGCGGCGATTCTATGTTCACCCAGGACAGTTGCCAACCACGCACTGGCGGGCAGGACACAGGCGCCGCAACTTCACTTTTCGGTGGCGGGCGCGGGCCGCAGCCGCGAGCATCCAGGGGAGCGCTCGGCTGGCGCCGCGAGAGGGGCCCATGGAAGCCAAGAAGATCGACTCGACGGTTTCGCTCAACAACGGCGTGCGGATGCCGATCTTCGGGCTGGGCGTGTACCGTTCGCCCCCTGGGGCGCCCACGAAGCAGGCAGTGCTCGACGCGCTGGAGCTCGGCTACCGGCTGGTCGACACCGCGGCGGCCTACGGCAACGAGGCCGACGTCGGGGAGGCCATCGCCGAGAGCGGCCTCCGGCGCGAGGAGCTCTTCGTCACCACCAAGCTCTGGAACGACGACCACGGCCACGACCAGGCGCTGCGGGCCTTCGAGCGCAGCCGCAAGAAGCTCAAGCTCGACTATGTGGACCTGTACCTGATCCACTGGCCGGTGGAGGGGCTGCGCGAGGAGAGCTGGCGGGCGCTGGAGGATCTGCTGGAGGACGAGCAGGTGCGGGCGATCGGGGTGAGCAACTTCACCGTTCGGCACCTGGAGCGGCTCTTGGAGAGGGCGAACGTGGTCCCGGCGATCAACCAGGTGGAGTTCCACCCCTTCCTCTATCAGCGCGAGCTGCTGGAGTTTTGCCGCTCCCAGGAGATTCAGCTCGAGGCCTACAGCCCGCTGACCAAGGGGATGCGGTTCGACGAGCCGAAGCTGCGGGCCATCGCCGAGGCCCACGGCAAGAGTCCGGCGCAGATCCTCATCCGCTGGTGCCTGGACCACGACGTGGTGGTCATCCCCAAATCGGTGCACCGCAGGCGGATCGAGGAGAACTCCCAGGTCTTCGACTTCGCGCTCACCCCGGCGGAGCTCGGGGCACTCGATGCGCTCAGCGAGAATTGGCGGTGCAGCTGGAATCCGACTGCGGTGCCTTGAAGCACCTGCCTCTGTGGCAGGCAGCGGCGAGGAGTCCTCCCCGCCGAAAATGCCGAGCGCGAGCCCTCGGTCCGTCGAGCGGAGCGCCGTTCCTGAGTGGCGCGAGGCGGGGCTGCCGGTGGAGAGTGCGAGCTCGCACCCCCGAACCAAGGAGAGGCACCCGTGAAGACCCTGATCATCCTCAACGACCCGCCCTACGGCACCGAGCGGACCTACAACGGCCTGCGGCTGGCGCTCAGCCTCCTCGGCAAGCATGAGGGCAAGGATCTGACCGTGTTCCTGATGGCGGACGCGGTCTCCTCCGCCAAGTCAGGGCAGAAGACGCCCACCGGCTTCTACAACATCGAGCGGATGCTCAAGGGAGTCCTCACCAAGAAGGCCCGCGTCCTGCTGTGCGGGTCGTGCATGGACGCGCGGGGACTGCGCGACGAGGAGATTCTCAAGGGCAGCCGGCGCAGCTCGATGGACGAGCTCACCGACGAGACCATCGCCGCCGACAAGGTCCTCGTCTTCTAGGGTGGCGGGCATGACCAGCGATCCCATCTATCTCGATCACAACGCGACGACGCCCGTCCACCTCGAGGTGGTCGAGGCGATGCTCCCGTACCTGCGGGAGCACTTCGGCAATCCCTCGAGCGGCCACCTCTACGGCCAGCGCGCCAAGAAGGCGATCGCGAGGGCGCGCGAACAGGTCGCCGAGCTCCTCGGCTGCCAGCCGGACGAGGTGGTGTTCACCTCCGGAGGCACCGAGGCCAACAACCTCGCCATCCGCGGCGTGGCGGAGCGCTCGCCGCGGCGGCACCTGGTCACCACCACGGTCGAGCACCCGGCGACCGCGCAGCCCTGCGCGTTCCTCGAGCGCCACGGCTTCGAGGTGACCCGGGTTTCGGTGGACGGCGACGGCCAGGTCCAGCCGTCCGAGGTGCGTCCGTTCGTGCGCGGCGACACGGCCCTGGTCACGGTGATGCTGGCTCAAAACGAGACCGGGACGCTGATGCCGATCGCGGCCATCGCGAGGCTCGCCCACGCCCAGGGCGCCGTCATGCACACCGATGCCGCTCAGGCGGTCGGCAAGATCCCCACGCGCGTGGACGAGCTGGAGGTCGACCTCCTCTCGATCGCCGGACACAAGCTCTACGCTCCCAAGGGCGTGGGCGCGCTCTACGTGCGGCGAGGCACGAAACTCGCGCCGCTGGTTCTGGGCGCCGGCCACGAGCGAGGCCTGCGGCCGGGAACCGAGAACGTGCCCTACATCGTCGGGCTTGGCGACGCGTGCGCGCTCGCCCTGCGCGATCTCGACCGCGAGCCCGCGCGCCAGCGAAGGCTCCGCGACCAGCTGTGGGAGACGCTTCGGGCCGCGATCCCCGGCCTGCGACTGAATGGCCATGCGACTGATCGTCTGCCCAACACGCTGAACGTCGCCTTTCCCCACGCGCATGGCAGCGCCGTGCTGGCGGCAGCGCCGGAGGTCGCCGCCTCCACCGGCTCGGCCTGCCACGAGGGCGGCGAGACCGCCTCTGCCGTGCTGCTGGCAATGGGGATCGAGCCCGAGGTGGCGCTCGGCGCGGTCCGGCTCTCCCTGGGCCGGTCCACGACCGAGGAGCAGATCGGCCAGGCGGCGGCGGCGCTCGTGCGCGCGCACCGCCAGGTGAGCTGAGCGGCCCTCAGCTCGACGCCTGACGCTCGCCGCGCCTCTGAGCGAGCGTCAGCCCTGCCCGCGAGGCGACTCACCTCGGCGGCGGCAAGAACCGAAACGGATCCTTCGCAATCCCGCCCTCGCGCACCTCGAAGTGCAGGTGGGGCCCGCTGGTCTTGCCGGCGTACCCCACCCTGGCCACCGGCTCCCCGCGCTTCACCTTCTGCCCTTCCCTGACCAAGTTCTCGCGGTTGTGGGCGTAGAGCGTCAGCAGCCCGCCGGGGTGCTCGACGATGACCACGTGGCCGTAGCCCTTCTGGTCCCCGGAATAGAGCACCTCGCCATCGGCTGCGGCGTTCACCGCCGTCCCCTCCGGCGCCGAGATGTCGATGCCGTCGTGCTTGGTCTCGCCGCGCGGACCGAACCGCGCGTAGAGCACCCCGATCAGCGGCCACTCCAGCGGCGCATTGGACACAACGGCGTGCGGATGCCGATCTTCGGGCTGGGCGTGTTCCGCTCCGAGCCGGGGGCGCAGACGCGGCGGGCGGTGCTCGACGCGCTGGAGCTCGGCTACCGGCTGGTCGACACCGCGGCGGCCTACGGCAACGAGGCCGACGTCGGGGAGGCCATCGCCGAGAGCGGCCTCCGGCGCGAGGAGCTCTTCGTCACCACCA
>JBBIQS010000052.1:0-57330 GCA_037442205.1 Myxococcales bacterium
CGAACCTGCGCGGCGGCCGCCATTTTTTTGACGCTGGAACCGTGATTCCGAGCACTTATCGCTAACACGAAAGCTGCCGATTCCCCTATGCCAGGCGGGCAAATCAGTTTCGCTAATTTTCGACATAACCATTTGGATTCACAGGTGTTTTTCCTGTCCAGAGTCTTGTTCACCAGCCCACGAAGTGCTATTTACGCATTCGCATTACCCCACGCAGCTAAAGGAGCTTGCCCATGAGAACCAGTAGCGCGGCCCGGGTGCTGACCCTTGCCGCTTTCGTCGTTTCGTTCGCCGCCTGTACCGGCACCCCCGGCAAGGATGGCACTTCCTGCGCCCTCACCGACAACGGCGATGGTTCGAAGACGCTGACGTGCTCGGACGGAACCTCGATGCGCGTCGCCAACGGCATCGACGGCAAGAGCTGCTCGGTCACCGGAAACACCGACGGCTCGAAGACCATCGCCTGCACCGACGGCACCACCGCCACGGTGGCCAACGGGCAGAACGGCCAGAACGGTCAAAACGGCCAGAACGGGACCAACGGCTCGAACTGCTCGGTGACCGCGGTGGACGGGGGCAGCCTGATCAGCTGCGAGGACGGCGGCAGCTCCTTCGTCGCCAACGCCCAGAACTGCAACGTGGTGAACAACGGCGACGGCACCCGCACCATCACCTGCCCCGACGGCACCACCGTCATCGTGCGGATGGCGATGGTCGACTTCGCCACGCTCAGCGACGCCGACAAGGCGGCGCTCGACATGTCGATCGTCTTCAACTCCTTCTCCGTGCCCGCCAGTGGCAAGCCGGTGTTCGGCTTCAAGGTGAGCGACGGCAAGGGCAACGGCGTCAAGGGCCTGCTGGCGACCCACTTCTCGTTCTCTCTGGTGAAGCTCGAGACCGGAACCAATGGCAGCAACGACGCCTGGGTGAGCTACATCGCGGCCAGCCCCACCAAGACTCCCGCCCTTGAGCAGGTGAGCGCCACCGCCAACTTCGGCACCCTCACCGACAACGGCGACGGCACCTACACCTACACGTTCCAGAAGAACATCACCGACACCGCCAACGCCGGCGCCTCCTACGACGCCACCGCGGTGCACCGCCTCGTGGCGATCATGGCCGCGCCCTCGAGCTCGGTGCCCGCCATCCCCTACGCCCCGGTCAACTTCTTCCGCGACTTCAAGCCCAGCGACCCCACCGTCGACCTGAGCGGCCAGAATGACAAGGTCGACCCCGCCTCCTGCAAGGAGTGCCACGGGTCCTTCCGCGTCAAGGCACTGGGCTCCGGCGGCTTCCACGGCGGCAAGCGCTACGACATCCACATCTGCGCCGCCTGCCACAACAACCAGCAGCGCTTCGCGACGATGCCCGGCACCAAGAACCTGGTGGACCTCGACGCCACCGGCGTCGTCGATGCCACCACCGGCGCCTGGACTGGCAATGCCGCGATGGTCAACGGCGAGGCTTTGATCAACTTCCCGGTGTTCATCCACAAGATCCACCGCGGCGAGAACCTCGCGCTTCAGGGCGGCACCTACCAGGGCCTGCCGACCCTCTGGGACGTCACCTTCCCGCAGGACCTGCGCAACTGCACCAAGTGCCACCGCGCGCCGGCGGCCAAGGCCGACAACTGGAAGACCGCCCCCAGCCGCCGGGCCTGCGGCGCATGCCACGACGACAACAGCTTCCTCGATCCTGCGACCGCTACCATTCCCGCCGGCCGCACCGTCCACCCCGCGGGGCTCACCGCGCTCGACCCGGTCAACGCCACTCCTGAGGCCGACGACAGCGACTGCGTCAACTGCCACGTCAACGGCAGCAAGAAGAATGTGCTGATCGCCGACAAGCACTTGCCGGTCATCGCCGCCACCACCGGCACCAACAACATGGCCGCGGCCGGCGTGGTCCCTGCGGGCGCCACCAAGATCACCTACGTGCTCAAGAGCGTCGTCGTCGACGCCAACATGCACCCGGTGATCACCTTCAAGCTCCAGAAGCAGGGCCCCACTGACACCACCGGTCCGGTGGACGTGGTCATCCCGACCTACGACGCTACCAACCAGCCGGAGATGATCACCGGCTTCGTCGGCGGGCCGACCATGTACGCCGTCTGGGCGCAGCCCCAGGACGGCGTCGCCGCGCCGGCCGACTTCAACGGCTCGGCCTCCATCGCGCTGCGAGACATCTGGAGCGGCGCTGCCACCACCGCCACCCTCGCTGCTTCCACCGCCAACGCCGGCTTCTACGACTTCACCATGACCAGCGTGGTCCTGCCGGCCACCGCCAGCATGGTCACCGGCGCCATCGGCTACAGCGGCGGCTTCGTCGAGACCGACCTGCCGGCCTATCCCTATACTGCGGCTGTCGGGACCACCAAGGCGACCGGCGGCCTCATGATCCCGGCGCAGAACCAGTCGATGGTGGCCACCGGCTACACCGCTCGCCGGGTCGCCGTCGCCGCGGCCAAGTGCGACTCCTGCCACGCCAAGCTCGGAGTCGGCCCCACCTTCCACTCCGGCCAGCGCAACGACCCCACCACCTGCGCCTTCTGCCACAACCCGAACCGGGCCGGCACCGGCTGGGGCGTCAACTCCTCGATGTTCATCCACGACATCCACGGCGGCGCCAAGCGCTCCGTGCCGTTCACCTGGACCGCCGCTTGCCCGACCGGCTCGACCTACGATGCGGTGAGCAAGTCCTGCAAGGACAACACCACCGCGGCAGTGGTGAAGGCCGCGCCGCTGTACTCCGACGTCACTTACCCCGGCAAGCTCAACAACTGCCAGCAGTGCCACACCGCGGACGGCTACGACTTCAGCTCCAAGGCCGCCGTCGCCGCCGTGGCCAACCTGCTGCCGATCACCGTCGCCTCGGGCGTGGTCAAGGCTTCTCCCGCGACCTCGCCCTACGTGAGCGCCCAGGACTACGGCGCCGCCTTCTCGGTGAAGGACATCACCTCGGGCACCTACAACGGGGCGACCTGCACCAAGACCGCTGGCAATCCCTGCACCTGCACCCCCGCTGCCCCGTGCGGCCCGGAGGCGACCACGCTGGTCAGCACCCCGATCACCGCGCTGTGCTCGACCTGCCACGATACCGACATTGCGATCGGCCACATGAAGATGATGGGCGGCGCCTTCTACGAGGCGCGCACCACCGGCGCGGCCAAGGTCAAGACCGAGTCGTGCCTGATGTGCCACGGCCCGGGCAAGATCGCCGCCATCCGCGACGTGCACAACTAGCAGACCGAAGCAAGGCCGCCGGGAGCAGTCACCAGCTCCCGGCACGCCAGCAGCATCGGGGCGGTCCCTCCGGGGGCCGCCCCACTCTTTTGAGAGCTAGGAGGGCGGCAGGACCAGCGCCCGCGCCGCCGCCGCCCGCTTGCGGTTGAGCTCGACGCCGATCGCATCCAGCCCCAGCTCGTTGGCCACCGCCAGCACCGTCCCCACCCCGCAGAACGGATCGACGATGGTCCGGCTGTTGGTGTTGGCCTGCACGAAGCGGCAGGCGGCGCGGCAGGCCTCGACCCCCATGGCGCGCACCCAGGTCATTTCCCCGGCCTCGGGGAGCACGTCGGCGGTGGCCCGCGACAGGTCGAGGCGGACGCCCTTGGAGAAGCACAGCAGGTGCGAGTAGGCCGCCCGGCCGAAGGTGATGGTCCCGGGCGCCTGGCGGCAGACGATCTTGTGGAACAGCAGCGCCGCCCCCTCCTCCTCGGCCGCTTTCTGTACCAGGTAGCCCTTGTCCACCCACACCCCGGCCTTCTTGATATCGCTCTGGAAGAAGATCGCCACCCCGTCGGCGGAACAGCGGGCGATCACCTTGCGGGCCGCGGAGACGAAGAAGCTGCGCCACTCATCCAGCGAGCGCGCCTGGACCTCGGAGACATCCGGAAGCGAGGTGATGAACGAGCAGCCGGAGAAGTCGTGCGGCTCCTCGAGCCAGCGCATGGCGTCGGCGTGATGGATGATCCGCTGCGCCGAGCCTGCCACGGTGCGCCTCCTGAGCGAGAAGGCGCCGATGATATCCCGGCCGAGTCAGGGCGAAGGCGGCGACTGGCGAGCCTTGGCCGCCGCGGAGAAGCTGCTGCCGATCTTCGAATTGCCCAGCACCGTGGGGTGGATGCCGTCGACGGCCAGGCCCGGCAGCCAGGTGTTGAAGGTCGGGGCGACGCCCAGGTCGGTGTCGAGGTCGACGAGCTGGTCGAGGCCCAAAGGCTTGGCGCGCATCCACTGGTTGACCGCCTGCCGATCGGGCCAGGTGGCTGGGCGGTCCTTGGGGGGAAGGGTCAGGCCCCACACCCGGCAGAACGGCCGCAGCTGGCTGTAGAGCTTGGTGAGGTTCGACTCGATGTCGGTGGCCCCCGACCCCAGGTCGTTGGTCCCCAGCAGCACCGCGCAGTCGGTGATCCCCTTGAGCGTCAGCACCTCGCCATTGAGATCCTGCAGCTCCGACCAGAGCCCCTGCCCGCTGACCGCGGCGTTGACCACCGGGGCCCCCAGGATGCCCTCGACGACGTAGGGCCAGCTGTTGCGGTAGTCGTCGCTCCGGCCGACCCCGCCCTCGATGTAGCCCTCGGTGATGCTGTCGCCGAGGGCGACGAAAGCCGACGAGGTCGGCGCCTCGACGTAGATCGTGGTCAGGCCGAGCATGGTGGCCTGCGGAGCCCCGGCGATGAGCGGGTCGGAGGCGTGGTCGCCCGGGATGGCCACGCTGCCAGGGAACAGCTCGATGGCGCTCGCCGCCAGCGACCCCAGCGCCACGAAAGAGACGACCAGCTCCTGGTGGAACGCGACCGCCAGCTCGACCGGATCGCTCTCCGCCAGCTGCCGCGCCTGACCCAGCGAGACCGAGGCCAGCCCGCCGAAGCCAATCGCCTTGATCGAGGTGACCGTCCCGTTGGCGTAGTACCCCACCGTCGCCCTGGAGATCTGCAGCGGTCCGTCCCCTGAGCGCAGGACGATCTTGAGCCGGCTGCCCGCCCGGCCGATGGGGAGCTTGAAGCGATAGGTGGTCTGGCCAGGGGCGTAGTCCGCCCAGCGCAGCGCCTCGTGGAATCCCGGCTGATAGACCGGCGCCACCGGCGCCGAGGCATCGGCAGGATCAGAGGCGTCGACCGCATCCAGGTAGGAGGCGTCCTGCCCGCCCGAACCACCGCCGCCACAGGAGCAGGAGCAGAGGTACACGGCCAGCAGCCCGATGCGGCGCAGCATTCGCACCTCTCGGCCGCCGATCCCTCCCAGCAAAGGGTCTCGCAGCGCAGGCGGCGCGTGGGATCAGCCTGTCGACGGCGCGAACCCGCGCCAACCGCGGCAATGGGGGAAGCGACCTAGCCCGCGACCCACTTCATGATTCCCTGGAGCATGCCCATGATCGCCAGGCTAGGACCGGCCAGGAACCCGGTGTTCACGACCCCGAGGACAACCGCCGCCAGGAACAGCGGGGCGATGGCAGAGAAGGACCCCCAGACATCCCTGAACCGGTAGGGCACCAGCGCCTCGACCAGGGCAGCGCCGTCCAGCGGCGGAATCGGGAGCATGTTGAAGATCGCCAGGCCAACGTTCATGACGATCATCTCGCTGAGGAAGACCTGGGTTCCGGTCTCGAAGCCGGCGAGGTCGGGCGCGAACCGCAGCAGCAGTCCCATGATCACCGTCATGACCACCGCCAGCACCAGGTTGGAGAAGGGCCCGGCGAGCTTGGAGATCACCGTCCCAGTCATCATCGAAACGTCGCGGCGAAAGCCGGCCGGATTGAAGGGCACCGGCTTGGCCCAGCCCAGGGGCGCCCCCAGCAGAGGCAGAATCACCGTCCCGACGATGTCGATGTGCGCCAACGGGTTCAAGGTCAGCCGCCCCGCCCGCAGCGCGGTGTCGTCCCCCAGCTTGAAATTGGCCCAGGCGTGCGCCCATTCGTGGACCGTGAGCGAGAGCACCAGCGGAATCCACATCATCACGTGCAAGGCAATCTTCTGTTCCAAGCAGGACCTCTTCGGCAGGGCAGCGGGTCTTAACAGCCGGCCGGCGGACCGGTCAACGCGCCGGCGGCGTCGGCTGGGTGCCCTCCGCGCCCGGATTCATACCTGACGCGCCGGCTTCCCCGCGATTGCCGAGCGAGCGCCTCTTCAATCTCTTCTCGAGGGCACAGCCGCCCCTTGCCCCGGGCGTCCTCAAGGGGAGTGGTGGCCCAGGTGCCGCGGCGTATCGCCGAACTACTCGCCAGCCGAGCAGGCGCTCAGTTGCTTGGATTGCCTGCCGCTAGGCGCGCTGGCGAAGCCGGCGGCGATAGTGCGACGGGCACAGGCCGCGCGCCAGCAGCGGCCGGGTGCAGCCGGGGATCGAGCAGCGCCGCGCGGCCGGGGCGCGCACCTCCGGGCGGGCCGGCTCCCTGCCCTGGAACATCGCCCGCCCCACCGCGATCAGCTGCTCCACCTGCCGCCGGCTCAGCCGCGCCGACTGCGCGAAGTCCACCAGCATCCGGAAGTAGCCGTCCTCGGCCGGATCCTGGCCGTCGCCGCGAAACAACTCCGACAGCGGGACGTCGAGGGCGTTGGCCATCTGCACCAAGGTGTCGTAGCTCGGGCTGCGCTCGCCGCGCTCAATCATCGAGATGAACGAGACCGAGATCCCCGAGCGCACTGCCAGGTCGGCCTGGGTCATGCCGTGGCGGGCGCGCCACTGGCGGATCTGCTCAGCCAGGCCCTTGAGCGCCTCCGCGGCACTCAGGGACTCGTCGCGCCGCGGCGCAGCCTTCGTCTTCATCGAGTCCGCCTATGCGAAAACATTCCAAAAAAGTTGAACTCCTGTGCGTTTTGGTACACCCGATGCGCGTGCAGGCGCAACTTCACCCCGAGTCGCTGCCGAGGGCCTCGCTCGGCGCTGCTGGTGCGAGTCCAGCGCCCCGGGGACGGCGCCGGGGGCGACTTAGATTCAAGGAGGCGTGCGTCTGGGGGGGAGGTGGCATGAAGCGGGCCTACCTGGTGACGGTGCTCGACCTCTCGCTGCCGCCGCTGACGGCCGAGGCGACGCGGGCGCTGGGGCGCGGCCTGCGCGAGGCGATGCAGCTGCTCAAGGCGGCGCCCACCCGGCGCATGGAGCTGGCGCTCAGCGGCGCGGCGACCGAGCAGCTGCTCGGCTATGGCGAGCAGCGAGCCCTGCAGATGGTGGCGGAGCGCGCCAGCGCCGGGCAACTGTCCTTTCTCTCCACCGCCTGCTTCGGCGCTTTCCTCCCGCTGGTGGGGCCCCACGAAGGCCGCCGGCAGATGGAACTGACCGAGGAGGCCAATCGCCGGGCGCTGGGCAACTTCGTCTACTGCACCGAGGGGCTGTTTCCCCCGCAGCTCGGCTACAGTCGCGCGGTGGCCGAGCTGGCGATCGAGCGCGGACTCTCGCGGGTGCTGGCCGACTCGCTGGCCTATCACGGCGGGCACACACCGCTGCCGCGCGATCGGCACTTCGTGCTCCACGGGCACCGCGGGTTCCAGGTGTTCTTCGTCGATCGCCAGCTGTCGGAGCTGCTGGCGGGCGGGGGCCTGCGCACCGCCGCCGAGCTGTGCGACCGGGTCGCCCCGGGGCGGGCGCCGGGCTACGCGGTGGTGCGGGTTCCCTCGCGGCTGCTGGCGCCGGGAAGCGCCGCCCTCGAGTCGCTGGCCAGCCTGGACCGGAGCGACTCAGTGGTGCCGGCCGGGCTGGAGGAGATCCTGGCCCTGTTCGGAGAGCTGGAGGAGGTCGAGCCGCTGCCCACCGCGCTGGGCACCGATCCCGGGGAGCTGGCCGAGGGGATCCCCTTCGCCAAGTGGTCCGCCCCCGACAACCAGCTGCAGGCCATCCTGTGGCGGCTGGCGACGCTCGCCTCGTCGGAGGCCCGGCGGCTGGCGCGAACCGGGATGGAGCACTCGGCCGAGGCCGGCAGGTTGCGGGCGCGGCTGGACCAGTCGCTGGACAGCGCCGCCTGGCGGTTCGCCTCCGGCCGGCCGGAGCTCGACGTGGCGCGGGTGCTGGCTGGAGCCGAGAGGCTGGTGGAGGCCTTGCGTGCCGGGCGGCCGCTGGTCGATGAGCACGCGATGGAGGAGGCGCTGGAGCTGCTGGAGCTGCTGCGGCGGCGCTGCGCCCAGGTGGCGCAGGCCCTGCCGGCTTCGGCCCGCCCGGAGGCCGGGCCCGCTCCCGCGCCCTAGGCCACGGCTAGAGGAAGCTCTGGTCGAAGGCGTGGGGCAGCAGGTCGCCCAGCTGGTGGATCGAGCGCTTGCTGCCGCCGATCAGCGCCACCGGCGTCTCCGGGCCGGCGAACTCGGCCAGCACCTGGCGGCACATGCCGCACGGCGGGCAGGGCCGCGGGCCGCCGATGATGGCCACGGCGATGATCTTCTTCTCCCCGGCCAGCACCGCCTCGCCGACGGCGTTGCGCTCGGCGCACACCGTCAGGCCATAGGACGAGTTCTCGACGTTGCAGCCGCGGTAGATGTTGCCCGAGGCCCCCAGCAGCGCCGCTCCGACCGGGAAGCGCGAGTAGGGCGCGTAGGCGCGCCGCCGCGCCTGGCGGGCGGCGGTCACCAGCCGATTCCAGTCGATCTTCTTCGCCTCGAGTTGCGTCCTGGCCATGGGGGAAGCCTACGTCGGAGAGGCGCCAGCGCGAGTTTTTTGCTGGGCGGCACCGGCCGCGACCAGCCCAAGATTCGCTCGCGGATGCCCCAGGCTCGGTCCATTGAAGGGAGCAGGATCGGGGTGTAGCGTCATTGCAGTCAGCTCGTGGCCGCCTCAGCTTGCCCGGCGGGAACGATGCCAACCGAAGGGGATTGCCCATGAAGGTCGAGGAGATCCTGCAGCACAAGGGTAGCCAGGTCGTCACCATCGAGCCGGACAAGACGGTGCAGCAGGCCATTGCCTTGCTGGTGAGGAAGAAGATCGGCGCCCTGCTGGTGGCGGAGAAGAAGGGGAAGATCGTCGGGATCATCACCGAGCGTGACATCCTCAAGGAGGCCAACCGCCGGTCCAAGCTGTTGGCCAAGACCCGGGTCAAACAGGTGATGACCAGGAAGCTGTGGGTCGGCGCGCCCGACGACGACGTCCCGGCGGTGCGGCAGCTGATGACCAGGCACCGCGTCCGCCACCTGCCGATCATCGCCGGCAACAAGCTGGTGGGGCTGATCTCGATCGGCGACGTGCTCAAGTCGCTGGACATGCAGCGCGAGGCCGAGAACCACGACCTCAAGGACCTGATCGCCGGGCGCTACGTCATCGAGCCCTAGCCTCGGGCCGGCAGCGGCGGGCGTGGAGCCGAGGTCCCTCGACTCCGCGCCTGGGGCGCTACGCTCGGGACGACCGGATTTCCTCGGCAATTCCCGGGGTCGCGGGGAGCGACTCCAGCAGCTCGGGCTCTCGCAGCAGCTTCTCGAGGAAAGCCTGCGCCGCGGCCAGGTTTCGCAGCGCCCCGGTGCTCAGCCCCTCCTGGAGCGAGCCGAACTGGTAGCCGCGGATCCCCAGGATGAAGGTCGGAGTCGGCTTGCCACCGAACTCCTCCGCCAGCCCGAGCAAGGTCTGCGGCGAGACCCCGTGGCTGCTGAAATCCAGGGTTCGCGACGGCGCGCAGCGCTTCCAGGAGAAGGGCTCCGCGCCCGAGGCATCGGCATCGGCGATGATCACCGCCTGATGCTCGGCGATCATCGCCGCCTGCTCCACGGCGAGCTGGTAGTCGGCGTCGACCGTGACCCCGGGGATGGCCAGCTTCTCGAGCTGTTCGGCCAAGGCCGGTCCCAGCGCGTCGTCCTGGCGCGCCGGGTTCCCCACTCCAATCACCAGCACCCGCATGCGCTAGCCTTCCTTGGTCAGCGTCTGCAGCTCCCTGCCGTCGGCGCCGATCACGGTCAGCGTCAGCGGCATCCGGCCCATGGCATGGGTGGCGCAGGACAGGCACGGGTCGTAGGCCCGGATGGCGACCTCCACGCGGTTGAGCATCCCCTCGGTCACCGGCCGTCCGTCGAAGTAGCGGTCGGCCACCGCCTTGACTGCCCGGTTCATCGGCTCGTTGTTGTGGGTGGTGGAGACGATCAGGTTGGCCATGGTCACCTGGTCGTTCTCGTCCACCTTGTAGTGGTGGATGAGGGTGCCGCGCGGCGCCTCGATGATCCCCACGCCCTCGCCGCGCCGCTGGCCGCCGCGCACCATCCGCTCCGAGCTGAGCAGGTCGCGGTCGTTGAGCAGCTGCTCGATCTTCTCGCCGGCGTGCAGCAGCTCGATCAGCCGCGCCCAGTGGTAGGCCATGGTCGCCTGCACCGGCTTGGCGCCGGCCAGCTTGCGGAACTCCTTGCGCTCGGCCTCGGCCCTGGGGGTGTCGATGTAGTCGCAGGTGTTGAGCCGGGCCAGCGGGCCCACCCGGTAGAAGCCCTTGTCCGGCCCCAGGGTCTCGATGAACGGGAACTTCATGTACGACCAGTCGCGCACCTCTTCCTTGATGCGGCTGGCGTAGTCCCCGGGGGCCAGCTGGTCGAAGATCACGCTCCCCTTTTCGTCCACCGCCCGCAGCTGGCCGTCGTAGAGGTCCATCGCCCCGTCGGCGCGCACCAGGCTCATGTGGCTGGAGCTGAACGAGCCGAAGCTGGCCAGCTCGTCGAAGTGATCGAGCGTGTAGCGCTTGCATAGGTCGAGCGCCGACTGGGCCCAGGTCAGCATCTGCGGCAGCTGCTTCAAGAACTCGTCGCGCTCGGCCTCGGTCAGGCTCTTGTTGATCCCGCCCGGCACCGCGCCGGTGCCGTGGATCTTCTTGCCGGCGGTGGCCTTGATGATCTCCTGGCCGTACTTGCGCATCATCACGCCCTGCACCGCCAGCTCGGGGTACTTCTGGGCGACCCCGATCACGTTGCGCACCGCCGGGTCAGCCTCGAAGCCAAACAGCAGGTCCGGGCTGACCAGGTGGAAGAAGTGCAGCGCGTGCGACTGGAACATCTGGCCGTAGTGCATCAGCCGGCGCAGCTTCTCGGCGGTGGGCGTCAACCGCTCGGCGCCGACGATCACGTCCATGGCCTTCGAGGCCGCCAGGTGGTGGCTGACCGGGCAGATCCCGCACAGCCGCTGCACCAGCACCGGCACCTCCCAGTACGGCCGGCCCTGGATGAAGCGCTCGAAGCCGCGGAACTCGACGATGTGCAGGCGGGTCTGCGAAACCTTGCCCGCCTCGTCGAGCAGCAGCGTGACCTTGCCGTGGCCTTCGACCCGGGTCACCGGCTCGATCACCACTCTTCTGGAACTCGTCGCCGTCGTCACTTTCCACCTCGTCGCGGGCCCGTGGGGCCAAAACGGCTCAGTCGTACTTGAGCAGCGTGTAGGGCAGCGCCACCGGCTTCTCGCTCAGCAGCGCCACCAGCGCCTCCCACAGCGTGTCGGCGGAAGGCGGGCAGCCGGGGATGTGGTGATCGATCTTCACCACCTCGTGGCAGGGATAGACCTTGTTCAGCAGCAGCGGCAGCTCGGGATCGCCGGGCAGCTTGCCGCTGGGATTGTGGACGGTCGGGCCCTTCAGGTAGGCCTCGTCGAGGCACTCCTTGAGCGGCACCATGTTGCGCATCGCCGGGATACCGCCATCGACCGCGCAGTCGCCGACCGAAACCAGGATGTCGCAGTGCTCGCGGAAGCTCTTGAGCACCGCCACGTTCTCCTGGTTGCAGCAGCCGCCCTCGATCAGCCCGATGCGGCAGCGCCCGGTGAACTTCTTCAGGTCGTTGATCGGCGATTTGTCGAACTCGACCAGCTCCACCAGCTTGAGGATCCGCTCGTCGATGTCGAGCAGCGACATGTGGCAGCCGAAGCAGCCCGCCAGCGATGCCGTGGCAACCTTCGGTTTGGCCATCATGCACCTCCCTTGCGCTTGTCCTCGATCTCCGAGCCGATGGGGCGAGCGTCATAGAGCCGCTTGCCGACCGGCACCGCGAACCCGACGCGTTTGGGCATCAGCGCGCCCACCGGGCAGGCCGAAACCGCGCGGTCGGTCACCCGCAGCCCGGTGTCGGCCAGCCGCCGGCCGTTGACCCCCAGCGACTCCTTGTGGCCGCGGCCGACGAAGTCCACCACCTCCCGCCCGTCCAGCTCCCGCGAGGTGCGGGCGCAGCGGCCGCAGAGGATGCAGCGGTTGCGGTCGAGGATGATGTCGGGGTGGCTGGCATCGACCACCCGCTGGGGGAACTGGAAGTCGAAGCGCGGGGCGTCGATGCCGAAGCGGTAGCCCAGGGCCTGCAGCTCGCAGTTGCCGCTCTTCTCGCAGAACATGCAGAAGTGGTTGCCCTCGACGAAGAGCATCTCCAGCACGCTCTTGCGCCAGCCCCGCAGCTCGGGGGTGTCGTTCTTGACGACCATCCCCTCCATCGCCGGCTGGGTGCAGGCGGCCTGCGGCCGGTCGTTGACCAGCACCGTGCACACCCGGCACTTGCCCCCCGGCAGCACGCCCTTCATGAAGCATAGCCTGGGGACGTAGATCCCGGCGTCTTCGGCCGCCTGGATGATGGTCTGGCCCCTGCGAGCCCGGACGGGCACCCCGTCGATGGTGAAGTTGACTTCGCTCATGCGCGCGCCCTCGCTCAAAGCCTCACTCTTCATGAAACACCGGCGGCCGCCCTTGCAGTCGCGACGCTTCGGCCAGGGACTCCTCCAGGTGGAAGCTCGGGAGGATGGCCGAGGCCTTCTTGCTCAGCCTGGCCTCGTACAGCGGCCGGAAGTGCGTCAGCGTGGACAGCACCGGGTTCGGCGAGCTCTGGCCCAGCCCGCAGCGGCTCATCTTCTTGACCGTGGTGCACAGCTCGGCCAACTCGTCCAGCTGGCCCGGCAACCCTTCTCCGCGCCGGATGCTCTCCAGCCGCTGGGAGATGAGGCTGTTGCCGACCCGGCACGGGGTGCACCAGCCGCAGCTCTCCTCGACGAAGAACTCCATGAAGCTCTGGGCGACCTCGAGCAGGTCCCGGTCCTTGGCGAAGACCATCATCGAGCCGCCGGTGGGCAGGTCGCTGAAGCCGAGCCGACGCGAGAACTGCGCCGGCGCCACGAAGCTTCCCGAGGGGCCGCCGACCAGCACCGCCTGCGCCCCCTCGCCGCCGACGGTCTTGAGGAAGTCGGCCAGCGTGATGCCGAACGGCAGCTCGTAGACCCCGGGCTTCGCCACGTCGCCGGAGACGCTCAAGAGCTTGGTGCCGGTGCTCTCCTCGACTCCGAAGCCGCGGAACCAGCCCTCGCCGCGCTCCATGACCCGGGCGGCGCAGGCGAAGGTCTCGACGTTGTTGACCGAGGTCGGCCGGCCCAGGTAGCCGCGCTCCACCGGGAACGGCGGGCGGTCGCGCGGGACGCCGGGCTTTCCCTCGCAGGAGTTGATCAGCGCCGACTCCTCGCCGCAGACGTAGGCCCCGGCGCCCATCTGGATGCGGACGTCGAAGTCGAAGCCCTGCTTGCCGCCGAGGTTCTTGCCCAGCTTGCCGCCGGCGCGCAGCTTGCCCAGCAGCGCCTCCAGGCCTGGGCGCAGGAACTCGTACTCGCCGCGCAGGTAGAGGATGCCCTCGCTCGCCCCGATGGCCCAGGCGGCGATCGCCATCCCCTCGAAAACCAGCTCAGGAGCCTGGGTGAAGAGGACGCGGTCCTTGAAGGTGCCCGGCTCGCCCTCGTCGGCGTTGCAGATGACCACCTTGGGCGTCCCGTGGGCGGCGCGCGCCAGCTGCCACTTGAGCCCGGTGAGGAAGCCTGCGCCTCCCCGCCCGCGCAGCTTGGCGTCCTTGATCTCGTTGATCACTACCTCGGGAGCCAGGGTGAGCGCCCGCTCGAGCCCCTTGCCCGCCGGCGCGCCGCTCAGCAGCACCTCGCCGCGCTGGCGCACCAGGTCGACCACCTCGAAGCCGGCGCCGGCCAGCTTGCCCTCGCGGGCGGCGCGCACCATCTGCGGCACTTTGTCCGCGGTCAGCCGGGCGACCGGCGTCTCGTTCACCAGCGCCGCCGGTCCCTGGTCACACAGGCCGATGCACGAGGTCCGCTCGAGCGTGAATTGGCCGTCGGCCGTCGTGTCGCCCAGCTTGATGCCGAGCGCCGACTCGAGGGCGGCTTCGGTCTTGGCGCCATCGCGCCCGCGGCAGGCCACGCAGTCGGAGAGCCGGATGACCTGGCGCCCCTTCGGCTCGCGCGAGAGGAAGGCGTAGAAGCTGACGAGCGACTCGACTTCCACCCGAGAGGTGTTGAGCCCGGAGGCCATCAGCTCCATCGCCTCGTCGGAGATGTGGCCCTGGCTCCTCTGGACGTCCCGCGCCACGTCGAGCAAGCGGGAGCGATCGCGTCCACAGCGCCCCACCGCCGCTTCGACGGCCTGCTTAAGATCGTTGGACAAGGTTCCCTCGCGTTCCCCGGCGCATCCAGACGCCGCTTCGACACGATTCTCGGAACCAGTAACGCCCCGTGGATACGATTTGTTGCGCCCAAAATGAGCTCCGCCCACTTGAGCCCTCGCCGATGGAGGGCTCGCGCGGGCAGGAGAAAGCCGAAAAGCGGAAGGGGCCTACGCCGGATCGAGTACGCGACCGGCGAAGAGGAGAGCGCCGGTCTGCAGGTCTCTGATGAAGAAGAGGAAGGGGCGGTCGATACGGATCTCAGAGCCAAGGCCGACGGAAGTGATTCCGGCGACCACGCCGGTGGCCGCGGCGGCCTCGGTGCCGGCCTCGTCGACGGCGACGAAGGTCTGGTGGAAGACCTCGCTGAGCTGGAGCGGCGCCGCCTTGGTGATGCCGGAGAAGTCGGCCGACTCCTGGAAGGCCGAGGGCATCCCCAGCGCCGCCAGCGCGCCGCTCAGCGCCGCCTTCGACTCGAACTTGAACTTGGGCAGGCTCAGCTGGACCGAGCCCTGCTGGAGGGCGCCGACCAGGCCGTCGAACGCCTGGGCATCGAGGCCGTCCTCGAAGCTGGTGAACTGCCCCGGGGCCGGAGCTACCAGCAGCATCGCGATCTCGTCGCCGTCGTAGGGGAGCTCGACCGCGTCGACCTGCGCGCTCTTGAGGTAGCGCACCGCCGGATCGCCGTGCATCGTCGGCACCGACACCGTCGAGTTATCGAGGCGGTGGAAGTCGGAAGTGCAGGTCTCGATCGCCTTGAACGGCGCCTTCCAGGCGGCGTTGAAGTAGACGGCGTTGGCCAGCACCAGCCGGGTGTCGGGAGTGATGCTCCCCTGGGGCAGCAGATCCTTGATCCGGTCCTCGGTCTGGTAGGCGACCCAGTCATTGATGGTGCGCCGCGAGGGCTCGGGGGCGCCGAAGAAGTCGAGCAGGCCGAGGCCCGCGCCGTAGTTGACCGCCAGAGTGTCGAGGTAGCTCTGCTCGAAGGAGAACCCGCTCTGGCCGAAGGAGGCATTGGCGATCTTGAGGCGGAACGGCTTGCCGTCCTTGGCGAGGGCGTTCTGGCCGCGGCTGGCCAGCGCCAGATCCAAGGCGTCGAAGGCCGGGTGGAGCCGAGCCTGGGGCAGCGTGAAGCGCAGCGCCGCGGCCATCTCCGACTCGGTCTGCCCGCGGGCGCCGGCATAGGTCATCGCCAGCGCCAGCGACACGCTGTAGGGCGAGACCATCGCGTTGCCATTTCCTCGAGTGGCCTTGTAGAGCGCCAGGCCGAAGTCGGTGTTGTCGCGGACCAGCTGGGCGAGATCGCCGGGAGGGACCGAGGGGGAGAGATCGCGCGCCAGCGACGAGCTCGCGCGGTCGAACTTGGGTGCGGAAGCGGAGCAGGCTGCGGCCAGAAGCACCAAGGCGCTGAACGACGATCGGCTAATCATGTGCTCTCCCGGATCGGCCTCATCCGATGAAAGCAACCGTCGCGCCAGGACACAAGCAGGCCAACTCCGCGAAGTTCCTTGGGAAGTGACCCGCCACCGCCCTCAGTTTTCCGGCGGCCGCGGCGGCAATCTGACGCGTCAGGGCGCTGCCAGCAGGCCGGCGATCTCCTCGCGCGCCAGGCCATTGCCCTCGCACCGCCGCAGGCCGAAGGCCGCCTCGGGGACCGTCTTGAGCCGCTCTCGATAGCGGGGGTCGGTGCCCAGGCTCCGGTAGAGGTCGCAGATCCGCCGGCCGAAGGCGTCTCCGAGCTTGGCTTTGTCAAGAGCCGCCGGGATGGCCGCGTCGCCGGTCTCCGAGTAGCGCCGGCGCAGCTCCTCGAAGGCCAGGTCGCAGGTCTGCAGCTCCTCTGGACGCTCCGGGAAGTTGAGGGCGCGCAGCAGCTCGCGCACCGCTTCCTCGCGCGCGCCGGCGTCCGAGAGCCGCGACAGGCTCACAAGCCGCTCATCAACCTGGGTGCGGCTGGGATAGACCCGCGACGCCAGCGGCCCACCGGGCCGCGTCAGCAGCAGCCAGACCGCCAGCCAGGCCAGCCCCACGGTGATCACCGCCGAGGCCAGCCCCATCGCCGCCCGATAGACCTTGGAGCGCGCCGCCATGGCGCTACCCGTGCCACGGACCGGCGGCTCGCGCAACAGCCAGGCGCGAGCTCAATGCAGCGGAGCGTCGGCCGGCCGGAACGCCGAGGCCCCCGGCTTCTTGGAGAAGACCAGCGCCTCGGCCTTCTCGGGAGCATCGGCGAGGATCACGTCGCCCGGAGCCAGCTCACCGCCGAGGAGCTTGGTGGCCAGCGGATCCTGGACGTACTGCTGGATGGCCCGCTTGAGCGGCCGGGCGCCATAGACCGGGTCGTAGCCGCGCTCCGACAGGAACTCCTTGGCGGCCTCGGTCAGCTCCAGCTCCAGCCGCTTGTCGGCGAGCAGCCTCTGCAGCCGCTTGAGCTGGATGTCGACGATGCGCGAGATCTGATCGCGGGTGAGCGCCTCGAAGATCACCACCTCGTCCACGCGGTTGAGGAACTCCGGTCGGAACTGCTGGCGCAGTGCCTCGGTCACCTCGCGCTTGACGGTGGTGGTCAGCCCCTCGCCCCGGGACATGGCGTCCTGGATGATGCTGCTGCCGATGTTGCTGGTCATGATCAGCACCACGTTGCGGAAGTCCACCGTGCGCCCCTGGCCGTCGGTGAGCCGGCCGTCGTCGAGGATCTGCAGCAGCACGTTGAAGACGTCGCGGTGCGCCTTCTCGATCTCGTCGAAGAGCACCACGCTGTACGGCCGCCGCCGCACCGCCTCGGTGAGCTGCCCGCCCTCCTCGTAGCCGACGTAGCCCGGAGGCGCCCCGATCAGCCGCGCCACCGAGTGCTTCTCCATGTACTCGGACATGTCGATGCGCACCATCGCCTGCTCGCTGTCGAACATGAGCTCGGCCAGGGCGCGGGCGGTCTCGGTCTTGCCCACGCCGGTGGGGCCCAGGAACATGAACGAGCCGATGGGCCGGTTGGGGTCCTGCAGACCGGAGCGCGCGCGGCGCACCGCGCTCGACACCGCCCGCAGCGCCTCCTGCTGCCCGACCACCCGCTCGCCGAGCCGGTCTTCCATGCCCAGCAGCTTGGTCATCTCCGACTCCATCAGCCGGGTGACCGGAATCCTGGTCCACTTGCTGACCACCTCGGAGACGTCCTCCTCGTCGACCTCCTCCTTGAGCATGCGCTGCTTCTTCTGCAGCTCCTCCAGCTTCTTGTTGGCCTCGTCGAGCTCCTTGGACAGGCCGGGAACCACCCCGAAGCGCAGCTCGGCGGCCTTCTGCAGGTCGCCTTCGCGCTCCGCCCGCTCCTGCTGATCGCGCGCCTGTTCCTGGCGCTGCTTGATCTCGTGAATCTTGTGGATCGCCGCCTTCTCCGAATCCCAATGGGCCCTGAGCGCGCTCTGGGTCTCGCTCAGCTCGGCGATCTCCTTCTCCACCCGCCCCAGCCGCTCGCGGCTGATGGCGTCAGCCTCCTTGCGCAGCCCCTCGCGTTCCACCTCCAACTGCAGGATCTTGCGGCGCACCTCGTCCAGCTCGCTGGGCATCGAGTCGATCTCGATCCGCAGCCGGCTGGCGGCCTCGTCGATCAGGTCGATGGCCTTGTCGGGCAGGAAGCGGTCGGTGATGTAGCGGTTGGAGAGCACCGCCGCCGCCACCAGCGCCGAGTCCTTGATGCGCACCTTGTGGTGCACCTCGTAGCGCTCCTTGAGGCCGCGCAGGATGCTGATCGTGTCCTGGACGGTGGGCTCGCCGACCATCACCGGCTGGAAGCGCCGCTCCAGCGCCGGGTCCTTCTCGATCTTCTTGCGGTACTCCTCGATCGTCGTCGCGCCGATGCAGTGCAGCTCGCCGCGCGCCAACGGCGGCTTGAGCATGTTGCCGGCGTCCATGGCGCCCTCGGCGCCGCCGGCCCCGACGATGGTGTGCAGCTCGTCGATGAACAGGATGATCCGCCCCTCGGCGGCGGTGATTTCCTTGAGCAGCGCCTTGAGCCGGTCCTCGAACTCTCCGCGGTACTTGGTCCCGGCCACCAGCGCCCCCAGGTCGAGCGCCACCAGCCGCTTTTCCTTGAGCCCCTCCGGGACGTCGCCGGAGACGATGCGCCGGGCCAGCCCCTCGACGATGGCGGTCTTGCCCACCCCCGGCTCGCCGATCAGCACCGGGTTGTTCTTGGTGCGCCGCGACAGCACCTGCACCGTGCGGCGGATCTCCTCGTCGCGGCCGATCACCGGGTCGAGCTTTCCGGCCCGGGCCAGCTCGGTCAGGTCCTTGGCGTACTTCTCCAGCGCCTGGTATTGGCTCTCGGCCTCGGGGCTGGTCACCCGCGCCCCGCCGCGCACCTGCTTGAGCGCCTGCTGCAGCCGGTCGTAGCTCACCCCCATCGACTTGAAGGCCTCGCCCACCCCCTGCTTCTCGGCGGGCATCGCCAGCAACAGATGCTCGGTGGAGACGTACTCGTCCTTGAGCTTCTTGGCCTCGTCCTGAGCGCGGTCGAGCAGCTTCATCAGCCGCTGGGAAAGGTAGGCTTCGCCCCCTTCCACTCCCGGCAGCCTGGCGAGCTCCTCCTCGACCCTCGCGCGCAACAGGTTCGGATCGGCGCCCACTTTCTGCAGCAGGGCCGAGGCCACCCCTTCCTCCTGATCGATGAGCGCCGCCGCCAGGTGCTCGGGCTCGAGCGTCTGATGGTTGCGCCGGCGGGCGAGGGTCTGGGCCTCTTGGATCGCCTCCTGAGCCTTGAGGGTGTACTTGTCGAGTCGCATCGCTTGCTCGCCTTTCCGCCGACCAGGCCCCTGCGCGAGGGCCGGGGTGCCGGATGCCCAGTAACGTAAGTTCCAAAAGGGCCTTGGCAAGCCGCGCCGATGGCAGCCGGGAGCGGGGTTCTTCCCGCTCCCTTGGCGGGGTAGACTCGCGCCGCCTAAGGAGCGACGCCCCGCGCATGGTCCGCAAATCACACCTCCCTGCCCACGGCGCGGCGCCGCAGCCGCTGCGCATCCTGGCGGTGGACGACAGCCCGTCGATTCGCACGCTGGTGCAGTCGGTGCTCGGTGGGGCCGGCTATCAGGTCGAGCTGGCGGTCTCCGGGGAGCAGGCCATCGAGCGCGCCCTGGCGGCGCCGCCGGACCTGGTGGTCTCCGACGTGACGATGGGAGCGATCTCCGGGGTGCAGCTGTGCCGGCTGCTCAAGGCCGAGCCGGTGACCGCCCACATCCCGGTGGTGCTGCTCACCGCCGCCGAGGACCCGCGCAGCAAGTTCTGGGGCCGCACCGCCGGAGCTTCGGCCTACGTCACCAAGAAGAGCCTGCTCGAGAAGCTGCTGCCCGAGGTGCAGCGGGTGCTGGCCGCCCGCGCCCCGGTCAGCGCGCCGCCGCCTTCCAATGCCCGGAGGGTCGATCCCTTCACCCACTTGTCGCGGGTGTTGGACGAGCTGCTTTTCCAGGCCATCGTCTCCGCCGAGGTCCGCCGCCTGCTCGACCGGGCCGGCGACCGCCACGCGCTGGCGCGCGAGCTGCTGACCCTGGCCTCGGAAGTAACCGAGGTGGCCTGCGCCGCGGTGATCCTCAGGGGGCCGCTGGGCGAGACCCTGCAGGTCTTCACTCGCCGGCCGGCGCCTGCCGATCTGCACTCCCGGCTGTGCCAGGCCCGCGGACTGCTCTGCCCGCCGCTTGCCGGCGAGCCGCTGTGTGAGGAGCCCGCGGGTACACCCGATCAGTTGGGGCCCGGGCAGCGTTTCCAGATCGTCGCCGGCGCCGAGCCGCTCGGAGAGCTGCTGGCCTTCGCCGGCGGCCAGCCCCTCAAGCCAGCCGACATCCCGACGCTGGAGCTGCTGGTGAGGGAGGTGGCGGTGGTGATCAAGGCCGCCTTCCTGACCGAGGACTCCCGGCAGAAGTACGAGGAGCTGGCCGCCGCCCAGAACAAGGTCGTGCGCCTGGAGAAGCTGGCGCTGGCCGCCGAGCTGGCCGGGGGCATCGCCCACGAAATCAACAATCCACTCTCCTGGGTCCGCGCCGGCTACCAGTCGCTGCGCGACACGGTGGGCGACCTGCGCCAGTCCTGGCAGACGGCCGAGGCAGTGGCTGAGCACCACTTGCAGATCGGCGGCGAGGAGGGCGCGCGGCTGGTGGCGCGCATGCGCGCGAGCGAGCAGGGCAAGGGACAGGTGCTCGCCGATCTGGAGGAGATCGTCCACGACGGGCTGGAGGGCGTGGAGCGCGTCGGCGACCTGGTGCGCGGCTTCCGCCGGTTGGCGACCCACCCGCCGGCCGGAGAGCCTGCGCCACTGGACGTGGTCGAGCTGACCACGCAGTGTGTCGCCGAGCTGCGGAACAGCGTCGCGGTGCCGCGCCGGCCGCTGGCCCTGGAGACCAGTCCCACCGAACAGGCGAGCTGCGTGCGCGACGACCTGCACAGCGCCCTCCACAGCCTGCTGTCGTTCCTGTGCGCCCGAGCCCGTCAGAATCCGGAGTTGCTTCACTCGCCGCTGACGGTGGCGCTGGAGCCCATCCAGCGAGCCCCGACCCTGCTCATCGTCGATCCCTCGCTGAACCTCTCCTCCGAGGCCCGCGACCGCCTCTTCGACCCGCGGATCGCGGCGGATTCGGAGTCCGGGCGGCACATGCGGCTGGACATCAGCCTGGCGCTGGCGCTGCAGCTGCTGCACCGCAACCGCGCCGAGCTGAGCGTCGAGGAGGCGCCGCAGGGCGGCACCCGCTTCCGGGTGGCGCTCCGGCCGGTCAGCTAGACGATCCTCTCGCCGCGTTGGCCGCTACCAGCGGTGGAAGGCGGGATGGCCTTCTTTCACCGCCACGAAGGTCCCCCGGCAGCTGGCACACACCTTCCCGCCGGCCTCCAGCGTCGCCTCGACCACCGCCCGATCCTGGCCCGACTCCACCACCTTGGCGCGCAGCTCTATGGGGCCATCGGTGGGAATGGGCCGCTTGAGCTTCACCGCGTACTCGGCAGTGACCGTGCAGGGCGGCTTGGGCGCCCCCGAGCGCAGCATCAGATGGTGGGCCGCGGCCCAGTTGCTGTGGCAGTCGAGCAGCGTCCCAGCGATGCCGCCGCTGAGCATCCCCGGAAACGCCTCGTGGTGCGGCTGGGCCCGCCAGTGCGCCACCACCTCGTCTCCCTGCACCAGGCTGCGGATGCGCAACCCCTGGTCGTTGGCCGGACCACAGCCGAAGCAGCGGCCGCTCCCGAACCACGTCTCCTGCAGGCTCTTGAACTCGGACATGCGCCGGAGGCTATCCCATCGCCCGGTGCCCCGCATCGTCGGAGAGGCCCCATTGCCACCCAGCTCACACAGCGCTGGAAAGGCCGCGACCGTCCCGCTAGGCTGCGCCCCTCGTTCGACGGGAGCCCTCGCCATGACGAACCGCCTGCAACTGCTCCTCCTGCTCGCCTCGCTGCTGTGCGCCGGCGGCGCCCAGGCCGAGGAGAAGGCCGGCAAGAGGGAACTGGCTCCGGTCCCGGCCAGCGAGGCGGTGGTCACCCATGGCCCCTATGAGCAGGGCGACTGCGGCGCCTGCCACAAGAGCAGCGACCCCAAGAGCCCGGGCCCGGTGCTCAAGGCCGGCAACGAGCTGTGCTTCGACTGCCACGACGAGTTCAAGGGCAAGGCGAGCAAGCAGATGAAGCACCCCGCCGGCGGCACCTGCACCGGCTGCCACAATCCCCACAGCTCGAAGAAGAAGAGCCTGCTGCACTGAGCGCGGCGTCAGCTCTCAGTCGCCGATCTCCTGCGCCGGCAGCTCCTTCTTGCAGCGGGCCAGGCCCTGGGCGGCGCTGGCGATGGCCTCATTCCGCTTGAGCACCTGCTCGTAGAGCCTGATCGCCTCGGCGCAACGGCCCTGCTGCTTGAGCTCGTCTGCCTGCTTGAGCAGGCCGGTCAGCTCGCTGATCTCGCGAGACAGCGCGGCAGCCCTGGGGTGGACGTCGCTCTGCTCGGGGATGTCCTTGAGCTGCTCGAAGGCGACCCTCAGCTCCCCGGCCACGAAGCGGCTGTGGGCCTGGGCATAGACGCCGGAGTAGCTCTCGAGCCCTTCCCGGCCGGCCGCCGACCGAGACTGGCGCGCGGCGGCGGGTGCGGCCGGCGAAGGCGCCTTCGAAGCGGCTACGGCTGGGACGGCCGCCGGAGCTGGCGCGACAGCCGGGGCTGGAGCAGCAACCTGTGCGGGAGCCGGCCGCGGCGGAGTTTGGGCCTCAGCGGCGCTCGGCGCAGCCGCCGGAGGATCGGCTGGGATGGCTGGCGGCGCCGGCGCTGCAGCAGGCGGCGGCTCGGGCGCCTTCAGCGGGATGGCGGGAGTCGAAGGGATCGGATTGATCGATGCCAGGCCGTCCTGGGCAGGCCGGCCCTTGAGCCAGAGCACGGCCCCGATGGCGGCCGCCGCGAGTGCGCCGCCGCCGGCGAGGAGGGCCAGCTTTGACCGGACCGGTCGGCTGGGAGCGTAGGGAGAGCCCTGGTAGGAGGTCTTCTCGGGAGGGCCCTTGATCATCGTCTGGGCCGAGTTAAGGCCCTCGGCCGCCACCAGGGTCGAAGTGGGCACCAGCGCCACCAGCGCCTTGGCGAACTCCTCCATGGTGCTCCAGCGCTGATCGCGATTCTTGGCCACGGCCTTCTGGATGATGTTGTCGATTCCCGAAGGCAGCCTCAGCTCGGGAGCCACGTCCTCCAGGTGCGGCATCGGCTCGAGGACCTGCTTGCGCAGCACCTCGGCGATGCTCGGGGCGGTGAAGGGGTGCACGCCGGTCAGGCACTCGAAGAGCACCAGGCCTAGCGCGTAGATGTCGCTGCGGTGGTCGATGTCGCCGCCCTCGGCCTGCTCCGGCGACATGTAGCGCGGCGTCCCGCAGATCGAGCCCGCCGCGGTGACCCGCGTCTGCTCGGCCATCAGCCGCGCCACCCCGAAGTCGAGGACCTTGGCGTGGTAGCCGCGCAGCCCCTTCACCAGCATCACGTTCTCGGGCTTGAGGTCGCGGTGGACGATGCCCTTGGAGTGCGCGTAGCCGAGCACGTCGGCGATCTGCAGGGCGATGTCCAGGGCGTCGGTGAGCTTGAGCCGCTGCTCGGCCTCGAGAGTGCGCTTGAGGTCGATCCCCTCGATGAACTCCATCGAGATGTAGAGGTTGCCCTCCTCGTCCTGCCCGAAGTCGTGCAACTGGACGGCGTGGGGATGGGTGATGGCTCCATACGAGCGCGCCTCGTTGAGGAAGCGCCGCACCACGTCGGGATCGCCTGAGAAGTTGGGGTTGAGGAACTTGATGGCCACCCGCTGGCCGACGCCGGTGTGCTCGGCCTGGTAGACCGCCCCCATCCCGCCCTGCCCGAGTTTGCGGGTGATCTTGTAGCGGCCGCCGACCAGCTTGCCGATCATCGGATCGGTGCGCGGCTTGAGGTCGAACTTCTCGGTGCCGCCGCACTGCGGGCACTTGCCGTTCCAGGTGTCCAGGTGCGCCCCACAGCCTTGGCACATGATCGCCATCGTGGTTCCTCGACCGCCCTCGCTCAGGGCGCGGGCTTGAAACGGCGGGAGAAGAGGAGCTTCTCGAGCTCGCTCGCAGCGGCGTCCGGCCCGCGATCGAACGAAACCGCCACCTTGAGGATGGCGGTGCGCGCGTCGCCGGGAAGGTCGGCCTCCAGCGCCGAGACCGCTCCGGCCTTGTCGCCGGTGGAATAGCGCGCCAGTGCTCGGTGGAAGCGGGCCTCGGAGTCGGCGGGATCCTTGGCCGCCGCCTCAGCGAAGCGCTCCTCGGCCTGCTTGGGCTGGCCGTCCTTGAGTAGCGCCAGCCCCTCCAGGAACGCCGCGCGGGCCGGCTGCGTCCCGGCCAAAGCGCCGCAGTCCAGCGCCAGCTGGTACAGGCCGGCCGCCCGCCGCAGCTCCTCAGTGGTCTTCTGCTCCCGGCGCAGCGCCGCCTTGTGAGTCGCCTCGGCGCTCTGCTCGGCGGCCTTGGCCAGCTTGGCGGCCATCTCGCCGAGGTCCGGGGCGGCATAGGCGTCCTCGACCAGCTTCTTGAGCTGCTCGAAGGCCGACGCCGGGCCGGTGAGGACTCCCTTGTCCAGGGCGTCGTAGAAGGCCGCCTTGCCGGCGACGAAGGTCTGGGCCAACGGCACCATGGGCGGCGGGGGCGCGTCGGCGGGGCGATTGGCCTGCTGCCGCTCGCACAGGTCGAGCTCGGCCTGCGCCTTCTCGCGCTCCGGGCCCTCGGAGGCGTTCTTGATGAAGACCCGGTAGGTCTGGCAGGCGTAGTCGACCTTCTTGAGCGCCAGGTAGGCGCGCGCCAGCGAGAGGTAGACCGGGACTGCCGCCGGATTGACCCGGGTGGCCTTGAGGAAGCTCTCCTGGGCCCGGGCGAAGTCCTTCTCGTTGTAGAGCCGCGACCCCTCGGCGATCAGCAGGTCGGCGTTGCCCACCGGCGGGCCGACCAGCGGATCGGCGGCGGCGGGAAAGGCGGCGAGAACGGCGACGAGCGCGAGGCTAGAACGCATAGCCGAGCCCTCCGTGGAAGCCCATCAGCGGCGCGGTGTCCGACCAGGGAACCGAGAGTTCCCGGCGATACGACGCTTCGAGGAACATGCCTTCGACGACCTGGAAGCGCAGGGCCAGCTGGGTGGCCAGTTCCACGTCCACCGCGTAGAGCGTGTCCACCGGCGCGTAGCGGACCATGAAGCCGCGCAGCTCGAAGCCCAGCTGCCCCACGAAGACGAAGCGCCACAGGGCGAAGCGCAGGTGCGGCTGCAGGGCTCGGACCACCACCACGTCCACCTGGCCGGTCCCCGACGCCCCGGGCAAGGTGGCAGCGGGGTCGCGGTTGATGACGCTGAACTGCCAGTCCTCGGTGGAGCGGTACCAGCCCAGTCCCGCCAGGAGCAGGCCGAAGTAGCGGCCGTCCTCGTGGGCCTCGACCGACAGCCCTTGCAGCGGCGCGGGGATCTCCAGCCGCTGGGCCACCGTCTTGTTGGACGGGGAGGCCTTGCCTGGCTCCACTGGATCGAAGGGCGACTTGAAGGGATTGGTGCGTGCGTAGAGCGAATCGCCGTAGAGGCTGGCGCGCTCGTAGGCGAACAGGAAGCTGGTCTTGCGGCCGTACAGGGCCTCCTGCTCCCGGGTCAGCGCGCCCTTGAAATTGGTCCAGCCGGTGGGCTCGAGGTCCTCATTGAGGCGGACGATGTCTCCCGGTTTGACCTCGACCTCCTTTTGCCGCGGCAGGTAGCCGTCGAGCTCGAACGAGAGGTGGTGGCTCCCGGGCTGGATCGCCCCATCGTAGCTGTCGACGCCGATCTGCCTTCCGTCCACCGAGATGCGCGTGCCCTTGGGGCCGGCGGCGACCACCAGCCGCGCGGGGATCTTCTCCAGCTTCTCGTTCACCTTGAGGGTGCCGCGCACCGGCACCTCGAGCTTCTTCTCCACCGGCGCATGTCCGGCGGCTTCGATTCGCACCGTCCGCTCTCCGGGGAGCACCTGGCCCGAGTAGGGCGAGGTCCCGACCCTCTCGCCGTCCACGTAGATCACCGCGCCGGCCGGCTCGCAGCCGACCTCGAGGGTCGAAGCCAGCGGAACCACCTTCACCGAGGCCGACAGCAGCGCCTTCTCGAGGTTGGGGTTGAGCCCCTCGGCCGAGGCGGTCTCGCCGGTCTCCGGCTGGTAGCTGACCACCTTGAAGCGATAGCCCGCCTCCTCCTGCCCGCCCTTGAGGAGCACCACCCGCGACAGCCCCAGTCCGGCGACGAAGGAGTCGATCGGATCCGCGCAGCTCACCTCGCCCAGCAGGCAGCGGAGATCGGCCTGGCGGCCTGCCAGGAAGACGGAGAGCCCCTTGGCTCCGACGACCTGGTCCGCCTGTCCTGCCATGAGGCGAGCGAGCGCCTCTTCGCTGCGAGACACCAACCGCTCCTGGCCGGGATAGAGCGGCTCCACGAGCCAGAGGGTCTTGGGGCCGGGCGCCGCAGTGGCCAGCGCCACCAGCACCCCGACCGCCGCCGATGGGAGCATGCGTTGCCCCTTGTGCGAGGGTTCGAAAGCGGGCGTCACTATACCTAACTGAGAGGCAGCTTGACTGCCTGCCTACCTCAGTTTCGGAAGGTGCGAACGCCCTGGGGCAGCGGGGGCTGGATCAGACGACCCAGATCCGGTGGTGGCCGATCTCCAGACGATCGAGACGCCGCCGCAGCAGTTGGTCGCCGGCGCCCAGGCGGCTCCACTTGGGCACCACGAACTGCAGCTCGGCCCCGTAGAGCTTGGCCGCCGAGGAGAGGAGCGTCCAGCGGTGCTCCATTCGCGGGTCGTCGATCTCCTCGAGGGGAACCGCCTCGAGCAGCGTCGGGGTGCGCGCGGTGTTGCTCTGCCGGCAGGTGAGATCGGGTCGGTGGTCCTCGAGGGTCCCCGACAGCACCACCGGGGGCACGTAACCGGGCAGCCGGGCCTTGAGGTCCGTAAACCCCAGCGTCTTGAAGTACTCGGCCATCAGCCAGAGCATACGGCGGCGCTCTTCGCTCTCGGCGACGGGCTCGGTACCGTATTTGACGGGTTCGGCTTCCACAGCCAAACGCTGTACGCGGCAGCGCGCGCCAGCAAGGAAGAGGCGGCCGCCCGGCCAGCTTCACTGGTCTGCGACCCCACTGCCGCGCCCTCGCTCGATTGCCTGGCTCGATCGCCCGCTATCCGGCCTGGGCGGCCACGGCCTGCTCGGCCCCCTGAGCGGCCCAGAGGCGGGCATAGGCTCCCTTGCGCTCGAGCAGCTCCTGGTGCGAGCCGCGCTCGACGACCTGGCCCCTGGAGAGGACGGCGATCTCGTCGGCCCGCTCGACGGTCGAGAGCCGGTGGGCGATGACCAGCGCCGTGCGATTGGCCAACAAGCGCCCCAGCCCGGCCTGTACCGCCGCCTCGGACGCGCTGTCCAGCGCGCTGGTGGCCTCGTCGAGCAGGATGAGCGGGGCGTTGGCGAGAATCGCCCGAGCGATGGCCAGCCTCTGCCGCTGGCCGCCCGACAGCCCGGTCCCTCGCTCTCCGAGCCGCGCGTCGAGCCCACCTTCCATCTGCTCCACGAACTGCCAGGCGTTTGCCCCCTCGAGCGCCTGCCTGATCTCCAGATCGCCGGCCCCTTCTCGCGCGCAGACCAGGTTGTCGCGCACCGTGCCGGCGAAGAGCACCGGCTCCTGCGGCACGTAGGCGACGAGCCGGCGCACATCCGCCAGCCGGGCGGTGCGCAGATCCCGGCCGTCGATCTCGATGGCGCCCTCGGTCGGGTCGTAGAAGCGCAACAGCAGTAGCCCGAGCGTGCTCTTCCCCGAGCCGCTCTCGCCCACCAGCGCCAGCGTCTTGCCCTTGGTCAGGGTGAGGTTGACCCTCTCGATCACCGGCGCTTCGCCGTAGCTGAAGCTCACCGCGCGAAAGGCGAGCTCGCGTTCGAACTGGAGCGGTTCGGCGCGCTCGGGCTCGGGCAGGCCGCTCGGCGCGTCGAGCACCTCGAAGACCCGTCGCGCGGCCACCAGTCCCTGCAGCACGTGCTGCCCGGTGCCGGAGAGCGCCTTGACCGGCTGGTACATCAGCATCAGCGAGGCGACGAACGAGATGAGCGTCTCGCCGCTCAAGGAGCCGGCGGCGACCGCCCGCGCTGCCAGCGCCACCGTGGCCGCCACGCCCACCACTCCCAGCAACTCCAGCACCGGGGTGAAGGCGGCCCGCAGCAGGAAGGAGCGCCGCATCAGCCCCAGATACCCGCGCTGCGCGCTCTCGAAGCGCTCGAGCTCGGCGCCCTCGCGCGCGAAAGCCTGCACCACGCGCACGTTGGCGATGGTCTCTCCGACCTGGCTGGTCATCCTCCCCAGCGAGGCCTGGCTGCGCTCGGTGATCCCCTTGAGCGACCGGCCGAAGCGGGTGATCGGCCAGGCGGCCAGCGGAACTGCCGCCATCGCCACCAGCAGCAGGCGCCAGTCGAGCGAGGCGCACACGCCGAGCAGCGAGAGCGCCAACAGCCCGTCCTTCACGTAGCTGGCGAAGGCGAAGGTGAGCGCGAACTCGACGGCCTGCACGTCGGCGCCGAAGCGCGACACCAGATCGCCGGAGTGCGCCCGGGAGAGCCACGCCTGAGACAGGCCGAGGTAGCGGCGGTAGAGCGAGCGCCGGAGATCGGCGACCACCCGCTGCCCGGCCGACTGCATCAGGTAGCTCTGAAAAGCCTGGGAAATGGCGCGGAAGGTGGCGGTGGCCACCAGCGCGACCGGCAGCGCGGTCAGCACCCGGGCGCGCTCGACCTCCCCGACCCAGGCGATGCGCACTGGCTCCGAGCCGGCGCCGATCAGCACCTTGAGCAGCGGGCCGAAGAGATAGGCGTAGAGCGAGGTGGCCGCCGCCAGGCTCAGGGTGGCCATGACTCCGAGGCCGACCCGAAACCGGTGCGGGCGCAGGTAGGCCAGCAATCGCAGGTAGAGGTTCACGCGCTCACTCGCCCAGGTACGCCTTGCGGACCTCGGGACTGCGGCGCAGCTCCTCGCCGGTCCCCTCCATCACCACCTCCCCCGTCTCGAGCACGTAGGCCCGGTGCGCCAGCTTGAGGGCGAGGTTGGCGTTCTGCTCCACCAGCAGCAGCGAGACGCCCTGCTGATTCACCTCGCGCAGGGTGGCGAAGATCCTCTCGACGATCTGCGGCGCCAGCCCCAGCGACGGCTCGTCCAGCAGCAGCAGCCGCGGGCGGCTCATCAGCGCCCTTGCGATCGCCAGCATCTGCTGCTCGCCGCCGGAGAGCGTCCCCGCCCGCTGGGAAGAGCGCTCGCGCAGCAGTGGAAAGAGCGACAGCTGCTTCTCGAGATCCTCGGCCGCTTCATTGCGATCGCGGCGAAGATAGGCGCCCAGGGCCAGGTTCTCGCGCACGCTCAGATCGACGAAGATCCCGCGCCCCTCGGGCGCGTGCGCCAGCCCGCGCGCCACCAGCTTGTGCGGCCGGACGCAGGCGATTGGCTCTCCGCGGAAAGAAATCGAGCTTCCCTTGGCCGGCGCCACCAGCCCGCTGATGGCCCGCAAGGTGGTGGTCTTGCCGGCGCCGTTGGCTCCGATCAGGGCGACGACCTGCCCCTCCTCGACCTTGAGCGAAATGCCCCTGAGCGCGCGAATGGCGCCGTAGAAGACCTCGAGACGGTCGACCTCGAGAAGCGCGCTCACGCCGCCGCCTCCGCACCCAGGTAGGCCTCGATCACCTGCGGATCCCGGCGGACCTCCTCCGGCTTCCCCTGGGCGATGGTCACCCCGTGGTCGAGCACGATCAACTGCTCGCACACGCCCATCACCAGCCGCATGTCGTGCTCGATCAGCAGCACTCCCAGCGACAGCTCGTCGCGCAGCGAGCGGATGAGCGCCATCAGCTCGTCCTTCTCGCCGCGGCTCATGCCCGCCGCAGGCTCGTCGAGCAGCAGCACCGCCGGCTCGGTGGCCAGCGCCCGGGCGATCTCAAGCCGGCGCTGCTCGCCGTACGGCAGGTTGCGCGCGAGCTCATCGCGCCGATGGGCCAGCCCCATGCGCTCGAGCAGCGACAGCGAGCGCTCGGCGATGCGCGCCTCGTCGGCGAGGAAGGCGGGCGTACGCAGCACCGACTGGAGCCAGGGCGCCTTGGCCTTGCGGTGGCAGGCGATGCGGACATTGTCGAAGACGCTCAGCTCGCGGAACAGGCGGATGTTCTGGAAGGTGCGCGCCACGCCCAGCGCGGTGATGGCGTGCGGCTTGAGCCCGGCAATGGAGCGCCCGCCGGCGGCGACCTCGCCCGAGGTGGGCTGGTAGACGCCGGTGAGGACGTTGAAGACGGTGGTCTTTCCGGCGCCGTTGGGCCCGATCAGCCCCAGGAGCTGCCCGCGCCCCACCTCGAGCGAGAAGTCGCTGAGGGCCTGCAGGCCGCCGAACCGCAGCGAGACGCCCGTGGCCGCCAAGTGGGCTTGGCTGCTCATGGGGCCCTCCGCGGGCGCCGCAGCTGCCAGATCTCGCGCGAACCGAACAGCCCGCTGGGACGGGTGAGCATCAGGCTGATCAGCAGCAGCGCGTAGAGAGACATGCGGTAGCGGTCGAAGCTGCGCAGCGCCTCCGGTAGCACGGTCAGCACCATCGCCGCGAGGATGGATCCGGAGATCGAGCCCAGGCCGCCCAGGACGACCATCACCACCACTTCGAAGGACTTGACGAAGGTGAAGCTGCGCGGCCCGAGAGTGGTCAGGTGGTGCCCGAAGAGCCCACCGGCGATGCCGGCGAAGAAGGCGGCGATGACGAAGGCCCGAACCTTGTAGGCGGTGGTGTCCACGCCCATGGCCTCGGCCGCGATCTCGTCCTCGCGGATGGCGAGCAGCGCTCGGCCGTGGCTGGAGGCCTGCAACCGTCTTGCGACCAGCACGGTCACCAGCACCCAGAAGTAGATCCAGAAGAGGTTGGCGTAAGGCGGGATGTCGGTGAGACCGGTCTGCGCTCCCAGCGCCTCGGTCTGCTCGATGATTACTCGGATGATCTCACCGAAACCCAGAGTGACGATCGCCAGGTAATCGCCCTTGAGGCGCAGCGACGGGATGCCCACCAGCGCACCGGCCAATGCCGCCATCGCCCCGCCGGACAGAAGCGCCAGCGTGAAGACCGCCTGGCCTTCGAAGGCGCCGATGGAATGTCCATGCGCAAGCGCCCAGCTGCGATGGGCGAGGGTCAGGTATGCGGCGCCGTAGGCTCCGACCGCCATGAACCCGGCGTGGCCGATGGAGAACTGGCCGGTGAAGCCATTCACTATGTTGAGGCTGACCGCCAGGATGATCGCCACTCCGACGTCGTAGAGGACCCTGAGGGTGTAGCTGCCGGCGGGCACCAGCAGATCGGCAACCAGCAGCAGCGGCACGCCGATCAAAAACGGCAGCGCCGAACGCAACGCGGCCCGGCTCGCGGGAACGGGTGCGGCGGGGACGCCGGCGAGGTGGAGCGGGGCCTCGCTCATACCTTCTCCGTCATCGGCCTGCCGAACAGCCCGGTGGGCTTGACCAGCAGCATCAGGATCAACAGAGCGAAGGCGACCGCGTCCTTGTAGCCGGAGTACCCGAGGAACACGACCAGGTACTCGCTCACCCCCAGCACCAGGCCGCCCACCATCGCGCCCTTGATGCTGCCGATTCCGCCCAGCACCGCCGCCACGAAGGCCTTCAGCCCTGGCAGCAGGCCCATCACCGGATCCAGGCTGGTGAAGGCCATCGCGTAGAGGACCCCTGCCCCGCCGGCCAGCGCACTGCCGAGCATGAAGGTGAAGGCGATGATCCCGTCCACGCCCACGCCCATCAGGCTGGCCACCTCGGGGTTGTGGCTCACCGCGCGCATGGCCACGCCGATGCGGGTGTGGAAGACCACCAGGTTCAGCACCACCATCAGCGCGAAGGCGGTGGCGAAGCCCAGCACCTGGATCGAGTCGATCGACACTCCGGCCAGGCTGGCCAGCGGCGCGCCGGCGATCAGGTCGGGCATCGACTTGATGTCGGTGCCGAAGACGAAGGGCAGCTGGCCGCCGTTCTCCAACAGCAAGCTGACGCCGATGGCGGTGATCAGCGCATTGAGCCGCGGGCTCTTGCGCAGCGGCCGGTAGGCGGCCCGCTCGACGATGAGCCCCAGCAGCGCGCAGGCGGCCATGGCGGCGGCGAAGACCACTACCACCTTCCAGATCGCTGGCGAGCGGGAGACGTGGAGCGCCCGCGCGGTGTAGTAGCCGGTGAAGGCCCCCACCATCATCACGTCGGCGTGGGCGAAGTTGATGAGCCGCAGCACCCCGTAGACCATCGTGTAGCCCAGCGCGATGAGCGCGTAGAGCGCCCCCAGCGACAGGCCGTTGATCAGATCGGAGAGGAGCTCGGTCATCGACGCTCGGGCCTCAGCAGGACGTGCCTGGCGTCGCCGACCGCGAACACAGGTGGATGTACATCACGGCTTCTTCTTCGCCTCGACCTCTGGGGCGATGGTGGTCTGGTACACCGACTTGCCGCCCTGGACCTTGAGCACCACCGCCGGCTTGGTGGCGTTGTGCCCGGCGTCGATGGAGATGGTGCCGGTGACCCCGTCCAGCTCCGCGGTGGAGGCCACCGCGTCGCGCAGGTCGGGCCCGGAGAGGCTCTTGGCCCGGGCCAAGGCATTGGCCGCCACCTTCAGCGCGTCATAGCCCAGGGCGGCGAAGCTGTCCGGCTCGCTGCCATAGGCCGCCTTGTAGTCGGCGACGAACTTCTGGATCCGCGGCGAGGGGTCCTGGGTCGAGTAGTGGTTGGAGTAGTAGCTGCCCTCGATCGCCTCGCCGCCGATCTCGTAGAGCATCTCCGAGCTCCAGCCGTCGCCGCCCAGCAGCGGCACGTCGAGCCCCAGCCGCTTCGCCTGCCGCGCGACCAGCCCGACGTCCGCGTAGTAGCCGGGGACGTAGATCGCCTGAGGATTGGCCGCCTTGATCGCCGCCAGCTGCGCCTTGAAGTCCTTGTCGCCGGCCGAATAGGCCTCCTCGCGGACGATCTTGCCCTGGTAGCCCTTGAAGCGGGCGGCGAAGGTCTGCGCCAGCCCGATCGAGTAGTCGTTGCGGACGTCCTTCAGGATAGCCACCCGCTCCAGCTTCAGGTCCTGCTTGGCGAAGCGGGCCATGACGTAGCCCTGGAACGGGTCGATGAAGCACACCCGGAAGACGAAGCCCTTGCCCTCGGTGACCTTGGGGTTGGTCGAGGCGTGGCTGATCATCGGGGTCTGGTTGTTCTCGGCTACCGCGGCCATGGCGATGGAGCGGGTGCTGGCCACCTCGCCCAGCACCAGCGACACCTTCTCGGCGGTGATCAGCTTGGTGATGGCGGTGGCCGCCTCCTCCGGCTTTCCCTGGTCGTCGAGCACCACCACCTTGAGCTTGCGCCCCTTCACTCCGCCGGCGGCGTTGACCTCCTTGAGGGCGAGCTCGATCCCGTTGTGGGTCGAGACGCCGAAGGTGGCCTCAGCCCCGGAGAGCGAGCCGACCTCGCCGATGAGGATCTCGGCGCCCTCGGCCGGGGCCGCCGGGTCCTTGGCGCCGGAGGCCGCGGCGGGAGCGACGGCGACCGCTTCGTGCACCGCGGCGGGCGCGGACGCCTGCGGATTCTCGGGCGCCTTCGCCGGGACCGCCTTCTCCTCGCAGGCGGCCAGCGAGAGGGCCAGGGCGCAGACCGCGAGCAAACGGACGTTCTTCATGGAGGACCTCGGAAGAGGGAGCGGACCTTTAGTAGAGGAGCGCCGCCGGTAGAGTCAAGGAATGGACGGAGCCGCAAATCGCGCACTTCCCCCAGGGAGCCGAGCTGTCGGCCGGTCCTTCGCTGAGGGACCCGGGATCAGGGCGAATCGGGAGCAGTGGCCGCTGGCGCCGGCGCCGCCGACTTCGCCAGCGGCAGCGGGCCACCGTCGATCGAGACGATGAACCAGGTCGAGCCGCGGGCCTCCCACTCGGTGGTGATGGCCTCGGTCTTGGTGGTCACCGACGGCAGCCGGTGCCAGATCACCTTGGCGATCACCGTCGCCGTCTCCGGCTTCACCTGGGCGTCCTCGATGTCGTACTCGATGACCTTGAGCAGCTCGTCGTCCTTCTCGTTGATCGTCATCTTGAGGAAGTCCATCCGCCGCTCCTCGGCGATCATCTGAGCGGCGCCGCGCAGGTCGTTCCAGCGCACCAGCTTGTGGAAGTTCTCCGCCGCCTGGCGCAGCGCCGGCAGGTCGGCCGGCTTGGGCTTGGCCAGGTGGGCCACGCAGCCCGACAGCGAGAACGCGAGAAGCAAGGTAGCGGTCGTCCGCAGCATGGCGCTCCAAGGCCCGCGCGAGCGGGCCGTCGTGGGGTGGGGAGGCGAAAATAGAGGGGCCCGCACGCCGTTTCAAGCCGATGGGGCATTTGCTACAGTCCGGCCGCACCTGAGCGTCCCTGGCGGAGCAGGCATGTCCAAGTCGTTGGTCGAGAAGTACCAGCAGATACTCGCCGAAGACCCCGGCAGCCTGGTCTTCGTGGAGCTGGCCAAGGCTTTGCTCGATCGCGGGGACTCCCGCCAGGCGCTCGAGGTCTGCGTCAAGGGCGTGGAGCAGCACCCGGACTCGGTCGTCGGCCGGGTGCTGTGGGGCAAGGCGCTGATCGTGCTGGGCAAGCCGGCCGAGGCGATGGAGCAGTTCGACAAGGCGATCGCCATCGAGCGCGAGAACCCCTACGCCTACAACCTCATCGGCGAGGTGCTGCTGCACAAGGGGCTCTACCGCTCGGCGGTGCCGATCCTGAAGAAGGCCATGGCGCTGCAGCCCAACGACTTGCGGGTGCGCCAGTGGCTCGACCAGGCCCAGCGCGGCGTCGGCGGCGGCAAGGCAGCCGCCGCCCCCCAGGACCGCGACATCACCCAGGTCAACCCGGTCGATCCGGCCACCCTGGCCGCGGCCACCCCGCCGCCGGCCGGAGATCTGGAGAAGACCCTCACCGAGGTGAAGGCCTACGTGCCGGCGAGCGGCGCCGAGGCGGTGGTCCCGGGGCTGACCGACGTCTTCAAGTCGCTGGCCGCGCGCGAGGGGACCGCGACGCCCAGTGCGGCCGCTCCGGCTCCCAAGCCGCCGTTCGAGCAGACGCCTACCGATCCGGCCCCTGCGCCTGCTGCGCCCGCCAAGCCGTCCGCGGAACAAGCCCCCGCCATTCCGGCGGGCTTGGATGCGGCCGCGCTGACCCCGGCCTGGCCGCCCGAAGAGGACGCCGCCAAACCGAGTCCCGAGCTGGTCGGCGGAGTCACCGACGTCTTCAAGTCCCTGGCGGCGCGCGAAGCGGAGGCCACCGAGAAGCTTCCAGTGCCCGCCGCGGGGCCGATCAAGACGCCGCTCGTGACCCCGATGGCCATGCCGCCCGAGCCTGCCGCCCCGGAGCCGAAGGTCACGCCGGCGGCCACCCCGGCCGCCGCCGATCTGCTGCCCGGCATCGAGGCGGTGGGCGACCTCGACGCGGACCGGACCGCTCCCGGGCTCCCGCCGCAGTTGGCGAGCCCGCCGCGCGAGGCGAAGATCGATCCGTCGGGCGCCAAGGGCGACGGCCCGCGCACCGATCCCGCGACCACGGTCGAGGTGTCGCCGGAGCTGATGGCCCCGCCGGCGCGCCCCAAGCCGCCGCCGCTGGCGCCGCCGACGCTCAGGCCCAAGCCCAAGACCCCGGGCTTGCTGGACGAGCTGCCCGACGAGTCGATGCCCGCGGTGTCGCAGGAAGTCCCCAGCGTGGTCATCGCGCCCGACGCCGCCCAGGACATCGCCCGCGAGTACGAGCGCGAGCTGCGCGAGCGGCTGCTCAAGACTCCTCCCCCGAGCTTCCTGCGCAAGCACTGGCTGTCGGTGAGCCTGGCCGCGGCTGCGACGCTGGCGCTGGGGGCCGGCAGCGCCGTCTACCTGCACACGCGCCACAAGAACCGCGGGGTGGACCTGATCGAGCTGCGCAGCCAGTCGTTCCGCTCCCTGACCCTCGACACCCCGCCGGCGCTGCGCGACGCCATCGACCTGGCCAACCGCGCCCTCGAACTGGTCCCCGACGATCCCGACGCCCGCTCCTCGCGCGCCTTCGCCGAGGCCTCGCTCTTCTTCCGCGCCGGGCGCGAGCCGGGACGGCGCACCGCCGCGCAGAAGGATCTTTCGCTGCTCAAGCAGGCGCACCCGGCGCTGGCGCTGGCGTCCGCCTACTACCTGGCGGTCGATCCCGGCGAACTGGAGGAGGCGCGCGCCCCGCTGCTGGCCGCCGCCGCCGCGCCCGCGGCCAAGGGCTTCGAAGGCGCTGAGGTGTTGTCCATTGCCGGCCGGCTGGCGCTGGCCGCGGGCAAGACCGAAGAGGCGCTGGCGCGCTTCAAGTCGGCGCTGGAGGCCGACTCCAACCACGTCGGCACCCTGGCGGCGCTGGGCGACTACTACCTCTCGCAGTCCGACTACGAGCAGGCGCTGCGCTTCTTCTCCCGCGCCAAGGAGCTCTCTCCCGGCCACCTGCCGGCGCTGCTGGGATACGTCAAGACCCGGCTGGCTCTCGACGAGGGCGACCCGACTCCGGAGCTGGTGCTGGCGCAGAAGGCCTTCGAATCCTCGGCCGGGGCCTGGCCCACGAGCTGGAAGGCCGACCTCGATCTGGCCGAGGGCCGGGTGCTGGCGGTCACCGGCAAGGCCGCGGATGCGACCCAGAAGCTGGCCGCCGGCGCCAGCACCTATCCGAACCGCGCCGGCGACTTCCTGCAGGCCCTGGGCGTGGCAGAGGTCCTCTCCGGCAGCTACGACAAGGCGGAGAGAGCCTTCTCCCGAGCGCTGGAGAAGCGGCCCCAGGATCCCGAGCTCAAGGAGGAGCTGGCGCGGGCGCTCATCGCCCTGGGGCGCCCGACCGAGGCCCTCAAGCGCACCGAGCAGGTGGGCGGCGACGAGCGGCGGCTGCGGGTGGTGCGCGGGCTGGCGCGGCTCGAGATGGGACAGCCCGCCAAGGCGCGCGAGGAGCTGGCGCTGACGATGCGCAACGGCAAGGTGCCGGCCGAGGCCGCGATCTACCTGGCGATGGTCGACGCCGCCACCGGGCAGCGCGACACCGCCCGCGCGGTGCTGGAGAGCGCGGTGAAGAGCGGCAAGGGCCGGGCGGCGGCGCGGGTGGCGCTGGGGCGGCTCTACCTCGAGGACGGCAGGGACGCCGACGCCCAGGCGCAGTTCACCGCCGCCGCGCAGGATCGGCGCGACTGGGAAGGCGCCTGCGGGCTGGGGCGGCTGGCGCTCAAGGCCAACCGCTTCGCCGACGCTCAGACCCAGTTCAGCCTGGCGCTCGACCGCAACAAGTTCCACCAGGAGGCGCAGGTCGGGCTGGGCCAGGCGCTGCTGGCGCTGGGCGAGACCAAGAAGGCCCAGGCCTCCTTCCAGGCGGCGCTGGCGCTGGGGCCGAGCGCCCCGGGGCGGCGGGGGCTGGCGCGGGCGCTGCTGGCGCAGGGCGATCTCTCTGGCGCGCGCAAGGAGCTGCTGGCCGCGGCGCGCGCCGAGCCCAACAGCCCCGAGCTGCCGCGGCTGTTCGCCCAGCTGTCGCTGGCCGCCGGCGACGCCCAGGAGGCGATCAAGTCGCTGGAGAAGGCCGCCAAGGCAAACCCAGCCGATCCCGCCGGCTTCTGCGAGTTGGGGGAGCTGCTGCTCAAGGTCGGCAACCAGCCGGCGGCGCGCAAGTCGTTCGAGAGCGCCTTGAAGCTGGAGCGTGCCGACGTGCGGGCGCGGCTGGGGATGGTGGCCGCGTCGCTGCCCACGCCGCCGAAGTCGGCGGCCAAGGAGGCCGAGGCGCTGGTGCACGAGACCGAATCGGCGATCGGCGCAGCCAAGGCCCGTCCGCTGGCCCTGCTGGCCCGGGTGAAGATCGCCTCGGGAGACGCCAAGGGCGCCCTGGCGGTGGCGCAGTCGGCGGTGAAGGCCGACGACGCTTCGGCCGACGCCCACCTGGCACTGGGGCTGGCCGCCAAGGCGCTGAAGAATCCCGAGCTGGCCCTCAAGGAGCTGCAGCGGGTGGTGGGGCTCGACCCGACCATCGCCGAGGCCCACCTGGCGCTGGCCGATTCCCTGGTCCGAGATCCGAACGAGCTGGTGCACGCCCAGTCCGAAGTCGAGAGCTATCTGCGCATCGCGCCCACCGGGCCGGACGCGCCGGTGGCCAAGAAGTTCCTGGCCGTGCTCAAGAGGAAGATCGAGGCCGCCGCCGAGTAGGCCAGCCGATTCCTGGACCCCGCATCAAGCTGCGATCGCTGCCGATCGCCTTCCGTGTCGCCAACGAATGACTTCGCGTCCGCCCACCAGTCAAGCCGCCGAGAACGAAGACCTGGCCGCCTTGAGCTGGCGGGCGATGGCCTCGGTGGTGCTCCACCAGGCCTGGTCGCTGTGCGTCGCCTACCTGGGAATCGGCATGCTCGCCGAGGTCTCGCGGCGGGCCGGCCTGAGCCTGGGCACCAGCGTGCTCACCTTCCTCGACGGGATGCCGATCTTCGCCTTGCGGCTGACCGGGCTGTTGGAGTGGTACCTGGGTGCCGTCGCCGTCGGCCAGCTCAGCCCGTTCTCCAATCGCCTGCTGCTGTCGGGCCTGACCGTGTCGGCGATCTTCATCCAGGCCTCGCTCATCGGCCTGGCGATGATGGGACTGTGGCGGGCGGTGCGACGTCGCCGGCACTGAGGACCCCGGCGCGGCGGGCGGCCAGGACCACCCGGATCTCTCCGAAGAGATAGTCCGGCGGCAGCGCGCGCTTGATCGCCTCCAGCTGCGGGGCCGAGGTCCGCGCCGCGCGCAGGATGAGGCTCGCCCTCTCGCGATCCACCACCCGCTCCACCGGCAGCGAGAGCCCGGACTCCAGCAGGTCGGCGAAGTGGTTCCGCACCGTCTCGCCGGTGAGCCCGCGGGCGTGCGCCACCTCCTCGACCGAGGCGCCGGCCAGGAACAGCTCGAGGCTGGCCAGGCGGGTGTCCTTGGGCTCACCGGCAGCAGGCTTGGCAGCGGCGGCGACCACTCCGCGGCAAACGTCGCAGCCCTCGCAGCGCGCCGCGGCCGGCTGCCCGAAGTAGCGCAGGATCATCCGCCGCCGGCAGCTGCGCGCGTAGGCGTAGGCGGCCATCCTCCGCAACAGCGCCATCTCGCGATCCTCGCGCCAGCGAACCACCTTCATGTCGACCCGTAGCTTCTCGAATGACAGCTCGCGATCCAGGACGCGGTAGACCGCGCTCGGGCGCGGCCCCACGGCGATATGGCCCCCGGCCTTGAGCGCCCCCAGAGCCCTGCGCAGCGACTCTCCCGACAACCCGGAGCGAGCAGAGAGGTCCCCGAGGCTCAGCTGGGCCGCCCCCTCGGGCGGAGTCAGCGCCCGCAGCGCGGACAGCGCCGCCCGCTGGCTGGAGGCGCGCGCCGGCAGCTCGGTCTCGGTCTTGAGCTCGAAGGTGGTGCTGGCCTCGCTCGAACCCAGGCGCACCAGGTGCCCGGCCTGCTCGAGCAGCCGCAGAGCAGATTGGACGTGGTAGGCCTTGGCCCCCAGCGCATCGGCGAGCTTGGGCAACGGCAGGTCAAGCTGCGCCCGGGTGCGGGCCAGGGCCCACAGATCGCGCATCAGCAGCTCCTTGGGATGGTCGCCGCGGATCATCTGCTGCTGGAGGAAGAGGTCGGCGTGGTTGAAGAGCAGCACCGCCTGCGCGGGAAGGCCGTCGCGGCCGGCGCGGCCGATCTCCTGGTAGTAGGCCTCGAGCGAGCGCGGCACCTGGGCGTGAGCCACGAAGCGCAGCGCCGGCTTGTCGACTCCCATCCCGAAGGCGCTGGTGGCCACCACCACCGCCTTGGGGCTGGCCATGAAGGTCTCTTGCGCCACCCGCCGCTCGTGCTCGCCCAGGCCGGCGTGGTAGCAGAGCACCTCGACGCCGCGGGCCCCCAGCGCCAGGGCCAGCCGCTCAGCGGCCTTGCGAGTGGCGGCGTAGACGATGCCGCTGCCGTGCCTGGCCAGCGCCGCGGCGTGGTCGGCCTTGTCGCGGTCGCCGCCGACTTTGATCACCTCCAGCGACAGGTTGGGGCGGTCGAAGCCGGCCACCAGCAGGTGGGGAGACCTCATCCGCAGGGCGCGGCAGATGTCCTCACGCACCTCGCGGGTCGCGGTGGCAGTCAGGGCCAACACCCGCTGGGCGCGCAGCCGCTCGGTCATCTCGCCCAGGCGCGCGTAGTCGGGGCGGAAGTCGTGCCCCCACTGCGAGATGCAGTGGGCCTCGTCGATGGCGAGGAGCGCGATTTGCGCCCGTTCCAGGTAGTCGAGGAATCTTGGGCTGCGGAAGCGCTCGGGGGCGAGGTAGATGAGCTTGTAGTCGCCGCGGAGCATCGCCTCGGCGCGCACCTGGCGCTCGTTCTCCGAGAGGCTGGAGTTGATGAAGGTGGCCGGCAGGTTGCGGGCGCGCAGGGCGTCCACCTGGTCCTTCATCAGCGCGATCAGGGGAGAGACGACCAGGGTGACGCCGTCGAGCAGCAGCGCCGGCAGCTGGTAGCAGAGGCTCTTGCCGGCGCCGGTGGGCATGACCGCTACCGTCGGCCGGCCCTCGAGGACCGAGGTGACGATCTCCTGCTGGTGCTCACGAAAGCCGCTGAAGCCGAAGTGGCGGCGCAGGGCCTCGTGCAGCGCCGCGGAATCGGGGGCGCTCATGGCGCGCTCCCGCCGAGCGAGAAGTCCTGGCCGTCGTCGCGCAGCAGGCGCGCCCGGCGCAGCTGCTGCTCTTCGAGCAGACGGCGGCGCTCGGCCTGGTCGGGGACGCCGTCGACCAGCACCGTTCCCTCGGAGCTTCCCCGGGGAAGCGACGCCACTGGCACCCAGCGCTGCTCTCCCCGGTCGTCCACCAGGACGGCCGTCTCGTCCTCGATGCGGTCGACCACCACCACCGTCCGCCCGCCGCAACTGGCCAGCGCCGCGGCCATCACCCATCCCCTCCCCCAACGCCCCATGACTTGCTCCTCTCTCGCGCTCAACGCGCTCCGAACTGCCCGTCGTCCACCAGGCTCACGTAGCGGCCGTCGCCGATGATGATGTGGTCCAGCGGCCGGATCCCCAGCACGTGCCCCGCCTGCTTGAGCCGCGCGGTCAGCGCGAGGTCGTCGGCCGACGGGTGCGGGTCGCCGCTGGGATGGTTGTGGACGAAGACCACCGCAATGGCGCCGCAGCGCATCGCCGGCGCGTAGACCTCTCTCGGCAGCACCGAGCAGGTGGTCAGCCCACCCTCGACGATTCGCGCGTCCTGCAGCACCCGGTGCCGGGCGTCGAGGCACATCACGTGGAAGACCTCGCGGTTCAGGTGCGCGATGCGCGAGGCGTAGTAGCGAAAGATGTCGTTGGAGCAGCGGACCGCCAGCCGATCGACGCGCGGCGACTGCGCCCGCCGGCCGATCTCAAGAGCGGCTGCGAGCGCACAGGCCTTGGCCGGCCCCAGCCCGCGAAACTGCGCCAGCTCGGCGACCTCGGCCCTCGCCAGCGACGAGAGGTCGCCGTAGCGGTCCACCAGCTCGCGCGCCAGGTCCATCGCCGAATGGCCGCGAGTCCCGCTCCCCAGCAGCGCCGCCACCAGCTCAGCATCCGAGAGCACCAGGCCCCCGTGAACCATCATCCGCTCGCGCGGCATCTCCGCTGCCGCCACCCCGCCGTCGAACGCCATCGCCCCCTCCCTCCCCAGCTGCCGACGCCGCCATGAGCAACGGCCGTGCCGGTCGGGTGTCAGAGGGAGAAGCCGTTCGCGCAGCTGCTTTGCCGTCTCGCGGTGCGACAGGGGCGTACATTCGTGGAGCAGCAGGGTTCGGTGACTGCGCGACCCAACGAAAACGGCCGCCCCCAGATTGGCTGGAGGCGGGCCGACCGACTGACGGAGGCGATTAGGCCGTCAGTCGGCGATGTCCTCGGAGTTGGGCTTGACCATCCAGCCTTGCAGGGCGCGCATCACGTCTTCCTTGCTGATGCCCTTGAAGCGCAGCTCGCCCTCGGCGGTGGCCTCGATTTCGGCGCCGGCCAGCTCCACCTTGCGCGAGCCCCCGATGCTCATGCCGTATTCAGCAGTCGAGGGGTTGTAGTTGGCCGAGGCACCCATCCCGCCCATTCCCACGCCGACTTTCACCATCCCATCGGAATCCACCGAGACCCCGACTCCGGCGACCTTGCCCCCGCCCTGCCAGCGCCCCTCTTCGTCTTGGCTTATCGCCGCGCCAGTGCCCCGGTGCTCGGCCGCCGCGTTCGTGCTGATGAAGCCCTTCCCATCCTTGATTCCCGCCTTCGCGTTCTGAGCCGAGACCGCGACTCCGCTGGACGACTTGCCGGCGGTGTCAGCCGAGGCCGAGCCCTCGATCTCCACGTCGCCCGCCTTGAGCGCGAGCTTGAGAGTCACCATCAGCGTCCCGGGAGGCGACTCACCCAGCAGCTCGTAGCCCCGCTTGACCTTGAGGTCATAGAGCTCCGAGCGAGCCGACTGCATGTAGGCGGCGAGGTCGGGCAGCCCCTGCTGCAGCGCCTTGCCGACCTCGGCCGGATCGCAGTTGCGCAGCTGCTCGATGCTCTTGCAGTTGGCGTAAACCTCTTTGAAGGCGGCGCAGTAGTCGCGGTACTCGCGGCCGAACTTGAGCAGCGTTTGACGGTTTCGTTCCCTCACTTCCGGCCCCTCGCCCGGCTCCGGCGAAGGGAACTTCGGCTTGGGAGGAAGGTTGTCGGGCCCCCACGCCGGCCGGTCGCTCTTCTTCTCCTCGGCCTTTCCGAACCAGCCGCGGACGGTGTGCGACAGGCTGGAGAATCCGTCGCCGACCCTTTCGAAGGTGTCCTTCTCCTTGGCGGGCTCGGTGCCCTGGCTCGCCGGCGCCTGCGAGGTCTGGTTGGCCGGCCCATACCCCTCGACCAGATCGCTCTGCATCGTCTGGCTCGTTCCACAATGCGAGATCTTGGACATTGCATGCCCCCGAGGGTTTGGCGGGCGTAACATCAAGGTGCATGCCAGTGGCTCCCCGCTCTGGTGCTTGCGCCTCCGCCGCCCGGTGGCTGTTCCGCCGCGGAACAGGCGTGCCCCACGGTGGAACGCCTTCGTCCGCGCCTCCTCTCTGGAAGAAGGCCGGCACGGTGCTGGCATCGGCGGCGAGCAGGTCCTCCGAACCTGCTCTCAGGAGTCCACGTGATCATTACTGCCATCGCCTCGCTGCTGTTGGCCGCCGGAATCCCTCTCTCAACCCCGGGCACGGTCTGCGCCAGCGTGGCCGAGTGCCGCACCGCCTGCGACAAGGGCTCGATGCCGGGCTGCGTCGCCGCGGGAGTGATGTATGCCGGCGGCAAGGGCGCGCCCCACGCCCCGCGGTACGCCGCCGGCCTGTTCGACAAGGCCTGTCAGGCGCACATCTACGAGGGCTGCTGGCGGAGGGGAATGATGGAGCAGGCCGGGGTGGGAACCGAGAAGGACGAGGCCGCCGCGCTCGCTCACTTCCAGTCGGCCTGCGGCGCCGGCCTGAGCGAGGCCTGCGTCAGCTATGCCGCTGCGCTCGAGGAAGGGCGAGGCTGCGAGCCGGCCCCGGAGAAGGCCATGCACCTGCTCGAGGACAGCTGCGAGAAGTACGGGCGTGCCGCCTGCCTGAGGCTGGCGGTCGAGCAGCGCGAGCGGGATGCGGCGGCGGCGCTCAAGACCTTCCAGCGGGGATGCGCCAAGGGCTCGCCGCAGTCGTGTGTCGAGGCCGGGAAGATGCTGCTCGACAAGCGGGTGACCGATCCCGCGCAGCCGGCCAAGGCGCTGGCTTTTTTCTTTTCGGCCTGCGACGCCAAGTTCGCCGAGGGCTGCAGCCTCGCCGGGCTCCTGCTGCTGGGAAAGCACGGCGTACTGGCCGACCTGCCGCGGTCCCGCGGAGCCTTCGAGAAGGCCTGTGCGCTGGACGACCGCGATGCCTGCTACGGCGCGGCCACCCTTCTCCTCAATGAGCCGGGCGGGAAAGAGCGCGCCAGGAGCCTGCTGGTGCGCAGCTGCGATCTCGGAAGCGGCGACTCGTGCTCGGCCCTGGCCGATCTGGTCCGGTCCCCGCTGGCGACCGAGGACAAGTCACTTGCCCAGATCGACGCCTATACCCGGGCCTGCGACGGAGGCAGCTCGACCGGCTGCTACCGGGCGGCGATGGAGCTGCGGACTTCCAAGGAGCACCGGGACGAGCTGCGCGCCAACGACCTCCTCCTGCGTGGGTGCAAGTCCGGCTCGGCCGAGGCCTGCGCCATGGCGGCCTCTGCTCTCGGGGAGAAGGACAAGCGCCTGCCTTTCGCCCTGCGCTCCTGCGAGCTGGGAGCCGCGGACGCGAGGTTCTGCGACGAAGCGTTCAGCTCGGTTTCGCGAGGGCTGGGATCGTCGGAGCTGCAGGCCCGCGTCCACCGGCTGGCTGCCGAGTCATGCGCTGCTGGGTTGTCGTCAGCCTGCATCGATCTCGCTGACATGATCGCCGGCGGCCATGGCGTGGCGAAGAATCCGGAGGCCGCCATCCGCCTGCTCGATCAGCAGTGCCGGGGCGGCGATCCCGACGGCTGCGCATCGCTGGCCTTCGGGTTCCGAAAGGGAACCTACGGCGCCAAGGACATGGCGCAGCACGACCAGTACCTGAAGCGCGCCTGCGAGCTGGTGGCGCCCAAGGCCTGCAAGTACCAGCTCATCGACTCGTGGGCCCGCGACTAGCGCCCGGTGGAGCCGAAGCCGCCCTCGCCGCGCTCGGTGGAGGTGACCTCGTCGACCTCGACGATCTCCGCCTGGACCACCGGAGCGATGATCAGCTGGGCGATGCGCTCCCCGCGCGAGGCGCGGAACGGCTCGCTCGACAGGTTGATCAGGCAGACCTGCACCTCGCCGCGGTAGTCGGCGTCGATGGTCCCCGGGGAGTTGAGCACGGTGATCCCGTGCCTGGCAGCCAGGCCGCTGCGCGGCCGGACCTGGCCCTCGTGGCCCTTGGGGATCTCCAGGATCAGCCCGGTGGGGACCAGCTTGTGCGCCATCGGCGGCAGCTCGAAGCCGATGTCGGCGCACAGGTCGAGGCCGGCGGCGCCCTCGCTCTGATAGCGAGGCAGCGGCAGCGGCTCGCCGCGCTTGCGCCGCGCCATGCGGCTGATCTTGAGCGGAACGTTCGCCATCGGCTGCTCCTCGAATGCTGCGGACAAGAAATGGGGCGCGGAGCTGATGGTCAGCTCCGCGCCCCGGGGTTCAACGGGAGCCAGGGCGCTGTGCCCCGGCAGCGTGACTAGGATCGGCCGCCGCGCCCACCGCCACGGCGATCGCGACCACCGCGGTCGCCGCGGTCGCCGCGGGGACGCTCCTCGCGCTCGGGCCGCGGAGCCGGAGCGCTGACGTCGCCCTCCTTGGACCCGATGGCCTCCTTGCGCGACAGGCGGATCTTGCCCATCCGGTCGACGGCGATGACCTTGACCAGCACCTCGTCGCCTTCCTTGACCACGTCCTCGACCTTCTCCACCCGGTTCTCAGCCAGCTCGCTGACGTGGATCAGGCCGTCGGTGCCGGGGAAGATCTCGACGAAGGCGCCGAACTCGGCCAGCCGGCGCACCGTGCCCAGGTAGACGCGGCCGATCTCGGCCTCCTGGGTCAGGTTCTTGACCATCTTGATGGCCTGCTCCACCTGGTCCTGGTTGGAGCTGGCGATGGCCACCGACCCGTCGTCCTCGACGTTCACCGAGCAGCCGGTGCGGGCGATGATGTCGCGGATCACCTTGCCGCCGGGCCCGATGACGTCCTTGATGCGCTCGGGGCGGATCTTGATGGTGGTGATCCGCGGGGCGTAGCGGCTGATCTCGGTGCGCGGCGCCGGCAGCGCCTCGGCCATCTTGCCCAGGATGTGCAGCCGGCCCTTGCGCGCCTGCTCCAGGGCGGTGGTCAGGATCTCGCGGGTCACGCCGCTGATCTTGATGTCCATCTGGATGGCGGTGATGCCCTTGGCGGTGCCGCAGACCTTGAAGTCCATGTCGCCGAGGTGGTCCTCATCGCCCAGGATGTCGGAGAGGATGGCGATGCGCTCGCCCTCCTTGATCAGGCCCATGGCGATGCCCGCCACCGGGGCCTGGATCGGCACGCCGGCGTCCATCAGCGACAGGCAGCCGCCGCAGACCGAGGCCATCGACGAGCTGCCGTTGGACTCGAGGATGTCGCTGACCACCCGCACCACGTAGGGGAACTTGGCCTCGTCGGTGGGCATCACCTGGCGCAGGGCGCGCTCGGCCAGGGCGCCGTGGCCGATCTCGCGGCGGCCGGGGCTGCGCAGGAACTTGACCTCGCCCACCGAGAACGGCGGGAAGTTGTAGTGCAGCATGAAGCGCTTGAAGGCCATCCCGGTGAGCATCTCGGTGCGCTGCTCGTCCTCACCGGTGCCCAGGGTGGCCGCCACCAGCGCCTGGGTCTCGCCGCGGGTGAAGAGCGCCGAGCCGTGGGTGCGGGGAAGCGCGCCGACCTCGCAGGTGATCTTGCGGATCTCGTCGGTGGCGCGGCCGCCGATGCGCTTCTTGGTGTCGAGCACCATGCCGCGCACGTAGTCGTACTTGAGGTCCTCGATGAAGCCCTTGATCTGCTTTTCCTTCTCGAAGTACCCGTCGCCCAGGATCTCGGCGAACTTGGTCAGCGTCTCCTTCTTGGCCTTGGAGAGCTCCTCGTAGCGGGCGATCTTCTCGTGGATGCCGTAGGCCTTGGCCACGCCCGCGGTGGCGATCTCCTTGACCTTGGCCTTCAGCTCCAGGTCGACCGCCGGGGGCACGAACTCGCGCTTGGGCTTGCCGATCTGCTTGCGCAGCTCCTCCTGGGCCACCAGCGCCGGCTGGGCCGCCTGGTGGGCGAAGAACAGCGCCTCGATCATCTCCGGCTCGCTGATCTGCTTGGAGCCGCCCTCGACCATGACGATGGCGTCTTTGCTGGCCGAGACCACCAGGTCCAGGTCGCTCGCCAGCCGCTGCTCAGCGGTGGGGAAGGCGATCAGCTTGCCGTCGACCCGGCCGACGCGCACGCCGGCGATGGGGCCGTTGAAGGGGATGTTGGAGATGTGCAGCGCGGTGGAGGCCGCGGTGACCGCGTGGACGTCGGGGTCGTTGGCGGTGTCGGCGCTGATCACGAAGGCGATGACCTGCGTCTCGAAGAAGAAGCCCTCGGGGAACAGCGGCCGCAGCGAGCGGTCGATGATGCGGCTGGTCAGCGTCTCCTTCTCGGTGGGCCGGCCCTCGCGCTTGAAGTAGCTGCCGGGGATGCGGCCGGCCGCGTAGAGCTTCTCCTGGTAGTCGACGGTGAGGGGGAAGAAGTCGAGCCCCTCCTTCTTCTCGCTGGCCGAGACCGCGGTGACCAACAGCATGGTGTCGCCGTAGCGGATGGTGGCCGAGCCGTGGGCCTGCTTGGCGATCTTCCCGGTCTCGATGACCAGGTTGTTGGCGCCGACGGGAATTGACTTGGTGATGGGCTGCATGGACTTGTCGTCCTCTCTTCCGCGCGAATCTTTCGGGCGCGGAGCAATGGGACGAGGTCTTGGGGGCGGTCTGGTCTTTCCCCGCGCGGCCGCCCGTGGGGCGGCGCCGGAATCAAACTGCGGCCCCTGGCTTCGAGGGCCGCCTGCTCCCAATCGCCTCGTCCTGCTTACTGCTTTCGTTCTGGTCCACCTGCGGACCGGAGGCTTTAGGGGTCAGCTTTTGATCCCATCGCTGCCGGCCATCGCTCGGGATGGCAGGCACCGAAGAGGCCAAAAGGCTGACCCGAATCTTGCCCTCTCGGTCCGCGCCGCGGCGGAGGACCTCGAGGCGGACTGCTTCGACCGCCCCCGGCAGCCTTCGGGCCCCCCATGGGCCCTCACTGCTGCCACTGAAAGCCTGGCCAGGAGATGCGGCTCCCCGATCGCCAAGCCCTGCTGCTACAGCGAGAGGGCCCGGACCTTGGAAGCGGCCCGGGCCCTCTCAGAAATTTTCCCTGGTTACTTGCGGATGCCCAGGTTCTCGATCAGCGACTTGTAGCGCTTCTCGTCCTTGCCCCGCAGGTAGTCGAGCAGGCGGCGGCGCTGGCCGACCAGCTTGAGCAGGCCGCGGCGGCTGTGGAAGTCCTTGACGTGCCCGCGCCCGCCTTCGGCCACCGGCTTGAAGTGCTGGGTCAGGTAGTTGATGCGCTCGGTCAGCAGCGCCACCTGGACCTCGGGAGACCCGGTGTCCTTCTCGTGCTGGCGGAACTTGCCGACGATCTCGCTCTTGCGCTCAGTCTGAAGTGCCATGTTCTTCTTTCTCTTTCCGCCTCCTGTGAGGTGCAGCCGCCTCCAGCCCTGCGGGCCTTCGGCGCTGCGCTCGCCTTCCACGGAGGGGGGTAGGCAGGCGAGCGAAGCCGGGCACTATATGTCCCGTAAACCGGCAAGGTCAACGCCAACTTCCCGACAAAGGGGCCGCTCCAGCCGGGGAAGGGTTGCCGAGGGCCAGGAAGAAGTGGCGCAACCCCGTGCAATTGCAGGGTTTCGCCCAGTGCCTGCCGGCGGACTCTAGCTGGCGCCGGCGGCCGCCTCCGGGCGGACCAGGACGCACAGGTAGCGCAGCGTCCCCTCCCGCCACTCGCCCACCGCCAACAGATCCCCGGCCGCCGAGGACAGCCGCAGCCGCTGGCCCTCCTGCGGCGGAGGGAGCATCGATCCCGGAAGGCGCTGCCCCTGGGCGATGCGCGCGGCGGTCGCCTGCTCCACGACGACCTCCGGCAACGACGCCAGCGCGTCCCGCGGGGAGATCAGCCGGGTTGCCGCCGCGGCCGGATCCTCCGCCAGCTCGCGCAGGGTGATCGCCTGCTCCAGCCGGAACCCGGCGCTCTCCACCCGCCGCAGCGCGGTCAGGTGGGCGTGGCATCCCAGCGCCTCGCCCAGGTCGTGCCCCAGGGTCCGCACGTAGGTCCCCTTGGAGCAGCGCACCGCCAGCTTGAGCTCCGGCAGCGCCAGCTCCAGCAGCTCCAGCCGGTGGACGACCACCTTGCGCGTCACCCGCTCGACCTGCTCGCCCCTGCGCGCCAGCTCATAGAGCCGCTTGCCGTCGACCTTGACCGCCGAGAACATCGGCGGCGCCTGGTCGATCTCGCCGCGAAACCTCTCCAGCGCCTGCTCGATCTGCTCCCGGGTCAGCGTTGGGACCGGCGCCTCGGCCAACACCTTGCCGGTGAGATCCTGGGTGTCGGTGGAGGCCCCCAGCCTCACCGTGGCCTCGTAGGACTTGTCGCCCTCGGTGATCAGCCCGGCGAGGCGGGTGGCCTCGCCCAGGCAGATCGGCAGCAAGCCGGTGGCGAAGGGGTCGAGGGTGCCGGTGTGGCCGGCCTTCTTCACCTTCAGCCGGCGGCGCACCTCGGCCACCACGTCGAAGGAGGTCTTGCCCTCCGGTTTGTCGAGGACCAGGACGCCGTTCATGGGAATCGCTCAGCGCCGCGCCAGGGCCTTCTCGACCTCGCGCAGCACGTGGGCCCGCACCTCGTCGAGGGTGCCCTCGACCGAGCAGCCGCTGGCGTTGTGGTGCCCGCCGCCGCCGAAGCGCACCGCGATCGCCCCGACGTCGACCTTGCCGCGCGAGCGCAGGCTCACCCTCGAGCGGCCGGGCGATTCCTCGCGGAACAGCAGCGCCACCTCGACCCCGGCGATCGAGCGCGGATAGCTGATGAAGCCGTCGGCGGTCTCCTCGTGGGTGCCGGCGGCCTCGAAGTCCTGCCGGGCGGCGGTGATCCAGGCGTACTGGCCGCAGGGCGAGACCGACAGCGTCTTGAGGACCTCGGACAGCAGGCGCACCCGCGACAGCGGCTGGCTCTCGTACATCCGCGAGGCGACCTCTCCCGGGCGCACCCCGCGCTCCACCAGCGCGCAGGCGATGCGCAGGCACTCGGCGTTGGTGTTGGAGTGGCGGAAGTTGCCGGTGTCGGTGGCCAGCGACACCCACAGGCAGGTGGCGATCTCGGTGGTCAGCGAATGGCCCATCAGCACCAGCAGCCGGTGGACCAGCACCCCGACCGAGGCCGCCTGCGGGTCGACGACGTTGATGTCGCCGAAGGGCTTGCTGCGCGGGTGGTGATCGAGGTTCACCACCAGGCCGCGCCGGTCGGCGCTGGGGAGGTCGGGCCCCAGCCGCGCCAGGTCGCCGGCGTCGCAGGCGATGCACGCGTCGAAGCGCTCGCTGGCCGCCAGCGAGCGCACGATCCGCTCGGCGCCCGGCAGGAAGCGCAGGTTCTGCGGCGCTCCCTGGGGGCTGTAGACCACGACCTGCTTGCCGCTCGACTCCAGCGCCAGGGCCAGCGACAGCGCCGAGCCCAGGGCGTCACCGTCGGGGAACTCGTGCATGGTCAGCAGCACCCGCTGGCAGGAGGCCAGCGCCTGGGCGCAGCGCTCCAGTGCGGCGGAGTCGGGCCGCAGCCCGGCGGCGGAGTTGAGGCTGACTTCGTTCACGGGCCCTGCCTTGCTGGCTAGTGGTTTTCGCCGCCGCCTTCGCGGTGCTTGTCGGCGTCGTGGACCTCTTTGATCAGCCTCTCGATGCGGTCGCCGCGGTCGATGGCCTCGTCGAAGACGAAGTGCAGCGTCGGCAGCACCCGCAGGCTGATCGCCTCGCCCAGCGCGCGGCGGATGTAGCCCTTGGCGGCGTCCAGGCCCTGCTGCGTCTCCTGGCGGGCCCGCTCGTCGCCGTGCACCGCCCAGTAGACCCAGGCCTCCCGCAGGTCGGGCGAGACCTTGGCCCCGGTGATGGTGACGAAGCCGATGCGCGGGTCCTTGAGACCCTTGGCCAGCAGGCTGCTGATCTCCTGCTGGATCAGCGCGGCGACGCGCTCGAGGCGGTTGTGGGTAGCCATGGCGGTCTCTAGCCTTCCTGATTGTCGCCGTCGTCGGCGTCGGATTGGGCCTCGCGGCGCTCGCGGCGCAGCCGCTCGCGCAGCTCCTCGATGGCCCGGGCGCGCTCGCCCTCGTCCATCGGGCGGCGCCCCCTGCGGTCGGCTCCGCGCGAGGCATAGCGGCCCTGGCGCCCGGAGCCGTTGCTGGCAGGCGGCGGCTCGAGCAGGCCCGCCTCCTGCTCCGCCTCGGCCAGCGTGCGGTGCGCCCCGCGGGCGGCCGAGCCGAAGCTGGTCCCGTCGTCGGACCCGAAGAGCTCGCCGCGCAGCGGGATCACCTCGGTCGCGCAGGAGGTGACCGGGGCCACGTACAGCTCCTCGATGAAGCGGACGACCTTGCTCACGCTCTCCTGGGCGAAGGCGTGGTCGTTGGCCACCGCGGCGATGCCCAGGGTGGCCTTCTGCCACAGGTCGTTGTCGGCGACTTCGGCGATGGAGACGTTGAAGCGCGCCTTCACCTTGTCGAGCACCTTGTGGAGGACGTGGCGCTTGCTCTTGAGAGAGCCCGACTCGGGAATGGAGAGCGACAACCTGGCGACGGCGACGAACATGGAGAAGCAGAACCCTTGGCTCTCCGGGCGACTTCCCCGAAAAAAGGTGGTGGTTCTACTTCAAGCCGGCCGCCGGACTCAACTCCCTCGGGTATCGAGCGCCCGTCCTCCCGTCCGCGCGCCCTGTGGCGTGCCGGCCTCCGAACGCAGGCCGATGCCGCTCCCTACACAAGGAGGAGGGGCGCCGGCTTCCGCCGTGCCGCTCCCGGGTCAGCCGCCTCCCCGCCCGCGTGTCCGGCCTCTGAAAATGGGCAAAATTCGGCGTTTGACTCCCCTCGGAGCCCGCCCTATCCTCCGCGCGCCCTACGGTTAACATTTGCGCGAGGACACGCATGAAAGAGCTTCTCGAGGGCCTCAAGAGCCGCTTCCCCGAGGCCATCACCTCCGCCTACACCAGCCCTCGCGGCGACGACTACCTGGTGGTCAAGCCCGAGAGCCTGCCGGAGGTGGCTCGCTGCCTGCGCGACGAGCACCACTTCACGCTCTACATCGACACCTGCGGCATCGACCGGCTGCTGCTGCCGGAGAACGACCCGCGGTTCGAGGTGATCTGCACCGTCCGCCAGGGCCAGGCGCCCTGGAAGAAGCTGCACCTGAAGGCCTTCGTCGCCGAGGCCAGCCCCGAGCTGCCGTCGCTGGCCGGGGTGTGGAAGGGCGCCGACTGGTGGGAGCGCTACACCTTCGACATGTACGGCATCCGCTTCACCGGCCACCCCGACCTGCGCCGCATCCTGCTGTACGAGGAGTTCCAGGGCCATCCGCTGCGCAAGGACTTCCCGCTGCGCGGCCGACAGCCGCTGGTCGCCGAGCGCAACTTCCAGGACCTCACTCGCGGCCCTGGCGCCCAGCTCCCGGTCGCCGAGTCGAAGTAGGCCCCTCTTCACCCAGGATCCGCACCCCATGACCGACATGCACGAGAGGGCAACCCAGTCCCCCGCGGCCGAGGCGCTGCCCGCCATCTCTCCCGGCCCGCTCGACGCCCCGCTGGAATCCAAGCGGATGGTGATCAACCTCGGCCCCAGCCACCCGGCCATGCACGGCACGGTGCGGATGCTGGTGGAGATGGAGGGCGAGACCATCGCCAAGGCCGTCCCGGAGATCGGCTTCCTCCACCGCGGCTTCGAGAAGAGCTGCGAGAACTCGACCTGGACGCAGTGCCTGCCCTACGTCGACCGGCTCAACTACGTCTCCTCCACCCTGAACGACTTCGGCTACCTGGCGGCGGTGGAGAAGCTGCTGGGGGTGGAGATCCCGGAGCGGGCCAAGTACATCCGGGTCATCGCCGGCGAGCTGCACCGCATGTGCGATCACCTGACGCTGGTGGGCGCGATGGGCCTGGAGCTGGGCGCCTTCACGGTGATGCTCTACGCCATCGAGGGTCGCGAGCTGCTGTGGGACCGCATCGCCGAGCTGTGCGGCGCGCGGGTGACCACCAGCTTCGGCCGCCCCGGCGGCGTGGAGCGCGACCTGCCGCCGGGCTGGGCGGAGAAGGTCGTCGCCTCGCTGGACAAGGTCGCCGCCCTGCGCGACGAGGTCGACGCGCTTTTGACCCACAACCGGATCTTCATCGACCGCTGCTACAAGACTGGGATCATCGGCAAGGAGGACGCGCTCAACTATGGCTTCACCGGCCCGTGCCTGCGCGCCTGCGGCGTCGACTACGACGTGCGCAAGGCCCATCCCTACCTGGTCTACGACAAGCTCGATTTCGACATCCCGATCGGCAGCAATGGCGACAACTACGATCGCTACGCGGTGCGCATCGAAGAGCTCAAGCAGTCGGACAAGATCGTCCGCCAGGCGCTGCAGCAGATTCCCCAGGGGCCGATCATTATCGGCGACTGGCGCATCGTGCTGCCGCCCAAGCCCGAGGTCTACGGGACGATCGAAGGGGTGATGGCCCACTTCAAGCTGCTGATGGAGGGCATCCAGGTTCCGGCCGGCGAGGCCTACGCCTACTCCGAGGGCGCCAACGGCGAGCTGGGCTTCTACGTGGTCAGCGACGGCAGCGGCCGCCCCTACAAGTGCCACGTCCGGGCGCCGGGCTTCGCCATGCTCTCGGCGATCCCGCAGATGATCGAAGGCCAGCTGCTGGCCGACCTGGTCCCGACCTTCGACACCATCAACATGATCGGCGGCGAGGTCGAGCAGTAGGCGATCGACAGTTCTCCCGAATTGGCGAAGGCGTCGGCTTGCTGGCCGGCGCCTTCTGCTTTCCAGGGGTCGGTGCGCTGTGGCGGGCGAGCCGATCGCTCCCCGACTTCCCGCATATGATGTTGCGGCCATGTTCTCGAACCGGACTCGCTTCGCGACCGATCTCAATCCCTTGGCCGAAGCCCACTCCCGCCGGCTGGCGGCCGGCAAGCCGGTGCTCGATCTGACCGAATCCAATCCGACGGCGGTGGGGCTCGGATTCCCGGAGAAGGAGTTGCTGGCGGCGCTGGCCCAGCCCGGCGCGGGCCGCTACCAGCCGCTGCCCTTCGGCCTGCTCGAGGCCCGCGAGGCGGTGGCCGACTATTGCCGCGCGCGGGGAGCGGCGGCGCCGGCGGGGCGGATCGCCATCACTTCCTCGACCAGCGAGGCCTACTCCTTCCTCTTCAAGCTGCTGTGCGATCCCGGCGATCAGGTTCTCGTCCCGCAGCCGAGCTATCCCCTCTTCGACTACCTGGCCGGCCTGGAGTCGGTGCAGACCGCCGGCTATCCGCTGCGCTACGACGGCGAGTGGCACATCGACCGCCAGGGATTCGAGTCGGCGCTGGGTGCGCGGACGCGGGCGGTGGTGGTGGTGAGCCCCAACAACCCGACCGGCTCCTATCTGAAGAACGACGAGCTCGAGTGGCTCGACGGGCTGTGCGCCTCGCGAGAGGTGGCGCTGCTCTCCGACGAGGTCTTCGGCGACTACTCCTTCTCCGAGGATCCCCGCCGCGTGGAGACGATGGTCGGAGCGACCCGCGCCCTCAGCTTCGCCTTGAGCGGGATGTCGAAGGTCGCCGCGCTCCCTCAGCTCAAGATCGGCTGGCTGGTTGCCGGTGGCGCCGAGCCGCTGGTGGACGAGGCGCTGAAGCGGCTGGAGGTGATCGCCGACACCTTCCTCTCGCCCAACATCCCCGCCCAGCTGTCACTTGGGCGGCTGCTGTCGCGCCGGGCGCTGGCGCAGGAGCCGATCCGCGCCCGGCTGCGGCGGAATCTCGATTTCCTCGCCGCCCTGCACCATCCCGGCTCGAGCTGGCAGCCCCTCAATTGCGAAGGCGGCTGGAGCGCGATCGTCCAGCTGCCTCGCGCGCGCTCGGAGCTGGAGTGGGCTCTCGGCCTGCTCGAGGAAGACGGCGTGCTGGTCCACCCCGGCTTCTACTTCGACTTTCCCGGCGAGGCCTTCGTCTCGCTCAGCCTGATGGTCGAGCCCGAGATGTTCCGCGAAGGAGCAAGCCGGCTGGTGCGCCGCGTCGATGGAGGCTGAGTCGCGCCCGGGGACGGGTTATTGTCCCGGCCTCAAGGCTTGGAGTCCCCATGTCCGACACACGCGTCCCGGTGGTGGTCTACGGCGCGACCGGCTTCACCGGCGCGCTCATCTGCGAAGAACTGGAGCGCCAGGCAATCCCCTTCGCCATCGGCGGGCGCGACGAGCAGAAGCTGCGGGCGCTGGCCGCCCGGCTGCCTTCTCACCCGCGCTTCTTCCTGGCTGACCTGGCGGACGGGGCGGGCCTGCGCACCTTCGCCGAGGCCGGCAAGGTGGTCCTCAGCTGCGCCGGGCCCTTCGCGCGCTTCGGCAAGCCGGTCCAGGACGCCGCGCTCCAGGCCGGCGCCCACTGGCTGGACGTCACCGGCGAATACGCCTTCGTGCTCGCGACCCGCACCCGGGACAGCGAAGCCCGCCGCAGCGGCGTGGCGATGATCAACGCAGTGGGATTGGACATCATCCCCTCGGACGCGGTTGCCGCGGCCGCCGCCGGGCAACTGCCCGACGTGGAGTGGCTGCGCGTGGCAGTGGCGACCCGCGGCCCGGTGACCCGCGGAACTTTGCGCTCCATGGTCGACATCGCCGCCGAGGGCGGGCTGGCCTTCCTCGACGAGACCCTGACCCCCGAGCCGCCGGGCGCCGAGCGCTGGACGGCGCACTTTCCGGCGCCGTTCGGCGATCAGGCCTGCGTGTCGCTGCCCCTGGCCGACGTGGTCGCCGCCCCGGCCAGCACCGGGGCCCTCAACGTGCGCAGCTTCGGCGTGGCCCCGTTCTGGGCCGGGCCCGCGCTGCGCCTGGCTCCCTGGCTGCAGAAGCTGGCGGGGATGAAGCCGGTCCGCTCGGTGATCGATCAGCGGATCGAGTCGCTCGAGGGGCCGTCGCAAAACTCGCGGGAGAAGGGGCGCTTCGCGGTCTACGCCGAGGCCCGAGCCGTGGATGGCCGGGTGGCCACCGCCTGGGCGGTGGGCGGCGACGCCTACGACTTCACCGCCGCCGCCGCGGTCCACTGCGCCAAGCTCGCCTCGGCCAAGGGATTCGAGAAGAGCGGCGCGCTCACGCCCACTCAGGCCTTCGGCGCCCGGCCTCTGCTCGACGGGCTGGCCTCGGCCGGGCTGCGCTGGGGGTTCGGCGTCCCATAGCCGGCCGCTCTCCTCACCGGGAGCTTCTTCGCCTCGCCTCCCCTGCCCACCTTTCGGCCCGGGGGGAGAGATGGAACCTCACGGCGAGCTGGGCGAGGCCACACCGGCGGCGCGGGGGGACCTCGCCGAAGTGCTGCGGGAGAGCTTCCGGGCGGTGCGCGAGGCCACCGAGGCCCTGTGCACCCCGCTGGCGGTCGACGACTACCAGGTTCAGTCGATGCCCGAGGCCAGCCCCACCAAGTGGCACCTCGGGCACACCAGCTGGTTCTTCGAAACCCTGGTGCTGGCCCCGGCCATCGCCGGCTACCGCCCCTACCACCCGCGCTTCGCCTTCCTCTTCAACTCCTACTACCAGTCCCTCGGCCCGCGCATCGACCGGCCCAGCCGCTTCGTCCTCACCCGCCCGACGGTGGAGCAGGTGTACGCCTACCGGCACGCCATCGACGCGCGGATGGCCGAGCTGCTGCGGGGCAGCCGCGACGAGGCGCTGGCGGCGCTGGCCCCCACGATCGTCCTCGGGCTCAACCACGAGCAGCAGCACCAGGAGCTGATCCTCACCGACCTGCTGCACGCCTTCTGGCGCAACCCGCTGCGGCCGGCCTACCGGCCTCCGCCGCAGCTCGATCGGCCGTCGCGCCCGCTGACCTTCGTCCCCTTCGCCGACCAGCTGCGCTCCATCGGCTTCGCCGGCCCGGGCTTCTCCTATGACAACGAGCGGCCGCGCCACCGCGAGCTGGTGCCGGCCTTCGAGCTCGCCTCGCGCCCCTCGACCAACGGCGAGTTCCTCCAGTTCCTGGACGGCGGCGGCTACCGGCGGCCCGAGCTGTGGCTGTCGGACGGCTGGGACGCCGTGCAGCGCGGCGGGTGGCAAGCGCCGCTCTACTGGGAGCGGCAGGACGGCCGCTGGTGGCAGATGTCGCTGGGGGGGATGCAGCCCGTCGACGAGCGCGAGCCGGTCTCGCAGCTGAGCTACTACGAGGCGGACGCCTTCGCCCGCTGGGCGGGAGCGCGGCTGCCCAGCGAGGCCGAGTGGGAGACCGCCGCCGGCACCCAGGAAGTCGACGGCAACTTCGTCGAGAGCGGGGCGCTGCGGCCCGTCGCCTGCGGGGCCGATGAGGAGGGACTCGAGCAGATGTTCGGGGACGTGTGGGAGTGGACCGGGAGCGCCTACCTCCCCTATCCCCGCTTCCGCCCGGAGGCCGGGCCGGCCTCGGAGTACAACGGCAAGTTCATGAGCGGGCAGATGGTCCTGCGCGGCGGCTCCTGCGCCAGCCCGCGCCGGCACCTGCGCGCCAGCTACCGCAACTACTTCTCCCCCGGCTCGCGCTGGCAGTTCAGCGGAGTGCGGCTGGCGCGAGAGCCGGGCTAGGAGTCTGTTGCGGAAAGGGCGCTGAGGCTGAGCGTCCTGCCAGCACCTGTAGCGCGTCCCGGGGCCAAAGAGTCAAGCGGCAGTTCGGCAGGTTGGCCGCCGCCCCTTGGGCGCGCTCAG
>JBBIQS010000053.1:0-56866 GCA_037442205.1 Myxococcales bacterium
CCACCGGCACCCGCCGCCCGACCGGCGCCGCCGCCACCCGCTCCTGCCGCCGCCAAGGCCCCCGCCCCCGAGCGGCCCTCCGAGGGCCCCGCGTTCTTCGCCGAGGTCGAGAAGCTGGCCGCCAACCTCGACAGCCTCGACTACTTCCAGGTCTTCCAGCTGGAGAAGACCGCCAACCCGCGGGACATCAAGAACGCCTATTACCGCGAGTCGCGGATCTTCCACCCAGACAAATTCGCCCAGTTCCCGGACGAGGCCTTCCGCGAGAAGATCAACGCCATCTTCAAGCGCGTCACCGAGGCCTACGTCACGCTGCGCGACGACAAGAAGCGCGCCAAGTACATCGGCGACGTCACCGGGCCGGAGCGCGCCCAGAAGCTGCGCTACACCGAGGCCACCGAGGCCGAGCTCAAGGCCGAGGTCAAGAAGGCGGTCGAGGAGCAGATCGGCACCACGCCCAAGGGGCGCGAGTGCTACAAGAACGCCGTCAAGGACATGGAAGCCAAGCGCTGGGAGGCGGCCACCCGCCAGCTGAAGATGGCGGTGATGTACGAGCCGGCCAACGCCAAGTACAAAGAGAAGCTCAAGGAAGCCGACGCCGAATACCAGAAGACTCGGCCCAAGAACGACTTCCGCATCAAGTGAGCATCGCGGCGCCGGCGCCGGGGGCGGCATGAAGATCGATCTCGCGCTGGCGGTGGTCGTCGCCTTCTTCGGCATCCTGGGGATCGTCAGCGGCGCCATCTCCCAGCTTGCCCACCTGGCGGGGCTCGTCGTCGGCTTCCTGGTGGCCCGTCCGGTGGCGGCGCTGGCCGGCCCGGCGGTGGCCCAGAAGTTCGGCTACCCGCCGCTGCTGACCACCGTGGCGCTGTCGTTCCTGGTGTTCTTCGGCGCCTACGTGGTGGCGGCGGTGTCCACCCGCTTCGTGCTGCGCAAGCTGTTCCCGGAGGGCGAGCGCGGCAGCCTCAACCGGTTGCTGGGGCTGCTGATGGGCGCCGGCAAGGCGGCCGCCATCGCCTTCGTGGCGCTGTGCGCCCTGACCCTGGCCGAAAAGGCCATCGGCGCCCGCTACGCCTCCTTCCGCGCCGAGTCCCAGGCCTCGCTGGCGATGGGGCTGGCCCGCAGCCACAACCTCTTCGCCGACCTGCCGCAGGTGGCCGGCTTGCGCAAGATGATCGAAGCCAGCCACCACCCGGAGTCGGCGGCCAGGCTGGCCTCGGATCCCGACTTCCAGGCCCTGGCCAAGGATCCCAAGCTCAAGGCCCTGACCGAGGACAAGAAGGTCCAGCAGGCGGTCGAGAACGGGGACCTGGGCGCAGTGCTCGCCAGCTCCCGCCTGCTCGAGCTCCTCAACGACCCGAAGACGTTCGAGCGGCTGGGCAAGGTCGCCAGCTCTCCCTGACTACCACTCGCGCAGCGACTGCCCGTTGAGCCCCGCCAACCGGCGGCGGACGGTGGGCAGGTCCACCCCGACGCGCTCGCCGCGGCGCTCCGGGGCCAGGAACATCAGCTCCGCCAGCAGCTCCTCGAAGATGGCCCGCAGCCCGCGGGCGCCCAGCTTCTTCTCGTAGGCGAAGCGGGCGATCTCCTTGAGCGCCCCGTCGGTCACCGTCAGCTCGATCTCTTCCATCGCCAGCAGCTCGCGGTACTCGCGCAGCAGCGCGTCGGGGGGTTCACTCAGGATGCGGCACAGCTGCGGCTCGCTCAGCTCCTCCAGCTCGACCACCACCGGCAGCCGCCCCATCAGCTCGGCGAGCATGCCGTACGACACCAGATCCTTGAGCGCGATCGGCGGACGGGACACCTCGGCGCGCCGCTTGCGCTGCTCGCCGGCGAAGCCGACCTGGCGCAGGCCGCGGTAGTCGTAGAGGTCGGTGAAGGTGCCGGCGCAGATGAAGAGCATGTCGCTGGTGTCGATCTGGGCGAAGTCGTGGCGGGCCCATTGCTGGGCCAGGTCGAGCGGGACGTAGACCTCGCGCCCCTCGAGGAGCTTGAGCAGCGCCTGCTGCACGCCCTCGCCGCCGATGTCGCGGCTGCCGGCCCCGGTGTGGGCCCCGTGGCTGCGGCGGGCGATCTTGTCCACCTCGTCGATGAAGACGATGCCCCGCTGCGCCCGCTCGACGGAGTGGTCGGCCTTGTTGAGCAGCTCGGCGACCATCACCTCCACGTCTTTGCCGTAGTAGCCGGCCTCGGTGTACTCGGTGGCGTCGCAGATCACCAGCGGCACCGAGAGGATCTCGGCCAGGTTGCGGGCGAGGTGGGTCTTGCCAGTGCCGGTGGGCCCGATCAGCAGGATGTTCGACTTCTTGAGCGGAACCGCCCGCTTGCTGCGGCGCGCCGAGCAGCGCTTGAGGTGGTTGTAGGCGGCGATGGCGACCGCGCGCTTGGCCTTTTCCTGACCGATCACGTACTTGTCGAGCCGATCGTAGATCTGCCGCGGGGTGAGCGCCGGGAGGTCGTCGAGCCGGGGGGAGGTCTTCATGCCGCGCTCCTCCTTCGCCCCAAAGGTACGGAGGCCATTCTGCCGGTGTCGCCCGCGTCCTCCCGCAAGCCGAGCGGGCTCAAGAGCGGGCTCGAATTCGATGGCGCAGTGGCGCTCGGCGCCCGCGGCCAGCCGCTAGCGGCGCAGGCGCAGCAGAAGGTTCAGCAGCAGCGTCAGCAGCACGCTGAGCAGGATCGAGGTCCCCAGAGGAATCCAGATCGTGAACCGCCCGCGCTCCAGCCTCCAATCGAGAGGAAGCTGGCCGAGCAGGCCGCTCTTGGCGAGCAGCCAGACCAGGGCCCCGGCGGCAGCCAGCAGCGCCCCGGCGACGACCAGCGACTTGCCGATGGCCTCGCCCATGAATCGACCCTAAGGGCGCCGGCGGCGCCCGAGGATCGCCCGACTCGAGCGAGCGACTACTGCAGCGGCACCGTGGGCAGCAGGTAGACAGCCGTGGCGGTGGCCGCCGGGTTCTGGCTGTCCGAGACCTGGACGTAGGTGAAGTAGCCGGTGAGGGTCATGGTGCTCAGCGGCACCTTGACGGTGATCGCGGTGCTGGTGTCGGTGACGATGCCCGAGATCTTGCCGCTGGGGCTGATGGTCAGCCCCTGGGGAAGCCCCATCTTGGGAATCACCAGCCCCATCCCTCCGGGCGCCGACTGCTCCGACCACTGGTAGGGCTTGAGGCCGCCCTTGGCGGTCAGGTCGGCCGAGTACGGGACGTACTGAATCAGCGTGGGCAGCGGGATCACCTTGGTGACGAAGAGGTTGATCTCCTTGTCGCCGACCACCTGCAGCGGGGCGATCTTGACCTTGAGGGTCAGGTCCTTGGAGTCGTAGCCCGGAGGCGTCAGCCCATCGACCACGCGCACGGTGACCGGGAACGAGCCGATCTCGTCGGGGATGCCGGCCAGGGTTCCGGTGGAGAAGAGGCTCAGGCCCTTGGGGAGCGCGCCAGCCAGCAACTGCCAGGCGAAGGGCGCCTGGCCGCCGGTGGCGGCGAGGTCGTAGGTGTAGTCCATGCCGGCCTCGGCGTCGGGCAGGCTGGTGGTGGCGACCTTGACCGGCCCCTTGGGACCGACCTGCAGGGTCAGCTGCTTCTGGTCGCTGGCGCCGTTGGCGTCGACCACCTTGGCGGTGAAGTTGCTCAACCCGGCGGTGGTGGCGGTGCCCATCAGCTCGCCGGCGATCGACAGCTGGATGCCGGTGGGCAGGGTGCCGTTGACGACGCTGAACGAGTAGGGTTGGCGGCCGCCCTGGACCTGCAGCTTGAACGAGTAGGCCGCGCCCTCGGTGGCCGGCAGCAGATCGGTGGTGGTGATCTTCGGCAGCGTGATCTTGCACAGCCCCTCGACGCAGGTCTCGCCCTCGGCGCAGCCCTGGGTCCCGACGCACTGGATGCAGTGCCCGTAGAAGCAGGGATTGCCGCCCGGGCACGGGCTGCCGATCCACTGGTTGTTGGCGCCGCAGCTGTAGACGGTGTTGGGGCCGCACTCGGTCTGGCCGGCGGTGCAGGTGGTCGAGAGGCAGGCGCCCTCGAGGCAGGTGGTGTTCCCGGTGCAGTTCGAGGAGGGCTCCCAGCCTGAGCCGGCCTCATTGCAGCGCTCGGTCGAGGAAGGGCCGGCGCAGCGGCCGGAGCCGGGGGTGCAGACCTTGTCCTTGCACTCGCCGCCGGAGCAGGTCTTCCCGCTGGGGCACGAGAGCGGGTCGAGCTGCGCCGAGCCGTCGTCGTTGCAGAGCACCACCGCGTCGCCGCGGCAGGTCTTGCTCTTGGGGACGCAGGCCAGCGGCTGGCAGTGGTCCTGGTAGCAGAGGTTGCCCTCGGGGCAGCGCTGGGCGGTCATCGTGCCGGAGGTGCTGCAGGTCAGCACGTACTCCGGGTTGTCGAAGCAGGCCGTGCCGCCTTCGTTCGAACACCGGGCGGGCGCCACGCCGCTCGAGCACTGGCTCAGGACGGCGAGGCTGGCGAGGAACAGAGCGTAGGAGGCATGGCGCATGGTCCACCCGGGAACGGAAGGAAGGGCGGCATCCTAGCAGCGCTTGCCAAGGGCGCGAAAGGGCACCCCGCCCCCGAGGCGCCGGCGCCCGCCATCTGCCGGCGCCCCAGGAAATCGGCTCAGCGCTCGCAGGCGCCGCGCATCGCCCTGCAGCGCGCGTCGCGAACGCGGTCGAACGCTCGCTCGCGGCTGAGGTCGGGCTTCTGCACCTCGCGCCGCTCGACCCGGGAGCTCTCCCTGGGCACGCTGCTCCGGGCCATCGCCGCGCTCGACCCGGCCATCACCGACACGGCAGCCGCCAGCATCATCGCCTTGCGCATCTCGCTCCTCCTTGCACCGAGTTGGACTGCGCTCGGCTCCCTGTGCAGCCGCCGCGCCAGCTCCTAACCCCCTATTTCCAGGGCGATTTCGAAAGCGCGCCTCCGCTTCCGCCAGCTGGCTGGCGGCCCGCCTGCCAGAGACCGCCCGGCGCCCGCTGGCTCACCTCCCCGCGTTTCGCATCTGCACGACGCGGTAATCGAGCCGCTTGCGCAGCTCGTCGCCGCGGGCCTTGCGGTCGTCCTTGGGATAGACGGCGACGGCGAACTCCTTGGTCGCCTTTCCCTCCTCGCCCTTGCCGGTCCAGCCCCAGACACTGTGGGCGTCGTTGGCGTACTCGCTCAGCGCCGCCGCCTTGTCGAGCCGCTCGGAGTCCTCGCGCGTGCCGAAGCCTTCGCCGTAGGCGATGCAGGGGTACTCGGTGCAGTCCATCGCGGTGACCTCGGCGGCGAAGCCCAGCTCCTTGAAGGAGCGATTGAGCGCATCGCGGATTGCCTGCTCCGAGAATCGCGCCGGCAGGTCGCCAGGCTTCCTCAGCTCGCTGCCCTCCGACTCCCGGCGCAGTTTGCGCTCCATGTCGAGCTGCTGCTCCAGCTCGGCGAGGCGCCCCTTGAGAGCGGCCAGGTCATCGCCGAGGTCCACGGACGGCCTGGTGCCCGGAGAGGCGACGGCGAACCTGCTGGCGGCGGGCAATACCGCGGCGGCAGGCGGCGGAGCGGCCGGCGCGGGAGCCTCTTGCGCAGGGCCGCGCGCCGGCAGAGCCACCTCGGCCAGCCCGGAGCGAGAGCCAGGAGGCCTCTCGGCAACCGGCCCGGCATGCGCCGCATTGGACCGCGCAAAGACCAGGTAGCCGGCGCCGAGCCCGGCCGCGAATCCGGCCAGCGTCAGCAGTAGGCTGCGAACCATCCTTCTCCTCCTGTCGTCCGAGAAATCGAGAGCCTCGCTCCGGGGCTGGCCGAAGATGCAGCCGCCAGGCCACCTTCAACCTCTTGCATTCATGGGCCTTTTAGATCGCCTCCCCTGCCTGCCGCCAGCCTGCTGGCAGCGCGGCCGCCAGTTCTTGGCAGAGCGCGAAACCAGGAAGATCCTTGAATCTGTCGGGTTTTGACAGCCCTGGGGCGCATCATTAGAGTGGCGCCTTTTCGAGCGCCCACTCGGCGCCCTTCCTGACTGGCGAAGATGTTCGACAAACTCGACGAGATCGAGCTCAAGTTCGAGCGGATCACCAACGACCTGGCGGACCCGGCGGTGGCTGCCAATGCCGCCAAGCTGCAGAAGCTGGCCAAAGAGCGCCACCAGCTCGAGCCGCTGGTCGAGACCTACCGGTCCTACAAGAAGCTCAAGCAGCACCGGCTCGAGTGCGAGGACCTGCTCAACGGCGGCGACCCCGACATGAAGGAGCTGGCGCGCGAAGAGCTGCCGCAGCTCAAGCAGCAACTCGAGGAGCTGGACGGCAAGCTCAAGGTCCTGCTGCTGCCCAAGGACCCCAACGACGAGAAGAGCGTGATCCTCGAGATCCGCGCCGGCACCGGCGGCGACGAGGCCGCCCTGTTCGCCGGGGAGATGATGCGGGTCTACCTGCGCTACGCCGAGCGCCGCGGCTGGAAGGCGGACATCGCCGACATCTCCGGCGGCAACGCCGGGGGAATCAAAGAGGCGATCGTCACCATCGGCGGCGACTCGGTCTACTCCAGCCTCAAGTACGAGTCCGGGGTCCACCGCGTCCAGCGGGTGCCGGCCACCGAGGCCCAGGGGCGCATCCACACCTCGACCATCACCGTGGCGGTGATGCCCGAGGCCGAGGACGTGGACATCAAGGTCAGCGAGAGCGACGTGGAGATGGACGTCTTTCGCTCCACCGGCTCCGGCGGCCAGTCGGTGAACACCACCGACTCGGCGGTGCGGCTGACGCACAAGCCCACCGGCATCGTGGTCAAATGCCAGCAGGAGAAGAGCCAGATCAAGAACCGGGCGATGGCCATGAAGATGCTTAGGACCAAGCTCTACGAGATCGAGCAGACCCGGCTCAAGAACGAGCGCGACGCCGCCCGCAAAAGCCAGGTGGGCAGCGGCGAGCGCTCGGAAAAGATCCGCACCTACAACTTTCCCCAGGACCGGATGACCGATCACCGCATTGGCATGACGGTGCACAACCTGCCGGCGATCATGGACGGCGCCATCCAGGAGATCCTGGACGCCTGCCGGGCCTACTTCACCGCCGAGCAGCTCAAGTCGCAGAACCTCGCCAGCTGAGCCGGCTCGACCAACGCCCTAGGAGCAATCGAATGCGCCTCACCTTGCTGCTGACCGCCCTGTCCCTGGTTCTGGTTGCCGGATGCCAAGGCTGCGAGGAGACGAAGTCCTCGGCCGACGAGAGCGGAGTGGCAGCCAAGGCTTCGAATGAGCCCGGGACCCCGACGCCCCAGGCGCAGCCGACCCCGCCCGCCACCAAGCCCCTGGACAACACGGTCCCGCTCAGTGAGCGGATGAAGGCCCCTTCCAAGCAGGAAGGGATGAACGGCCTCCCCCGCGATCTGGCGACGATTAAGGGGCCCATCCTGCCGAAGACGGCAGGGGCGCCCGACGCCGGAAAGTAGCGCCGCTGGGACGGGCCGTCAGAGGCGGTCTCTGCCACGAGCGAGCACCCAGGCTTGATCGGTTGTCAGACTCGGGCAGCCTTCAACCGCCAAGGCTCCGCTCGGGGACGCCTCGCCCGCCCGGAATGCAAAGAGGCTCTCGGCCTTGCGCCGGGAGCCTCTTTGGTTGTGCGCCAATCCGCCGGACGGCCGGCTCGCGATCCGGAGCCTGCTACTCCTCCGGCTTGGGCTCCTCGGCCTCCTTGGGCTTGGCCTCGGCCTTGGGGGCGGCGAAGTACTGCTTGTAGCCGATCTTGATCGCGTCGTCGGTGAAGCTGGAGTTGCGGCGCTTGTCGATGAGCAACCACTTGCCGTCGAACTGCGCGAGCAGATAGCTGTTGGGCTCGAACTCGCCGTCCTCGCCGCCTTCCTCGACGCGCCAGTTGCGCTCCTTGACCTCGACCACGTAGGTCCCCTTGGCCGCGGCCTTGACGTCCTCGATCTCGTACTCCTTGAGCCAGTAGTCCGCCTTGGCGAAGTGCCAGGTGGCCAGCGGCAGGGTGACCACCTTGTTCCTCTCCTGCTGGCCGATCTGCTCCAGGGACTTGGGGTGGATGAACTTCTTGGTGCCCGCCAGCTTCTGCGAGACCTGGCCCGGCTGCGGCTTCTTTCCCTCGGCGGCCTTCACCAGCGCGTCGAGGTACTGCTTGAGGAAGGCCTTGGCCTGCTCCGCACGGACGTCCTTCTGCTCGGCGGCCGGGGCGGCTTCGGCGTCCTCGGCAACCGCCGGCGCGGCCAACAGCGAAAGTCCAACGATGGCAAGCACGTATCGCATGGCGACCTCCTCGAAGGTCCGATCGAGAGCTAGCCGGCTGTAGCACGGTGCCGGCGGGCCTTCAAGGCGCCCTGAGCGCTCCCCCGGTCGCTGCCCCGCCGGCCTGGCGGGATTGGAAGAAGGTCGAATGGCGGCGGCCGCGGAGCATTACACTGGCGGCGATGCCTCCTCAGACTCTGAGCGCCCCCGGCCCCCGCTTCGAAGACGAGCCCCGCGCCCGCGCCGCCCTCGACGCCTTGGAGAAGGCCCTCGGAGCGGCCCTGGCCGCCCGCGCCGAGAGGGCCGCGCGCAGCTCGGCCGATCCCGACCGCGCGCTCGACGCGCTCGAGCGGGCGCTTTCCGCTCGCCGCCTGCCCTCCGAGAAGCTCTCCGATCGAGCGATCGGACTGGTCTGCCAGCTGGGCTCGGGCAGCGACTTCTTCCCCCGCATCCTGGCCCGCCGCCCGCGGCTGCTCGACTGGCTGTGCGCCGGGCGCAACCTGGGCGCCGAGAAGCCGCTGGAGGCCTACCAGCGCGAGCTCGCCGCCCGGGTGCGGCGCCTCGCCGATCCCTCGGACGTCGCCGCGCTGACCCGGCTCCTGCGGCTCTACAAGTACCGGGAGATGCTGCGCATCGCGGTGCGCGACCTGAGCGGCCAGGCGACGGTGGGCGAGGTCACCCGCGAGCTGTCGGCGCTGGCCGAGGCCAGCCTCGACGCCGCGGTGCTCTTCCTCGACGCGCTGCTGCGCCGCCGCCACGGCGCCCCCGAGGGCAGCGACAGGCCCGGCGACAACTTCTGCGTGCTGGGGATGGGCAAGCTCGGGGCCCGCGAGCTCAACTTCTCCTCGGACATCGACCTCATCTACCTCTACGGCCGCGAGGGGCGCACCGCCGGCGGCGAGGGCGGGGCGGTGACGCACTTCGAGTACTACGCGCGCCTGGGCGAGCAGCTGACCAAGGCCATCGGCGAGGTGACCAGCGACGGCTTCGTCTTCCGGGTGGACCTGAACCTGCGCCCCGACGGCCGCAACGGGCCGATCGTCAATTCGCTGGACTCGATGGAGGAGTACTACCAGAGCTTCGGCCGCACCTGGGAGCGGGCGGCGATGCTCAAGGCGCGCCCGGTGGGCGGCGACCGGGCGGTGGGCGAGACCCTCGTGGCCTCGCTGGCGCCCTTCGTCTGGCGCCGCAGCGTGGACCACTCCACCGTCGAGGAGATGCGGGCGCTCAAGGCGCGCATCAACCAGCGCCTGGGCTCGCGCGGCGACGACGTGAAGCTGGGGCCCGGCGGCATCCGCGAGGTGGAGTTCTTCGTCCAGGCGCTGCAGCTGCTCCACGGCGGCAAGAACCCCAAGCTTCGCGAGCGGGCGACGATGGCCGCGCTCTCCCAGGCCCTGTTCGCCGGCCTGATCACCGCCCGCGACCACGACATCCTCGCCGACGCCTACCTCTTCCTGCGCAAGGTCGAGCACCGGCTGCAGATGCTGGCCGAGCGGCAGACCCACGCCCTGCCTGAGGACGGCCGGGCGCGCCTGCGGCTGGCGCGCGCCATGGGCTTCGACTCGGTCGCCGCCTTCGACGCCCAGCTCGGCCGCCACCGCAGGGCGGTCGCCGCCATCTTCAACGACGTGATGCAGGCGTCGGGCGCCACCCCGGCCGCGGTCGATCCGATGCTCTCCCAGGCGGCCGACCTCGACGCGCCGGACGAGGCGCGCACCGCGGCGCTGGCGGCGCGCGGGTTCCGGGCCCCGGCCGAGGCGCTGCAGAGCCTGCTTTTGCTGGCCCGCGACCGGACCTCGCCCTTCGCCAAGCGCGGCGGCGCCGCCCCCGAGGCGGTGAAGCTGCTCGCCGACTGCGCCGCCAGCCCCGATCCCGATCGCGCGCTGTTCCATCTCACCGGATTCCTCACCGCCATCCGCCAGCCCGGGCCTTCCTACACCCTGCTCGCCCAGAATCCGTCGACCGCGCGGCTGCTGGCCTCGCTCTTCGGCACCAGCGACTACCTGTCCAAGGACTTCCTGCGCCACCCCGAGCTGCTCGAGGCCCTGGTGCGCTCGGACCAGGCGGTGGTGAAGAAGGGCAAGGAGCGCCTGGCCCAGGAGCTGGCGGCGCGCCTGGCCGCCCATCCCGACCTCGAGGACAAGCTGGTCACCACCCGCCGCTTCAAGAACGAGGAGGTGCTGCGGGTCGGGCTCAACGACGTGGCCGGCAGCCTGGAGCTGCAGGAGGTCTCCTGGGAGCTGTCGGACCTGGCCGAGGTCCTGGTGCAGGCCTGCCGCGATCTGGCCTGGCAGGAGCAGCTGGCGCGCTACGGCGAGCCGCTGGACGAGGCCGGGGCCCCGGCGCGACTGGCGATCCTGGGCCTGGGCAAGCTCGGCGGGCGCGAGCTGGGCTACCACTCGGACCTGGATCTGATCTTCGTCTACTCCTCCGCTGGCGAAACCCGCGGCGGCTCGCGCGGGAAGATCGGCAGCGGCGAGTTCTTCGCCCGCCTGGCCCAGCGGCTGCTCTCCCACCTGTCTCTGCAGCTGCGCGAGGGCTACCTCTACAAGACCGACGTGCGGCTGCGCCCCTCGGGGAACCAGGGGACCCTGGTGGTCAGCCTCAACTCCTTCGCCGACCACCAGCAGCGGCGGGCCCAGGTCTGGGAGCGCCAGGCGCTGACCCGCGCCCGGCTGGTCTGCGGCGACGAGCAGCTGTGGCGTGACCTGCAGGAGAAGGTCCTGGGGCCGCTGGTATTCCGGCCGGTGGACGATCCCGCGCTGCTGCGCGCCGAGGTGGCCCGCATGCGCGAGCGGATGGAGCGCGAGCTGGCCCAGGAGAGCCGCGCCCAGGTCAACCCCAAGCTCGGGCGCGGGGGCATCGTCGACGTGGAGTTCTTGGTCCAGTACCTGGAGCTGCTGCACGGGCCAGTCCATCCCCAGGTCCGGCAGGCAGGGACGCTCGAGGCGCTGTCGGCGCTGGCCGAGGTCGAGGCGCTCTCCGCGCAGGACGCCCAACGGCTCACCCGGGCCTGGCTCTTCCTGCGCAAGCTGGAGAACCGGCTGCGCATCGTCCACGGGGCGCCGCTGTCGCACCTGCCTACCGGCGGGCCCACCCTGCACATGCTCGCGCGGCGGCTCGGCTACGCGGGAGAGGAGCCCGGGTTCCGCCTGCTGGCCGACTACGACGCCACCACTGACGAGGTCAGGCGCTCCTACGACAGGTTGCTGGCAAGCTAGCGGGCCGGTCCAAACCCAAAAAGTAAAGCGGCCGGACTTTCGTCCGGCCGCCTACATGCCCAGGAGAGGACTCGAACCTCCATGGCTGTTAACCACTAGACCCTGAATCTAGCGTGTCTACCAATTCCACCACCTGGGCCCGCTTGCCGGAGTCGCCCCCGAAAACGGCGGGCGAGTGTTTAGCCGCTTCGAGTTCAGCGGTCAAGCACTTCCATGTCTTCTCGGCGATATTTTCTCCCTCCTCCCCGCCCGGTGGCCCTCCGGCCGGCCGGCGTCCAACTCCTGAAAATGTTCGGCTACCGACCCTGGCGGGGCCCAAGCGCTAACTAGCTCGCACTTTTGACGACATGACGCAGTTGGCCGTGCCGTCGCCGCGCGGATGCGCTAAACCTCTCCGCCCATTTCGACAGCGGCATCCCTCGGGGGCGGGGGCCGCGCGCAGCGCCGAAGGCCTTGCCCCCCTCAGGCGTCCTGGGGTTCGACCCGAGCCCCCAGGGATCGACATCACGATGAACGACCGCCCTCGCCTCGACTTCCAACGCATCGCCATCGTCAACCGCGGAGAGCCCGCGCTGCGCCTGCTGCGCGCGGTGCGCGACTGGAACGCCGAGCGCGGCGAGCGGCTGCGGACCATCGCCCTCTACACCGAGCCCGACCGCGACGCGCTCTTCGTCCGCGAGGCCGACGACGCCTTCCCGCTGGGCCCGGCGATGTTCCTGGACAACGCCGACCTGGACGAGAACGGCAAGCCCCGCCGCAAGAGCCGCTACCTGGACCTGGAGCGGCTGCGCGAGGCGCTGCTGCGCACCCGGGCCGAGGCGGCCTGGGTCGGCTGGGGCTTCGTGGCCGAGCACGCCGGCTTCGCCGAGCTGTGCCGCGAGCTGAACGTGGCCTTCATCGGCCCGACCCCGGAGGCGATGCGCCGGCTGGGCGACAAGATCGGCTCCAAGCGGCTGGCCGAGAAGGCCAAGGTGCCGGTGGCCCCCTGGAGCGGCGGCCCGCTGGAGACCTTGGGGGAGGCCCGCGAGGTGGCGCGCCGGCTGGGCTACCCGCTGCTGGTCAAGGCCAGTGCCGGCGGCGGCGGGCGCGGCATCCGCTTCGTCTCCGCAGAGCCCGAGCTGGAGGGCGCCTTCCGCTCGGCCTCGGCCGAGGCCCGCAAGGCCTTCGGCGACGGCACCGTCTTCCTCGAGTCGCGGGTGGTCGGAGCCCGGCACGTCGAGGTGCAGGTGGTGGCGGACATGCACGGCACGGTCTGGGCGGCCGGGGTGCGCGACTGCAGCGTGCAGCGCTCCAACCAGAAGGTGCTGGAGGAGGCGCCCTCCACCGCGCTGCCGCCGGCGGCCGAGGAGCGGCTCAGGGCGGCGGCAGTCTCGCTGGCCAAGGCCGCCGGCTACCTCAACGCCGGCACCGCCGAGTTCCTCTACCAGCCCGAGCGCGACGCGCTCTGCTTCATGGAGATGAATACCCGCCTGCAGGTCGAGCATCCGGTGACCGAGGCGACGACCGGGCTGGACCTGGTGGGCTTGCAGCTGGCCATCGCCCGCGGCGAGAAGCTGCCGGCGGCGCCCCCGCCCAGCCGCGGCTGGGCGATCGAGGCCCGGCTGTGCGCCGAGGATCCCGAGCGCAACTTCGCCCCGGCCCCGGGCCTGGTGAAGAGCTTCCGCTCCCCGGTCGGCCCGGGCGTGCGCACCGACTCCGGCGTGCGCGAGGGCGACCGGATCCCGGTCGAGTTCGACTCGATGGTCGCCAAGCTCATCGCCCACGGCGAGACGCGGGAGCAGGCCCGCTCGCGGCTGCGCCGCGCCCTGCTCGAGACCCTGCTGGTGGTCGACGGCGGCAGCACCAACCGCGCCTTCCTGCTGCGGCTGCTGGAGCACCCCGACTTCATCGAAGGCAAGGTGGACACCGGCTGGATCGATCGGCTGATCGCCAAGGGCTTCCTGGGCGAGGAGCAGCCAGGGGCCTACGCCGCGCTGCTGGCCACCGCCATCGAGCTGCACGAGCGGCAGCTGCACGAGGAGGAGCTGAACTTCTTCGCCGCCGCCGCCCGCGGCCGCCCGGCCCTCCCCGCCCAGCAGCGCCGGCCGATCGAGCTGCGCTACCGCGGCGAGGGCTACGAGTTCCGAGTCTCCACCCTCGAGCCGGGCAGCTTCCGGGTCCAGGTGGACGGCCGGCTGTTCGACGTCAAGCTGGAGCACGACGGCCCGTACGAGAAGCGGCTGTGCTACGACACGCCGCAGGGGCTCAAGCGCCACCGGCTGGTGAGCGTGCCCAGCGGGCTCGACTACCTGGTCGAGGTCGACGGCGCCGCGCACCGCGTCAGCCGCGATCCGGGCGGCCTGCTGCGGGCCCCGGCCCCGGGCCTGGTGCTGCAGCTGCACGTGCGCGAGGGGGCCCAGGTCAAGGCCGGCGAGCGGCTCTTGGCCCTGGAGGCAATGAAGATGGAGATGCCGGTCACCGCGCCCTTCGACGGGCGGGTGCGGCAGGTGCTGGTGGGCGAGAGCCTGCAGGTCAACGCCGGCGACCCGCTGGTAGTCCTCGAGCCCGAGGTCCGCGAGGGCGAGGACAAGAGGGCCGGCGACCGGGTTCAGTTCCCCATCGGCGACGCCGACGCCACCGCCTCGCGCTCCACCCGGGCGGCGCTGCGCGAGCTGCGCCGGCTGATGCTGGGCTTCGACATCGGCGCCGACCGGATCGCCGAGCTGCTCGCCCGGCTCTCCGCGACCTTCGAGGGCGGCCGCTCCGACTCCGAGCCCCCGGACTTCGACACCGCCCGCTCGCTGCTGACGCTGTTCCTCGACGTCGAGTCGCTCTTCTCCAAGCAGTACTCGGGAACCGCCGCCGCCCGCCGCTCGCCCGAGCAGAACCTGCACACCTACCTGCGCGAGTACCGCTCCGAGGGCAAGGGCCTTCCCGAGGAGTTCCTCACCCAGCTCAAGGCGGCGCTGGCCCACTACGGGGTGAGCGGCCTGGGCGAATCGAGCCGGCTCAAGGACGCGCTGGTCTGGCTGCACCGCTCCCACCAGAACCTGGCGCTGAAGGGCCGGGCGGTGGTCTTCCTGCTGTCGCGCTGCCTGTCGTACGCGGGCTGGCGGGACGCGGCCCGCGATCCCTCCTTCAAGGAGCTGCTCGCCCGGCTGGTGTCGCTGACCCAGGAGTCGCAGCTGTCGGTGTGCGAGGCGGCGCAGGCCGCCCGCTACGGGCTCTTCGAAGGCAGCCTGCTCAAGGAGCGCCGGCGCGAGGCGCTGGAGCGGGTGGACGCCTCGCTGGAGCAGCTGCGGCGAAACCCGGACAGCCTGGAGCGCGAGGAGCTGATCGCCGAATTGGTGGCCAAGCCCTTGGGCCTGATGGGCCACCTCGCTCCGATGATCGGCGAGGGCGACGACACCATGCGCAAGCTGGTGCTCGAGGTGCTCACCCGGCGCATCTACCGCACCCAGGCGCTCACCGAGCCGCGGATCGTCCTCGAGGGCGGGCGCATCCACCTGGTGGCCCGCTGCCAGCCCGAGGGAAAGCCGGCCCAGCTGGTGGCGGCCTACACCGACCTGATCGACGTCGACGCCGCGCTCCACTCCATGGCCCAGGTGGCCGGGCAGCTGCCGGTGCCGGTGCAGATGGACCTCTACGTCGGGGTGCCGCGGGCGCCGGACGAGGAGGCCGACGCGGCGCTGATCGCCCGCAAGCTCTCGCCGCTGCCCGCCGGTCACGTCTCGCGGGTGTGCGTGACCTTCATCCACCCCGGCCGGCAGCTGCAGATGTACACCCTGCTCGCCTCCGAGAAGACCTGGGCCGAGGACGAGAGCCTGCGCGGCTTCCACCCGGCCACCGGCGAGCGGCTCGAGCTGTGGCGGATGCGCAACTTCAACATCAAGCGCGTGGCCACCAGCGAGGATCTCTACCTCTTCCACGCCAAGGCCCGGCAGAACGAGCGCGACGAGCGGCTGTTCGCGGTGGGCGAGGTGCGCGAGCTGCACCCGCTGCGCGACGGCACTGGCCACCTGGTGGCGATCCCCGAGATGGAGCACGCGCTGCTGGAGGCGCTGCAGGCGATCCGCGAGCAGCAGGCGCGGCGCGACGCCCGCCGCCGCCTGCACTGGAACCGGGTGACCCTCTTCCTGCGGGCGCCGTTGATGGCCCGCCGCGAGGAGCTGTTGAACATCGCCCGCCGGCTGGAGCCGAGCTGGCTGCAGCTGGGGCTGGAGAAGATCGCGGTGCGGGTGTTCCTGCAGGAGGACGCCTCGCAGCCGCCGCGCGACACCGTGGTCTCGCTCTCCGACCGCACCGGCCACCGGCTGGAGATCGCCCTCTCCGAGCCGCACGAAGAGGCGCTGCGCGGGCTCGACGACTACAACCTCAAGCTGATCCGCGCCCGGCAGAAGCGGCTCACCTACGTCTACGAGATCGTCAAGATGCTGGCCCCGGCCGAGGCCAGCGCCGACTTCCCCGGCGGCGAGTTCGAGGAGTTCGACCTCTCCGGCGAGGGCGACAAGCTGGTCTCGGTCAAGGGCCGCCCCTACGGCGAGAACCGGGCCAACGTGGTGGTAGGGCTGATCAAGAACTTCACCGCCAAGCACCCCGAGGGCATGACCCGGGTGCTCTTGCTCGGCGACGGCACCCGCGACATGGGGGCGCTGGCCGAGCCGGAGTGCCGGCGGATCATCTCGGCCATCGACCTGGCGCAGAGCCTGTCGGTGCCGCTGGAGTGGTTCCCCATCTCCTCGGGCGCCAAGATCGCCATGGACAGCGGCACCGAGAACCTCGACTGGACCGCGGCGGTGCTGCGGCGGATCGTCGAGTTCAGCCAGCTGGGCGGCGAGATCAACGTGGTGGTGGACGGCATCAACGTCGGCGCCCAGTCCTACTGGAACGCCGAAGCCACCATGCTGATGCACTGCCGCGGCTGCCTGATCATGACCCCGCGCGGCAGCATGCTGCTGACCGGCAAGCGGGCGCTGGACTACTCGGGCGGGATCAGCGCCGAGGACAACCTGGGCATCGGCGGCTTCGAGCGGATCATGGGCCCCAACGGCCAGGCGCAGTACCACGCCCACGACCTGGACGAGGCCTGCCGCACCCTGCTGCGCCACTACGAGCACAGCTACATCGCCCCCGGCGAGCGCCACCCACGCCAGCGGCTCACCTCCGACACCCGCGAGCGCAACGTCTGCCAGATGCCCTACCGCGGCCCGGAGGGCTTCGCGGCGATGGGCGAGCTGTGGAGCGACGAGAAGAACCCGGGGCGCAAGAAGCCCTTCGACGTGCGGCTGCTGATGCGCGCGCTGTGCGACCAGGACGCCCAGCCGCTGGAGCGCTGGCCGCTGTTGCGCGACGGCGAGGTCTCGGTGGTCTGGGACGCGCACCTGGGCGGCTGGCCGGTGTGCATGATCGGCATCGAGAGCAAGCCGCTGCCGCGGGTCGGCTACGTTCCCTCGGACGGCCCGGAGAGCTGGTCGGGCGGGACGCTGTTCCCGCTGGGCTCGAAGAAGGTGGCCCGGGCGATCAGCTCCGCCAGCGGCAACCGGCCGGTGGTCCTGCTGGCCAACCTCTCCGGGTTCGACGGCTCGCCCGAGTCGCTGCGCCGCCTGCAGCTGGAGTACGGCGCCGAGATCGGCCGGGCGGTGGTCAACTTCAAGGGGCCGCTGGTCTTCTGCGTGGTGGCCCGCTACCACGGCGGCGCGTACGTGGTCTTCTCCAAGGCGCTCAACCCCGAGCTCAAGGTGATGGCGCTGAGCGGCTCGTACGCCTCGGTGATCGGCGGGGCGCCGGCGGCGGCGGTGGTCTTCCCCGAGGAGGCCCGCGCCCTGGCGATGCAGGACCCGCGGGTGGCGGCGATGGACCGCCGGCTCAAGGCGGCGGGCATGGGGCGCTCGCCGCTGAGCCAGGAGCGCGAGGAGCTGTTCGCCAAGGTGCGCGCCGAGAAGGCCCGCGAGCTGGCCGAGAAGTTCGACTCCATCCACTCGGTGCAGCGGGCCCTGCAGGTCGGCTCGCTCGACGCCATCCTCGAGCCGGCGGGGATGCGCCCGGCGTTGATCGAGGCGGTCGAGTCGGCGCTGGCCGCCGGCGAGCCGCATCGCAAAGCGCAGGCGCTGCGGGTGGCCGAGGCGTAGTCCCGACCATGAGCGGCCGGCACCCTGCCGGCCTCCGGGCAGACCGAGCGGAGCATCTCCTTGATCATCTTCAACTGGATCGGCCTGGCCATCTTCGCCGTCAGCTTCGGCGTCGCCTTCGGCATCGGCAGCCTCCTCGGCCACACCTCAGAAGGCGCAATGATGATCCTGGCCGGTCCTATCGCCGCCGCGCTCGACCTCGCCCATCGCTACCAGAAGGGCAACCGCCAGTGGTTCCAGGGCGCCGCCGGCGGCAGCCTGTTCTTCATTCCCATCTGGTGCCTGGGGCTGGTCTGGCTGGCGCTGGGCATCAGCTACCTGGCGAAGGGATAGCGCTCGCCTCAGGCCTCTCGCCCCAGCGCCGCCAGCACCGCGGCCGGGCGATTGGTGATCAGCGCGTCGACTCCCGCGTCGCGGCAGCGGCGCACGTCCTCGGGGGCATCGACCGTCCAGGCCGCCACCTTGAGCCCCTCGCGATGCCAGCGCTCCACCGCCGCGCGGGTGCAGAGCACGTGCTCGGGGTGGATCGCCGAGGTGCGCATCAGCCGCGCCGCCGCTTCCCGGGCCGCCAGGCGCTGGCCCGACTCCATCAGCATCCCGGTGGCGTCGGCGTTCGCCAGCACCCGGGCCCGCGCCAGCGAAAGCGGGTTGAAGGAGGAGACCAGCAGCCGCAGCCGCGCGCGGTGGCGGCCGAGCAACGGCGCCACCCGAGCCGCCAGGCCACCATCGCGCACCGTCTCGCACTTGAGCTCGACGTTGACCACCTTTCCCTCGGGAATCGCCTCCAGCACCTCCTCCAACGTCGGGATGCAGGTGCCGGCGAAAGCGACGCCGAAGCGGCTGCCGACGTCGAGCTTCCTCAGCTCACTCAAGGAAGTCCGCCCCACCTCCAGGTGGACGCCGGCCAGCCGATCCAGCCATTCGTCGTGGCAGACCACCGGCTCGCCGGTGGCGCAGAGCATGGTGTCCAGCTCGACGCCGTCGGCGCCCTGGCGCATCGCCTCGCGGAAGGCGGGCAGGGTGTTCTCGGGGGCGTCGGCGCTGGCGCCGCGGTGCCCCAGCACCAGCGGGCGGCCGGCGACGGTGGGAAAGGGACAGCGAGCGAGCGAGAGCATGGCTCGGCGCATGCTACGATGCCGCCCCTGAGCCGACAAACGAGAGCGTCATGCCCAGCTTCGACCTCACCCCCGGCGACCTGACCCTGATCGCCATCATCATCGTGATGGTGATCCTGCCCAGCCGCCTCTCGACCATCGGCAACTTCGTCGGCCGGCTGGTCCGCGGCAAGGCCGGCCAGCCGGAGTAACTCGGGCTGCGCGCCAGAGTCAGCTCTTGCCAGCGAGCAGCTTGCGCGCCAGCTCGCGCACGCTCTGGTTGAGGGCGCGATCGCCGGCGATGGCCTTGAGATCCGCCTTGAGCAGGTGCGGCAGGATCTTGAGGGAAATCTCCGGCGCCGTGTAGGGATTCATCGCCAGGGCTTTGCGCACCGAGGGGCGCACGCTCCACTTCGGCGACTTCCAGATCTCCAGCAACGTCTCGCCTTTGGCGGGCCGTCGGGCGGCAGTTCGGATCACCAGGCCCTCGGTCATCTTGGGGTTGAGCAGCAGCTCCCTGACCACCCGCGCATCGCCCTCGACCGCCAGCCGCGCCATGCGATCGGGATCGGCCTTGCGGGCGATCATTTTCTTGTGGCCCAGTGTCAGCGCGGCCAGCGTCGGGTCGACCTCGGGGATGGCGTTGGGGTCGATCTCCTGGGCCGCGGCTCCGCTGACGAAGAGCGCCGCCACCTCGGCCATGCCGAACTCGGCCGCGGCGTCGTAGATCCGGCCGCGCAAGGCGAAGGGCAGCTGGTCGTCCGGGCTGAACATCAGCGCCCGGGAGACCATCGACAGCACCTGCCCGGCCTCCGGCGAGGACTTGGCGCGCTCGATCAGCCCCTTGAGCAGGTGGGCCGCTTCAACCGGCTCGAAGGTCGCCAGCTCGCGGGCGGCGGCCGCCTCGCCGACGCTGCTCGGCTCGAGGCTAGCCAGGTGCCTCACCAGCTGCTCGGAGCGATCGCTCGCGCTCACGCGGCCCTCGATCTACTTGCTCCCGACTGCAGGGCCGGCATGCCCTTTCGCAGCGGGAGTGGGAGGCACGGACGGGGCCGCCGGGGCGTCGTGCTTGCCCTCGGCGGCTTCCTTCAACGCCGCGGGGGCGGCCGGCTTCTCGGCAGTCGATGGCTCGGGCGCCCGCTTACCCGCGGGCAGCGGCTCGGTGCTCACGTGCACGGTGAGGTCGGCCAGCTCCTCGGGGTACTCGTAGAAGACCACCGCGAACTCCGGCGAGCTGCCCGGCTCAATCGGCCCGGCCATCGCCGCCAGCCGCTGGTCCAGTTCCGCCAGGCTCGCCGGGCTGGCGATGGCGTAGATCTCCTCCGCCGACGGCATCGGGCCGGCGACCCCATCGGCGCGGCGGACCATGCTGGTACCACGGCGCAGCTCGACACTCACCCGCACCGGCCCCAGCGGTTCCGAGGCAGGGTTGAGCAGCCTCCCGCGGACGAACAGCACCGGATGCCCGGCCCGCGTCGGATAGGTGCCGCTCACCAGATCGACCGCGGTCAGCGCCTGGCCCTGGGTCGCGGGAGCGCCGGAGACGAACGCCAGAGCGCCGGACCCAACTCCGAGAGCGGCCACCAGGATGGCCCCGAACAACGTCGCCACGGGACGGCGCCTGCGAGGCGCGCGCGCGGCCGATGCCTTTCTCGCTGCCGAGCGTGCGGCGGGCATCGCACGGGCGGGCTTGGCCTCCGGCTCGACCACCTTTCCCGGCCAGCGCACCTCGCGAACCACAGTGGCGACCTCGTCCTGGTAGCCGGGTGCGGCAGCGGGAGGTTCGGGAAGAGCGGGCTTCCCCGGGGTGGTCGGGGCGGCGCCGTTGTCGAGGTCGAGTCCCGACGGAGCCGTGCCCATGTCGAAATCGTTGCCGCCGCTTGGGATCGAGATGCCGCCCAGATCCATCGGCGGAATTGACGCCGCTGGGGCGGCCGCGCCCTTCGGCGCGGCAGGCGCGCCGGGAGCAGCCCCCAGGCCAGAGAAGGGACCCGCCGCCGCGGGCGCCGGCGAGCGTCCAGCGCCCAGGAGATCGGGCGCTGAGAATCCGGGCACGGAGGCAGGCGAATTGCCCGATTCACTGGCCATGCCGCCGAACGGATCAGCTCCCGCCCCAGAGCCCGAGCCAGCAGCCAGCGCGGGGCCGCCGATGCTGGCGAACGGATCGGCGGAGGCGCCCGGCGTCGGCGCACCGAGGCTGGCAAACGGATCTGCCGCAGCCGGCTTTGCCCCCGGCGCGCCCAGCCCGGCGAATGGGTCCGGCGAGGCGGCCTTGGCCGGTGCGCTCAGTCCGGCAAACGGATCCGGCGAGGCCGCCTTGGCCGCCGGCGCGCCCAGCCCAGCGAACGGATCGGCCGAGGCCGCTTTGGCCGCTGGCGCGCCCAGCCCGGCGAAAGGGTCGGCGCCAGGAGCTGGAGCTGAAGCGAGCCCGCCGAAGGGGTCGGCCGCCGCCGCCGGGGCCGCGGCACCGAACGGGTCCGGGCTGGCCCTCAGCTCGGAGGTCTTGAAGCGCGCGAAAGGATCGGGACCGGCGAGCGACTTGGCGGGCGCCGCGGGTCGCGCCGGCAGTCCCGTGGAAGGCGGAGGCGTCGGCGGCGCCGCGATGGCCAGAGCGTCGGGCTCGGGAGCGGGGTCCTTGCGAACGACGAAGGTCGTCGAACACTTGCTGCAGCGCACCTTCACGCCGCGCTCGGTGACCTTGTCGTCAGAGATCTTGAAGCGCGCCTGGCATGCTGCACATTGGACGATCATCGGAGCCCTTGAATTCTGGCCATTATCGGCGCGCTGCACTCGGGCGATCAAGAGCGGGCGCGCCCTCCGCACCTTCCCGGCCCTTCGGCGCCCGCTCTCGGCCGAGCATCGGTCGACCGGCCGCGGGGCCGCCCGCTCGCCAGGCTTCTGCCAGTCCCAGGATTTGACACCGTCGAACGGCGCTCGTATGCCCATAGCCCCTGAGGGACCGCCATGGACTGGGACAAGCTGGGGCAGAAGTGGCAGGCGCTGCAGGACGGCATCGGGGCCCCGGCCAGGGCGCTGATCGTCGACGACGAAGAGGTGGTGCGGGAGCTGCTCAACGACATCCTGGCCACGGTCTGGATTTCCTGCGAATTCGCCGGCTCGGCCGAGGAGGCGCTGGCCAAGCTGCGGCAGGGGACCTTCGACGTCCTGGTCACCGACAAGAACCTCCCCGGGCACGACGGCGTGGACCTCATCGCCCAGGTCCACGGCGAGAGAATCGACGTCGCCAGCGTGCTGGTCACCGGCTACCCGTCGGCGACCACCATCTCCCGCGCGCTGGCCAGCGGCGCCTGCGACTACATCGCCAAGCCCTTCGACGACGTGCGCCACGTGCGCAAGCGCATCCAGCTGGTGGTCAGCCAGCACCGCTCGGAGAAGCTGCTCAAGCAGATCGTCGAGGACCTCAAGTCGGCCGCCGGGCCGGGGACGGTGACCTCTCCCGGGGACCTCAAGCGCATCGAGCGCGAGCTGTTCGCCTTCAAGGGCTCGCTCGCCCAGCGGCCGGACGTGGTGCTGGTCGAGCCTGACAAGCGGCTGGCCCAGACCACTTCGCTGGTGCTGCGCGGCGGCGGGCTGTCGGTGGTGACCGCTCAGGGCGAGGCCGAGGCGCTGCAACTGGTCCAGCGGGGAACCTTGAGCGTGCTCCTCTCGCTGAGCCAGCCGGGCGCGCCCCAGCTGCTGGGCAAATTGAAGGAGCTCGACCCGGCCCTGGAGCTGCTGGTGACCGGCCACGCCACGGCGCTGGAGGAGGCGCTGGGGGCGATCGGCGCCGGGGCCAGCGACTTCGTGCTGGGGGCCGCCGAAGGGCTCGACCTCTTCGTCTCGCGCGTCCGGCGAGCCTCGGCGCGCAGCCGCCGCCAGCGGCTGTTCGCGCACCTGATCACCGTGCTGCTGGGGACCGGCGGCCGCAACAGCACCCCGGCGCAGCAGGTGCTCAAGACCCTGCAGTCGCACATCCCGGCCTCGCCCGCCCCCGCTCCGGTCGGCAGCCATCCTGCGCCGGCCGCGCTCTCGGAGCTGGAGCTACCATCGGAGGACATCGACGTCGGCAGCTTCTTCACCGACCCGGCGCTGGAGAGCAACTGGGGCGACGAGGTCGGCCCGATGGAGGCGCCAGCGGTCGCCACCACGATCAGCGATTCGCTCTATACCGGCATCGAGGAGCAGGTCAGCTACGGCCTGGATGCCGTCGACGGCGAGCGGATGGTGACCCTGCCCCTCCGCGATCTGCTCTACGGCACCGGGGTGATGGAGGAGCTGATCCGCTTCTTCCACGAGCCGGAGAACTTCTCCTCGATCGAGGCGGTGCGCGCCTTCGTCGGCGAGAGCGACCGGGGCGCGCTGGCGGTGCTGCTGCAGGCCTACTACGAGCACTTGCGGCCCTTCCTCCCTCAGGACGTGCTGCGCGACAAGGACCGCGGCTGCTTCGAGAATCCGAGGCCGCCGCGCTACCTCAAGCCGAGCCTCGAGTAACCGGTTGGCCGGCGTCAGAACGGGACGCTGATTCCCACCTGAGCGTTGACGCCGTTGGTGCGCCCCTCGGGACCGGCGAGCAGGTCGTCGTGGCGGTAGGCGACGCTGCCCACCAACGCGGCGCCCTGGCCCAGGTCCGCCCGCACCTCGGCACCGACCAGCATCCCGGGCTTGCCGCCGTCGATCGTCCCGCGCAGGAAGGGATTGACGCTGACGTTGGGCGCCAGCTTGAGGTCGTCGAGCTTGACTCCCACCGCCGCCGCCTTGAGGTCGGTGCGCACCTCGAGGCTCAGCTCGACCGGCGTCTTCTTGTCCGGGTTGAGGACCACGTTGGCGCCCAGTACCGGCCCCTCGGTCGTCAGAAGCAGGTGGGTGTTGGGGAAGGTGCTCTTCACGTCGCCGATCTTGAAGGTCGGCATTTCGATGTTGCGCTCGCCGCCGGCCAGGTAGCGGACCTGCCCGATGAGACTGGCCCACACCGGCGCGCTGACCAGATCGGCGGCGATGGCCATGGCGGTGAGCTGCCCGGTGGTGAGCTTGCGGCCGTTCTGCGCCAGCGAGTCGAGATAGGCCCGGACGTCGTTCTCGCTGGGGACCGGGGCGCCCTTCTTCTCCATCAAGGGTGTCATCGAGGAGTAGAGGGCGAGGTTGGTCTGGGCGAGCAGGAAGCCCATCGCCTCCATGCAGCTGGTGCCCTGGTTGCGGGCCCACTTCTGGAACATGTAGGCGGCGTTGAGCTGCTCCTGGTTGACGCCAGCCGCCGACATCGCCGCCAGCTCGCTGGGAGTGAGCACCTTGCCGGCGGGCAGGTTGAACTCGGTGTACCCGCCCATCCAGCCGGTCATCTCGATGGCGGGATTGCCGCCCTGCCGGGATACCTCGCGGGCGTGGCCGGCCTCGTGGCTGTAGGTCATCCAAGGGACCTGCACGCCGAATGAGAAGGCAGTCTGCAGGAAGCGCAGGGCGAAGTTCTGATCGACCTCCGGGTAACTCTGCTTGAGCTTCTCCAGCGCAGCGTTCATGGCGCTGGGCAGGAAGTCATACGCCACGGCGTGGACTGAGGAGTCGGCGTAGGGATTGCCGAGCAGCAACTCTGTGCCGGCGCGCTTCTTCGGCGGATCCCAGCCGTCCAGAACGCCGGTCTGAGTCGCCGCTGGCCCGGTGGATCCGCTGGCAGGAGTCGCCGCTGCAGTGGTCGTTTCCTCGGCCGCTGCGCCCTCGCTCGCGAGCGAGGTTGAGCCAATCTTGTTGGTCATTGGAATTCTCTCCCTCCAGACCCTGCGGATTATTGCGCAAGGCGGGCACCGCGCAACGAGGGACCGGTGCCGCTTCGATTCAAATGGACGGCACTGATAAGATTCCAGCAGTTCGCCACCGTCCCAAGGAGACCGCATGCCGCGCGCACTGTGTTTGTCACTCTTGATTCTGATGCTTCCGGGTTTCGCGCCTGGCCAGGCGCCCGCCAAGGTGGGCTATCAAGGGCGGCTGCTCAACGCAGACGGCTCTCCGGCCACCGGCCAGCAACAGATCGCCTTCGCCATCTACGACCAGGCCAGTGGCGGCAACCAGCTGTGGAGCGAAACCCAGCAGCTCGCCCCGATCGACGGCTACTACGCGACCTTCCTTGGCGAGGTTTCCTCCTTCCCCGCCGACCTCTTTAGCGGCGCCGAACGGTACCTGCAGCTCTCGGTCGGCGGCACCGCCCTGGTCCCGCGCCAGCGCATCGGCAGCGTCCCCTTCGCCCTCAACTGCACCAACCTGAGCGGCGGCACTGTCAACGCCGCCAGCCTGACGGTGTCGGGACACTCGGTCGTCGACACCAGCGGCAAGGTCGACTACGCCCAGCTCAAGAGCTGCGGCAATGCCGGCGACCTCCTCAGCTGGAGCGGCTCGGCGTGGACCTGCCAGGCCGGCAACGCGCTGTCGGCGGTTTCGGTGGCTGCGCCGCTGACCGGCAACGGCACCAGCGGCAGCGCCTTGTCGATGCCGGCGGCCTCGGGAAGCGCCGACGGCTACCTGAGCTCGGCGAACTTCACTGCCTTCAGCGGCAAGCTCGACAAGGCGGCAGTCAGCGGCCCGATCACCGGCGACGGGACCGCCGCCAAGCCGCTGGCCATAGCGGCGGCGACCGCCTCGGCCAACGGCTACCTCTCCTCTGCCGACTACAAGGCCTTCGCCGCCAAGGCCGACCCGCTCACCTCCGGCCGCTTGATCGAGGCCGAGGCCATGGCCGCCGCCAACGTCGCCACCGGCAGCAACCAGGCCGACGCGACCGCCTCGGGCGGGTCGGTCCGCTTCGGCGCCGGGAGCGCGGCGACCGGAGGGCGCCTCTGGGGACTTCACAGCAGCGATCTGGGGGCACTCTTCGGGACGGGCTACACCCGCGCCACGTTCCGGCTCAAGGTGACCAACAACGGGTCCAGCACCGGCCTGGCCGTCCTCAGCTGCTCGGCGATGCGCCCGGGCACCACGAGCTGGGCCCCCCTGGGCGTCAAAGGCATCAAACCCTCTGACTTCCAGGCCGGACTGACCTGGGCCTACGTCACGCTCTACTGCGACTTCCGGCCCGATGATCTTGGCCAGTTCGTCGGAATCGACAACTTCGCCACCGGAGTCACCGACCTGTCGCTCGACTACGTCCAGCTGACCCCGACCGTCCCCTGCAACGTCGAGATGGCCCCCTACGGCGAGGTTCGCTGCATCGACAGGGTGGCGCGTGCCGAGAGCGCCTACGGCTCGAGCCTCAACACCTGCGCCGACGAGGGGAAGCACGTGTGCAGCTACTCGGAGGTCTACACGGCGGTGCGCGCCGGCGCCATCACCGAAACCGGCGCCAGCCTGCGCTACTCCGACCTGATGTACTTCCCGAGCAATCAGACCGCCTACTTCGCCGGAGGCGGAGGGGCCAACGGCCTCAACGCGCCCTCAGGCTCGGCCCTCAGCTCCCAGCCCGGCCCTTCTGCCGGCACGATCAGCTTCCGCTGCTGCCGGTAGTCCAAGGTCCGCGATAGCATCGGCCGGCGGGATCCTCGGGTCGAGGACCCCGCCGGCCACCTTCCCGCCGCCCTGCCGACCACCGACCTCGGCTACTGCTGCTGCTCGCTGGCCTCTCCCGCGCCCTGGCTCTCTTCCGCCGGCGGCGGGCTCTCGACCGTGGGATTGGCGAGCACGGTCTCAGGCGCTGGGACGCGCACCTCCGCCGGCTCGAGGGCCGGCGCTTCCTGAACCGGCGCCGGTGCCGGAGCCGCATTCGTTGCCAGCCTCGCGAGCTTGCCCTTGTTGACCGCGGCATTGACGTAGCCCGGCCGCAGCTCGAGAGCGCGCGTCAGCTGCTCCCTCGAGTCCTCGGCGCGACCCAGCTGCCGATAGGCCACGCCGAGGTTGTTGTGGATGTAGGCCACGTGCGGCTGCAGCCGGACCGCCTCCTCGAGCGTCTCCGCCGCCTGCTGCGGCTTGCCGGCCAACAGATAGGCGTAGCCCAGGTTGTTCAGGGTGAAGCCGTTGCCGCCGTCGAGCTCGACCGCCCGCTCCAGGTCGACGATCGCCACGCTGAGCCGCTTGAGCTGGATCTCTGCGCGGCCGCGGAGGTTGAAGGCCTCGGCCACACCGCCGTTGCGCCGGATCGCTTCGCTGGCTGCCGCGATGGCACCCTCGGGGTCGCTCTGCTGAAGCGCCAGGCGCGCCATCTTGAGCAGCGGCGCGGAATCGGCCGCGTTGACCTTGCTCAGCGCCTGGTAGCCCAGGCGCGCCAGCCCGCCCTCCCCCACCCGCCGCGCCAGCTTGATCGCCAGCTCGATCCGCTCGACCTGCGCCGGGGCGTCGAACACCGCCCGCCGGGCCTCGAGCAGCGCACCACGCTCGTCGCCGCTGGCGGCCAGCTGCCGCGCCCGCTTGAGATGATCCACTCCCTCGCCGCACTCGTGGCGCAGCGCCAGCGCCGGCTCCTCCACGGACTCGACGCTCAGCGCCACCGGCCCGCCGGCATCCGGAATCTCCGCCCGCCCGCTTTGAAGGACCCTGTTCTCCGTCGGCGCGATCGCCGCCTGGACCACCGGATCGGCGCTCTTCGCCCCGCCGCTGTCGCATCCCGCCAGCACCACCGCCACCGCCGCCGCCTGAATCCTGCGCAACATGACTTCGCTCCTCGACAATGCGCCTCGAGAGAGACGCCACTGGTTCTCCGGGTTCCTTCCCCGGCTCGGCGAGAGACCAATGCGCCCCGCGTGCCAGACGCCTAGCGGGTGATTTGCCCGGAGAAGCGCGCGAGGCGGACGGGATGACGCGGCCGCGGGGACGCAATCCGCGGGCGCGAGGACGCACCGGGGCCGGCAGCCGCCCACTCGGCCCGCGAGCTGCCTCGAGAGCGGGGCGCTTGACGCCGGCGATCACGCGGGGCTATTGGCAGTCGAGAAGCTTAGACTTCAAAGCCCCATGCCCACCCACTACCAAGGCTGCGAAACCACCGTCCGTGCGCTCAACGCCTTCATCAAGCTGATGAGGGCCACCGAGACCATCAACGCGCGGCTGCAGGCGCAGCTGGCCGAGCAGGGCCTGACCATGGGCCAGCTGGCGGTGCTGGAGGCCCTCAACCACCTGGGCCCGATGCACCAGCGCGACCTGGGTCGCAAGCTGCTGCGCTCCGACGCCAACGTCACCACCGTGCTCGACAACCTGGAGCGAGACGGGCTGGTCGAGCGCAAGCGCCTCGAGAAGGACAAGCGCTTCGTGACCGTCTCGCTGACCGCCGCCGGCCGGAAGCTCATCCAGAAGGTGTTCCCGGACCACGCCGCGAACATCGCCGCGGCCTTCGCCGGGCTGACTCCTGCCGAGCAGGAGCAGCTGGCCGAGCTGTGCAAGAAGTTGGGGCGGTCGCTGGTGGAGTGACCGTCGGCTACTTCCGGGCGCGGGCGTCGGCGAGAGGAAGCCGCAGCGAGAAAGTCGTCCCCTGCCCGAGCTGCGAGACCACCGAGATCGAGCCCCCCTTGGCCTCGACGATGTGCTTGACGATGGTCAGGCCCAGCCCGATCCCGCCCACCTCGCTTCCGCGCCTGGCGCGGAAGAAGGGCTCGAAGATCCGCTTGACCTCCTCCGGCGACATGCCCATCCCGTTGTCGGCGACCTGCAGCTCATAGCCCGCCGGCCCGGCGCGGCCGGTGAGCGCGATCTCAGGCTTCACTGCCTCGCGCCGGTACTTCACACCGTTCTCCACCAGGTTCCATAGTGCCTGTCGGCACAGCCCCTCCACTCCGCGGACGCTGGCCGCCTCGAGGTCGAGCCGCAGGAGCGCCTCGTCCCCGAACCGTTCGGCGAAGTCCTCGCGGACGTTGGCCGCCACCACCGCCGGATTGCAGAGCTCGCCTTCACTCGGGGCCTCCAGCCGCGACAGGGCGAGCAGGTCCTCGATCGTCGCCTCGATCCGCTTCGCGCCGCGGCGCAGGCGGTCGAGGTTCGCCACCTGCTCGCCGCTGGCGTTTCGCGCCAGGGCCTCGGTGGTCAGACTGATCGAACCCAGCGGGCTTCGCAGGTCGTGTGCCACTCGCCCGGCGAAGGCGTCGAGCTCGCGATTGCGCTCCTCCAGTAGCCGCGAGTAGCCAACCAGGCGCCTCTCATAGGCGGTGAACCGGCTCAGCCCGAACCAGGCGAGGACAATCACCGCCAGGAAGCCGGCGAGGCCCGTTGTCCAGAGCACGACCTGGGTTGACTGCTGGAGCGCGCGAACCTTGGCCATCGCCTGGACCGCCTCGTCGCGGTGCAGCTGGATGAGCGCCGTCAACTCGTCGTTCAACTCGGTGTACTCGTCCATGACCGAGAGCATCTTCTCGCGGGCCTCGGCGTCACGGTCGTTGTGCGACAGCTCGAGCGCTTCCGCGGCAGCATGCTCGAACCGCTCCAGGGGCTGCTGAACCCGCTGCCAGAGCGCACTCTCCTCGGGCTCGGTGGCGAGCGGGGCAAACATGGCCTCTGACCGGCTTAGGTCCGCAGCCGTTCGGGACAGCTCCGCCTCCAGGGCCGCCACCTTGGCTGGATCAGTGACGAAGACGTGGTCGTCGAGAAGGATGCGTTCGCGGTCCAGGTCGCGGCTGATACGGCTGACGACCTCGATGCTGGTGAGCGCGTCCTCATAGAGCCGCCTGGCGCTCCTCCCAGAGGCCGAGGTCCAGGAGAAGCCGATCGCCGCCTGGGCGACGAAAATGACGGCGACGCCGATGAAACCCAACAGCAGCCAGCGTCGGGCACCTCGGCGGTATGGAGGCTGCACGGGCATTGCCTCGCCTCCTCGGTTCAATGCACCAGCATCGGCAAGGATATGACTCCTTGCACCAAGTGCGCATCGGAAAGGCGGCCAGCCTCCGCTCGGCGGCGTTGGCGCAAGCGCACGCCTTCTCGGATGCCAATGTGCCTGCCGCCCTCGGTACCTGGATTCCTCGGCTGTTACAAAGGGATGCCAGAGCGGCGAGGGGATCTGGTAAGTCCTAGCGACCTGAGGGGCCTGCGGCCCCTCGCGATCTTCTGAGGAAACGTGGGCGAGCAAGATCTCCAGGAGCTGTTCGAGGCGGTGCGCGAGGCCTGCTCGCGCAGCGGGTGGTCGAAGGGCGTCGAGCTGGCGCGCGCCGGTGCGGTCGTCGGCGAGCAGGACGCGGGCGACCACGTGGTCCTCAAGGTCTCGACCGCCGGCGAGCTGATCAGCCGGACGGTCACCCTCCACCCGGCCGACGCCGAGTGGACCTGCGACTGCGACACCGGCGAGGACGCCTGCGTCCACGTCGCCGCCGCCGCCATCGCCCTGCGGCGCGCCCGCCAGGCCGGCCAGGCGCTGCCGCAGGCCACCGGCAACGTCGCGAGCATCCGCTACCTCTTCACCCGGGCGCAGGGGGCGCTGCTGTTCGCGCGGGCTTTCGTCCGCAGCGGCGAGGAGGAGGTCTTCGAGGCCAGCCTTGCGGCCATCAACGCCGGGCGGATCAAGGGCCCGGCCTTCGTCGCTACTTCTGCCGACCTGGCGGTGGACCTGGCGCTGGGGATGCGCACCAACGGCTTCATCCCGCGCGAGGCGCTCGCCCTGCTGCTCGCCCCCTTGAGCGACTGCGCCGACATCCGCCTCGACGGAAGGCCGGTGACCGTCTCCAAGCAGAAGGTGGGCATGCGGGTGCTGGTGGAGGATCAGGGCGCCGGTTTCCGGCTCAGCCTGGGGCCGGACCCTTCGATCAGCGAGACCTTCTCCAACGGCGTGGCGCTGTGCGGCGACACCCTGCGGGCGCTCGCCGAGCCTCGGCTCCTCGGTCGCGAGCTCGCCGAGCTGCAGGGCGGCAAGTACTACGGCCCGGAGTCGACCGCGGAGCTGGTCAGCAAGATCCTCCCCTCGCTGCGCGAGCGCATCGAGGTCGAGGTCCGCGCCCGCCGCCTGCCGCGGACCGCCGAGCGCGCCCTGCCGCGCGTCAAGATCGACGTCGCCAAGGAGGCCGACGCGCTGGTGGTGCTGGCGACGCTGGTCTACGGCGATCCGCCCATCGCCCGCGTCGACGGCGGCCGGCTGACGCTGCTCTCCAACCAGATGCCGGTGCGCGACGAGTTGGCCGAGGAGCGACTGGCCCGCCAGCTGAGCACTCAGCTCGGCCTGGCGCCCGGTCACAAGGAGCGGTTCGAGGCCGAGGCCGGCGTGGCCTTCGCCAAGAAGCTCGCCGGCTGGCGCGGACAGGTCGAGGGCGAGGCCCACCGCGAGTTCTTCCTCGCCCCGCCGCTGGTCCCGCACTTGCGGACCCGCGGCGACTCCTTCGACCTCTGGTTCGACTCGCCCAACGAGTCGGGAAAGCCCGGCCGCGCCGATCCCTCGGCGGTGGTGCGCGCCTGGCGCAGCGGGTCGTCGCTCGCCCCGCTGCTCGAGGGCGGCTGGGCCCCGCTGCCCAGGGACTGGATGGCGAAGTTCGGAGATCGCGTGGCCGATCTGCTGGCAGCGCGATCGGCCATGGGCGAAGTCCCCGCCTGCGCCCTGCCCGACCTCGCACGGCTGTGCGGCGACCTCGATCAGCCTCCGCCGCCCGGCTTCACCGCGCTCAAGCCGCTGCTCGACAACTTCGAGGGCCTGCCGGAGGCGGCGCTTCCTTCCGATCTACCGGTCGAGCTTCGTCACTACCAGCGCCAAGGCGTGCGCTGGCTCGGTTTCCTGAGGAAGGCCAGGCTCGGCGCCCTGCTGGCCGACGACATGGGCCTGGGCAAGACGCTGCAGGCGCTCTGCGCCATCGAGCAGCCGGCGCTGGTAGTGGCGCCGACCAGCGTGGTCTTCAACTGGGCCGCCGAGGCCGCCCGCTTCCGCCCTTCGCTCAAGGTCTGCGTCTACCACGGCCCGGGCCGCCAGCTCGATCCCAAGGCCGACCTCACCCTCACCAGCTACGCCCTGCTGCGCCTCGACGCGGAGAAGCTGGCCGCCGCCCGCTGGAAGACCGTCGTCCTCGACGAGGCGCAGTCGATCAAGAACCCGGACAGCCAGGTGGCCCGGGCCGCCTATCGCCTGCAGGGCGAGTTCCGCCTGGCGCTCACCGGCACCCCGGTCGAGAATCGCCTCGAGGAGCTGTGGAGCGAGCTGCACTTCCTCAACCCCGGCCTGCTCGGCGGCCGCTCCGACTTCGACGAGCGCTACGCCCAGCCCATCGCCCAGGGCACCGACGGCGCCGCCTCCCGCCTGCGCGAGCGGATTCGGCCGTTCGTGCTGCGCCGGCTCAAGCGCGAGGTCGCCCCCGAGCTGCCGCCGCGCAGCGAGGTGGTGCTGCACTGCGTCCTCTCCGAGGAAGAGCGGGCGGTCTACGAGGCAGTGCGCGCCGCCACCCGCACCGACGTGCTGGCCCGCCTCAGCCAGGGCGGCGCGGGAGTGCTGGCGGCCCTCGAGGCGCTGCTGCGGCTGCGGCAGGCCTGCTGCCATCCGTCGCTGGTCCCCGGCCAGAGCGCCGAGAGCTCGGCCAAGATGGAGGTGCTGCTCGAGTCGCTCGAGGAGGCGGCCGCCGACGGCCACAAGTCGCTGGTCTTCTCGCAGTGGACCTCGCTGCTCGACCTGATCGAGCCGCACCTCAGCCGGTCGGGCATCGACTTCTGCCGGCTGGACGGCGCCACCCGCGACCGCGGCGAGGTGGTCTCCCGCTTCCAGGGCCAGGGCGGCCCGCCGGTGATGCTCATCTCGCTCAAGGCCGGCGGCGCCGGCCTCAACCTCACCGCCGCCGACCACGTCTTCCTGGTCGACCCGTGGTGGAACCCGGCGGTCGAGGACCAGGCCGCCGATCGCGCCCACCGCATCGGCCAGGACAAGCCGGTCTTCGTCCATCGGCTGGTGGCCAAGGACACGGTCGAAGAGCGGATCCTCGCCCTGCAGGGAGCCAAGCGCGCGCTCGCCGAAGCGGCCCTGTCAGGCGCCTCGCAGGCGGCGGGCCTGACGCGCGAAGATCTGATGGAATTGCTCGCCTGACGCTCTTACGGAGAATCCCATGCGCCTCGTCTACGCCTTCCTCCTCGCCCTGCTGCTGGCCGCCTGTGGCGGCGGCGATCCCGTCGCCAAGGTGGCGCTGGGAGATTCGCCGGCGCGCGGCCAGGCCGACGCCTGGGTGACCATGGTCGAGTTCTCCGACTTCCAGTGCCCGTACTGCGCCAAGGCCGAGCCGACGGTGCAGCAGCTCGCCGCCGACTACCCCGACGACCTGCGGGTCGTCTACAAGCACTTCCCGCTGTCGTTCCACGAGCGGGCGCTGCCGGCCGCCCACGCCGCCGAGTGCGCCCGCGAGCAGGGGAAGTTCTGGGAGATGCACGACAAGCTCTTCGCCCAGTCCCCGGCGCTGGCCGATTCCGACCTGGCCAGCGACGCCACGCAGCTGAGCCTGGACCTGAGCGCCTGGAACGCCTGCCTGCCCGAGCAGCGCATCGCCGACCGGATCGACGCCGACTTCCAACAGGGCAAGCAGGTCGGGGTCTCAGGGACGCCCACCTTCTTCATCAACGGCCGGGCGCTGGTGGGGAGCCTGCCCTACGCGGACTTCAAGAAGGTCATCGACGAGGAGCTCGACAAGGCGCGCAAGAGCGGCATCGCCAAGGCGGACTACTACCGCAAGGCCGTGCTCGGGGAGAAGTAGCCGATGGGCATGGACTGGTTCACCGTCGAGGTCAGCGAGGAGGATCTCAAGCGCGAAAAAGCCAAGGCACGCGAGCTTCGCCAGAGCCAGTGGTGGAAGAACCGCGTCGGCCGCGGCCAGTGCCACTACTGCGGCCAGCGCTTCCCGCCGGCCGAGCTGACCATGGACCACATCGTGCCGCTGATCCGCGGCGGCAAGAGCACCCGCGGCAACGTCGTGCCAGCCTGCAAGGAGTGCAACAACAAGAAGAAGTACATGCTCCCCATCGAGTGGGACGAGTACCTGAGCAAGCTCCAGCAGGACGGCTAATCCCCTTCGCCTGAGAGCAGCGATGCCCATCGCCGAACCCGCGCCGCTCCCCGCCGTCCCCGCTCCCGCCGCCGGCCACGGAGTGCGCCGGGCGCTGGCGGTGCTCACCCTGGTCAACCTCCTCAACTACCTCGACCGCTTCGTCATCTCGGCGGTGCTCGAGAGCATCAAGCGCTCGGAGCTGTCGCCCAGCGACCTGCAGCTCGGGGCCCTCGCCTCGGGCTTCATCGTGGTCTACATGGTCACCTCGCCGGTCTTCGGCGCCCTGGGGGACAAGGGCTCGCGGCCGCGCCTGATCTCGCTGGGCGTGGGGATCTGGAGCGCCGCCACCGCGCTCGCCGGCCTGGCCCACAGCTATGTCACGCTCTTCCTGTCGCGGGCCGCGGTCGGAATCGGCGAGGCGGCCTACGGCACCATCTCGCCCAGCCTGCTGGCCGACTACTTCCCGCGCAGCAAGCGTGGCCGGATCTTCTCCATCTTCTTCGCCGCCATCCCCATCGGCTCGGCGCTCGGCTACGTCTTGGGCGGGCTGGTCGACCGCGCCTGGGGCTGGCGCGCTGCTTTCTTCGTCGCCGGCGCGCCCGGCCTGCTGTTGGCGCTGCTGTGCCTGACGCTGCCCGATCCGCCGCGCGGCCAGCACGACGACACCCCGCCCCCGAAGCCCTCCTCCGGGCTGCTCGAGACCTACCTCGAGCTGCTGCGCAACGTCCCCTACTCGCTGACGGTGCTCGGCTATGCCGCCTACACCTTCGCCCTGGGCGGGATGGCGATCTGGATGCCGGCCTTCCTCGAGCGGGTGCGCCACCTTCCACCAGAGCAGGCCAAGATCCAGTTCGGGGCCATCGTGGTGGTCACGGGCTTCATCGGAACCTTCGCCGGCGGCTGGCTCGGCGACTGGCTGCTCAAGCGGACGAAGCAGGCCTACCTCTGGCTCTCGGCGGTGGCCACGCTGCTGGCCGTCCCCGCCTCGCTGGTGGCCTTCCTCGCGCCCGATCCCGGCCTCTACATGGCCGGGCTGATCGCCGCCGAGGTCCTGATGTTCGCCTCCACCGGCCCGATCAACAGCGCGCTGGTGAACCTGGTCACTCCCACCGAGCGCGCCAGCGCGGTGGCCTTGAGCATCTTCGCCATCCACATCCTGGGCGACGTCCCCTCGCCGCTGCTGATCGGCGCCATCTCCGACGCCTCCAACCTGACCACCGCGGTGATGGTGGTGCCGGTGGCCGTTCTGATTTCGGGCCTGGTCTGGGGCTTCGCCGCGCTGCGCGGCGAGCGGACGCGGCAGGGTGCGCCGTGAGGGCGCTGGCGCGGCTGTTCTTCGCGGCGCTGCTCAGGGTCTTCTTCCGGCGGCTGCAGGTCGCGGGGAGGGAGAGGCTGCCCGAGCGCGGGCCGGCGGTGGTGGTCCTCAACCACCCGAGCGCGCTGGTGGATCCGGCGCTCATCATGACGCTGGTCAAGCGCCCGGTTTCCTTCCTGGCGAAGGAGCCCCTTTTCCGCATGCCGGTCATCGGGAGCCTGGTGCGGGCCTTCGACGCGATCCCCGTCTACCGCAAGCAGGACAACGCCGACACCGCCCAGAACCGCCTGACCTTCGAGAAGGCGCGCGCGGTTCTCGCCGGCGGCGGGATCCTGGCGCTCTTCCCCGAGGGCACCTCGCACGACGATCCCAAGCTGCGCCCGCTCAAGACCGGGGCGGCGCGTATCGCCCTGGGAGCTGCTGCCGGCGGGCTGCCGATCCAGATCGTCCCCGCCGGGCTCTACTTCACCGACAAGGGCAGCTTCCGCAGCGAGGCGTTGCTCTCCTTCGGCGAGCCCTTTCCCGTGGTCCCCGCGGAGCTCGGCCCCGACCTCGAGCCGCCGTCGCAGTCGGTCCACGCCCTCACCGACCAGATCGAGCGCGGCCTCGCCACGGTGACATTGCAGGCCGAGGAACAGGCGCTGCTCGACCTCGCCGCCCGCGCCGAGCGCATCCTCTCCGCCGGCTCCGGAGAGCGAGCCGACCTGGCGCGCAAGTTCGACCTGCGCAAGAGGCTGGTCGAAGGCCAGGCGATCCTGGGCACCACCATGGGCCCGCGGTTGGAGCGGCTGGAGCGGCGGCTGGGGCGCTTCGAGTCGGCGCTCGAGCAGGCGGGAGTCTCGCCGCAGCTCGTCGATCCCGGCCAGTTCCGGCTCGCCACGGTGCTCTCGGTCGCCGCGCGCACGCTGCTCTTCTTGCTCGCGCTGCTGCCGCTGGCCATCGCCGGGGCGCTGATCCACTGGCCGATCTATCAGCTCGTCCGCGCGCTCTCCCGCAAGATGGCGGCCGACGACCGCACCATGCTGGCCACGGTGAAGCTGCTGGCGTCGCTGGTGTTCTACCCGGCGCTGTGGCTGGCCCTGGGAGTCGCCGCCGGGGTCCGCCTCAGCTGGCCGGCGGGCCTCGGCGCGATGGCGCTGGCGATCGGCGGCGCCGCAGGCGCCCTGGCCTTCTTCGAGCGTTTCGACTGGGCGATCGGCGCCTTGCGGGCGCTGGGGCTCTTCGCCTTCCGCCGGCGGGCCTTCCTCAGGCTCGCCCAGGAGCGGGAGGCCATCCGCGACGAGCTGCTGGCGCTCGGCGCCGAGCTGGAGCGGCAGCAGCAGCTGGCTGCGCCCGGCGCCTGACCGCTCGAGGTCAGTTGTGGGTCAGCATATAGCCGGCGGCAACCCAGCCGTTCATCCCGCCGAGCAGGTAGCGGACATTGCGGTAGCCGCGATCGGCCAGGGCATTGCCGGCGTCGATGCTCATCGAGCCGCCGAGGCAGGTGAGCACCACCTTCTTGTCGAGATCGGGGCCGATGTAGGCCACCAGCGCCGGCACGTCGGAGTAGACGAGGTGGGCGTCGGTCCCGGGAACCTCGCCGGCGTAGGGGGTGTGGACGTCGATCAGCAGGAAGTCCTTGGCCGCCAGCTCGGCGTGCAGCTGGTCGGGAGTGACGATGCCCAGCTTGGCGATCCCGGCATCGGCCCCGGCGTCCGCGCCGGCGTCCGCCTCGGATTGAGCGCCGGCGTCGGTCGGCCCCGTGCACACCCCTCCGCCGTCCGGGGAGGCGGGAGTCGGAGTGCCGCAGGCGGCGAGGAGCAGAGCCATCGAGAGAATCCAGCGCATGGTCAACCTCGTCGTGGAGAGCCCTAGTCAACCCCGGCGGGATGGCGATCGTCAAAGAACGCGGCGCTGGCTCCGCCGTTGAACTTGAGCAAGCATCGCTTGGTGCAGGTGCCGGCGCAGCAGGTCTCGGCAAATTTCCGCAGGGCTCCGTTCATCGCCGGGCCGATCTCGCGGGAAAAGCCGACATCCCCGAGGAGGGTCGCCATCTTCCGGTCGAGGTCGTTGCGCTTGTGCTCCAAGTCCTCGAGAAAGACCTCCGCGCAGACCAGGGACAATCCCCTGAAGATCTCGTGCTCGGGCCGCTGGGATCCCGGCAACACAGAGAACGCCGCCTCGAGTGCGTCGAGCGCAGCGGCGGTGAAGTCGAGCAGCGCCAGGTCGCGCCCGCGGGGCTTCTCCTCCTTGCGGAAATACGCGCGGCGCACCTCGACACGGGTGGCGGCTCGAAACACAGGAGCGTCGAATCCCTTCTCGGCAATGGCCTGTGCTGCGCGCATCGAGCCCTCGAGCATCGCCCGCCCCAGCACGCAGGTCTCGAAAGAGCGCTCGGCCTCGTCGGCCAGCCCGGCCATCGTCGCCGCCCGGGCCTGGTCGCCCTTCCACCGGTACCAGCGCGCCATGTGGCGGGCCATGGCCACCGCGCGCGCGCGCAGCGGAGAGGTCGCCAGCTTGCCGAGAGCTTCGCGGTACCACTTCTCGTCCGGCCCGCTTCCCGCCGGCGGCAAAATGCCGGCGTCGGCGAGGTCGCCGAACTCGAAGAACCACGCCCCCATCAGCTCTTCGGCCTGCAGTAGCTCGCGCGCGGCCTGCAGCTCCGGCCGGGCCGGCGCCACTTCCGAGTCCTCGCCTTCGCCGGCGGGGATGCGGGCGAACAGGGTCAGCGCCATCTCGGCCGCGGGCGAGAGCAGCCCTGGGGCGGTGCGCCTGGCCGCCTCGCGAACCAGCTCACCCGCCTCGGCGAGCGGGGCCTCGACCATCGCCATGTGGTCGGCGACCAATTTGGCGTGCAGCCGCTCGAGCTGAGCCGCGCTCTGCTGGGGAAAGACGAAGGCGCGGATGGTCTGCTCGTTCACGTACGCGCAGATATCGAGCACGGTGAGCGAGCCATTGGGGTTGTCGAGCGCGACGATGGCGATGAACCTCCCCTGCCCGTCGGCCGCGCCCACCCAGGCGCGCCCGGTCAGCGGCAGCGGTGGGCGGTCGAGGTCCACCAGGCGGGTGCGGGTCCGCAGCAGCGCCGCGCGCAGCTCGGCCTTGATCTCCTCGTCCTGCTCGGCGGCCAGCAGCCGCTCGAGCATCGAGACCGTTTCCTCCTCGGGCTCGCCGAGCGCCGCCTCGAGGATGCCCTCCCTCAGCGACCCGAGCTCCGCGCAGGCGAGCGAGCTCTCATAGGTCGCCCATGCCGGCGCCCCGACGCGCTGGCGGCAGCGCTCCAGGCGCTGGAAGAAGAGAGCGCGCGCGTCCTCGTCCGGCAGCATCTGCAGCCACTCGGCGACGCCGTAGCTGCCATATCGATGGGTCAGGCACAGGCCGAGGGAGTCCTCGAGCGGGACGTCGGAGAGCTCGAACAGCTCGTCGGGACCGAGGGCGCGCGCGAGCGCCTCCTGCGCCTCCTGTGCCCGCTCGCCCCCGCGCGCGAGGGCCCCAACCGCGGCCGCCCGGACCCGGCGACTCCGATTCCGATCGGCCGCCACCGCCGCCAGCTTGCGCTGTTCCTTCCAGAGCTGCAGCTGGCTTCCGGCGTCGAGGAAGAGGTTCAGCGACCGGCCCTCGAGCTCAAAGCGGTCCAGGACTTCGAGAAGGGCCGCGCGGCAGGCCGCCTGGTTGAGCCCCTTGAGGCGGTGTCGAACCTCGCCAGGGTTGGCCGGCAGCTCTTCGAACAGCCGATGGATGACGGCGGCGGCATCGCCGGCGCGGCGACGGCTCATGGACCCCTCCTTGAAGCCAATCCAGAGTGCCGACTTCTCTCATCCCCGGGCTGGTGGCGCAACCGCCTTGCGGACGCGGCCATTGCCGGGGTGCTCGAAAGAGGAAAGTCACCCGACGAGCTGGTCGGCGAACCGGCGCAGCGCCTCGAACCAGACCCGCTTCTTGTCGAAGCTGGGAAAGCTGGCGTTGAGGCCGCTGGGGTTGGGAACCACGAACACCCGGGCCCCGGCGATGGTCTGCGGCTTCTCGCCCGCCCCGCCGGCATTCTTGAGCCCGAAGTACTCTCGATAGAGCGTCAGCCCGACGAATGCCACCACCTTCGGCTGCAGCGCCTCGATCTTCCTGGCCAGCTCTTTCTGTCCCCGCCGCCTCTCGGCCAGCGTCAGCTCGGCCGCCGAGCGGGTGGCGCGGGGACAGAGATTGGTCAGGGCCAGCCCGAACTCCGCCAGCCGCTGGTCCTCGGCGGTGGTGAGCAGCCGGGGCGTCAGTCCCGCCGCGTGCAGCAGCCGCCAGAACGGATTGCCGGGAGTGGCGAAGTGGTGTCCCACCTCGCCCGAGCGCAGGCTGGGGTTGATCCCCACGAAGAGGATTCGCGGCCGGGGCGTGACCACGTCGCGCAGGCGCACCGTGGCCAGCCTCCGCTCAGCTAGATCCCGCGGTTGTTCGAGACCTGCAGAGTGTACGGGGTGCAGGTCGGCTGGGTGTTGGCGGCGCGCTGAATCACGATCAGGTAGTCGGCGCTGTCGTCAGCGCTCCAACTTCCGCCGTATTCGTAGTAGGCGGAACCCGGCGCGTAGCAGCTCGGACTCGCCATCGAGCAACCTTGCGGGCCGGAGCCAGGGGTCCGGTAGACGCATAGCTGGATGTTCGGATCGGAAGTCGTGAGGCGAACCCGGACGTCGTAGTAGTCGCCCTGCCAGAAGTACTGGCTGATGTCCGGAGCCCAGAAGTGGAACCAGTGGACCGCCGGGATCGAGGCCCCGGACTGGGGATCCTGCATCAGCGCCAGGTTGTTGCTGTAGGAGTTGTAGCTCCAGTCGCCATCGGCCATCACGCCCAGATCCACAGCGGTGCTGCAGCCATCACCCGGGACCGGGAGGGCGAGCGCGGCGCACTCGCAGCCGTTGTCGTAGTTGCCGTCGAGGTCGAAGAAGCCGGCCTCGCAGCTGTCCACGCGGCAGTTGCCGCGGGTGCAGTCGGGAACGGCATGTGGCAGCGGGCAGGCCGGCGGGCATTCCGAGCCTTCACCCGACACCGGGTAGTTCACGAAGCCGTTGTTGGCATCGTTGGACTCGATCGCCACCGTCCCGGTGAACAGCGCCTTGGCCTGGGGGTTGAACTGCACCACGAAGTCGAACTTCTCGCCGTGCTGCAGGGTGATGGGCATCACCGGCGGCAGCTGGCGCACCCCGAACTGGACGCTGGAGCTGGCGGTCATCCCGATGCGCTTGACCACCAGCCCACCCCAGCCGGTGTTGGTCACGGTCACCGTCTTGTTGACCACCCAGGTCTTGAACACCAGCCCGAAGTCGAGCTTGCCGGTTGGCGCCAGGTTGATCAGCGGCTCGGTCACCAGCCCCTGCACCGGCACCGACAGCGCAGGGTGCGTGGGGTCGTCGCTGTTGATGACGATGGTCCCGTTGATCGGCCCGGCGTGCGCCGAGGAGAGATTGACCGTCAGCGGCACCGACTCCAAGGGCCCGAGGGTGGCGGTGACCGCTCCCTTGGGCAGGCTCGCGCTGAGATCGCCGCTGGGGCTGGACACCGTCACCGAGCTGACGTTGAGCGCCGCGCCGCCCTGGTTGAGGATCAGGATCTGCTTGGTCTTGGCGGCGGTCTTGGGGACCTCGCCGAAGTCGAGGCCGGTCTCGGGGTCGGTGGCCGCCACCGGGGTCGAGTAGCTGGTGCCCACCGCCACCACGTCCACCGGCGGCACGGTCGGGTCGGTGGAGGTCAAGGTCAGCAGGGTCTTGGTGTAGCCGGCCACCGCCGGCGCGTAGGTCACCGAGATCGCGGTGTTCTTGCCCGGCAGCAGAGGATCGGCGGGGACCTTGTCCGGGGAGATCAGCGGCGAGCCGCTCTCGATCTTGTCGAGCACCAGCGAGATGTTGCCGTAGCCGCCGTTGCCCACCGTCAGGTCGAGGCTCTTCTTCTCGCCCGGAGCCACCGGGCCGAAGTTGAGGGTGGTCGGATTGGCGGTCAGCTCCGGCTCACCCACCATCCGCCGGTAGACCGGGATCTGCAGCTCGCCCGGCGGGATGCGGTTGGGGTCGGTCTCGTCCGAGGAGGAGTCGGCGTAGGTCACCAGGATGGTGACGTCGCCCGGGTCCGGCCCGCCCACCGGCACGTAGCGCACCGTCAGCTTGAAGGCGTCGTGGACCACGAACGGGGCCGGGGTCTCGGGGGTCAGGGTGAAGTCGGTGCGCTTGTCGTCGGAGAGGACGAGGCGCTTGACCACCAGCCGCCGGGTGCCGGTGGCGGAGATCAGGATGTCCTGGCTGGTGTCGCAGCCGGGTGTGACGCAGCGGTAGGTCAGGCTGCGCGGGCTGGCGGTCAGGCCGGCCGGCTTGGGGGTGCTATTCTTGGGGGCCTCGGTCGGGCACCCCGCCAGCGCCAGCACGGAGGCAACGAGGACGGTGCGAAAGCTCGGGCTCATGGTCGCTCCGCTCACTTGAACTTGAAGTAGGGGGTGCTGGCCCCGCCGGACTTGACCAGCGTGATGTATTGGAAGTCGCCCTTCTGGCCGAGGGAGACGGAGCGCTGGTCGACCGCGGCGCCATCGACGGTCAGCGAGACCGCGGCGGTGGTGCCGCTGTGGCTGAAGCAGGACTTGGAGACGACGTCGGAGACGTTCTGGCCATTGACCAGCACTGCCCCCGAGCTCATGTAGGCCGCCAGCGCCTCGATCGAGACGCCAAGGATCCCGGCCAGCAGGCCGGTGGGCAGCATCGAGCAGTCCTCGGTGTACTGGACCATCACCCGGTACTCGCCGTCGCCGTCGGTCAGCTGCTGCCGGTCGAAGATCACCACCACCCGCTGCGGGGTCTCCTTGGGGCCCAGCGCCAGCCAGGTGGCGCTGCCGAACTTGCCGAACTGGGATTCGGTCGGCGTCGGGTGCTTGCGGTCGCTGACCATGCCGTAGGGGCTCTCCACCGACAGGTCGGCCTTGCGCAGGTCGTCGCCAAACATTCCGCTGTCCCCGCTGGCGACGTTCATCTCGATCTTGATGACCGCGGCGTCGGCCGGCTTGTGGCCCTCGACCTGCACCGGGATGGAGTAGGTGCCGCCGGTGGCCGGGTCGTTGTTGTTCAGCAGCAGGTTCCCGGTGATCTTCCCCTGGACGCTGGGCGAGGCCAGCACCTGCACGGTCAGGTACTTGCCGGGCTCGATGTCGGGGAAGGTCGGCGGCGAGATCTTGAAGTCCTGGGAGGTGGTCTGGCTGAAGGTCGGGGTGACCTTGAGCGCCGAGCCGCCGTTGTTGGTGATCACCAGATCCTGGGGCTTGGCGTTGCTGCCGATGTCCACCGTCCCGAAATCGATGAGCGTAGGCGAGACCCCAATCACCGGCGGAGTATTGGAGGAGCCCTTGATCGGCACGTGGACGGTGTTGCTGGCCGGGTCGGCCTCGATCACCAGGTCGGCGGTGTGATCGGCGACGTCGCGGGGGTGGTAAGCGATCTTCAGATCGATGCCGGCCTTGGAGTTGACTCCGACGGGATCGAGATCCACCGGCTCGGTGGGCTGGCCGGCGGTGATGCCGAAGTTGTCGGCGCCCTGGTCGAGGTGGATCGAGGTGATGTGGAACTTGGCGATGCCGGTGCCGACGTTGGCCAGCCGGATGATGTGCTCGCGCTGGCCGCCCTGGGCCTGGTAGCCGAAGTCGAGCGGATTGGGATCGACCAGCAGCTTGGGAACCCCGTTGAAGGTGGCGTGCAGCGGCACCTTCAGCTCGTGGTACTCGGTGTCGTCGGAGAGCAGGATCAGCTCGTCCTGGAAGCTGCCCACGTCCTTGGGGTCGATGGCCACGTCGAGGGTCTTCTCGCGGCCGCGGAACAGCTCGAAGGGATACTGGCTCTTGTCGCAGCCGGGGCAAGTGAACGGCGACTGGTCGCCCTTGCCCAGCTTGGCCTCGAAGACCATCAGCGTGCAGTTGCCGATGTTGCGCAGGGTCAGGGTCTTGGTGGTCGCCCCCTGCACCGCGCCGAAGTTGGCGCTGTACGGGCTCACCGCCAGCACCGCCGCTCCGCCCACCACTGACTCGCAGCCCATCGAGTCGCGGGAGATGCAGGTCCCGCCCTCGCAGATCTGGCCGCTCGGGCAGTTGTCGTCGACCACGCACTCGACCGAGACGGTCTTGGTCTTCGAGCCGCAGCTGACCAAGGCCAACGAAATGAGCAAGGCTCCCCAGGTCTTCATGGCGATTGCTCCCCTTCGGAATGAGCCTTCAAGGATAGCAAAGGAGCGTGCGGCGCTCCACTCAACCGCCTGAGGGCCTGGCGGGAGTACGTTCCCCGAGTTGCAGACCTGGGCGGCGGCGGCGCGGCCACCGGCGGGCTTCCGAGGCCCGGGCCGGGGCGCTAGAGTCCGGCGCATGGGACGACGACGACGCGAATCGGGCAATCACTCCGACGCCACCGACTGGGCCAGCGAGCGCACTCTGGCCGATGTCGAACAGGAGCAGCAGGACCAGCAGCGGGCCGGCGAACAGGGTCAGGGAACGGACACCACCTGCGGGTGCGGGGCGAGCGACTTCTTGCTCGAGGCCTTTCTGCACGTGGCGAACGGGGCCATCGATCCGGTGCCGGTGGAGGTCGGGAGCCTGAGCTGCCCGGACTGCGGGCGCGAGTACGAGGCCATCCGGCGGGAGGACGGGCGCATCGTCAAGGGCGATTTCCTGGGATTCGTCGAGCCCGCCGACGACGCCGACGAGGACGACTGAACCGCGACCGAGGGGAGCGGCCGGCGCGATCGCCGAGGCCGCCGCGGATGCGATGCAGCGTTCGCCCGGTAGTAGACCCGCCGCAGGGAGCATAAGTTGCGACCCATGCGCGCGATGGTGCTCACCGCTCCACGGACTCCGCTGCGGCTCGAAGAGCTGCCGGTCCCTTCGCCAGGTCCCGATCAACTGCTCATCCGCGTCAGCGCCTGTGCGGTCTGCCGGACCGACCTGCATATCGTGGACGGCGAGCTGACCGAGCCCAAGCTGCCACTGGTTCCCGGCCACGAGATCGTCGGAGTGGTCGAGGCCGCTGGCGCCAACGTCCGAGGGATCGCCTTGGGAGCGCGGGTGGGAGTTCCCTGGCTCGGCTCCACCTGCGGCGCCTGCGACTACTGCGCCACCGGGCGGGAAAACCTGTGTCGGAACGCCCGCTTCACCGGCTACACGACAGACGGCGGTTTTGCCGAGTACACCGTCGCCGACCACCACTTCTGCTTCCCAATTCCCGAGTCGTTTCCCGACGTTTCGGCCGCGCCGCTGCTCTGTGCCGGGCTGATCGGCTTCCGCTCGCTGCGCCTGGCGGGCGAGGGCAAGCGCCTGGGGCTGTACGGATTCGGCGCCGCCGCCCACCTGCTGGTCCAGGTCGCGCGGCATCAGGGGCGCAGGGTCTACGCCTTCGTGCGACCTGGCGATGAAGCGGCGCGCGCCCACGCGCTCGAGCTGGGGGCGACCTGGGCCGGGCCGTCGGATCAGCCGCCGCCCGAGCCGCTGGACGCGGCGATCATCTTCGCCCCGGTGGGCGCGCTGGTCCCGCTGGCGCTGGCGAGCGTGGCGCCGGGCGGGGTGGTGGTCTGCGGCGGCATCCACATGAGCCCCATCCCCAGCTTCCCCTACTCGCTGCTCTGGGAGGAGCGGATGGTGCGCTCGGTGGCAAACCTCACCCGCCGCGACGCCCAGGAGCTGCTGGCGCTGGCCCCGGCGATCCCGCTGCGCAGCGACGTGCAGCTCTACGAGCTGGAGCAGGCCAACGAAGCCCTGGCCGACCTGCGCCAGGGGCGGGTGCGCGGGGCGGCGGTGCTGCGAATCGGCAGCTGAGCCCCAATCGCGCCCTCGACTTCACGGCCGACTCCCGTCGCCCGCTCCGCTCGGGCTGACCGGAGGCTCGGCTGGCTGCAACGGATCTTGTGGTGCGGTCAGACGTCCGCCAGCTCCGAGGCCACCTGGAACACCGCGCCATCCTCGAGCCGCAGCGCGGTCAGCGCCTTGCCCCAGACACAGCCCGAGTCCAGCGCCCGCACCCCGTCGGCCAGGTGCAGCCCCAGCGCCGCCCAGTGGCCGAAGTGGATCGCCTGCGGCCGCGTCCGCCGCTTGGGATGGCTGAACCAGGGAATCGCCCCGCGCGGCGCCTGCTCCGGCGGCCCGTCGAAACCCGGCCGCATCAGCCCCGACGGCGTGCAGGTCCGCAGCCGGGTGAACACTGACAAATCCCGAGCAAACTCGGCCATCTGCGCCGATCCCGACTGGCCCACCAGGGCCTCGAGCAGCCCGCGCCGCCCCTCTCCGCGCAGCGCCCGCCCCAGGGCGCGGGCCCGCCGCTCCGCCTCGGAGACATCCCAGCCCGGCAACAGCCCGGCGTGGACCACCATCCGCGTCCCCTGGCGGTGCAGCAGCGGCCGCCGCGCCAGCCACTCCAGCAGCCGCGGGCGGTCGGTGGCCTCCAGCACCTCGTCGAGGGTGTCGCGGGCCTTCTTCCCCACCACCCCGGCCGCCCGGGCCAGCAGGTGCAGGTCGTGGTTGCCCATCACCCCGACGAACCGCTCTCCCAGCCGGCGGGCGAAGCGCAGCACCGCCAGCGAGTCCGGGCCGCGGTTGACCAGGTCGCCCACCTGCCACAGCCGATCGCCGCGGGAGAAGCGGATTCTGCCCAGCAGCGCCTCGAGGGTGGCGAAGCATCCGTGGATGTCGCCGACGACGTAGGTGGCCATCGCTTCCTTGTACTAGACCATGCCCAGCTCGCGCAGCGACTGGCGCAGGAACGGGCGGAAGTCGCCGCTGGCCTTGAGCGCCCGCAGGTTGTGGCTCAGCCCGCCCATCGCCCGGTAGAAGAGCAGCGCCTCGGGCGGCGGGCGGATGCGCAGCAGATCGAGCGCGTGAGTGCGCTTGAGGGCGTAGAGCTGCTGGATCATCGAGTCCTTGCTGAAGTCGTGCGCCGCCACCACCGGGGCCCCGACCACGTGGCAGATCGCGTTCAGCAGCTCCCGGCCGCGGTCGTCGGGCAGGTTCACCTGGAACCCGCCCTCGCGCACCAGCGGCAAGAGGTCGATGGGCCGGCCCTCCATCCCCGCCGCCATCGCGGTCAGGTAGATCCGCCAGAAGGGGTCGCTCAGCCGCTTGACGCTGCCGAAGTCGAGCACCCCCAGCCGATCGCCGGGCAGCACTACGAAGTTGCCCGGGTGGACGTCGGCGTGGATCACCTTGTGGAAGAAGAACGGCCCGTAGACCGCCCGCACCAGCCGCTCGCCCAGCGCGAAGCGCCGCTCGGCCGGCAGCGAATCGACCTGCTGCGCCAGCTCGGCCAGGGTCGGCCCCTCGAGCTCCTCGAGCACCAGCACCCGGCGGGTGGTCAGCTCGGGCACCGCCGCCGGGACCACCAGGTCCGGCCAGCGCGACAGCTTGGCCCGGAACTCCTCGACCCGCTCCAGCTCGCGCCGGTAGTCGAGCTCGGCGCTCACCTCGCGCCGCAGCTCCTCGAAGTACTCCCGCCCGTCGAGCAGCGAGCCGCCCACCCCCAGCGCCCGCACCACCACCTCGGCGTTCTTGAGGTCGTCCTCCAGCGCCCCGTCCACCCCCGGGTACTGGACCTTGACCGCCACCGGACGGCCGTCTGCCAGCCTGGCCCGGTGCACCTGGCCCAGCGAGGCCCCGGCGAACGGCTCCTTGTCGAACGAGGCGAACAGCTTCTCCGGCGGCGCCCCCAGCTCCTGCTCGACCGCCTCGGCGATGGCCGGATAGGGCAGCGTCGGAGCCTTGTGGAACAGCTGCGAGACGACCTGGCGCACCTCCGGCGGCAGCTGATCGGAGGCGAGCGAGAGCAGCTGCCCCACCTTGAGCGCCGCGCCCTTGAGCTCTCCCAGGGTTGCGAGCACCCGGCGGGCCGATTCCAGCCTGGGCTCGCCCTCGGCGCCCAGCAGCTGCCGCGCCCGCCCGGCCACCAGGTCAGTCCCGACCCGAGCCGTCAGCCCGGCGAGCTTGCCCAGCCGGCGCAGCCTGCCGCCGGGGATTCGAGTTTGGCCGCCGGCCATCGGGCCTCCTCCGTCCAGCCGCACGCAGCACGCTAACACGGGAGCAGGCGGCGTTGACGCCGTGCGCCGATCCGCGCCTCCCCGACCGCCCAGCCGCCCGATCGCCCGATCGCCCGATCGCCGGAGCCTGGAATCGCGGGGCGCCTTCCCGGTCTGGCGCCGGTGCGGGTGCCGAACGCGCCCAGGGGCTGAGGACGGGCGGCGGGCACACCGCCTTTCCTTGCCGGCAGCCAGCGCCGGAAAGTGGCACCGCATGCGGCCGCTGGCGAGCTTTGACCGGGAAGGCCGCCATGGCTCGGCGCGTCACACGCGTCCTTGCCCGCGCCTTCCGGGACGCTCGTGCTTCGAGCAGGGAGGGGACGTGACCTGCAACGACATCATGAAGAAGGTGGTGGTCTACCTGAGCCCGGAGGACACCGCGCGCGTGGCCGCCAAGCTCATGTCCGACGCCGACGTCGGCTTTCTGCCGGTCTGCGACAACACCGGCAAGGTGATCGGGGCTTTGACCGACCGCGACATCGTGCTGCGGCTGGTGGCCAGCGACAAACCGAACAGCACCCGCGTGGCCGAAATCATGAGCCAGGAGGTCATCTCGTGCAGTCCAGACGATGACATCCGCGATGCCGCCGATGAGATGGCCCGCAACCAGAAATCCCGCCTGTTGGTCGTCGATGATGCCGGCAAGCTGCAAGGCGTCATCAGCCTGTCCGACTTGCCGCAGTTCGAACCCGAGGCCGCCACCCGGACCCTGGGCCAGATCTCCGAGCGCGAGGCCCATCCCCATTCGCCCGCGGAGTTCCAGCGCCACTGAGCCGACCGGCGCCGCTGCTGGCGGGGGCCGAGTTCCCGCGAGCGGCGGCGCCCTTTCGCCCGCGGCGCGAAGTTCCTGGTTTTTTCGGATTTTTCACTGCCGCACCCCCCGCCCGGGCGCGGGGAAACCGGCAGCGACGGCGCAACGATTCGAATCGTTTCACATCGAAGTATCCCGGGTTGCGAGGGTCCGTTGAAGACCATGCGCGAAGAAGTGAGCGAAGCAGTGATGGAGAACGTCATTCCGGCCGACAGCCTGAGCCCGAGCCACCTCCCAGCCTTGGGAGAGGGGTTCGAGCTGATGCAGCTGATCTGGGAGCTGGACCACGAGCTGCAGATGAGGTCGCGGCGGATGAAGGCCCAGCTGGGCCTGACCGGGCCGCAGCGGCTGGTGGTCAAGCTGGTGGGCCTCAACCCGGGCATCGCCGCCGGGCAGCTCGCCAAGATGCTGCACCTCGATCCCAGCACGCTGACCGGCATCCTCGACCGGCTGGTGGAGCTGGGAGCGCTGGAGCGGGCCATCGACCCGCGCGATCGGCGCCGGGCGCTGTTCACCCTCACCGCCCGCGGGCTGAAGATGAAGGAGCTGGAGTCGGGCACCGCCGAGGCCGCGGTCCAGGCGGCCCTGACCAAGCTCCAGCACCGCGACCTCGCTGGCTTCCGCTCGGTGGTCGGGGCGATCATCGAGAGCCTGCGCTCCCCGTGAGCGCCTGACGCGGGGGCGCAATCCCCTGGCCGCGGCAGCACGAAGTGTGGCGACTCTGTCGCGCCGGCCGGTGAAGATCGAACGGCCCGTTCTCCCTCCCCGGACGCGGGGCGCGCCAAGCCCCCGAAACGACTGGGGATCAGCGCCGGAGCGCGCTGGCTTCCTTGTTGCTAGCCGCTCAGGCCATGCGCCTGCTCACACTTGCCCTGATCCTCGCCGCCGGCAGCGCCCGCGCCGGCACTCTCGACCACAGCCGCCCGCTGGACGGACAGACCACGGTCTTCGGGATGCCAACCGGGGAACTGCTCCGGCCGGGCGAGGTCCAGCTGCAGCAGACCGAGCTGGCGCTGTTCGGGGTCTCGGTAGGGCTGGGAGAGCACTTCGACGTCAGCGCGGCGATGCCCTGGGCGCCGCTGTTCGGCGGGGCCCAGCTGCGGTTCGGGCTGTTCAAGCACGGCTTTCCGATCCAGCTGGCACTGGGAGCCGGGTTCAGCTTCGGGCTGCTGGAGAAGAACACCTGGGTGGGCGAGCTGTTCTCGGGGGCGCTGTCGGTGAAGACCGGGCGGCTGAACCTGCGCCTGTCGTCGACGGCCACGCGGCTGGGAGAGCCGCTCAAGGCGGTGCAGCTGGTGGACGCCGGGGTGAGCTTCGCGCCCTGGGCCCACCTGGCCTTCTGCTTCGACGTGGTCTACCTGCGCTGGATCTCGCGCACCGCGCAGCCGGAGCTCAACGCCCTCGGGCAGCACTTCGTGCTGGGGTCGGGGGTCTCGGCGATCTCGGGGATCAAGATCATCGGCGGCACCTTCACCGCCGACCTGGGGCTGCTATGGCCGCTGAAGGGGGGCGCGCTGCCGATGGTGAACTTCACCCAGCGGATCTAGCCCGGGCGCCGGGCGACCAGCTGGTAGGCCATCTCCAGCCTCTCGGGCTGGTAGCTGAGCTTGGCCTGGCGCAGCCCGGGGTCGCCCAGGTCCTCTTCGCGGTTGATCCGCTCGAAGCCCTGGGCGCGGATCATCTTGGCCGCCTCGCGGTTGACGATCTGATAGGCGCCCTTGAATCGCTTGAGGGCGCGCTCGAAGTGGATGACCGCCAGGCCTGGAGCCATCGGCTCGAAGATCGCCACTCCCGCTGCCTCTCCGGCGGCGCGCAGCAGCACCCCCTGCTGCTTGAGCTCGGCGAAGTGGTCGAGGGTGAAGTCGAAGGCGCGGGCCTCCTGCAGCAGCGTCCCCTCCAGGACCGGGAACTCCTCCTGGCGGAAGCGGGCGATCATCTGGCGGCAGTCGGCCAGGTTCTCGGGCCGGATCGGCTCGGTGGTCCAGGAATAGGCGCGCGAGGCCTGGGAGATCAGGTTGCGCTTGGGCTGCAGCTTGCGGCCGGGCAGGTCGGCCAGGTCGCTGGCCAGATAGATGTAGTTGGCCGCCGGCGGGTCCTCGCGCACCTCGAAGCGGTCGCCCAAGGCCGGGTACTGCCTGAGGAAATCCTGCGACACTCCGACCAGCCTGAGCGGGTAGTCGAGAGCCGCGGCGCCGCGGGCGATGAGCTGCCAGGTGGCTTCGGAGACCGGCCCCAGCGGCTGGAGCAGCTGGCGGTGGGGGTCGGACTCGAGGCAGAAGCTGGTCAGCAGGGCCTCATCGACGATCGCGAAGCGGTAGTTGAAGCTGGAGTCCCAGGCCGCCAGGGTGGCGAAGGTGTAGCCGGAGTGCGGCTGAGGAAAGCGCTCGAGGAAGGGCTCGAGCCGCGCGCGCCGCGACAGGTCGATCGTCTCCCACTGCAGCCCCAAAAACCCTTGGCCCAAGCGTCAGCCTCGCTTCCCGAAGAGCATGGGCCGGTAGCCCACCAGCTCGCCAAAGCCGAGGCTCTGGTAGAAGGGCTGGGTGCCGGGCTCGGCGATCAGGCCGACCCAGGTGATCTGGCGCTGCTGGCAGAAGGCCACCAGCCGCCGGATGATCTCGGCCCCGATCCCCTGCTTGCGATAGGCGCTCAGTACCACCACGTCCTGGATGTAGGCGTCGCTGCAGCCGTCGGAGATGGCCCGGCCCATGCCGACCAGGGTGCCGTCGGCGGCGCGGGCCACCATGAAGCAGAAGCTGCCGGCGATCATGCGCGGGATGACCTGGCGCCAGGCCTCGCTCTCCTGCCACCAGCCGCCGGCCTTGTAGAGCTCGACGATCGAGTCGACCGGGGCCTCTCGCAGAATCTCGTAGCTGATCGCGGACATGGGTCCTCTCGCCGGCCTTGTCTTCTAGCGTCGCCCCGGGGGAGAGACAACGTCAATGTTCCCCCGGCTGACGATGGGGCGCCCTCCGGCGCCGGAAACGGCAAAGGGCCGGAGCCTCTGGATTTCCCAGGAGGCTTCCGGCCCTTCGATCTAGTGCGCCCAGAAGGATTCGAACCTTCGGCCCTCGGATTCGTAGTCCGATACTCTATCCAGCTGAGCTATGGGCGCTCACTGCTATGTGACTGCCACCGCTGCGGAGAGAGAGGGATTCGAACCCTCGATACAGGTTGTCCCCGTATACTGGTTTAGCAAACCAGCGCCTTCGGCCTCTCGGCCATCTCTCCAAACCAGCCCGGGCGCCTTCTAACCCGGCGACTTCTCGACCACTCTGCTCTCCGCCCGTGTCGCGGCGGAGCGCGAGCTTATAGCGTTGCCCGCCGACAAAGGTCAAGAGCTTGCCGCACGCCCTCGTGCGATTGCCCGGACCGCGGGGCCCGCCTGCGGAGGAGAAGGGATTCGAACCCCTGGTGGGCGTTAACCCACGGCGGTTTTCAAGACCGCTGCCTTCAACCACTCGGCCACTCCTCCAGAACTGCCGGCCGGCGAGGTTAGTGGCCGGCCGGGGCAGCGTCAACGAATCGCGCTCGGCTAGGCCTTGCGGATCACGTCGGTGCCCATGAACGGCCGCAGCGGCTCGGGGATCACCACCGAGCCGTCGGCCTGCTGGTAGTTCTCGAGGATGGCCACCACCGTCCGCCCCACCGCCAGCCCGCTGCCGTTGAGGGTGTGCACCAGCTGCGGCTTGTCCTTGGGCCCGCCGCGGAAGCGGATCTGCGCCCGCCGCGCCTGGAAGTCCTCGAAGTTCGAGCAGCTGGAGATCTCGCGGAAGGCGTTCTGCCCCGGCAGCCACACCTCGAGGTCGTAGCACTTGGCCGCCCCGAACCCCAGGTCGCCGGCGCACAGGCTCATCACCCGGTAGTGCAGCCCCAGCCGCTTGAGAATCTCCTCAGCGTCGTTGGTCAGCGCCTCGTGCTCCTCGTAGCTCTTGTCCGGCCGGCTGAATTTCACCAGCTCCACCTTCTGGAACTGGTGCTGGCGGATCAGCCCGCGGGTGTCCTTGCCGTAGCTGCCCGCCTCGCGCCGGAAGCACGGGGTGTAGGCGCAGTACTTGATCGGTAGCTGGTCGCCCTCGAGGATCTCGTCGCGGTGCAGGTTGGTCACCGGCACCTCGGCGGTCGGCACCAGGAACAGCTCCGGGTCGCCGCTGGTCTTGAAGCTGTCCTCCTCGAACTTGGGCAGCTGCCCGGTCCCGGTCATCGAGGCCCGGTTCACCAGGAACGGCGGCAGGATCTCGGTGTAGCCGCGCGAGGTGTGCACCTCGAGCATGTAGCTCACCAGCGCCCGCTCCAGCCTGGCCCCCAGCCCCTTGTAGACCGCGAAGCGCGCCCCGCTGATCTTCGAGGCCCGCTCGAAGTCGAGGATCCCCAGCGCCTCGCCGATCTCCCAGTGCGCCTTGGGGGCGAAGGCCATCGCCGGCTTCTGCCCCACGGTGCGCACCACCACGTTCTCCTCGCCCGACTTGCCGTCGGGCACCGAGGCGTGCGGCAGGTTGGGCACGGTCATCAGGATCTTCTCGAGGTCGGCCTCGATCTCCTTGAGCCGCCCCTCGAGGTCCTTGGCCTTGTCCTTGAGCTCCTTCGACATCGCCTTGAGCTCGGCCTTGGCCGCCTCGTCCAGCGGCTGTGCGTAGGCCTTGCCCCTCACCTGCTTCGCGACCGGCTGCTTGGCAGGCGCCAGGAGCATCGCCACGTCGGCGCTCTCGGCCCGCTGCCCCTCCAGCTTGACGTTCTGCTCGCGCCGCTCGGCGAACAGCCGCTTGAACTCCCCCAGCTCGACCTGCCCGCGGCGCGACAGCCGGGCCATCACCTCGTCGAAGTTCTGCGCCACGTACTTGAGATCGAGCATGGATTCCTCAAATGTGCGAAACGACTTGGTTTTTACGACAACCGGCCGAGCGGGGCGCGTATGATAGCCACGGGCCAAAACCCCGGTCAATCGCCTCGTTTTCCGCGGTTAACCAGGCGCCGGCCTCGGGGGTGGATGGCACGTGAACGGCGAGTCGACAGAGGTGGCGGAGGCGGCCGCGGAGCGGGCCCGCCTGCCGCTGCGCCTGGTGCGCGAGGGCGAGGAGCCTGACGACTTCGCCCTGCTCAACGCCCACCTGGCGGGCGATCCCTCTGCCTTCGGCGAGCTGGTGCGCCGCTACCAGCGGCCGGTCTTCCGGCTGGCGCTGCGCTACGCCCGCGACGCCGACGAGGCCGAGGAACTGGCCCAGCTGACCTTCCTGCGGGTGCTGGGGCGCGCCGACAAGCTCAAGCCGGACCAGCCGCTCAGGGCCTACCTGTTCCGGGTGGCCGCCAACCTGTGCAAGAACCACCTGCGCGACCGCGCCCGCCTGGTCTTCGGCCTGCCGCTGGAGACCGCCGGCGCCGAGGAAGGCGACGCCCTCGAGTCCGAGCAGCGCCGCGCCCGGGTGCGCCAGGCCCTCGCCCAGCTGCCCTTGCGCCAGCGGCAGGTGGTGTCGCTGCGCATCGACGCCGAGCTGCCCTTCGCCGAGGTCGCCCTGGCGCTCCAGATCACCGAGAACAACGCCAAGGTGAACTACCACTACGCCGTGCGCCGGCTGCAGACGCTGCTGGCGGGAGAGGAGCTGTGAAGGCCATGTCTGCCCTCTGCCAGCAATTGCTCGAGAAGCTCACTGAAGCCCCCTGCCAGCTCTCCCCCGAGGAGCAAGCCCACCTCTCCCAGTGCCAGGACTGCCTGGCGGCGGCGCGGGCTCTGGGCGAGCTGGCGGCCACCGCCGCCGAGCCGGCAGCCCAGCTGCTGGCCGGCTTCGCGTCGCGGGTGAGGGCGGCCGAAGCTCGCGCCGGTCGGCGGCGCGCCAATGCCGCGCCGTGGCGGGCCGGGCTGCTGGCCGGGGCAATGGCCGCCGCCGGGGCGGTGGCGGTAGGGCTGGCCCTCGACCTCGCCTCCCCCTCCGGGCCTCAGCCGCAGCCGACTGCCTCCAGGCCGGAGACCGCGGTCGAGGAACCAGCAGCCATCGCCGCCGAGGAGGTCTTCTCCGGCGAGGCCTTCGCCTCCGCCGCCGATGCCGACGGCGCCGAGCTCGACACCCTGCTCGAGGACCCGGAGATCTGACCTCCGGGCCCTCCGACCCCGCCCGCTACTTGTCGGTCTTCAGGTCGTAGATCTCGTTCTCGATGTCCTTGGCGTCGCCGGCGTCCTTGTTCAGCTCCAGGTACTTCTGGAAGGCGGCCATGGACTCGCTCTTGCGGCCCTTCTCCTTGTGGGCGTAGCCGAGGTAGCGCCAGACCTCCTTGGCCTCGGGGTCGTACTCCGCGGCCCGCTGGTACCAGACCACCGCGTCGTTGATCTTGCCCTTCTCGTTGTAGCTGCGGCCGATCTTGAAATAGACCGACACCTGCTTCGGGTCCGCCTTGAGCGCTTCCTGGTACTTGGCGATCGCCTTGTCGTACTGCGGCTGGTTGAACATGCAGTCGGCGATGCTGACCAGCAGCCGGGTGCGCTGCTTGTCCACCTTCATCGCCTTCTCGAAGTAGCCGATGGCGGTGGCGAAATCGCCCTGCTCCTGATAGCTCTTGCCCAGCGCCTCCAGCGCGTCGGCGTAGTTGGGGTCGAGCCGCGCCGCCTCCAGCCAGCGCTCCACCGCCTCGGCGAACTTCTGCGCCTGGAAGTAGACGTTGCCCATCCAGTACTGGAACTCGGGCCGGGCCGAGCCGCGCTCCAGCGCCGCCTTCATCGCCTCGATGGCCTGGGTGTTCTCGCGCCGGGCATAGTGGACCCTGGCCTTGTAGAAGTAGCTCTCGGCGTGGCTGGGCTCCAGCGACAGCGCCAGCTCCAGGTTCTGCTGCGCCAGGCTGTACTTCTCCAGCTCGAAGTAGACCGCCCCCAGCCGCCACAGCGCCCCCACGTCCCTGGCGTCGGCGTTCTTGGCCGACTCCAGCGCCTTGGCCGCCGCCTCCAGTTCCTTGAGCTGCCACAGCAGCGCCCCGTAGGCGGTGAACAGCCCCGGCTCGGTGGGGTCGGACTCGATGGCGCTCTCGAGCTCCTTCCTGGCGTCCTGGTACGAGGCCTCGGCCATCAGCACCTTGGCCAGCCCGAAGTGGGCCAGAGCGTGGGTGCGGTCGATGGCCATCGCCGCCAGGAACTGCTTCTTGGCCTCGTCCAGCGGCGCGGCGTCGCCGGGCTTGGCCGAGGCCAGCAGCCACAGCCCCATCCCCACGTGCGGCTCGGGCCGGTTGGGGGCCTTGTCCAGCGCGTCGGCGAACGGCTGCTGGGCGTCGGCGGTGCGCCGGCTCTTGAGCAGGAAGCGGCCCAGGTAGTAGCTGGGCTCCCAGTACTTCGGGTCGCCGCTGATCGCCCGCTTGTAGTTGCGCTCGGCCTCGTCGTACTTCTGCGTCTCGTCCGAGACCCGGCCCTGCAGGAAGGCCACCCGCGGGCTGCCGGGGAAGGTGCCCGCCGCCTCGGTGAGCGCCTTGGAGGCCTGGTACATGTTGCCCGAGGCGATCATCGCCCGGATCAGGCCGTCGAAGTACTCGATGTTCTTGGGGTCGGCCTCGTAGGCCTGCTGGAACAGCGGGGTGGCCTTGGCGAAGTCGCGCCGCGCCAGCAGGAAGCGGCCGTAGGCGTTCTTGGCCGCGGCGTCGGCCCGAACCTTGAGCGCCTCCTCGAACTCTTTCTGCGCCGGCTCCGCCTCGTGGCGCCAGGCGTAGACCATTCCCATCAGGTAGTGGGCCCGGGCCAGGTCGGACGGCGCCAGCAGCCCCTTGGCGTCGTCGGTGAGCGCCTTCTTGAGCATCTCCACCGACGCCTCGGGCTGGTCCTGTTGCTGGATCTGGACCGCCGCCATCTCCACCGCCGAGGAGAGGTGGCGGGGATCGGCGTCGAGCGCCTTCTGCAGCATCTCGGCGACCGCCGCCCAGTCCGGCGCCTTGTCCAGCGCCTTGGCGAGGGCCAGGCCGTGCAGGGCCTTCGCGCTCTTGGGGTCGAGCTCGAGGACCTTGTTCAGCGCGTCGGTGGCCGGCTTGGTCGCCTTGTCGTGGAAGTGGCTCTCGGCCAGCAGGAAGAGGAACTCGCGGTCGTCCTTGTAGCGGGCCGCCGCCGCCTCCAGCGCCGGGCGCACCTGGGGGATCTCGTCGCCCTTGAGCAGCGCGTAGCCGGCGCGGGCCTTGATGGTCTCCGGCCGGTCCTTGGCCGCCAGCGTCAGCTCGTCGAGGTAGCGCTTGGCCTGGACCAGCTTGTCCTCTCCGAACTGGTAGCGGCGCACCAGGTAGAACACCGACTCGCAAAACAGCGCCCGCGACTCGATCACCGAGTCGTTCTCGGCCAGCAGCGCCTGGGCGTCGGCCAGCGACTTCTTGTAGCCCTCGAAAGTGTCGTCGCCCAGGAGCTTGGAGGCCTCCTTGAACTTGACGTACGAGGCGCTGCCCTCCTTGAGGGTCTTGGGGAACAGCCGGCGCATCGCGAAGAAGCCGTAGGGAGTGAAACCCAGGTAGACGCCCACGCCCATCACCAGCAGCAGGATCACCGCCGCCACCAGGAACGGGATGCGCTTGCGGAACCGGCCGGCGGCCGCGGCGCTGTCCACCACCGCCACCGCCGCCATGCGGTCGCCGTAGACCGCGCGGATGCGCTCCATGGCCGCCGCGGCGGAGTCGGCGGAGGACTCGGGGGTGCTGGAGGGCGCGGCAACCGCGGCGCCGGGCAGGCCGCCCGGGGCCTCCATCAGCTTCTGGATGGCCTCGGCGAACGCCTCCACCGAGCCGATGGCCACCCAGTTCTGGTTGTCGGAGCTGACGTCCTCGTTGCCCAGCAGCTGGCCGTCGCCGAGCATCTTGACCACGGCCGCCTGGTCGAAGGGGCCGAAGACCTTGCCGCTCTTGCGGCGCACCTGGTAGCGCAGCCCCGAGGCCCGGGGGCGCTTGCCGCCCTCGCCTCCGGCGCTGGAGCCGGCCTGGTCGATGAAGTCGAGCAGCTCGAGGTCGTTTTTGTCCGAGCCGCCCGCCGGCTTGCTGCCGGGGACCGGGGCCGACAGGTCGGCCTCCAGGTTGTCGGCGCCGGGCTTGGAGGGGGCCGAAGGGTCGAACTCAAAGGCGTCGGCTCCGGCGCTGGCCGCCGGAGCGGCTGCGGCGGGGGGTCCGCCCAGGTCGAACTCGCCGAAGCCGACCGAGGACGGGGCAGGAGCCGCGGCGGGGGCTGCCGGCGGCGGAGGCGCGCTCAGGTCGGCGAAGGGGTCGGCGGCG
>JBBIQS010000054.1:0-56825 GCA_037442205.1 Myxococcales bacterium
CCGGCGGCCAGGCCCGCGGCGCCCTCGCCGGCGGCCGAGCCGGCCGGCCCGCCGGTCCCTCCCGGGTTCGCCAAGGCCCGCGAGGCGGCCCGCTCCGGCAACCTGGAGGAGGCGGAGCGGCTGGCGCGGGAGTCGGCCAAGGCCGAGCTGTCTCCCGAGGCCTACCTGCTGCTGTCGCTGACCGCCGAGAGCCGCGGCGATCTCAAGGCGGCGGTGGACGCGGTGCGCAAGGCCCTCTACCTCGACTCCTCGCTGGCTTCGGGCCACGCGGCGCTGGTGACCCTGTTCGCGCGCCTGGGGCGTCCGAGCGAGGCCGAGCGCGCCCGGCGCAACGCGCTCGACGTGCTGCTCGGAATGCCCGACGGCCAGGTGCTGCGGGGAGTGGAGATCATGACCGCCGGGGCCCTGCGGCGGGCGCTGGAGGCGGTGGAGCCCTCGGGCCGCGGAGAGACTTCGTGAGCGCGCCGGGGCCGGAGCGGGCCGGTCGCGCGCTGTGGCAGTTCCCCATTCCGCCAGCGACGTGGTGTCGGGCGGGCAAGTTCTTCGAGTAGAGGCGATCCGTGGAAGAAAAGACCGAAACGCCCTCCCCCTCGACCCCGCCCGACGGCGGTGCCGGCGCGGCGCTGCCCGAGGTGGCGGCCGTCCTGCTGCGCCGCGGCTCGCTGCGCTTCAAAGTTGTCGGGCTCACGGCGCTCAGCGCCACGGCGGTGGCGCTGATCATGGCGCTGGCCTTCACCCGGCAGAGCAAGGGGGTTCTGCGCCACGAGATGGAGGCGCGCGGCCGCTCGGTGGCGCTGGAGCTGGCGAGCAACCTGGCCTTCAGCGTCAACTCCGCCGACAAGGCGGCGCTGCAGCAGGCCGCCTCGACCGCGGTGCGCGACCTCCCCGACCTGGCCTACCTGGTCGTCCGCGCCGAGCGGGGAGAGGTGCTGGGGCGGGCCTTCGCCGAGGAGCTGGCGGGCGCCGACCCCGGCCTGCTCCCCCCGCCGGCGAGCCTGCCCAAGTCGGCGGAGGTTGCCGAGCTCACCCTGGTCGGCCGCCAGGTGCTGGCGGTGGTCGCCCCGGTCTACCTGGAGGTCAGGGCCCAGGCCGCCCCCGGCGCTTCCCCCTTCGCCTCGCCCGAGCCGGTGGAGGCCAAGGACAAGAAGGCGGCGGAGCGGAAGCTGGTGGGCCTGGTGCAGCTGGGCATCGACCTCGTCCCCGCCGAGAGCGAGCTGAGCACGATGACGGTCAAGGCGGGCCTGGGAGGGCTGGCGGCGCTGCTGCTGTGCATCCTGGCCGCCTACCTGATGGTGCGCCGACTCACCGGGCCGCTGGAGAAGCTCTCCCTGGCGGCCGCCGGCCTGGCCGCCGGCGACCTTCGCCAGCAGGTGCAGGCCGAGGGCGACGACGAGATCGAGCAGCTGGCCCAGAGCTTCTCCACCCTCACCGGCGGCCTGCGGGCGATGCTGATCGACCTCAAGATCGCCGCCCAGGAGATGGAGAAGGAGGCGGCCAACATCCTCTCCACCTCCACCCAGCAGTCGGCCATGGCCAGCGAGCAGGCCAGCGCCATCAACGAGACCTCGACCACCGTCTCCGAGATCGCCCAGACCTCCAAGCAGGCCACCGAGCACGCCGACTCGGTGATCAAGATCGCCCAGAAGTCCGAGGACCTCTCCCGCGACGGCCAGCGGGTGGTGGAAGAGGCGATGTCCGGCCTGGAGAAGCTGCACGAGCAGGTGCGGGCCATCGCCCAGTCGATCACCGACCTGTCCGAGCGCACGATGCAGATCGGCGACATCATCTCCACCGTCAAGGACCTGGCCGAGCAGTCGAACCTGCTGGCCCTCAACGCCTCGATCGAGGCCGCCAAGGCCGGTGAGCACGGCCGCGGCTTCGCGGTGGTGGCGATGGAGATGCGCAACCTTGCCGAGCAGTCGAAGTTCGCCGCCGGCGAGGTGCGCACCATCCTCTCCGAGGTGCAGAAGGGCACCCGGGTGGCAGTGGCCGCCACCGACGAGGGCAGCAAGCGCGCCCAGAGCTCGATCACCATGGCCCAGTCGGCCGGCGGCTCCATCCTCGGGCTGGCCGAGGTGATCCGCGACTCGAGCCTGGCTGCCCGCCAGATCGCCAACAACACCCGCCAGCAGACCATCGGCGTCGAGCAGATCGTCTCCGCCATCGCCGAGCTGAGCTCGGCGATGAGCGACACCCTCGAGGGCACCCGGCGCATCGAGAGCGTCGCCACCAACCTGACCACCCTGTCCAAGCGGCTGACCAACCTGGTCGGCCGCTACCAGCTGTAGCCTTAGGGGCCCGCCCCGAGGCAGGGAGCACGCAATGAAGGTCCTGATCGTCGAGGACACCAAGACCATCACCAGCCTGCTGCAGGTCTATCTGATGGGCTGGGGCTTGGAGTTCGTCGAGGCCAAGAACGGCGAAGAGGGGCTCAAGGCTGCCCGCGAGCTCAAGCCCGACCTGATCCTGAGCGACGTGCGGATGCCGGTGATGGACGGCTTCGAGATGTGCGCCGCCATCCGCTCGGACACCGCCCTGCACGCCATCCCGGTGGTGATGCTGACCAGCCTCAAGGACGAGGCCAGCCGGCAGAAGGGGCGGCTGGTGGGGGCCACCGCCTTCCTCTCCAAGCCGGTGGCGGTGGAGGAGCTGCGGGAGAAGGTGGGCGAGATCCTGCACCTGCCGGTCAAGGGGAAGTAGCCGATGGCCGAGGACGCCAAGAAGGCCCCGGGCGAGGGCGAGCTCAGCTTCGAGGAGCTCTACCGCCGGCTGGACGCCGCCGAGCTGGCGCTGGGCGTGCGCGCCGACCACAAGGAGCGGGAGCAGATCCTCTCCTCCCGGGCCGAGGCCCTCTCCCAGGCGCGGTCGCGGGAGAAGGCCAACCTGCGCGAGGTGCTGGCCTTCCGGGTCGGCGGCGAGCGCTACGCGGCGCTGATCGAAGAGGTGGACGAGGTGCTGGAGGTCAAGAACCTCTTCCCGCTGCTGGGGGCGCCGCGCTACGTGCTGGGGGCGGTGGTGGCCCGCTCGCGGGTGCTGCCGGTGCTCGACCTGCGCCAGCTGCTGGGGCTGGAGGGCGGGGGGATGAGCGACCTGGGCAAGGTGGTGGTGCTGGGCACCGGCGACGACCTGTTCGGCCTGGCGGTGGAGGAGGTGGAGGGGAAGCTGGGCCTGCCGCGCGAGGGGTGGGAGCGCCCTCCCTCGGGGCCGTTTTTGCAGGTGCGCTCCGACCGGCTGGCAATCCTCGACCTCGCGCAGCTCGGCGAGCAAACCGCACAGCGAAGCTAGCGGGAGAGAGCGCGCATGGACCGCACGCTGCTCAGCAAGATTTGGCCAGTCTTCGTGGAGGAGGCGCGCGAGCACCTCCAGCAGATCAGCGCCGGCGTGCTCGAGCTGGAGCGCTCGGCGGCCAACCGGCCGCCCGGCCTGCTCGACTCGGTGCGGCGCACCGCCCACAGCCTCAAGGGCTCGGCCGCCTCGCTCGGGTTGCACGACCTGGAGAAGCTGGCCCACGCCGTCGAAGGCGCGCTGGCTGGCAAAGGGGCAAGCGATCAGCTGGAGGCCGGGCTGGTGGAGGCGATCCTCGGCTCGGTGGACACCGCCGAGTCGGCGCTCTCCCGCGGAGACGCCGGCGGCGACCCCTCCATCCCCGAGCTGGCCGAACAGCTGCAGCGGCTGGCCGGCGCCAAGCCGGCCGCGTCGGCGCCCGCTAGGGAGCGCGGGCCGGCCGAGGAGCTGTGGCCGGTCTTCCGCGCCGAGGCCGGCGAGCACCTGCAGCACCTGCAGCAGGCCCTGGCCGATCGCAAGCAGGGCAAGAAGAGCGACCGCTGGCCGAAGGACGAGGGCGAGGCGCTGGAGAAGCTGGCCGCCACCCTGCGGGCGTCGGCATCGGTGCTAGGGCTGTGGGAGATGGAGCGGCTGGCCGGCCAGGCCGAGGCTGCGCTCTCGGAGGCCCGCGCCGAAGGAAAGATGCCCGCCGAGCGGCTCGGGCGGCTGGAGAAGGCCCTGGCGCAGCTGGAATCCGCCGTCGGTGCCTCGTCGGCTGAGCCGCCGCAGGCTCCCCCGGCGCCGGCGGAGGCTCGCATCCCGCAGATGCCGGGCCAGCTGCTGGCGGTGTTCAGGGAGGAGGCCCAGGGCGCGCTGTCCGCGCTCGAGCAATCGGTGGCGCAGCTGGTCTCGCCCTTCGTCGCCGAGCGGGCGCAGGTGGTGGAGGATGCGGTGCGCCGCGCCCACAACCTCAAGGGCTCGGCGGGCGCGGTCGGGGCGGGGCCCGTCGCGGCGCTGGCCGCCAAGGTGCACCAGGCGCTTCCCGCCCTCGCCGAGACCGGCCTGGATGCCAGCCGGTCGGCGGCCGCCATCGCGGGTTTCCTGGTGGATCTCAAGGCGGCGCTGTCAGAGTGGGGTGCCGCCCCGGCGGCCGAGGCGCCCGCCGCGGCGCCGGCGCCTGCCAGCGAGCCGCCCGGCGAGAAGCCCGAGGCCAGGCAAGAGGGACCGGCGGTGGTGGACCGCACCATTCGCGTCTCGGTGAATACCCTGGAGTCGGTGGGCCGGCAGGTCGAGGCCATGGCTCTGGTGCGCGCTCGGCAGGAGCGGCGATCGCGGGAGCTGGCCGCGCACACCACCGCCACCCGGGAGATCCTGGTGCTGTGCGAGCGCGCCCTCTCCGACCTGCGGCTGGCCGGTGGCGGGCCGAGCGTGGCGCCGATGGAGGACGCGGTGCAGCGGCTGCGGCTGATGCAGCGCTCGCTGGCGCGGCTGGGCCAGGACAGCTCGCGCGAGGCCGAGCAGCTGCGGCTGGTGAGCGCGGTGGTGCGAGAGGACCTGCGCGACCTGCGGATGGTGCCCGCCTCCACTGCGCTCGAGCCCCTGCGGCGCACGGTGCGCGAGACCGCCGGGCGGGTGGGCAAGCAGGTCGAGCTGTCGATCGAGGGCGGCGACGTGCGGCTCGACCGGCGCATCCTCGACGAGCTGAAGGACCCGCTGCTGCACATGGTGCGCAACTCCATCGACCACGGGGTGGAGGCGCCGGAGGCCCGGGTGGCGGCCGGCAAGCGGCCCAGCGGGATGATGGTGCTGCGGGTGGAGCGGCGCGGGCACCGGATCGCGATCATCGTCGGCGACGACGGCGGCGGAATCGCGGCCGACAAGGTGCGGGCCACCGCCCAGCGGCGCGGGCTGCTCACCGCCCAGCAGGCGTTGGCCATGGAAGACGAGGAGGTGCTGCGGCTGATCTTCAAGCCCGGCTTCTCCACCGCCGAGAAGGTGACCGCGATCAGCGGGCGCGGGGTCGGCCTGGACGTGGTGCAGGAGACGGTGACCCGCCTGGGCGGCACGGTGGAGGTCGACTCCAACCTCGGCAAGGGCACGCGCTTCACCCTCGACCTGCCGCTGACCCTGGCGGCGACGCTGGCGGTGGTGGTCAAGGTCGGCGGAGAGCTGGCGGCCATCCCCTACGAGTCGGTGGAGCGGATCCTGCGGCTGTCGGGCACCGACCTGGGGACGGTGGCCGGGCGGGCCTCGGTGCAGGTGGGCGAGGCGCAGCTGCCGTTCACCGCGCTGACCCAGGTGCTGGGGCTTCCCCAAGCGCGGCTGACGCTGGAGGGGACGGCGAGCCAGGCGGCCATGCTGATCGACGCCGGCGGCCAGCGGGTGGTGTTCGCGGTGGACGAGGTGGTGGGCCAGCAGGAGGTGGTGGTCCACTCGCTGGGCAAGCACGTCTCCAAGGCGCCGCACCTGGGCGGGGCGGCGGTGCTCGAGGACGGGCAGGTGGTGGCGGTGCTCAACGCCTTCGAGCTGGTGCGGCTGGCGCGGCCGCTGGCCCGCGGACGGCAGGCCGACCAGGACAAGGTGCGGATCCTCATCGCCGACGACTCGCTCACCACTCGCTCGGCCATGAAGGCGCTGCTGGAGATCGCCGGCTTCCAGGTGCTGCCGGCCAGCGATGGCGAAGAGGCGCTCAAGCTGCTGGCCGAGACACCGGTGCAGCTGGTGGTCAGCGACGTGCAGATGCCGCGCATGGACGGGCTGGCGCTGACCCGGCGCATCAAGGGCCACGAGCGCTACTCGTCGCTGCCGGTGATCCTGGTGACCTCGCTCGATTCGGCGGGCGACCGGGCGGCCGGCCTGGAGGCCGGCGCCGACGGCTACCTGATCAAGCGCGAGGTCGAGCGCGGCAAGCTGCTGGAGTTGGTGAAGCAGCTGCTTCCGCACCGAGGGTGATGCAGTGCCGCCGGCGAAAGGGCCGGCGGCGAACAAGAGCGAGGGTGAGGAGCAAGCGGAAATGCCACGGGTGCTGATCGTCGACGATTCGCCGACCTTTCGCGGGGTGCTGCGAGGCATCCTCGCCGCCGCCCAAGGGGTGGAGGTGGTGGGCGAGGCCGCCGACGGTGAGGAGGCGATCGGGCGCACGCTCGAGCTGCGGCCGGAAGTGATCACCATGGACGTGCGCATGCCCCGCCGCAACGGGCTGGACGCCATCCGGGAGATCATGCGCATCGCCCCGACGCCGATCGTGGTGGTCAGCGCCGCGGCCCGCGACGCCAGCGAGGCGGTGACCTTCGAGGCGCTCAAGCTCGGGGCGCTGGAGGTGCTGGAGAAGCCGCAGGCCCTGGACGCCCACCGCTACAACGTGCAGGCCGAGTCCATCCGCCAGGCGGTGCGGGCGGCGGCCGGGGTCAAGCTGGCGACCCGCCACCGGGACCGCGGCGAGCGCCGCCCGGAGAAGCCGGCCGGCCCGGCGGCTGCGGCGGGCGTGGCGGCCGCGCCCAACGCGCCCTGGCCCGGGACGGTCACCGCCGCCGCGGTCAAGCCCAGCGCCCAGCCGCTGCAGTGCATCGGCATCGCCGCCTCCACCGGAGGACCGGCGGCGCTGCAGAAGGTCTTCTCCACCCTGCCCGCCGACTTCCCGGTGCCCATCGTGGTCGTGCAGCACATCGCAGAGGGCTTCAGCGCCGGGCTGGTGCACTGGCTGGCCGACAGCTGCCCGCTCAAGGTGAAGCTGGCCGAGCGCGGCGAGGCGGTGGAGCGCGGCAAGATCTACGTCGCCCCCGACGGCCACCACATGCTGGTGTCGATGGGGCGGATCCGCCTCGACGACAGCCCGCCGCTCAAGAGCCTGCGGCCGTCGGCGACGGTGCTCTTCGCCTCGATGGCCCGCGAGTACGGCCCGGCGGCGGCCGGATTCGTGCTCACCGGCATGGGCGACGACGGCGCCGCCGGCCTGAAGCTGATGCGCGACCGCGGGGCCTTTACCGCCGCTCAGGGCAAGCTGAGCTCGGTGGTCTTCGGCATGCCGCACGTGGCGCTGGAAACCGGCGCCGCCGACCTGGCGCTGGAGCTGGACGAGATCGTGCCGGCGATGGTCAAGCTGGTCGGGGAGCGCGGCCCGGCAGCCCAGCCGCAGCGGCGTCGCAAGCTGCTGCTGGTGGACGACGCCGAGACCATCCTGCAGCTGGAGAAGGCGCTGCTCTCCGAGTCGTACGAGCTGGTCTTCGCCCACAACGGCCGCGAGGCGGTGGAGGCGGCGCTCAAGCACCTTCCCGACGGCATCCTGATGGATCACTCGATGCCGCAGATGACCGGAGCCGAGGCGCTCAAGCAGATCAAGGCCGGGGCGACCACCCGGGCCATCCCGGTGATCATGGTCTCCAGCGAGACCGAGAAGGGCATCGTGCAGTCGTGGTGGACGGGCGGCTGCCAGGCGGTGGTGGCCAAGCCGATCGACACCCAGCTGCTGCTGGGCACGGTGCGCAAGTACATCCCCCTCGCCTAGGCGCGAGACGGGCGAGAGGCAAGCAAGAGATGGCAGAAGGTCTGTCGTGCGCGGTGTGCGGGGAGCCGAATGCGCCGGTGAGCCGGTCGCTGGTCCCCGCGGAGCTGCTGTCGCTGTTCGACCTCGATCCGCTGGGAACCGGCGGGGCGGCGGCGAGCCTGTGCGGACCGTGCTCGGAGCTGCTGGCGGCGCCGATGCTCTCCCGCGAGGATCTGGAGGCGCTGGCCAAGGCGGTGCAGCTGCATCGCGAGGCGCAGGTGCCGGCCGGAGAGCGCGAGGCCCAGGCGGCGCGGGCGCGGCTGCTCCACCGGGCGCTGCGGCTCGGGCTGCAGGCGGTGGTGGCCGAGCTGTCGGCGCGCCCTCCGGCGCCCCCGGTGCGCAGCGATCCCGATCAGCTGGGCCTGTTCGTCTCCAAGACCGCGCGGCTGAGCCACGTCGAGCAGGCGCTGTCCCAGGCCGACTTCGCCAAGGCCCGGGCCCTGGCCGAGGACCTGGTGAAGCGCTTCGATCTCAAGGAGGCCCGCTACCTGGCCGGGGCGCTGCCGGGGATCGACGCCCAGGTGCAGGCCATCGGCTCGGACGCCGCGGCGCTGGCCTTCCTGGCGGCAGGGCCGGACGGGGCGCTGCAGCGCGGGCGGCTGACGGTGTCGCTGGCGAGCGCCTTCCAGCGCGGGCTGCACCGGCTGGTGGCCGAGGCGGCCGAGCGCGAAGGCGAGGCGCTGGTGCTCGGCCGGCCGGTGGGCTGGTACTGGGTGAAGGCCGGCGAGCCGGAGCGGGCGCGCCGCTCGCTCGAGCAGTCGGTGCAGGACTCCAGCGCCCCCGGCCAGGCCCTGATGCTGCTGGGCAACCTGGCCTACGCCGCCCGCGACGTGAGCCGGGCGCGCTCGCTCTACCGCAGGGCGCTGCAGGTCGAGCCGCTGGCGGTCTACGCCGAGGAGATCGCCGACGAGCAGGTGCGCGAGCTCTTCTCCCAGGCGCGTACCCGCGGGCTGTCGCCGGTGGCCGAGGGCGTGCTGTCGCTGGGGGCCGAGCAGGGGCTCTTCCAGGCGGAGTGATGCCGCCCCGCGAGCGGGGCGGCGCCGCCGAGCGCCGGCCTGCCGCCGGCCGGGTTCAGTGGAGCTTCTGCTCCAGCAGCGAGGCCAGGTCGTCGTCGCTGGCGAACAGCTCGGCTACCGAGTCCTGGCCCATCAGCCACTCGGCCAGAGTGGCGGCGCGCTGGTGCGGTTCCAGCGGCTGATCCAGCATGCGAGACATCCGCTCGGCCAGCTGGGCCCGGTCGGCGTTTCCGCGCAGCTCCAGCCAGCGGCGCTCGACGAGCTCGTCCAGAATTCTGTCGGCGGGGAATCGGTTCGCCTCTGCCATTTGCCTTCGCCTCGCGTGCGGCAGCTGGCCTCGCTGCCCCTGGAATGCCGGGCTCTTCGAGGAAGCTTGCGGCCTCCCCGCGCTCCGGCGCATCCGTCCGTCGATGCGGCCCCACATCGGTAGGCGCCCGTCGAGGCAACTGCTCCCGTCGGGGCGCGACCTGCGCTGCGCAGGTCTGAACCGGGGAGAGTAGCGTTCGCTTCCGAAAAATGTCGGAGAAAAGGCAGGGGGCGGGGCGGCCAACACCGGGAGTGTGGCCGGCGCTGCCTCCGGCCGACCTCCCTCCGGCTCGTCCCTTCGCTGGATCTGCCGGGGTGCGGGCGCCCGAAGGAGCGGGCGCCCGCGCCAGGGAGCTCAGGCCGCCCGGCGGCGCCGGCGCAGTAGGCCGGCGAAGCTCGCCAGGCTGAAGGCGGTGAAGCCGAGATCGCCGCTCCCGGCGCTGCCGCAGCCGCAGCCCTTGCTGGAGGCCGCCCCGGCGTCGCTGGGAGGAGCCGCCGCCGCGCACTTGGCGCCGTCGCACCCGGCCGGGCACGAGGTGGTCGCGCCCGGGGAGCACTTGCCGGTCCCGTCGCAGGTCGAGGCGGCGCTCTCGGCCCCGTCGGTGCAGCCGGGCTCGGCGCAGACCTTGGTCGCGCCCGGGAAGGCGCAGGCCTTGGCGCTGCTGCCGTCGCAGCTGCCGGCGCAGGCGCCGCTGCCGGCGCAGGCCTGCCGCGCTCCCACCGGGGCGCCGGTCACCGGCGCGCAAGTGCCCGGCGAGGTCTTGCCGTTGCAGGCCTCGCACTGCCCGTCGCAGGACTTGCCGCAGCAGACGCCGTCGGCGCAGAAGCCCGACTGACAACCGCTGGCGGAAGCGCAGCTGGCCCCCAGCGCGCCCTTGAGCTTGCAGCTGGTGCCGGAGCAGAAGGCGTCGCTCTGGCAGTGGCCGTCGCCGGTGCAGCTGCTGCGGCACTTGCCGTCGGTGCCGCACAGGTAGGGAGCGCAGGCCACCGGATCGGCGGCCGGGCAGCTCCCGGCGCCGTCGCATCCGACCGCCGGAGTGGCGCTGCCCGCGGTGCAGCTGGGCGCCCGGCACTGGGTGCTGGCCCCCGGGTACTGGCACTGCGGGCTGACGCCGTTGCAGCTGCCGCCACAGGTGGAGCCGGCGCCGGCGCAGCTGCGGCCGCCCACCGGGCTGCCGGTGACCGGCAGGCAGGTGCCGCGCGAGCCGTTGAGGGCGCAGGAGGCGCAGGCCATGTCGCAGGCGTTGTTGCAGCAGAAGCCGTCGGCGCAGAAGCCGGACTGGCACTGGCTGCCGCGCAGGCAGGCCCCGCCGTTGCTTAGCTGCGCGACGCAGTGGCCGCTGCCGTCGCACCAGTCGCCGGCGATGCAGTCCGAGTCCTGGCCGCAGCTGGTCGGGCACAGGGGGCTGGCGCCGCCGCACAGCAGCGGGGTGCAGGAGGGCTGGCCGGCGCTGCCGGCGGGAGAGTTGGTGCAGGTGCCGTTGGTGGCCGCGCCCTTGGCGGTCGAGCAGGCGCCGCAGGCGCCGCAGGCGCTGTCGCAGCAGACGCCGTCGACGCAGTGGCCGGTGGCGCACTCCTGGCAACCGCCGGCCTTGCAATCGCTGGCCGGGTTGCAGGCGCCGCCCTTGATCACCTGCGGCTGGCAGGTGCCACTGGCGGCGCAGAAGTAGCCGGCGGCGCAGGCGCTGTCCGAGGTGCAGCTGGTGGGGCACGCCGCGCTGCCGCCGCTGCAGACGTAGGCTTGGCACGACGGGGTGCCGGAGTTGCCGGAGGCGAAGTAGGTGCACTGGCCGTTGGCGGTGGCGCCCTTGGCTGCCGAGCAGGCGCCGCAGGGGCCGCAGGCGGCGGAGCAGCAGAAGCCGTCGACGCAGTTGCCGGATGAGCACCAGCTGTTGGCCATGCAGGAGGCGCCCTGGGCGAACTTGTTCATGCAGGTGCCGCCGTTGCAGAAGTAGCCCGTTCCGCAGCCGGCGTCGCCAGCGCAAGAGGTGGGGCAGGAGGCCCTGGTGCCGTCGCAGGCATAGGGCGAGCAGGTGGGCGCGCCGGCGTAGGAGAGCGGGGCGGTGGTACAGGTTCCCTTCGAGCTCGCCAGGTCGCAGCGCTCGCAGTTGGCGCCGGGCCCGTTGCAGGCCCGGTCGCAGCAGACGCCGTTCTGGCAGTGGCCGGTGGCGCACTCGCGGCACCCGGTCACCTTGCAGTCGGCGGTCAGGTCGCAGGCGGCGGCCTGTGCCAGTTGCGGGGCGCAGGTGCCGGACTTGGAGCAGTAGTAGCCGGCGGTGCAGCCGCTATCGGCGGTGCAGTTGGTGGGGCAGGTTAGCGCTGCGCCGTCGCAGACGTAGAAGCCGCAGCCCGGGCTGCCCGGGTCGCCGAGGGGAGCCGTGATGCAGGTTCCCACCGAGCCGTTGACGTCGCAGCGCTGGCAGGCGCCGCCGGTGCAGGCGGCGTCGCAGCAGATTCCGAAGGAGCAGAACCCGCTGGTGCAGTCGTTGGCCGCGGCGCAGGTGGTGCCGAGGGAGTACTGGCCGTAGATCTCGGCGGTCGCGACGGAGGTGCCGCCGTAGGCGTTGGTTCCGCCGGCGATCAGCACTTTGTTTCCGGGTGAGAGAAGGGTGGCGGTCGCGTACTCCCGCGCGGCTTTGGGGCTGGCCGTCGCCGTCCAGGCAGTGGTGCCCGGGTCATAGAGCTCGGCCGTGGTCGCCGCGAAGTAGGTGTCGTCGCCGCCCACCGCCAGCACCTTGCCGTTGGCGAGGGTGGTCAGCGTGTGGAAGCGGCGCTTGGAGGCCATCGCGCCGACGGCGGTCCAGGTGCCGCCCACGGGATCGTAGGTCTCGGCGCTGGCCAGCCAGGTGGTGGTGCCGTTCCAGTTGAAGTACTGATAGCCGCCGCTCACCAGGAGCTTGTTGCCGGTGATCATGGCGCCGGCGTGTCCGGCCCGGCGGGCATTCATGAACCCCGAGGCCGCCCAGGTCCCGGCGAAAGGGTCGTAGAGCTCGCACGAGGACTCGGAGGCGTAATTGGCGGTGGAGTAGCCGCCGGCGACCAGCACCTTGCCGGAGGGCAGCACGGCGGCGACCGCCTCGGTGCGGTCCACGCTCAGCTGCGTGGTGGCCGCGGTCGTGCTGTTCTTGGTGGCGGCCCAGGTGTTGGTCGATGGGGACCACAGCTCGGAGGTCGCCGTCATGCCGCCCGCCGCCAGCACCTTGCCGTTGCCGAGCAGCACGGCGACGTGATTGTAGCGCGCGGTGATCATGGACGCGGCGCTCAGCCAGGTCCCGCTCGCCGGGTTGTAGAGCTCGGCCGTGGGGGTCACATCCCCGCGGTTGGTGGTCGTATTCCAGATGCTGCCGCCGGCGACGAGCACCCCGTTGGCCACGGTGGTGGTGCCGATGGTCGCCGTGGCGATGGGGCCGCTGGCGGAGTGATTGGTGCGGGCGAGCGCCAGGCTCCCGGTCGCCGCCCAGGAATTGGTCGCCGGGTCGTAGATCTCGGCGGCGGCGACGAACGCCGCCGCCCCGGTGCTGCCGGTATAGCCGCCCGCCACCAGCACCCTGCCGTCGGAGAGCTTGGTGGCGGTGTGCGAGTAGCGCGCGGTCGCCAGGTTGTTCGAGGTCGAGGTCCAGAGGGGATCGAGGAGCGCCGGATAGGCCACCTGGCCGCCCCAGCGGACGCGGACGGCGCAGGAGCGCGCGCCCGGATCGACCACCGGCCGATCCCAGGGCGCCGCCGGGCTGGCGTCGTAGCCGCAGCCCTCCACCGCCAGCTGCGCCGAGTGGTGCTGGCCGCGGGCGTCGATCAGGTAGGGAGGCGAGACGCGCAGGCGGGGCGCCCCCTGGCCATCGAGGAACTCGAGCACGTTCTCGACCAGGCGCAGGCCGGCGACCTTGGCGCCCAGGGCGACGTCGTAGCTCACCTCCGCCGCCGCGGGGGCGCGGGAGAAGTAGAGGTAGTCCTCGGCGCCCTCGGCGGTGACGCGGTGGATGAGGTCGGCGCCGTCGCGGTGGCCCTGGCGGTAGACCACCAGGCCGTCGGCGAGCTCGGCCTCGACGTCGCGGGCGCCGCGCAGGCTCACCGAGATCGACAGCTCGGAGTGGGTGTCGCGCACCCGCATCTCGCCGGTGCCCTTGCGCGGCAGTGAGACCTCGGCCAGCAGGCCGGCGGCGGTGCGGGCCTCCTCCCTCACGTGCGGCATCAGGCGGCCCAGGGAGGCATCCACGCGGTCGACCGCGGAGGGCGGCAGCGCCGGGACGCGCGCCGGCTCAGCGGAGCCGGCGGCATTGGCCGAGGCTTTGACGGCGGGACGCTGGACCTGGCTGCGGACCAGCTCGACCAGCTCGCGCGCCGGGGCAGCCTGCTGCAGCTCCACCGGCGCGGCCGGCTCGGCGAACTGGCTGGAGCTGCCGGAGCGGCAGGCGCCGGCGGCCAGCGCCACGGCGGCGAGTGAAATGGCGAGATGACGTGGCACGGCCACGCAAACCGATGAACGGATCATGGTGTCGAGACCTGGAATGTGGATTGGACCGCCCCCCTGGCGGCAGGCACTGCCGCTGGGCGACGGCCATGTACCGGAAGTCAACAGTGCCGGGCAAGCGACAGACGCGCCCGGAGGCCGTCACCCCCCGTTTTTCTGGGCTCCGGATCGCTCGGCGGAAAACGGCGTCGGAGACTCGACGCGGGTCGTCAGGCGTAGAGGACCACGCCGACGATGCCCACGTAGAGGGCGATGTCGAGGATCAGCGGCAGGTCGCTGAGCAGCAGCCGCTCCGGGCTGCCGCCCTCGTTGCGCCGGTAGAGCAGGTAGAGGTAGCGGAAGATCCCGTAGACCACGCAGGGGATGGTGAACTTGAGCCCGTCGCTGCCGAACTTGCGGATGGTGTCGTCGCTCATCGTGTACAGCGCGTAGCAGACCACGGTCGAGGCGGTGACCGCTCCGATCAGCTGGTCGAGCAGCGGCAGCGACAGGTCGGCCAGGCTGGCCCGGTGCTCGGAGGCGCTCTGCTCCAGCAGCACCAGCTCGGCGCGCCGCTTGGAGAAACCCAGGAACAGGGCCAGCAGGAAGGTGCACAGGTAGAGCCAGTTCGAGATCGGCACCGAGATGGCCAGGGCCCCCGAGGCCACCCGGATCACGAAGCCGATGGAGATGGCGATCACGTCGAGGATCACCATCCGCTTGAGCAGCGCGGTGTAGGCGACCTGCAAGGCAAGGTAGCCGGCGGCGGCGGCCAGCGGCGCCCGGCCCAGCCAGAGGAAGACCCCCAGCGCCAGCGCCACCAGCCCGGCGCCGGCCGCGGCCGCCACAGCGGGGGCCAGCGCTCCACTGGCGATCGGGCGCAGCCGCTTGACCGGGTGCAGCCGATCGCGCTCGCGGTCGATCAGGTCGTTGAACAGGTAGACCGCGCTGGAGAGGAGGCAGAATCCGGCGGTGGCGGCCAGGGCGCGCAGCGCCGGCCCGGCCTGCAGCGCCTCGCGGGCGAAGATCAGCGGCGCCAGCACCGCCCCGTTCTTGGTCCACTGCCGCGGCCGCAGGCTGGCCAGCAGCGCGCCGCCCAGGTTGGCGGGCGCCGGCGGCTGCGCGGGGACGGTGGCGATCTCCGGCATGTCCTCCATCCAGTGGACCTACTCGAGCACCCGGGCCGAGGGCGGGACCTCTTCGCCCAACGCGCGCTGGCTAGCGGCGCCCGATCCCGTAGTAGGTGAAGCCGCGCTCGCGCATGGCCGCGGGGGCGAAGATGTTGCGGCCGTCGAAGACCACCGGCGACTTCATCAGCGACTTCATGCGCTCGAAGTCCGGGTGGCGGAACTCGTTCCACTCGGTGACCACGCACAGGGCGTCGGCGCCCTCCAGCGCCTCGTAGGGGCTGGCGCAGAACTTCACCCGGTCGCCGAGCATCTTGCGCGCCACCTCGGTGGCCACCGGGTCGGTGACCTGCACCCGGGCGCCCTTGCCGGTCAGCCCCTCGATCACCTCGATCGAGGGCGCCTCGCGCATGTCATCGGTCTTGGGCTTGAAGGCCAGCCCCCACACCGCGAAGGTCTTGCCCGACAGGTTGCCGAAGTGCTTGACCGCCTTCTGCACCAGCGCCTTCTTCTGGCGCTCGTTGGTGCGCTCCACCGCGCGCAGCATCTCGAACTCCAGGCCGTTCTCGCGGGCGGTGGTGACCAGCGCCTTGACGTCCTTGGGGAAGCAGCTGCCGCCGTAGCCCACTCCGGGGAAGAGGAAGGGGTAGCCGATGCGCTTGTCGGCGCCCATCCCCTTGCGCACCATGTCCACGTCGGCCGAGACCTTCTCGCACAGCTGGGCGATGTCGTTCATGAAGCTGATGCGCACCGCCAGCATGGCGTTGGAGGCGTACTTGGTCAGCTCGGCGGACCGGGTGTCCATGAACAGCACCGGGTTCTCGGTGCGCACGAAGGGCGCGTAGAGCTCGCCCATCAGCTTGCGGGCCCGCTCGCTGTCGGCGCCGATCACCACCCGGTCCGGCTTCATGAAGTCGTCGATTGCCGCCCCTTCCTTGAGGAACTCGGGGTTGCTGACCACGTCGAACTCGACGTCGGTGTGCATCTTGATCTCGACGCGGACCCGGTCGGCGGTGCCCACCGGCACGGTGCTCTTGTCGACCACCACGGTGTAGCGCTTCATCGCCTTGGCGATGTCGCGGGCGGCGGCCAGCACGTGCTGCAGGTCGGCCTCGCCGTTCTCGCCGGGCGGGGTGCCCACGGCGACGAAGACCACGTCCGACTGTCCCACGGCACCGCTGAGGTCGGTGGTGAAGGTCAGCCGCTTCTCGCGGACGTTGCGGACGATCAGCTCCTCGAGCCCGGGCTCGTAGATCGGGATGCGCCCGGCGTTGAGGGCGTCGATCTTGGAGGCGTCGTTGTCGACGCAGACCACGTCGTTGCCGCTGTCGGCGAAGCAGGTGCCGGCGACCAGTCCAACGTAGCCGCTGCCGATGACCGAGATCTTCATGACGGTACGTCCTCATTGGCGCTGGGCCGGACGGTAGCCGGCCCCGCGAAGGCGGGCATTCTAAAGGGGCGAACAGAAGCGGGCAACGCGGGCTCTGAGCAGGGCGCGCCCGTCAACAGTGTGTGCTGGCGGAAGGGAATGCGCCGGAGCGGCCGATCAGACCTCGAGCAGGCGTTGGAGCTCCTCGCGCGGGCGAGCGGGCGGCGTGGGCCCGAGGGCGCGATTGGCGGCGATCACCGCCTCCTCAAGGGAGGATTTCTCGCCAGCGGGGAGCTCGGGCGAAAGGCTGCGCGCCTGTTCGGCGACCTCGGGGAAGAAGTGGGCCAGCAGCGCCATCGCGCAGAAGAGCGCGTGAGAGAGCCCCACCTCGCGAGCCCGGGTGAGCAGCTGCCGGGCCTCCGGCGGCTTTCCCCAGGTCCCTCCCTGCGAGGGTGCTCCGAGGACCAGCTCGCGGAGGTCGACGTAATCGATCAGCGGGGCCTCGAAGGCCGCCTCGACGAGCAGGGCGAGATGGGTGAGCAGCGCGTCTTCGATGGCCGGGCGGAAGACCTGGAGGCCCAAGGCGCGGGCGGGGATGCCGCGCTCGTGGAGGTCGGTGCCCAGCCGGGCGCCGCCGCCCAGGCCCTCGTGGAGGACGATGCGGAAGCGCTGGTCGGTGAGGGCCAGCGTCCCGGCGGTCCCGGCCTCGGGGACGAAGCCCTGGGGGCGGGCGGCTTCGGCGATGGCGAAGAAGCTGGAGCGGGCGGCGAGCAGCCGGATCTCGGGCAGCGGGCGGAAGGCGATGTGCGGGTAGAGCGCGTCGGCGTAGGCGGCGGCGTGGAGCAGCACCACCGGGGCCTCGACCTCATCGAGCAGCCGCTTGAGGGTCACCAGCTTGTAGACGTTGTCGTTGAGAGTGCCCTGGTAATAGCCCAGCAGCGCGTCGTGGATGTCCTGGGGCGCGCCGCCCCCCAGCCGATACTCCAGGTTGTAGGCCACCAGCGGCGCCAGGCCGTTGGCGATGGCCGGCTGCCAGAGGGCTTCCCAGGGAAAGGCCAGGCGCCCCGGCGCGGCGGCGCCTGGGATTGGGGCAGTCGCGCGGCGCGAGGGCAGCGACAGCGAACTGAGCAGGCGGAGGGCTTCGAGCGTGTCCATGGGGCGGGGAGTCTATCCCCGGGCCGGCGCGCGGGCCGCTGAAAGTCTATCCGCCGCAGGAGCCGGCGGCGGCGCCGATCGCCACTCCCAGCACGAGCGCCGCCAAGACGATCTGCGCCCGGCGCCACTTCTTGGTCCGAGCGTGCAGGTTGCGGCGGTACTGGCGGTGCATCCGGTGCTCTTTCCTCTGGCGCTCGAGCATCGCGGGGGTCAGCTCGCCCTGCCCGCCTTTCGGGGGCGAGGAGCGCCTTTGCCTGGCGACGAGGTAATCGGGCCTGAATCCTCGCCAGCCGCAGGCCGAGCAGCGGCGCGGGCCGACCCCGGCCGCCCGGAGGAGCTGCTCCAGGAAGCCGCGGGTCCGCGACTGGCTGAGATCGACGCAGCCGCAGCGCGGGCAGGTGGAGAGGGAGAAGGGCGGGCTCATGGCGATCGGCGGCGAAATAGTAGCCGAGAAATCGCGGAGGCGGAGCGCGAGACCCGGTGGATGGGGGGAGCGGCCAGGCGAAGCAGCCACTCGCGCGAGAGGCCGTCGGCGAGGAGGAGATCGAAGGCGAATGAGCGGGTGCGGACGAGCTTCTCGGGGATGTTGCGGCACAGCGCGAAGGCGCCGCGGCGGGTTCGGCCGGGCGAAAGCGCCCTCGAGACCTCGGCCGGGATGGGAGCGCCCACGCGCTCGCGTGCCTGGGAAAGCGCGAGGCCGGTCACGCAGGCCACCCGGTCCTGGCGCGCCCGCTCGAGAACGGTGGGCCAGTCCAGGCCGCCGCTCTTCGCCGCCAGCTTGAGGTCGAACAGCCACTTCACTCCCTCGAAGAAGTGGGCGCCGGCGTGGGTGCAAAGGTGGACGAGCTCGTCCTCCGCGGAGAGGGCTCGGACCTCGCCCGACTCCAACGGCTGCGTTCGCGAGCGGGCGAAGAGGGCGTCGACGTCAAAGCGGGCCTGGAAGTGCCAGGAGGGCCGATAGTGGAGCTCGAGCAGGAAGCGGCGGGCGTCGACGAAGGAGAGGTCGTGGCCGAACTCGAGCGGGCCCTTAGCCTGCGGGAGGTGAAGGTGCCAGCCGGTCGTCACGAGGACCTCGCGGGCGCGCTCGATGTCAGCGGGGCGGACGAGCAGATCGACGTCAACCGAAGGGCGGAGCCAACTCTCGGGGTAGAGGCGAGCGGCCAGCGGCGCGCCCTTGAGGACGAGCGCCGAGACGCCAGAGGAGGCGAGGAGGGAGGTCACCTCGACGGTCGTGCGTTCGACCTGGCGGGAGCGAAAGCGCGCCGCCAGCTGGTCCTCGCGCAGGGAGGGGAACTGCTCGGGAAGGTAGTGGGAGAGCAGCGGGAGCAGGCCGAACGAGCGGGCCTGGGCGGCGAGGGCGTCAGCGCCGCCGAGCTCAGGGACCAGCGCGGCGGCTCGCTCCGGCGACTCCGGAAGGCAGCCGAGCAACCGTTCGATGGCCGCGCCAGCTGTCATGGGAACTGGCAAGGCTCTAATCTCCTGGGCGGCGAGAGGATGTCGGCGAGGCCGCAGTGCCGAGTATCGCGCGGATGGCCGGGCCTCGACACCGGCTCTCGGCGGCGGCTGCCCTGGGGAACGGGGGGGCGGGAAGGCGCTATCATCCGCGGAGCAGCTACCTCGTCCGCGACAGACTGGAGAAGAGGTTCGGTGAAATCCAGCAAACCCGCCGCGGGTGAAATCTGCCTGCCCGACGATCCCGAGGGCAGCCGGGCCCAGCAGTTGCTGAAGGGCGTCGCTCCGCCGATGAGCCTCGAGGAGTACTTCCGCTTCCTGCGGCAGTTCGGCGACGCCGACCCGGAGGTTCTCCGCAAGAAGCGAGGTCCTTGCGGGCCGGAGCCGTTCCGGCTTGTCTGAGGAAGCGCTCTTCTCAATCGATCGGATTACGCCTTCCGCCGCAGCGCCACCACGTTGGCCGGCACCTGGGCGCTGATCCGCTTGGCGGTGCTGGCTAGGTGGTCGCGCAGCAGCTCCAGGGCGATCTCGTCGTCGCGCTCGATGGAGCGGCGCCCGTCGTTCCAGGCGACCTCGAGAACTCCCAGTTGCGCGCCGGCGCTCTCGAGCGGCAGGCGCAGCTCCATCCGCTCGCCCTGGGGAAGATCGATCTTCCAGTCGAAGCGCGAGGTCTCCTTGGCTCCGGTCTGACTCAGCGAGATCAGGGTCAGCGACAGCTCGGCCATCCCCATCGCCCGGCCGATCGGCTGGATCGCTTCCCAGGCGTGGGACGGCAGGGCGGAGCCCTGCAGGGACTCGCCGATGGCGCGCACCTGCTCGCGCACCGCCAGGTTTCGCTCGCGCACCGCCCGCGAGTCCTCGGCGAGGAGCGAGAAGTAGCCGAGCTTGCGGACGAAGACCACCGCCACCACCGCGGTGACGCCCAGGATCAGCGCGGTCTGCGGCCCGTTGGCGTAGGTGAGCAAGAGCGCCAGCGCCGCGAAGCACACCCCCACTCCGTAGAGCACCATCACCGCCGCGCGGTGCGACAGCCCCAGGGCCAGCAGCCGGTGATGGAGGTGCTCCTTGTCGGCGGCGAACAGCGGCCGCCCGCGCAGCGCCCGCCGGCCCATCGCCAGGAAGGTGTCCATGATCGGCAGGCCCAGCGCCAGCACCGGCACCAGCATGGCCACGGTGGCAGTGGACTTGGTGTTGGTGACGATGCTCGAGGTCGAGAGGATGAACCCCAGGAACATCGACCCGGTGTCGCCCATGAAGATCGAGGCCGGGTTGAAGTTGTAGAGCAGGAACCCGAGGATGGCCCCGGCCAGCGCGGCCATGAACAGCATCATCAGCACGTTCCCGCCGTGGGCGGCGATGAGGAAGTTGGTCGCCACCGCCACGAAGGCCACCCCCGAGGCCAGGCCGTCGAGCCCGTCGATCAGGTTCATCGCGTTGATGACCCCGACGATCCAGACCATGGTGAACGGCAGCGAGAAGGCGCCCAGATCGATGGCGCCCCAGGGCGTGGAGATCTGGTCGATCTGGAAGCCGAGCTGGAACATCATCGCGGCCACCAGGAACTGGATCGAGAACTTCTTGCCTGCGCCCAGGCCGCGGAAGTCGTCGAGGATCCCCAGCGCCGAGATCATCAATCCGCCGACGAAGATCCCGGTGGGGATGCGGATGTCGGAGACGAAGGTCTGCCCGGCGCCGCTGGTGACCACCAGCAGCCCGGCCAGCGGAGCGAAGAATGCGAGGACGATGGCCACTCCGCCCAGCCGCGGGATGGGCGTCGTGTGGACCTTGCGCGAGGAGCTGGCCTGATCCAGCCAGCCCTTGCGCAGGGCGAGGTCGCGCACCACCGGCGTCAGGATGGCCGAGAGCAGCAGCGAAAGCCCGAAGGCGACGGACATCGTGATCACGCCGACACCTCCTGGGCTCGAGAAACGCCCCCCGCCGCGCCGCAGAGCGAGCCGAGCAGCTCGGCGAAGCGGCCGGTGGCGATGGTGCGGTCGAAGCGGCGCTCGAAAGCCTCCCTCCCGCGCTGTCCCATCGTCACGCCGAGCTCGCGGCGATGAGCGAGCTGCTCGATGAAGGCGCTGACCCCGGCCACGTCGCCGCGGGCGAAGACCATCCCGCACCCGCTCTGGGCGATGACCCGGGCGGTTTCCGACTGCTCGGGGCCGATGAACAGCACCGGGGTGCGCGAGGCCAGGGCGCCGTAGAGCTTGCTGGGGACGATCAGCCCGGCCAATCCGTCGGTCATGGTGATGGCGGACAGGCTGGCGGCGCCCAGGCTGTAGGGCAGGTTTTCGCGCGGCTGGTAGGGGAGCAGCCGCACGTTGGGCAGGCGGGAGGCGGCGGCCTCGACCTCGCCGCGGCGGGCGCCCTCGCCGATGAAGAGGAAGACGATCTCCTTGCTACCGGCGAGCTTCTCGGCGGCGGCGAGCAGGGTCTCGAAGTCGTGGCCGCGGCCCATGTTGCCGGAGTAGAGGACCACGAACTTGCCGCGCAACCCGTGCTGGTCGAGGAACCAGTTCTCCTCGGGCGGGACCTGCCCCAGCGACTCGCCGTCGCTCCAGTTGTGGATCACGTGCAGCCGCTCGCGGGAAGCGCCCTTCTGCTCGAGCCGCTCGGCCATGGTCTCGCCAAGGGCGACCACCGCGTCGGCGCTCTCGAGGGAGGCGCGGGCCATCTGAGACAGCGCGCGGGCGGGCAGGCCGTTCTCGCGCAGCACGCCGAACTGGATCGCGACCTCGGGGTAGAGGTCCTGGACCCAGTAGACGAGGCGGGTGCGGCGGCCGCTGGCGAGCTTGCGCAGGGAGCCGAGCAGGCTCAACAGCGGCGGGGTGGAGAGGGTGATCAGGACGTCCGGGGCCTCGAGGGCGGCGAGCTGGGCGGCGCAGGAGGCGAGGAAGGAGAGGTAGTCGGACATGCGGCCGGCGATCGAGCCGCGGCCGAAGCGGGTCATCGGCACGCGCAGGATTTCGATGCCTTGCCAGCTCTCGCGTCGCGGATAGCGGCCCGAGCCGACGTAGGAGGCTTGGCCGGCGACCGCGGTCACTGACGCGCCGCGGCGGGCGAGGTCCACGGCCAGATCGCTCGCCAGTTGCGAGGTCGCCGCCAGGTCGGGATGGAAGAACTGGTTGAGCAGTAGCACGCGCATCGGACGTCCTCGGATCGAGAGATCCGTGGCCCGAGGCGGGGCGGCGCGTTCATGGCGAGTGGCTGGAGTCCCCAAAGTGGCCGAATCATCTCACGAATTCAGGACACCGCCGAGAAGCAGACGCTCGGTCGCTGATGCCTGACGGGGGGATTGCCTGAGGCGGGCGGATGTGGGTTGCCGCGCGTCCGAGGCAAGGCGTGGCGCCTGGGAGCGCCGGCGTCTCGCCGGCCGCGGCGCTCCGAGGCCGGCCCTGGGCAAGCGGACCGAGACCTCTACTAATCTCGAAGTAGATTGGCAGATTCCGCTGCTAAAGGCCTCACCAGCTAGAAATCCCGGCGGGGCGCCTCAGGTCGAGCGGGCGATGAGCTCCAGAGGACTCATATGAATCCTCTGGTACTCGAGCCGACCTACAATCCGGCGGTCTTCCGGTACCACTCGATGGTCTCGGCCAGGCCCTGGCGGAATTCGCGCCTGGCCTGGAAGCCGAACTCGCGCTGGGCGCGGGAGACGTCGAGGCAGCGGCGGGGCTGGCCGTTGGGCTTGGTGGTGTCCCAGGTGATCTTGCCCTTGAAGCCGCACAGCTCGCCGATCAGGTTGGAGAGGTCGCGGATCGAGATCTCGAAGCCGGCGCCGAGGTTGACCGGTTCGCTCTTCTCGTACTTCTCGGTGGCCAGCAGGATGCCCTCGGCGGCGTCCTCGGCGTGGAGGAACTCGCGGGTGGGCGAGCCGTCGCCCCAGCAGACCACCTCGGACAGGCCCTGCTTCTTGGCCTCGAGGAACTTGCGGATCAGCGCCGGGATGACGTGCGAGGAGCTGGGGTCGAAGTTGTCGCGCGGGCCGTAGAGGTTCACCGGCAAGAGGAAGATCGAGTTGAGGCCGTACTGCTCGCGGTAGGCCTGCGACTGGACCAGCAGCATCTTCTTGGCCAGGCCGTAGGGGGCGTTGGTTTCCTCGGGGTAGCCGCTCCAGAGGTCGTCCTCCTTGAACGGCACGGCGGCGAACTTGGGATAGGCGCAGATGGTCCCCAGGGCCACGAACTTCTCCAGCTTGCGCAGCCGGGCTTCGTCGATGAGCTGAACGCCCATCATGAGGTTGTCGTAGAAGTACTTGCCGGGGTTGGCGCGGTTGGCCCCGATGCCGCCGACCTGGGCGGCGAGGTGGATCACCACGTCCGGCTTGGCCACCTCGAACATGCGCTGGATGTGGGCGCGGTCGGTGAGGTCGTACTCGGGGAAGTTCGGGACGAAGACGTCCTTGGCCCCACGCTCCTTGAGCTTGGCCAGGACGTAGGAGCCGAGGAAGCCGGCTCCGCCGGTGACGGTGACGCGGCGGTTGGTGAAGTAGGACATGGATTGGTCTCGGTGGGGGCTCAGCGGCGCGCCGAATTGGGACCCGAACGACAGCGGGTGGAAAGCAACGACGAGGTCCGGAAGATAGCACTGCTTGTTCGTTCGCCAAGCGCTGTGCTCAGAGCGCAAGGCTGCTGCAGCACCGGACGGCCGTTCGGAATCAAGGCTGCCTGGTGAGCGCGCGGCCGGTAGCTATCTTGATGCTCCTGGTTGCGGTGGGTTTCCATCGTCTCGCGGGCTCAAGCAGGCCGTTGGGAGTTGTACGCGCGCGGCATCCGGTTCCGCCGGAAAGGTCCCGAGCCTGGTTGTCATGGGCCGCTCGCATCTTCGGGCAAGGAAAGGGAGGCCCCGATCTCCCCGAGGCCTCCCACATCCTGTCGACCGCATCGATCTTCCGGGCTACTTGGCGACGCCGTTGGCGGGCGCCGGGGCCGGCTTGTCCGAGTTGGCCGGGACCGCCGGGATTCCCTCGGTCGCCTTCTCGGGGGCGACCTGGCCCTGGTCGGTGCCCATGGCCTCGGCGCCGTGGCGCGACTTCCTGGCCGAGGTGAGCGGCGGCACGAACTCGTCCCGCTGCTCGCCGAAGAGGTATCCGCCCAGCCGGCGCACCCGGTCGTAGCGCTGGCTCAGCAGCGTGAAGACGCGGTCGCGCTGCTCGGCCTGCTGGCTGGGCGCCTGCTTCTCCCCGTACTTCATCAGCTTGGCGGCGCCCGAGTCGCGCAGCACGGTGCCCACCTCGACCGCCTGGCTGAGGAGCTCCCCGGCGACCAGGACCTTCCCCTCGAGCTGCGAGGCGTGGTTCTTGAGGAGCAGGGCGAGGTCAACCACCCGGTTCCCCAGGGAGACCGGGCTGCGGCCCCTGCAGCGCGGCATGGCGGCGGCCTTCACCTCCGGGATGAGCTTCTCGGCGACCGCCAGCTCGACCAGCGGTTCCATGGTGCGCCGCAGCTCGGTGGCGGTGGCAAAGGCGTCGCGCACCTTGAGGGAGTCGGCGCTCTCGGGGGTGAACTGCGCCTCGCGGGCCAGGTGGGCCAGCACGTGCGCCATGGCGGCCAGGTCGTCGTACTGCTCGACCCGCTCGTCGGTGAATGCGGCGGCGATCTTGCGCTTGGTGTCGGGCTCGTTGATGGAGGCGAGCGCGAGGTTGACGTTGCCGGGCATGACGTCGGTGTTGGCGCGGCATGGCTTCACCTCGCCGGGATCGATGCTCATCGCCGCGGCGACGAAGCGGTCGATGACGTCCTGGAAGTCCGCGCTCTGCGCGGTGGTGGCGATCGTGGACGGGGTTTCGGTCACATGGGTAGACATGCGTCTTCTCCTCTCACTGCTGCCAGCGGGTTGGTTCGGTCGGCCCAAGCCGTCTGCTCGAGCATCGCGGACGCGAACCCCTGTTGCGGCCGGCATGCCAGCGGACGCCGAGAGGGAGCGGGCAGTGCCCGAATCGCGGCGCTGTCTCGAAATGGCACATCCGGAATTCAACGGTGTTCGTCAACCGGCGGCGAGCACGGAGCTTTTCGCCCGAGGGCACGCTGTTCCACCACGGACCTCGCTGCTCCATCGCGGAACAGGCCGGTACCGGACCAACTGCCCGGCAGGACGCGCCTTCGCCGGACCGTCCGCCTAACTAAGGAGGTGATCCGCCGGAACCTCCCGGAGGTCGCGTCGCGCTAGCGAGGAATCGATCCCCAGGCGCCAGGCGCGCGTCGGGGTTCGCCGGCAATGACAGGGTAGGGTCGAGGCTTGACCTCGGATGGCCGCGCGAGTCGGAGGTGGACTCGAAGCCTCCCCGGAGTTGCGCCGGCAACTCGGGGGAACAAAAAAGCGTTCGAAAAAGATACAGCGGCAACTTCGGTTCACCGAAAAATGGTCAGCTGGGGTTGGAGCACTAACCGATGGGTAGATTCGAATGTTAACTAAAGTAAGCGCGGTAACTCCGGGGAACGAAAAAACGTTGGAGAAAGATACCGCGGCAACTCCGGTTCACCGAAAAATGGTCAACCTGAGTTGAGGCTGTATCTTCTTCGGACGAAAAAGTGTTCCCCGGAGTTCCAGCGCTATCGAGGGCGATCCAATTTGGAGCGTCCGGAGTGCCGGCGGCAACTCCGGGGAAGGGTCGAACGTTGGTTCGGGTTGCCGGAGCGAGGGCGGGAGGCCCGAGGATATGCCGCCGATCTAACGAGGCGAACTCTCACCTCCGTGATCGGTCAGCCGGTCGCACCTGGGGAAGTTCGGGACGTCCTCGGCCCCGCGCTCCTTGAGCTCGACCAATACGTAGACGCTGAGGAAGGATGCTCTGCCGGCGAACGGTGATGCGGCAGTGGTGAAGAAACAACATGGTGCGCCAGCTTCGCGGAGAAGGGAGTGGCAGCCATTCGCCAGGAAGGCAGCCCTTGTTGTCAGGGCTTACCTCCGAGCAAGCGCAATCATCGACTTCGCAAGAGGCGCGATCCGCCCGACTCTGACAAATTCAACCGTTCGAAAACCCGTGGAGAGCAAGAGTTCACGGAGGGTCGCCCGCGACCAGAACTTGATGTGACCACCATCCCAAAGAGCAGTAAAATGAGAATCAAGCTTTCCGCTCACGGCCAGGGCCAAATTCTTCAGATACCCGTGATACGGGGTCGATATTATTGCCAATCCCCCATCGTCAAGGAGGGAGTAGACGCTCTTGGCGAAATCTCTGGGCGAGTACACATGCTCCACCACCTCAAGACTTATGACGACAGGGAAGCGACCGTATTTGGCTGCCAGGTCGTCGTAAGCAGACCCGTGCTCGAGTCGGAGATTCGGGTGCGAGCGCTGTGCGATCTGGATGCCGCTGTTGGAGGGGTCAATACCAGAGATAGAAAAGCCGAGGGCTGAGACGAACGCGGCGGTGGAACCATTGCCACACCCGACCTCGAACACGCTCCTGGGGCAACCCCGCTGGGCCTCAGCTTGCAGGGCCCGGGCGAGTGCCGGAAAAAGGTATCGATGAGACGGGTTGGAGGCCTCGTCGACATAGCGATATTCACCGGAAAATGAAGGGTCCATGTCTCAAACATCCTCGCCGGAAGTAGACTTTGCTCCGCTGCGACGCTCCCATTGTTTCATTATGATCATAAGTTCGTAGCACGCCATGAGGCCGCTGTATCCAAGCCCAGGAATGCCGTCGAGAAAGCCCCTCCGAAGAAGATATAGGTATCCGAATCTAAGGAATGGTGCGAGCGGGGAGGCGCGGGCGAGCCGCCTGAGGGCTGCCCGACGGTCTGTCTGCTGTGGGGAAAAAATCTCCCTCAACCGCCCAGCAGGCTGTTCCTGGGCGAGAGCCTCAAGGGTGGAATACTTGTTGTGCCTTTCGAACCACTCGCTAAGTCCCTTGGAGAAACTATAGTGTTCGTATGCCTCATGAAGTGTTCCAATTCCCCGAGTGGCTGCGCCGTCCGCCTGTCCATGGCCGTGCTGCGTGAAGGCCCACTCGCCGCGCTTGACTAGCCGGGTTTGGAAGACAGGAAAATCCCCAGACCGCCGAAGCCACTGCCCCATGAACATGAGTTTAGACGCGACGCGATAGGCCGAGTGCAGATCTGTGGCCGCGACGGCCTCGCACTCCCTGCGGAGCGCATCGGTAAACCGCTCGTCCGCGTCCAGGTTAAAGACCCAGTCGTGGGCGAATGGGAGGTGCTCCAGCGCATGGTTTCTTTGCCCGGCAAAAGAATCAAAGGGGCGAGAGAATACTCGGGCGCCTAGGGACTCGGCTATAGCGCACGTGCGGTCGGTGCTCTGAGAGTCAAGAACAACAACATCGTCACACCATGCCACGCTCCTGATACAAGCCTGGATGTTGTCTTGCTCGTTGCGGGTAAGAATAAGAATTGAAAATGGCATGGTGGGCTCTCGGTTGCCTGCGGCTACCGGCGTGCTAGGAGTTTGTGGGAATCGGGCGTTCGGCGAGACGAGAGTAGGCCTCCAGCAAAGGCCGGGTCGAAGCGTCGCCTCCCCACAGGCTGACGGCCATGCTTCGAATCTCCTCCCGCGCACTGTCATCCGGGGGGTGATCGAGCAGCATTCGGATTGCGGCCGCCAGACTCTCTGCAGTGGGAGAAGCGACTTGAGCGAACCGAAAGCCCTGTAGAGAGGCACCTATTGCCACGCCCGGACTCAACACGACAGGAACTCCGGCGGCCAATGCCTCAGCTGCCGCCAGGCCGAAGTTCTCTTTCTTTGAAACTAGTGCAACCACAGCCGCCCGGGCAAGAGCAGAGCGAAGAAGATCGCCGGCAAGGAGCCCAGTAAAATGGACGTGCCGGGAAATGCCCGCTTCCTCCGCTTGCGAACGAAGGGTCGCGCCATGTCGGTCGAGATCGGGGCCAACAAGAGCCAGAGAGCAATCCAGTCCTTCCTTGCGAAGGACGGCAAGAGAAGAGATGAGCGCGTCCAGGTTCTTGACCCAGTCGATTCGTCCGACGAACATAATCACTGGGCCGGATTGAATGGCGGGAAAGGCGTTCTGGAAGAGTTCGGGGCCCGGTAGTGTCTTCCAGTAGTCGCAATCTATAGGGTTCGGTGCGACCATCGAATCGGGAAGTTTCCAACCAAGAGAGCCGGCTTTTTGCGCCTCGTCTTGGGAGGTGAAATGCAGCAGATGCGCCTGCTCGACGTTGTCTCGCTCGATAAGTGAGGCCCAGGCAAGTTTGATTGCAGGATTGCGCCTGAGTACCAAGGGGTCGAGCATACCATGAGGGGTGAGGAAATAGGGAATCCGTTGGCGGCGCAGCGCTCGAAGAACGCCCGAAGTGGCTGGATTCCAGAGCGTGTGCACGTGGACGACATCGTGCCCGGCCGCGAGCCGCACCGCCTCCTGGGCAAGTTCGCTCGATGCGGGAAGGGTTGGCCGAAGAAGAAAGGGTTTTGAGCTCACTACGCGGATAGAGAAGTCGTGGGCAGGGACGGGCGCCGCCGATGGGCTGCCAGTCCGACTCCAGTTGGTCGTCAGGAGTGTGACCTTCTGTCCAGCTCTTGCCAACGCCGAGCAAAGGGCGGGAACAGAATGGGAGGGACCGCCAAACTCGGGCTGGATCGAGGGCGAGATATGGAGAATGTTCATCTCGAGTGCTCGAATGTCATCTGCAGTAGGGATTTCATGGCACTGGGCAAGGGGAGAGGCCGGAACGTGTTCAACGGCCGAGGTGGGATGCGACCACCTTGGCCCTGAGCCTGCTTTAGCTCCGACGGGACGGGGGAACAGTGGAAGCTGGCTCCGCCAGCGCTTGGGGCATGGCGAGGGGTCAGATGGGTCATGGGCGTCGTCGAAGGCTAGGGCATCCGGATAACGCCAATCCCCGCATAGCCCTGGCTCGGGGATGCGATGAACTCCCAACTCTCATACTTTTCACGAACCTCGCTCCAGAACTGGGGCACTTGAACGGCGGGGCCGTCGACAGGGGCGTCTCGCCTCTCGGCAATATCGTGAAACGCTACGAAGCCGCCCGGGCGTACCAAGGGTGAGTACATCGAAAAATCCATCTTCACGCCATCGTACGTGTGGTCGCCGTCAATGAAGAGGAAATCGAGACGAGCGCCTGAAAGAAGCGAAGACACCTGCGCCAGGGTTGAAGTGGCATGGGAGTCCGCCCGGACTAGATGGAGCCGCTGCCGCTCGCGAACGAAGGATTGGAAGACGGGTCCCTTCCACGAGGGCCACCCGCCGCCGTGGATTCCCCCGGGGAGATCGAGACTAATCGCCAGGGCATCGGGCGCCGCCATGCGGCAGAAGCAAAAGAGCGTTCCTCCATTCAGAGTCCCGATCTCGGCAAAGTTTTGAATTTTCTGCCCAGCGAATACTTTGTCGAGAAGACCGAGAAACTCAGCAGGGATTTGCCAGGGATTGATGATCCCTCCAGGTATCCGCGTGGCAAAATCGAAGGCCTCGGTGGGCGATAGCGAGCTCGGAAGAGCGTTGATCGCCGCGATCGTGCTCGCCCGGTAACGGCGCTGAGCGACCTGGGTGCGATAGATTCTGGCTGCAAATCTCGAGGTGTGCCTCACCAGGCCCAAAGGCCCTCCGGTGCGCAAGACTTCAAGGGCGCGAGCAGTCATGCGGCTGATCATTGTCTCTCCTTGGGGATGGTCCGATTGGCAGCTTGATGCATGGGGTCAAGAAACTCCGAGGGGCCGGCGGAAGGCTGGTCAAGACATTCGTCAGGCAGGTGCCAGGGACAGCTCGGCCGCGATGAACGTGTCGCCTGTGACAGGGAATGTTCAACGACCCTCATGAAATGCCGTGCCGCAACCGCGGGCTGGAGAAGCGCACTGTAGGAGATGGCGCGCCTCTTGAGCTGTCCGATGGTATTCGGGTGTTCGACGAGGGAGGCGAGGCACTCCGCGAGATCGCCTGGATCTCCGCTGCGAAACACCGCACCGGCGCCGCTGGCGGCGATCAACTCGCTGGCTCCTATCCGATCGCTGACGACCACAGGCATTCCCGCCAGTAGGCCCTCGTTCACTCGGATGGCCCACGGCTCCTCGCGCCCGGCGCACACAAGGATATCGCTTTCTCGAACCAGCCCTTCGATATGGGAATCAGAAACAAAGCCGTGAAACGAAACTGCGCCGGTCAACCCCAGCGTTCGCGCCTGGCGCTCGAGCCGGTGTTTCTCTGGGCCATCTCCGACGATGTCGCAAACAAAATGGATGTCGCGATCGCGAAGGCGCGCGAGCGCATCGAGTAGAAGATCCGTTCCCTTGAAAGGCGCTAGCACGCCGGTTGACAGGATGCGCACAGGATGCCCGGCCGGGATCGCGGAACGCGCGCGGCTGGGGCGCCCCGTGGGAAAATAGCCGAAAGGATAGATCTTGGGAGCCGACCATCCTGCGGCCTCGAGTGCAGCGAAGCGGCGACCGGAAAGACAAAGAACGAAACGCGCCGAATGGGCGATGGAGCCGGTGAGAAACGGGACCACGGAGCGGAGATAGATGCTCTTGGCGACGCGCGCCGGCCCTCTGTGCATGTTCAATGGAGCCTCTGTCATGACTCCGAACCGAATACCTTGAGCAATCGCGCATTTTGCGGCGTGGCGGATGACCTCGTTCCGTTGGTACTCCCCAAAGACGTGGAGGGCGTCGCGCTCGGAGCGAAGAATGTCCTCCGCGGCGCGTTGCCAGCCTGCCGAGGGCAAGACGGTCAATACGGCGGCTCCGCTATCGTCCGGCTGCCACTTCATGCGCTGGCGCACCTGGCTCAGCGCCTCGCGGACGACGATCTTGACGCGGGTATCCGCGAGGTTTGCCAGCTCGCGAAAGAGTGGCATTACCGACCGGCAGGCGCTGTTCCACCAAAAAACGAGTTCCATTGGGGTCATCCTAGCGCAACAACTAGGGCCTGGCTCTCAACCAGCCAAACACCAGTTCTGCAACCGACGGCCGCGGTAGAGGGCTGTATCGAGAAGGGCCCGCGGTGTAGTCAGCGTGCCGAAACGGAGCACGCGCGAGTAGACCTGCGAGGCAAGAAGCTCAGCCTTTGTTACGCGGTAGGTGCTTTCGATGTAGTTCCTCTCGCTCTGGCGTCGAGCCCAGACTGCGTGCTCTTTATCGGCCATCGGGCTGTCGGAGAAGTTGTGGCCGCTCATCTTGGCGTTGGGGTGAAGGCGGAATCCCCAGAGATAGCGGCTTATTTGATCAAAACGTGCGCCGACCCTGGCAAAGCGAAGCCACAGCTCGGTGTCCATCATGTAGTGAAGAGATTCGTTAACTGGCCCGGCGTCCTCCAAGAGGCTAGGGCTGAAAAACGAGGAAGGCCCGGAAACCGACACCAAGCCAAGCCGCGCCAGGACCTCGGACCAGGAGGTGCCGCGCGAGCATCGCAGCGCGTCTCCGTATGGCGACATCCAGATGCAGCCGCCGGCAAGCCACTGATATCGCAATGACGGGCGAGCGGTATAGCGCTCGGCAACCGCCCGCAGCGCTCCTGCCAGAAAGATGTCGTCCGAATTGAGCCAGGTGAGGAGATTTCCGCTAGTTCGAGAAAAGCCCTTGTTGAGCGCGTGGCTCTGGCCCTGGTCTCGCTCGCTAACCCAGTAGTGCAGGTGGGAGGCATATCGCTCGAGAATTTTGAACGAGCCGTCGGTGCTTCCCCCGTCGATGACGATGATCTCCTTGTCCGGATAGTCCTGTCGAATGACCGAGAGAAGCGTGGCCTCAAGGAACTGCGCTTGGTTGTAGGACGGGATGACTATAGATATTCGTGGGCGTGGCATCGCAGTGCTCGGCAAGTTCTACGGCCAGGATGGGGTAGCGTTCTTGGAGAAAGGCTCCGCCTCGAGCACGATGAGAGGATTCTGTGCCTGCGACCAGCAGGGGGCGGGAAGGCTTGTTGGACGAAACAGCGTTCCAAGAGTCGGGCGGTCCTTTGGCATGAACGTACTCGCTACGAAACGAAGGTCGGCTTGGCGCCGCGTCCGATCTTCCGTTGATAGCACTACGGCATGGCGGATGCCACTTAGTCGCAGGAGCCGTTCTCGGTCACCAGCTTGCGCCCGCGCAGGCCTATTGCTCCTCGTCTGACAGGCGAGCGGACAGTGGCGTCTTGCATGGTGTCGGCAACCCTGCTCTGTCGATGCCGATAGCCGCCGGACACACGAGCGCTCCTTGAATTGAGGAAGGGGCGTGCTGGTGGTCGTGAGCGCGGGCGGCACAGCGAAGAGGGTGTCACCGATGGCAATGCCCAACCTCTCGGTTTGCGCAGGGGCCAAGTCGGCGTGACCGCCTGTCTTGGGGCCAGCGAATGCGATCGTGCGCAGGACGTGAACCACCGCTCGCCTCATTGTGTCTGAATGCCGGGTGAAAGGGTTTCAAGTTTGCGGATGAGCAAATACCCGAACCCGAGGCCCATGAAGAGGTAGAGCGGGCCGTCGGTGGAGAGAAGGTAGTCAACAAAGACGACGAAGGAGAAGACGAACATAGAGGGGCCTAGTCCGTCCCTGGAGAGCCGAAGGCGCGGAAGCGCACGCAGAAGAGGGGTGAGATACCACCAGGCGAACAGTAGCAGACCGACGACGCCGAGCTCGGAGATCAGGCGAAGGGCCCCGCTCTTGGCTACAAAGGCGGCACTGCGCAGGTAGTACATGTCCTCGGCGGGCACGTAGGGGCGAGCGTGAAGATGCACGTTCCCCAGTCCCACGCCCAAGGGGATCTCCTGCGGATTGTCGGAAAGCCAGGCCAAGACGATTGAATTGGTGTCATCGAGGCCGCCGGTGGTCTCCAGGCGGGAGGTGGTTCGAGCGCGAAGGATCTCCAAGCCGCCGGGGATAACTGCGATGACGAGAATGCCGACCAGCGTGGCGAGCGCGAGGCCCACTAGAGTGGAGCGCCGAGGCGTTCTGCGGAGCAGGACGAGCGCCCCAATTATCGCCACGGCGTTGGTGAGCAGCAGGAAATAGCCCTGGGTCGAGAACGTGAGAAAGAGCGCGGCCAAGTGGACGATGATGAGCAGCAGCAGGCGGCGGCGAGGGAATTCCAGGGGGCGTTCCCCGACAGCGTCGAGAAGGAGAACCGTGAGGGAAATGGCGAGGCTGTAGGCAAATTGTTTCGGCTCGCCGCCAAGGGCGCAGGCTCGCAAGAGGGTGGAGCTTTGGAACGCGTCGGGAGCGCCGATGGTCCCTTGTCGGAGTGCATTGTTCGGAGCAAGCAGGTCCATGGGAAACAGGTCGATGCCGCTGACGAGGTACACGAAGAACTGGAGTATTCCGAGGAGAGCGAGAATGGATGTGGAAAACACCAGCGCGCGAAACAGTCTCCTCCCGGAAACGAGTGATGGCTGACGGGCGACGACCAAGCCTGGAACGATGAAGAGCAGCCAGGAAACCAACTGAAGCGCCCAGCGCAGTCGGCCGCGGTGCGCTGGGTACTCGTTGACTAGATCGGGAAGGGAAAAAGTGCTCTGAATGACCGTGAGCGTGATTGCGTAACCGGCAAGGAGAAGGAGCGCGGTAATGCCGTGGCCATTGGGCCGGTGTGCCAATAGCGCGATCAGGAGAAAGAGCGCCGTAAAACGTTCTAGGCTGATGTTGATGCCGACGTCGACGAGTACCCCGAACCAAGGGATGAGCGCCATGTATGCCAGTATCAAGTTGTGTCGGCTGAGAATGCCCAACAACGCTATGAACGCCAGGGAGATCGAATAGACTGGAATAAGCCAGGAGTTCATCGGAGAAATCGGGGTCAGCCGAGAATGCGAACCTGAGCCCAGGTGGCGAGTTCGCGCCAGCATGAGGCGATGTGGTCAGAGATGTGGGGCCAACAGAGGGGAATTCGCATCGTCGAGAAACCCGGTCTCAAGAGGCAAACTGCGACTGCCAGGAATCGTGCTCTACGGGTGATTAGAGGTCTCCGAATGGAGCCGGCGGAGATGGGCTGGAAGAATGAAGAGGAAAGGCAGCACGGAGAAGAGGAGGAGTCCTAATGTTGTTGCTGCGGCGATACCCTCGAGTCCGAAATTGTGGCCCAACGTCAGCTTGAGCAGGAGGGTGAGCGTCGCCGTCGCAATGCCGCAGATGACCTGTGGCTTGAGGATTCCCAGGCCATTCATGACTGTGCCCAGCGCCGATGATAGGGCGAATGCCACGGTGAATGCTGCTAGCCAGAGCAGGAGGCTCGTGGAGGGGGGGCTCTGGAGTCCGGCCCAAATCCGAACGAGCCAAGGGCCGGCAAACACGAGGGGCAAGGATACTGCTAGGGCGGTCCCGACCACGGCGATGGAGGAATAGCGGAGCGCCTTCCTGATCCAAGCGAAATCTCCGCGCGCTCGTGCTTCTCCATAGGCGGGCCAAAGGGGGCCCACGGCGAGACCAATGGCTACGGTCGCGAGCGAGAAAAGCCGGGAGGGAACTGCGAGTGCGGTGACTGACTCGACGCCGAGGAGGCGGCTGACGATGAGATTGTCGGATGAGAAGATCAGTGCCGTGCATATCTGCAGTACGAAGAACATCGCCCCCTCTCTCAGGAGCAATCGGGCGGTGGCAGGGTGGACAAGGGCCCACCGGGGTCGTGCCCAGTCATGGCGCCGCGCGAGCAGCACGAGGTTGGCTGCCTGGACGATGAGAGGAGCCCCGAAATAGCCCAATACCAGCCAAGGAAGTCTCAGCGACAGGGCGACGCCTCCGAGGAGCGCGACAAAGGAGGCCAGGTTCGCTGCTGCGGACCACAGCTGCGACCCTGCGCTGTACTGGAGCCCCAGCTGCACTCGCTGTGCGATGCCCAACGGCATGGCGACCGCGAGACAGCCGGAGAAGGCACCAAGTGCGAGCGTGATGCTCCTCGCGGAGGTAACGGAGGACCCGCCGAATACGGTCAAGACATCCGAGGTGCCAACGAAGATGGCGAAGAAGATGGGAGGGAGTACCGACAGCGCTGCCAAGAGTGCCGCAGTGCTGCTGACGTACTGAGCAGCTCGAGCTCGGTCCTCGCCGGCACGGGTCGATGCCAAGGCGTTGACGAGCCCGTTGCCTAGGCCGAGATCGGAAAAAGAGAAGAGTGCGGAGAGCGATGTGATTGTTGCCCAAATCCCGAACTCGACCGGACCCAAATATCGCAAGACTATGGGGATAGAGACGAGGTTCGTCGCTACCGCTGTACCGCGTGCGAACACGCCGGCCGCGGTTCCAGACAGCGCGCGGCGAAAGCGGGCCCGGGAGCGGACCTGCTCCTCGAGGGCTGCCTCGGTTGGTGCCGCGGGGGCCGCTGCAGGCATGGAACTCATCCTGAGAACGGCGCGCGGGCAATGGCCAGAGCGCTGGAGGCCAATGTTCTGGGAAGACCGCCTATCCCGGTGCCGAGCAGTTCACGCTGACGGAACCGAAGGCCGTAGAGGGTCATTAGGACAACCTGCTGCAGCGGGATATGGCGGAAGGTGTGCGGGCCTCTCTTCTCTCGCATACCCAGCATCGCGCCTGAGTGAAGAAGGAACGGTCCGGTAACGGAGGCCCGCCGAGCGAACGCGTACACGTGAGCGAAGTCGGAGCGCCTGAGTAGGTCGAAATCCTCCATGCTAAAAGCGGCCCGGGAATAAATGACTGCCGGAAGCCACGTGTGGGCCATGAAGAGCGGGAACAGCGGGCCTGTGCAGGCTCGGACGAACCCAGCGTAGGAAGGAAAGACCTCGATCTTCGGACGATCGATCCGGAGCGGCTCGGGGTCCATATGCAGGACACGGACTCCATCGAGCAGCAGCGTCATTCCTGGCTGATATTCGGCTAGAGTGCTGACAACTTCGGAGACGGCATTGGGCGCGAGGAGATCATCATCTCCGATAACCCATAGGTACTGGCCTCTCGAAGAAGCGACGCACGAGCGGTAGTTCGCAGTGAAGCCGATGTTCTGAGGATGTCGCTGATAGCGCAAGAATGGCGCCTGCGGTTCCTTTGATCGGACAAGGGCTGGGGTCCAATCGGGCGAGCCATTGTCCGACACCAACAGTTCGACGACTCCGGAAGTCTTTCCAAGGTTTGATATTTCTGGAATCAGCTGCTCTAGCAGAGTTTCCAAGAATTGGGCTCGGGAATATGTTGGCACGCAAATCGACAGCAGGGGGGACGAGCTGGATGACGTGGCTGCGCGAGTCATGGCGTGCCCCCGAGAGGCGTCGGTGTAGGAACCTTCCGCAGAAAGCGCGCAGGGTTTCCGGCCCAGACTTCGCCTTCTGGGATGTCCCGCGTCACCACAGAGCCCGCTCCAATAACGGATTCGTCGCCGATGGTAACTCCCTTTGTGATGATTGAGCCCCCGCCAATGAACACGTTGCGTCCAATCTTGATGGGACGAGAGCGGATCGCAGTGGCTACGTCGGGATTTCTCTGCGAGGCGGCGAGGGGGTGAAAGTCGGAGTCGTAGATTCTCGTGCCTCCGCCGATGAGCGTTCGCTCTCCGATAGAGATCTCGGTCCAGCAATATATTTCAGTATTTGAGAGGCCCACCCAGTCTGCAATGCTCAGCTTCGCGCCTTTTCGGACGGTGATTGAAGTCTGGGTCGAACCGCCCACAGGGTTGAAGCTGGGGCCGGAGGCGATCTTGCAGTGATTCCCGATGGTGAGCGATCCGAGGATGTCTAGCTTTACCGGACCGGCGATCGAAAGGTCGGTACCGTAGTTCGCTTCGTTCAGCCGCAAAACAAGGCGGCCTTGCGTGCTCCAGAAGGACTGCAGGGAGCGCTGAACCGCACGTTTCAATGCTTTGTAGGGAAGAAGCATGGGCTATGAAGGCTCAGGAATGGCCAAGGCCGAGTGCGCAGCTTGTCTGGGTAGAGTGGGAGGTGTGGCTTAGGGCGGTCCAGGTAAGGCTCAGGCCCTCGCTGGGCGGAGTCGTAGCCGCCCAGCCAAGGACGAAAGCAGCAAGGCCGGGATTGCCCAGGAGAATTTGGGGCTCATAGCCCGGCAGCGGCGAGGCTCCGGTGAAGTTGTAGGCAAAATCGGGCTTGCCGACAGTGACTGCGGCTAGCCTTGCCGCTTCCGCCAGGGTAGTTCCCCGCCCAGAGGCCAGGTTCAAGGACTCCTGCGGCAGCGCTGAACCGGAGACTACGAGCTTGGCAGCGCTGACGATCCCCGACGCCGCGTCGTCGACGTAGACGAAATCGCGAGTGTTCAGAGCGTTTCCGAACCTGTTCTCGGCCAGTCCTCTCGGGGCGAGAAGAGCACTGGGAATGAACCGAGCGTGGTTTTCCCCCGGACCGTAGAGGTGGAACGGTCGAAGGGTTAGGGTGGGAATGCCAGGGCGCTTGTTGTGCTGAAAGAGCTGCCAGCTATGCACCTTGGCTTTGGCGTACTCGGTGGCAGGTACCAACGGATGCGTCTCGGCAATGGGCTTATCCGAAGGAGCATATTCGAAGCAGGACCCAATCCAGACGACTGGAACGGAATGGGCGCGGGTGATCTGCGCGAGGGCTTGAGCCGCGGCGCAGGCTTCGCCAACCAGGTCGCCGGTGGGGGCCATTCGAGAAACGCCTGGAGCGGCACAGTGGATGACGGCATCCGGGCGCTCGCGACTGCAGAGTTGCTGGAGGCGATCAGCGTCTCGTACGTCCAGCTGGAGGTAGCGGAAGAGTTCGGCCGAGTCGGGTGGCGGGGTGGTTGATGGCGACCGGCCGACGGCTAGGACATCGATCTTCTCTCTGCTCGCCGCAATAGCCACTCGCCGGCCGAGGAATCCTGCTCCTCCTGTGATCAGGACTCGCATGGGCTATTTCACCAGGCTCCGAATCGCGCGAACGATCTGCTCTCTCGCCGCCGCCTTGAGCCCCGGATAAACCCCGAACCAGAAGAAATCCGCCATGATCCGGTCGGTGTTCGTCAGCTCGCCCACCACGCGGTAGGGCATCGGACTCCCGGAGGCCTTTGCCAGGTCCCGCAACTTGGTCAGCGCCGGCTGCCGCACCAAGTTGCCGGCGAACAGCATGCGGGTCTGGATCTTGTTGGCCTCCAAGTGCCGTACCAGGGCATCGCGGGTGAAGGGCGCCCCCGGCCGCACCATGACCGTGAAGCCGAACCAGCTCGGCTCCGAGCCGGCGGTGGCCTCGGGGAGGACCAGGAACTCCTCCAGGTCGGCGAGCTCCTTGCGGAAGTAGGCCCAGTTCTCGCGGCGCGCGGCCACGAACGCGTCCAGCTTCTCCAACTGCGCCACGCCGACCGAGGCCTGCAGATCGGTCATCTTCAGGTTGTAGCCGAGGTGGCCATAGACGTACTTGTGGTCGTAGCCCCTGGGCAGCTCTCCGAGCTGCCAGTCGAAGCGCTTGCCGCAGGTATTGTCGATGCCCGACTGGCACCAGCAGTCCCGGCCCCAGTCGCGCAGGCTCTCCACCACTGTCTTCATCGCGTCGTCGCGGCACAGCACCGCTCCGCCCTCGCCGGTGGTCATGTGGTGCGGCGGGTAGAAGCTCAGCGTCGCCAGATCCCCGAAGGTCCCGGTCTTGCGCCCCTGGTAGAGCGAGCCGGCGGCGTCGCAGTTGTCCTCGATCAGCCACAGGTCGTGCTTCTTGCAGAAGGCGACCACCGCGTCGAGGTCGAAGGGATTGCCCAGGGTGTGGGCCACCATCACCGCCCGGGTCCTGGGCGAGCGGGCCTCCTCCAGGCGCGAGACGTCGAGGTTGTAGGTGGGGATGGTCACGTCCACGAACACCGGGACCGCCCCGTGCTGGATGATTGGCGCCACCGTGGTTGGGAAGCCGGCGGCGACGGTGATCACCTCGTCGCCCGGCTTGAGCCGTCGCTCGCCCCAGGTCGGGCTGGCGATGGCCGCCACCGCCAGCAGGTTCGCCGAGCTGCCGCTGTTCACCAGCCGGGCGTGGCTCACCCCGTACCATCGCGCCAGCTCGGTCTCGAGCTTGCGGTGCCAGCGGCCGGCGGTCAGCCAGAACTCCAGCGCCGCCTCCGTCAGGTTGAGCATCTCCCGCTCGTCGTAGACCCGGCCGGCGTACTTGATGGCGGTCTTGCCGGGTTCGAACGCCTGCTCTTCGGCGAGGCGCAGCTCGGCCAGGCGCTTCACGCGCTCGAGGATCTCGGTCTTGAGCTGCTGCTCGAGGGCTTTGTTCTGGTCGCTCACGTCGAGGCTCTCAGGGGTGCGGTGCGCCGCGAAGCGGACTCCTCTACGGAGACCTGGGCGTCGGCCATGTAGTCACGGATCTGCGCGCGGGCGAGCGCCTGCAGCTCTTGCCCGGTGGCCCCGTCATGGTGTGCGCGGTACCAGCTCACCGTCCGCGCGATGGTCTCGGCAAAGCTCCAGCGCGGGCTCCAGCCAAGCCGAGCGTTGGACTTCTCGATGCTCAGCCGCAGCAGGCCCGCCTCATGCGGCGCCGCCGGGTCGTGCCGGTCATCCCAGCTGCCTTCCCCCCAGTCGCGAATCAGGGTCTCGACCAACTCGCGCACCGGGACGGCGGCCTCCACCCGCGGACCGAAGTTCCAGGCCTCGCAGTGGTCCGCCGCCTTGGCACCGCTGCTCCCCGAAAGCCGCGCGCCGAGCAGCAGGTAGCCGCCCAGAGGCTCGAGCACGTGCTGCCAGGGGCGCACCGAGGCCGGGTTGCGCACCTGGATGGCGCGCTTGGCAGCCAGCGACTGGATGCAGTCGGGGACGATGCGATCGCGCGCCCAGTCTCCGCCGCCGACGACGTTGCCGGCGCGGGCAGTAGCCAGCGCGATTCCGTGCTGCGACAGCCGCGCCGGGGGGAAGAAGCTGCGCCGGTAGCTCGCCGCCACCAGTTCTGAAGCCCCCTTGCTCATCGAGTAGACGTCGTGCCCGCCCATCGGGTCTTCTTCCCGATAGCCATACGACCACTCGCGGTTCTCGTAGCACTTGTCGCTGGTGACCACGACCACCGCGCAGGGGCGGCCGGCCTGGCGCACCGCCTCGAGCAGGTTGGCGGTGCCCATCACGTTGGTGGAGAGTGTCCCGAGGGGATCCTCGTAGCTGCGGCGCACCAGCGGTTGGGCGGCGAGGTGGAAGACGAAGTCCGGCTTCGCGTTCGTCACCGCCGCCTGCAGCCGGGCGGTGTCGCGGATGTCCGCCACCTGGTGGCGGCACAGCCTGGCGAGCTGGGCGGTCTCGAAGAAGCTGGGCTGGGTGTCGGGCGCCAGGGCGTAGCCGAAGATCTCGGCTCCCAGGTCGTGGAGCCACAGCGTCAGCCAGCTTCCCTTGAAGCCGGTGTGACCGGTCAGCAGGACGCGCTTGCCGGCGTAGGTCTGGCGCAGCTCCGCGACCGTGGGGGACATCACCAGCTCCTCCAGGGTGCCCGCCCCTTGGCCCACAGGTCATTGAGCAAGGTGTACTCGCGGAAGGTGTCCATCGGCTGCCAGAAGCCTTCGTGGGGGAAGGCGACCAGCTCGCCGTCGCGGGCCAGCTTCTGCATCGGCTCGCGCTCGAGGATGGTCCGCGAATCGGCCCCCAAGTAGTCCCAGATGCGAGTGGAATCGCAGACGAAGAAGCCGCCGTTGATGAAGCCTGCCGAGGCCTGCGGCTTCTCGTTGAACTCGCGGACGAGGTTGCCGTCGGTGCGCATTTCGCCGAACCGGCCGGCGGGGCGGACGGCGGCCACGGTGGCCGCCTTGCCGTGCTCCCGATGGAAGGCGATCGACTTCCCTATGTCGATGTCCGAGACGCCGTCGCCGTAGGTGAGCAGGAACAATCCGTCGTTCTCCACGTGCCGCCGGATGGCCGCCACTCGTCCTGCTGTCATCGTCTCCTCGCCGGTCTCGGCAAGGGTGACCGTCCAGTCCTCTTCGTCGTGGCGCCCGTGGAACTTGACCGAGTTCTTATTCCCCAAGGTCAGGGTGACGTCGGTCGTCATCGCCTGATAGTTGAGGAAGAACTCCTTGATCAGCCAGCCCTTGTAGCCGAGGCAGAGCACGAACTCCTTGATGCCGTGCGCGGCGTACATCTTCATGATGTGCCAGACGATCGGCTTGCCGCCGATGGGCAGCATCGGCTTCGGCAGCAGCTCGTTGGCGTCGCGGATGCGAGTGCCCTGTCCTCCGCACAGAATCACTGCCTTCATCTGCACACCTCGTCCTCTACGCCTTCACCACCCGCGGCGCCCCCGGCTCCAGCCCGAGCCCAGCCAGCACGTTCCGGGTGTCGATCACCACCTTGGCCTGCCGGTACAGCTCCGGGTTCTTGAACTCCTCGTGGGCGGCCATGACCACCACCGCGTCGTACTTGGCGAACTCCTCACCGGTGCACGGCACCGAGTGCAGGCTCAGGTTGTGCTTCCTGGTCTGGTGGGTGAACGGGATGTACGGGTCGCAGTACGAGATGCTGGCCCCACGTTGGCGCAGCATGTCGATCACTTCGTACGAGGGTGACTCGCGGTCGTCGTCGACATTGGCCTTGTAGGCCATACCCAGGATCAAGATCCGTGAGCCGTTGACGCACTTGCGATCCTGGTTGAGCGCCATCGAGACCCTGTTGACCACGTGGCGCGGCATCTCGGTGTTGATCTCGCCGGCCAGCTTGATGAACCGGGTGAAGAAGCCGTGCTCGGCCGCCTTCCACGACAGGTAGAACGGGTCGAGCGGGATGCAGTGCCCGCCCAGCCCGGGGCCGGGATAGAAGGGCATGAAGCCGAACGGCTTGGTCTTCGCCGCCTCAATCACTTCCCAGATGTCGATGCCCATCCGCTCGAACATCGTCTTCAGCTCGTTCACCAGCGCGATGTTCACCGAGCGGAACACGTTCTCCAGCAGCTTGGCCGATTCGGCCACCTTGGCGTTGGCCACCGGCACCACCCGGTCCAGCACCGACGCGTACATCGCCACCGCCGCCTCGGTCGACTGGGGATTCACCCCGCCGACCAGCTTGGGCGTGTTCTTGGTGGAGAAGCTCTTGTTGCCCGGATCCTCGCGCTCCGGCGAGAACGCCAGCAGAAACTGGTCCGGGCAGCGCAACCCAGTATCCTCCAGGATCGGCCGCACCTCGTCGTCGGTGGTCCCGGGGTAGGTGGTCGACTCCAGCACCACCAGCTGCCCCGGCCGCAGCCGGTGGGCGATCGCCCGCGCGGTGTTGTGGATGTAGGAGTTGTCCGGCTCGCGGTGCTTGCCCAGCGGCGTCGGCACGCAGATGAAGATCGCGTCGGCCTGGTCCAGCCGGTCGAAGTCCGCCGAGGCGCTCAGCTTCCCCGACTTGACCGCCTTGGTCACTCGCTCGGCCCCGAGGTGGCGGATGTACGACTCGCCCCGGTTGATGGCCTCGACCTTGTGCGGGTCCACGTCGAACCCGGTCACCTGGAATCCGCCCTCGGCGAACACCAGCGCCAGCGGCAGGCCGACGTAGCCCTGCCCGATCACCGCGATGTGCGCGCTGCGATCGGCCGCTTTGCTGACCAGCATCGAGGTGAGGTCGTTTCTCATTCCCTGGCTGCGCTCCCGAGACTGTTGCCCGTTCATTGCTGTGGTGTCCGTACGCCCGGAAGTCCGTCTCCGAGTCCTGTCTCTGAGCTTCCTCTTCCTGCTGCTGAGCGCCTCAGCCTCTGCCTGGGCGTGGACGGCCGCGGTCCTTGTGCTCCCTACTTCACCGCTGCCGAGTCGGTGCCGCCTGCATCGCGCCGGCCCCTCCCTGTCGGTCAGGGTTCGTTGGCGGTGCCGGCTGGCGCCGGGACTCCAATCACGCCCGCTCCTTCCCTTCGCCGTAATACCTTCCGTACGAGTAGTAGTACCCGAGGAAGTACTGCCTCATGTCGATGTCCACGTCGTTGAGGATGGCGCCCATCAGCCGGGCGTTGGCGTCGCGCAGCGACTTGACCGCCCGGTCGGCGACGTCCTTGTCGGTGCGGAACATCTTCACCACCAGCAGCGTGCCGTCGACGTGGTTGGCCAGCACCAGCGGGTCGGTCACCGCGCCCACCGGCGGCGAGTCGAAGATCACCCGGTCGTACCGCTCGCACAGCTTGGCGCTCAGCTCCTTGAAGCGGTCGGTGTGCAGCAGCTCCGCCGGGTTGGGCGGCACCGGCCCCGAGGGCAGCACGAACAGCCCCGGCACCTCGGTGGTCTTGACGCAGTCCTCGAGGCTCCCCTCGCCGACGATCAGGTTGGAGATCCCCTTCTCGTTGGAGACCCCGAAGCTGCGGTGCAGCCGCGGCCGCCGCATGTCGGTGTCCACCAGCAGCACCCGGTTGCCGCCGTGGGCCAGGGTGATCCCCATGTTGATCAGGGTGGTGGTCTTCCCCTCCTGAGGCCCGGCGCTGGTCACCAGCATGGTCCGCGGCGGCTTGTCCGGGCTCAGGAACAACAGGTTGGTGCGGATGGTCCGGCAGCACTCGGCCACCGAGCTCTTGGGCTGCTTCTCGATGTACAGGTCGCGCAGCATCGGATGCGCCGGATCGCCGCCGGGGATCGACGGGATCAGCCCGAGGAAGTTGATCCCCAGCGCCTCGACGTCCGGGTGCCCCTTGATCGACCGATCCTGGTACTCGATCAGGTAGGCCAGGGCGATGCCGGCGATCAGCCCCAGCACCGCCGCCAGGCTCAGGTTGGTGCGCACGTTGGGCTTGATCGGCGCCAGGGACGGCTTGGCGGCGTCGAGGATGCGGACGTTGTTCACCTTCAGCAGCGCCGACAGGTCCAGCTCCTTCATCCGCTTGAGCACCAGGTCGTGCAGCCGGGAGGTGTTCTCCTCGTCTCGCGCCAGCCGCTTGTAGTCGATCTCCTTCTTGTTGTTCTCGAACGACTCCCGCTTCACGTCCTCGAGCATCGCCTGCAGGTTCTTGTCGGTCTGCACCAGCTCGTCGTACTCGCCCAGGCTGGCGCCGAGGATGGCGTCGATCTCGTTGGTCAGGCTCTGCTTGGCGTTGCGCAGCTTCTCCGCCGCCGCCCGCATCTTGGGGTGCTCGGGGCCGTAGCGCTCCGCCAGGTCGGCCACCTCATTCGAGGCCGAGGCGTAGTTCAGCTTGAGCTGGTTGATGAAGCCGTTGGTGGCCACCACTCCCAGCTGCATGATCCGCTGGATGTCGCCCGAGTCCCGCGCCGCCTTGATCGCCTTCACCTTGGCGTCCAGCTCCGCCCGCCGGGTGCGCACCTTGGTCAGCGTGTCGTTGATCGCCAACAGTTTCTGGCTGGAGATGGTCTGCTTGTTTTCCAGCGTGGCGTAGATCAGGTCGTTCTCTTTGCGGAAGTTGAACAGCGCCAGCTCGCTGGTGGCCAGCTTGGTCTTCAGGTCCGACAGCTGGTCCTGCAGCCACTCGGCGGCGTCCTTGGTCCCCTCGACCCGCCGCTCGAGGTTGGCCTGCATGTAGGCGTTGGCCACCGCGTTGGCCAGAATCGCCGCCCGCTCCGGGTCGGTGTCCTCGATGCGCACGTTGACGATGCGCGAGTCCTTCACCGGCTCGACCAGGATCCGCCCCTGGACCATCGCCGCCGCATCCACCTTCTCCAGCGCCTTGGCCTGAAGCTCCGGCGGCAGCTTGTCCAACCCCAGGAACGCCAGGTCCCGGTTCAGCCCCAGCTGCTCCACCACCTTCTGCGCGATGGCCCGGCTGCGGATCACCTTGTACTGGGTCTCGTAGAACTCCTTCGAGTACCAGTACTGCCCGGTCCCCAGGTCCACCGCGTCGCGCACTCCCTCGCCCAGCACCTGCGGGGTCGTCGACTCGATGATCATCGAGGCCGAGGCGCTGTAGATCTTCTTCTGGCGCAGCGTCACCACCGACACCACGCTCACCGCTCCCAAGAACACCAGCAGGATCACCCACTTGCGCTTGAGCAGGATCTCCCAGTACCGCCGCAGGTCGATCGGCTCTTCTGCCGCCACCGGCACGGTCGGGGGAATTTGGCTTCCGCTGGGTTCCATCGGGTCCTATCTGCGTTTCACTGTTGCCGCTGGGCTGCGACCTTCGACAGCGCTGCGACCGTCTTCACTCCGCGCTACTGCCGCCTTCCTCTGCTCATCTCTTCTCCGCCGCCGCGACGGTGCCTTCTGCATCGCGCTGGCCCCTCCCTGACGGTCAGGGCTCGTTGGCGGTGCCGGCTGGCGCCGGGATTCCATCTGCATCGCGCCGGCCCCTCCCTTCGGTCAGGGTTCAGGGCACGGTCAGCAATCCCTGGTTGGTGGCCACCGCCACCTTTCGCCCCGCCACCGCCACCCCTCGCGCACTCGCTCCTCCCAGACCGCCCAACACCAACTCCTTCACACCTCTCGGATTCCCGACATCGTTAATTGGTGCACGGGATACCCTTAACAGCTTCCCGCCGGCCACCGCCCAGACATCGGCCTGGTACCGGCCGGCGGCCTCCACCGCCAGCACCGCCACGCTCCCCTGTTGTGCCAAGAGCGCCTGCGCCCCATTCAGCTGGACCGCGCCGGAGGCAGGGTCTAGCGAATTCTTGAACAAAAGCAAAGAACTGGCCCCCGTCCCGCCATTCGACGGCCCGGTCGCTACCCACAGGTCCCACTCGCCGGCCGGGCCCGCCGCCAGCGCGGTGATCGCCGGGTTGGCGACAGTGGTCGCCGTCTGACCCTTGCCGGTTCCCCAGGCGGTCTGGTCCTCGCCGGTCTGGAAGTAGAGGTTCGCACCCTCGGCGTACCAGACGATTCCTTCGCCGGTGGTCGACTTGGGGTTCGGTCCCACCGTCACCGCGGTGGCATTCAGGCCGCCGGTCGGCAGGAACTGGGCGAGGCTGGCACCTCCCGCCGAGTAGACGAGCACGCCGGAGTCGGTGGCCGCGAAGATCCGCCCCGCCGACCCGGCGGCCAGCGCCCGGGTCGCCGTCGGCCCGGGCAGCGACACCGAGCTCTCCTGGCTGCCGACCTTGAGGTTGTAGCGCGACAGGCTTCCGTGGTCGGCGAAGCCCACCATCCCGGTGTCAGGGTCGCGCCCGTGTGACAGCGCTACCGCCGAGGCCGTGGTCCCGCCGGCGCTGAACTGCAGCCGCTGGCCGCCCTGGTACAAGTAGAACTGCCCGGCGCTGCCGCCCGCCAACACCGACCCGTCATCCCGCACCGCCACCGCGGTCAGCGACGGCCCGGAGGTCTCGGCAGCGAACGGCTTGATCGCCATCTGGAGCGGAGCGCTGTCGGTGCTGGCCTGCGGGCTGGCGGTCGAGGCGGTGGCCGTGAGCGACAAGGTCCCCGGCTCGAGCGGATAGACCGTCACCCGGCAGGGATCGGCCGCCGACGGGGTGATCTCCACCGCCACGCCGGCGGCCTTGATCTCGCAAGTGAGCGGATCGCCGTTGGGGTCGCTGGCGGTGGCGGTGACGTGAATGGCGTCGCCGGGGAGGATGGCCACGTCGCTGGCCGGGGCGGCGCTGTCCGGCGCCAGGTGCCAGTCCAGGCTGACCACCGGCGGCTCGTCGAGGTTGTTCTTGACCAGGATCGACAGCACCTGGGTCACCGGCTGCCCTCCGGCGACGGCAACGCTGACATGCACGGTCAGGGTCGCGGCCCTGGCGACCCGCGGCACGCTCACCTTCAGCTGGTCACGGTTCGGGGTGAGCACCGGCTCGCCGGTCAAAGGATCGGCGGGATCGCGCTTGAGGGCGGCGGTCCAGCTGAAGCCGAGCGCGTCGGCCTCGGTGAGGATGGCCTGGATGGTCAGCTCGGTGGCCTCGTCGGCCTCCGGGTTTGGGGAATAGACGCAGCCGTCGGTGCAGCTCAGCGCGAGTTTCGCCTTCGTCTGGGGGCGCAGCATCACGTTGACGAAGTCCGGGTCGGAGGTCAGCCCCTGGTCGTCGGTGGCGGTGACGCTGAGCACGTACAGGCCGGTCACCCCGCCGGGCTGCAACTCGACGATGTCGCCTTTGCTGGTCTTGGGGGCAAGGACCGGGTTGGCGCCCTGCGGCCCCTCGACCAGCTTCCAGGTGAAGGACTCGACGGTGCCGTCGGCGTCGATGGCGGTGGCGTGGAGCAGGATCTTGTCCTGGATCGCCATGTCCAGGTCGACGTTGCCGACCACCACCGGGGCGGTCTTCACCGTCCGCTCCACCGCGCAGCCGTGAAGCGCGAGCAGGCTGGCGGCGAGGATTGGAAAGAGGCGCATGCGTGCTCCGACGCTCGGTTTTTGGCTACCGAAGGGGAGCGAAAGAATATCCGGTTTCGGGAACTTGGGCGATCTGGAACAGCTGTCCGCGGCCGTGGCTCTGCCGGCCGGGCGGAGCGCGAATCGTTGGGCGGCAGGGCGGGGAGGGCCTCGGCGAATCGCCGCTCAGGCTTCGGCGAGGTCGTCCCGGTAGAGCCGCATCACCGCGATCAGGAAGGTGACCGCCATCGGCCCCAGCAGCAGTCCGAAGGCTCCGAAGGCGGCCACGCCTCCAGCCAGCGCGAAGAAGACGATGCCGCCGTGCAGCTCCATCCCACCCTTGAGCAGGTAGGGCCTCGCCAGGTTGTCGACCACACCGACCACCGCCAGTCCCCAAATAATGAGGAAGATCCCGCTGATCAGGTGCCCGGACAGCAGCTGGACGACCCCCACTGCCTCGACCACGATCGCACCGCCGACCATGGGGACCAGCGCCAGGACGAAGGTGACGATCGCCAGGAACAGCGGGACCGGCGCCCGGCTGATGAGGTAGCCGACCGTGCCCGCCGCCGTCTGGATCACGGCCGTCGCCAGCGACGCCCAGAGGACCGAGGCGGCGGTGCGGCGGAACTCCTCCAGCAGGTGGGACAGCTGGCCCGGCTTCATGGGCACGTTCTCGTCGGCCCAGGCGATCAGGCGATTGCCGTCGGCGAGCAGGCAGTAGAGCCCGACCAGCATCAGCGCCGTGCGCAGCAGCATCCCGGTGGTCGCTACCACGATGCCCCCGACCGCGGCCGCCGCCTGGCCGCCCGCGCGGCCGAGCTGTTCGACCTGGGCCTGCAAGGTCGGCAGGGACTTGACCGCCTGTTCAGCCAGCTGGGCCAAAGGCTCAGGCAGCTTGTGCACCAGGCCGGAGACGCCCTGGCCCTCGAGGACGCCGCGCACCCATTGGATTCCCTGGAGCACCTCCGCCACCACCAGCGTTCCCAGGCCCGCCAGCGGGAGGAGGATGGCGAAGAGCACCATGAAGGTCAGCAGCAAGGCGGCCCAGGTGCGATGGCCCTTCATCTTCAGAGTCAGCCAGCCCATCGGGCGGCGCAGCGCCCCGGCCAGCACCGCCGCCATGAACAGCGAGGTCCAGAAGGGGGCGATCACCCATGCCGTCAGGCCGATGGCGACGAGCGCCAGCGCGACGAGCACAAGGTGAGAGGTCCGGGCAGGGGCCACCATGGCTGTTGGGAAGCTAGGCGTTGGGAGCGCCGGCGACCGGGAACAGGCAATCGGCCGGCCGGCGGAGCGTCGGGGATGCGGCGGGAGGTTTCCATTGACGCCCGCCGGGGGCGACTCCTAAGCTCGCTGCCTTTCCGGCCGGTATTCCCGCACTTTCCCAAATGTTTCCAACCTCCAAGCCTCTCCTTCTCGCCGCGCTGCTGCTGGCCGGCGCGGGCTGCAAGACCATCGTGGTCAACGTCGCCGCCGACTCCCTGGGCGGGGACAGCAGCGCCTTCGCCACCGACGACGATCCCGAGCTGGTGGGCGCGGCGATCCCGTTCGGCCTCAAGACCATCGAGTCGCTGCTCGACAGCTCGCCCGAGAACGAGAAGCTGCTGTTGGCCGCTGCCAGCGGTTACACCCAGTACGCCTACGCCTTCGTCCAGCAGAAGGCCGACTTCGTCGAGGAGAAGGACCCCGCCGCCTCGCGCGAGCTGCGCGCCCGGGCCCGCAAGCTGTTCCGCCGCGCCCGCGACTACGGCCTGCGCGGACTGGAGGTCCGCCACCCCGGCTTCGGCGATGGCCTTACTAGGGACCGCCCGGCGCTGATGGCCAAGATGGAGAAGGAGGACGTCCCCTTCCTCTATTGGACCGGCGCCTCCTGGGGCGCGCTGATCTCGCTGACCAAGACCGACGCCGAGCTGCTCGGTCATCTGCCGCAGATGGAGGCGCTGATGCAGCGGGCGCTGGCCCTCGATCCGGACTGGGGCGACGGCTCGCTGCACGAGTTCTTCGTCACCTACGACGGCGGCCGGTCGGAGGCGGTGGGCGGCAGCCTCAAGCGCGCCAAGGAGCACTACGACCGGGTGCTGGCGCTCTCTTCCGGCAAGAAAATCGGGGTGATGGTGACCTGGGCCGAGGTGGTGGCGGTGCAGGCCCAGGACCGCAAGACCTTCGACGAGATGCTGAGGAAGGTCATGGACTTCGACGCGAATGAAGCCCCCCGTTTCCGGCTCGTCAACACCATTGCCCAGCAGCGGGCGCGTTGGCTCTCTACGCGCGCCGGCGATCTGTTCTTGGAGGACTGACCAATGTCTCGCTCCCTCATCTCGGCTCTGGCGCTGTCCCTGACGCTCTTCTCGCAGTCGGCCAGCGCCCAGACGGTGACCATCAAGCTGGGGACCCTGGCCCCCGACGGCTCCAACTGGCACAACCTGCTCAAGGAGATGGGCGAGAAGTGGGCCGCCGCCTCCGAGGGCAAGGTCAAGCTCAAGATCTACCCGGGCGGGGTCGCCGGCAACGAAGGCGACATGATCCGCAAGCTGCGGGTTGGTCAGCTGCAGGCGGCGGCGATCTCGGTGGTCGGGCTGCACGACATCGAGACCAGCGCCCAGGGCCTGGCCTGCCCGGGCCTGATGTCCGACGACGCCGAGTTCCAGTACGTCTTCGAGAAGATGATCCCCGTCCTCAGCAAGCGCTTCGAGGCCAAGGGGTTCATTCCGCTGATGTGGAGCGACACTGGCTCGCTGCTGGTCTTCGAAAAGAAGCCGCTGCCGCCCTCGCAGATGAAGGGGTTGAAGATGTTCGCCTGGGCCGGAGACCCGGCCTCGGTCAAGGCCTGGGAGCTGGCGGGCTTCACCCCGGTGGTCATCTCCTCGACCGACATCCTGCCGTCGCTCTCCACCGGGATGATCGAAGGCTTCGCCAACACCCCGGTGCTGGCCTTCACCGCCCGCTGGTACGAGCAGGCGCCGAACCTCATCTCCGCGCCCTGGGGGCACCTGCCCGGGGCGATGATCATCACCAAGGATGCCTGGGACAAGATCCCCGCCGACCTGCGCCCGAAGATCGCCCAGATCGCCGCCGAAATCGGCGTGAAGATCAACACCGAGGTGGCCAAGCTGCAGTCCGATGCGCTCACCCAGATGAAGAAGAACGGCCTCAAGGTCGTTGAGCTCAGCGACGCCGAGAAGAAGCTGTGGCAGGAGAAGGCCGAGCAGACCTGGCCGGCGGTCCGCGGCGGCGTGCTCACGCCCCAGGACTTCGACGAGATCAAGAAGGTCCGCGACGAGTACCGGGCCAGCAAGGGAACGAAGTGAACGAGTCGCCGCAAAGCTCTTCCGCGCAGGCTGTCGTCCCCGTCGAGCCGCAAACCTCCGCCGAGCCCCAGCCGGCCGTCGCGCCGGTCCCCCTGGCCAAGCGGATCTATCGCTCGTTCGAGAAGTGGTTCGCGGTGGTCATCATCGCCCTGATGGCGCTGCTGCCCACCCTCGAAGTCCTGCTGCGGCCGTTCCGCACCACGATCCCCGGCTCGCTGCTCTACACGCAGCACCTGACCCTGTGGATCGGCTTTGTCGGCGCGCTGCTGGCCACCGCGCAGGAGAAGCACCTGTCGCTGGCCACCGGCGACTTCATCCCCAAGGGCCTGGGGCGCGACCTGGCCAAGGTCTACATCGCCGCGATGTCGGCGGCGGTGGCCGGGCTCTTGGCGGTCGCCGCCTGGACGATGGTCAAGGCCGACTCGATCTCGGTCTCGCGGGTGCTGCCGGGCGGCGTGCCCGAGTGGTGGAGCGAGCTGATCATGCCCTTTGCCCTGGGGGCGATGGCGCTGCGCTTCCTCTACCGGGCCGGCGACAAGTGGTGGGCGCGGGGGGCGGCGGCGGCGCTGGCGATCGCGGTCAGCGCGCTGGGGATGCTGATCAAGAGCCCCGAAAATCTGCTCTGGCCGATGGGGCTGAGCATCCTGGTGGGCGTGGGGCTGGGGGCGCCGGTCTTCGTGGGGATGGCCGGGCTGGCGATGCTGCTGTTCTATGCCGATGGCACCTCGATCGCCGCGGTGCCGACCGAGACCTTCCGGCTGGTGCTCTCGAGCTCGCTGCCGGCGATTCCGCTGCTGACCGCGGCCGGCTACGTGCTGGCCGAGGGCGGGGCCTCGCGGCGGCTGCTGCGCTTCTCCCAGTCGCTGCTGGGGTGGATGCCGGGCGGGCTGACGGTGATCGTGGTCTTCGTCTGCGCGCTGTTCACCACCTTCACCGGCGGCTCGGGGGTGACCATCCTGGCGCTGGGCGGGCTGGTCTTCCCGATGCTGATCAGCCAGAAGTATCCCGAGGGCTTCAGCCTCGGGCTGGTGACCAGCTCCGGGTCACTGGGGCTGCTGTTCCCGCCGAGCCTGCCGGTCATCCTGTACGCGGTGGTGGCCGGGGCCAGTGTGCGCGACCTGTTCCTGGCCGGTTTCGTCCCCGGAATGCTGCTGGTGCTGATGGTCGCCGGCTACGGGCTGATCGTCGGGCTGACCAAGAAGACCCCGCGCCAGCCGTTCTCGATCAAGGAAGTGCTGGCCTCGGGCTGGGCGGCCAAGTGGGAGCTGGCGATCCCGGCGGTGGTGGTCGGGTCGATCGTCACCGGGGTGGCGACGGTGGTCGAGTCGGCCGGGCTGGCGCTGGTGACCGCGGTGGTCAGCCAGAGCTTCATCTTCAAGGACCTGCACTGGCGGCGCGAGCTGCCGCAGACTTTGGCCCGCGGGGCGACGCTGGTGGGAGCGGTGATCATCCTGCTCGGCGTGGCGATGGGGCTGACCAGCTACCTGGTCGATGCCGAGATCCCCGCCGCGGTGTTGGCCTGGACCAAGCAGCACATCCATTCGCCGACGGTGTTCCTGCTGGCGCTCAACGGCGTGCTGCTGGTGCTGGGCAGCGTGCTGGAGATCTACTCGGCGATCATCATCCTGGCGCCGCTGCTGGCCCCGATGGCCACTGCCTACGGGATCGATCCGCTGCACCTGGGCGTGGTCTTCCTGGCCAACCTGGAGCTGGGGTTCCTGTTCCCGCCGATGGGGCTGAACCTGATCCTGTCCAGCTCGCGCTTCAACCAGCCGCTGACCCGGCTCTACAAGGTGGCGCTCCCGTTCCTGCTGATCATGGCGGTGGGCGTGCTGCTGGCGACCTACGTGCCGGCCATGACCACCGGGGTGCTGGAGTGGGTCAATGCCAAGGGCGCGGCGGCGGGGGCGGTGCAGCCGTAAGCGCCCGTCGCGGCTGGCGTTCCTCGAGGCCGCACCGGCGCTGCTTGCAGAGTGCAACAGCATCACATTGGCGGCGTGGCTACCTCGATCACGATCAGGGACGTGCCGGACGAGGCACGGGACGAGCTTGCCGCGAGGGCAGCGGCGACAGGCCGCTTGCTCCAAGAGTATCTCCGCGCCCAGCTCATCGATCTGGCGAGCCGGCCCGACGTCGAGACGGTCCTCGCGAGGATTCGGGAGCGCAAGCAGCGAACTGGCACCTGTCTCTCCGCGGAGAGAATCCTCGCTCTCCGCGATGCTGACCGACGCTGATGCTCGTCGTTGACGCATCGCTCGTCGTCGCGGCGCAGAATCGATACGAACCTTCTGGCCCCTCGGACGGTCCCAGGCGCCCGCCAGCGGCAATGCACCGGTAACCGCCCGTCACGACTCGCGTTCCAGAAGCTCCTTGCTCTCTTCTTCGGCGACCACCTGGCCGGCGGTCGTGCTCGGCGCCCGGTGCCCGAAGGCCGCGCCCCAGGCCACCCCGACCAGCACCAAGAGCACTCCCGCCGCCGCCCCGGCAGTCATCCGCTCGTCGAGCAGCGCCAGCGCGAACAGGTAGCTCATCACCGGCGTCAGCTGCTGCCAGATCGCCGCCTCGGTGACTTTCAGATAGCCCAGGGTGTGGGTCATCAGCACCTGCGCGGCGATGGCCACCAGTCCCGCTCCCAAGGCGCTCGCCCAGCGCCAGGGATCGTCGGGCCAGCTCGACCGCGAGAAGGGCAGCAGGACGATGAGCCCTCCCAGGCAGAAGGCGAAGAAGACCGTCGGCGTGTTGTGGTTGGGCCGCAGCACCCGGATGCACACCACCGCCGCGCCCCCGAAGATCGCCGAGCCGATCCCTGCCAGCTCCCCGATCCCCAGCGACGGGCGCAGCCCTCCGCCGCCCATCACCATCACCGCCCCGACCACCGTCAGCAGCAGCGCCAGCAGCAGTTGCAGCGTCGCCCGCTCGCCCAGCAGCGCGATCGCCAGCAGGGTAGAGAAGACCGGGAAGGTGTTGTTCAGCAGGGTCGCTTCCCCGGCCGGCAGCCTGGCCAGCGCCAAGAAGTAGAGGAGCACCGCCAGACCCCCGAGGAGCCCGCGGCCGGCCAACAGCAGCTTGTCGTTCGCCTGGAAGGTCCCCGGCCGCACCCGGAAGTAGCCGAGCACCGCCGCCAGCCCCACGGCAAAGCGAACGACCCCCAGCTGCCCGGCGCTGAACCCGCCCGCGCCCCTCGAGGCCAGCCGCGCCAGCACCGCCAGCAGCCCGAAGAAGACCGCCGCCAGGAACAGGTGTCGCCGCGCCCTCCGCCGGGCGCGCTGGATCGAGGTGGTGAGGTCCGGCGTGGTCATCGGGAGTCCTGGCCTCCCCCGAGGCGCGGCTTCCCTATCAGCTTCGCCGCCGCAAATGAACCTCCCCTCCCGCGGACGGGCTCTCGCTCGCTCGGCCAGGGTGCCGAAAAGGGGGCTGGGTGCTGGGATGCCATTTGGTTGACGGGCCCGGCTCGCGGCCGGTATGGTCCGGCTGCTCATGGCCCCCCCCAAGGTTCTCATCGTCGACGACAACCAGGAGCTGCTGAACCTGTTGTCGCGCCTGTTCGACGACGCCGGCTACAAGGTCGTCCCCGCCAGCCGCGGCAAGGCCGGTCTCGATCTGGCTCGCGCCGAGAAGCCCGCGCTGGCGGTCATCGACATCCTGTTGCCGGACATGATGGGTTACCACCTCGCCGAAGCGATTCGGAAGGATGGCAACACCCCGATCATCTTCCTCACCGGCGTGTTCAAGGGCGGCAAGCACGCGCTCGACGCCAAGGCCAAGTACGGGTCGATCGGCTACTTCGAGAAGCCCTTCGACGCCAACAAGCTGCTGGAGACCGCCAGGTCGGCGGTGGCCCCCGAGCCGCCGGCGGCCGCCCCGGCCAGCAACTTCGAAGTCGAGCTGGACATCGACGTCGACGAGGAGCGGGCCCAGGAGCCGATGGAGCTGACCGGCCTGGTGCGCATCAGCGCCGGCGAGGGGAGCATCAGCGCCGAGCTCAAGGGCGCCCGCCTCACCGCCGGCGGCGGCAAGCCCGGGGCCGCGGCGCTGGTCCGCCCTCCCCCGGCCAACTATCCGACCTCGCCGGCCCCGGTGGCCGATGCCGAGCGCGGCACCCGCCGCGGCGAGCTCAAGGACAACCTTCCCTCGCTGATCAACGCCTTCTACCAGTCGCAGGAGACCGGCGAGCTGGGCATCCAGCGCGGCAAGGTCAAGAAGGTCGTCTACTTCGAGAAGGGCCAGCCGGTGTTCGGGCTCTCCAACCTGGTCACTGACCGCTTCGGCCAGTTCCTGGTGCGGGTGGGCAAGATCAACGACGCCCAGCTCCAGCAGGCGGCGGCAACCGCCGCGGCCTCCAAGCGCCGCACCGGCGAAGTGCTGGTGGACATGGGCCTGCTCAAGGAGACCGAGCGGCTGTACTACGTCGGCCAGCAGGTGAAGAGCATCATCTACAGCCTGTTCGGCTGGGAGGACGGCGTCTACGAGCTGGCCTTCCGCCGCAGCGCCCAGACCGAGAGCATCAAGCTCGACCTGCACCCGGCCAACCTGATCATCCGGGGCATCAAGAAGCTCTACAAGCCGGAGCGGCTGCGCAGGCTTCTGGCCCCCGAGGATCGGGTGCTGCCCTCGCTGCAGCCGGCCTACGCGCTGAGCGACATCGAGCTGGAGAAGTGGGAAGCCGAGCTGCTGCCCAAGGTCGACGGCACCCGCACCGTCTCCGAGTTGGTGGCCCTCTCCGGCCGGCCGGAGCACGTGGTGATGGGCTTCCTCTACGCCCTGGTCGCGCTCTCGGTTCTCGAGCGCCGGGCCTAGAAGATCCAAGAGATCCGAGTCCTTTCGCCTTGGCGAGGCGCCGGCTCGCCTCCCTCGCTTGCCTTGCCGCAGCCTCGTGCGAGATGGCTCGCTCAACGCGGCGCGGCATCCGCCGAGTGAAATCAGCGACGCAGCGCGTCTGTCGATTTCCAGGCATGCCGTTTGACTGGCCTCGCAGCGGGCGACGATTATCCGCGCACCCGGGAAGTCAACCCCCTGACCGCAGCGGAGAGCAACGATGTCGCCGACACAAAGGTATTCGATTGTCTTGGGCGCGCTGGCCCTGCTGGCCGCTGGCTGCGGCAAGCCGCACCCAGGCGTCGCCGCGATCGGCGAGGCGTGCACGGTCAACGGCGACTGCCAGTCCCCGATGGTCTGCCTCGACGGCAAGTGCAGCTCCACCCTTGGCGGCTCCTCGTGCACCGCGGGCCAGAAGCGCTGCAACGGCGGCGACGTCGAGAGCTGCAACGACTCCGGCACCGGCTTCACCTTCCTGGAGGCTTGCGGAACCCACCAGTGCAGCAACGGCGCCTGCCTCAAGCCGGTGTGCACTCCTGGCGACGCCCGCTGCGCCACCGCCGGAGCCAAGGTTGAGGCCTGCCTGCCCGACGGCTCGGGGTACGTCGTGGTCCAGGTCTGCGCCCAGGCCTGCGCCAACGCGCTGTGCACCGCGGCCAATCCGGTGTGCGCGGCCAGCGAGAAGCGCTGCAACGGCGACGCCCTCGAGCAGTGCACCACCGACCGCACCGCCTGGGGCTTCGTGCAGTTCTGCTCCGCCGGCTGCGACTCCAACAGCAACTCCTGCAAGGCGCCGGCGTGCCTGCCCTACAGCGAGCGCTGCAATCCCACCAGCGGCGAACACGAGACCTGCAACGCCAGCGGCACCGCCTACGTGGCCGCGGCCTGCTCCATCAGCGAGGCCTGCTCGGCCGGCAAGTGCGTGCCCAGGGTCTGCGTCTCCAGCGACAAGCGCTGCCTCGACCCGGTCACCAAGGGGACCTGCAACGCCAGCGGCACCGGCTTCGACGCCGCCGCCTGCGCCAGCAACGAGATCTGCCAGGGCGGCTCCTGCCTGCCGGTGGTCTGCTCGCCGATGAGCGCCCAGTGCAAGGACGTCTCGACGGCGCAGGTGTGCAGCGCGGCCGGCACCGGCTGGGTGGACGTGGCCTGCGGCACCGGCAACTCCTGCTCCGGCGGCCTGTGCCAGGCCTCCAGCGGCGCCTCCTGCACCGCCAACAGCACCCGCTGCCTCGATTCGATCACCCTGGCGACCTGCGCCGCCAATGGCTCCGGCTACGGCTACTCGGCCTGCGCCGCCAACTCGGTGTGCAGCGCCGGCCAGTGCAAGCCGGTGATCTGCTCGCCGGGCAGCTCGACCTGTGGCGACGCCACGCACGCCAGCGTCTGTAACGCCGAGGGGACCGCCACCAGCAGCGTGGCCTGCGGCAGCGGCCAGGCCTGCGACGCCACCGCCGGCGCCTGCAAGCCGACGATCTGCACCCCGGCCGCCACTTACTGCCTCGACGCCAGCACACTCTCCACCTGCAATGCCACCGGCACCGGCTACAGCAACGCCGGCTGCGGAGGGGGCAAGGCCTGCACCGGCGGGGCCTGCAAGCCGACGGTGTGCGTCCCCTACAGCTCGACCTGCGCTGACTCGACGCACGCCTCGGTCTGCGACGGCACCGGCACCTCGACCAGCGCCCTCGACTGCTCGACCTCGGGCAAGGTCTGCGTGAGCGGCGTCTGCCAGAGCCCGGGGAGCATCATCTGCGTCGCCGGCAGCTACCAGTGCAACGGCAACGACGTGCAGCAGTGCAAGCCCGACGGGACCGCCTGGACCTACCTGCAGTCGTGCACCAGCAGCTGCTCCAAAGGCGTTTGCGCCTCCAGCGCCTGCAAGCCCTTCACTTTGACCGCGGCGCAGGCCTCGTTGCCGGCCGACGCCAAGTCGTCGACGCTGGTGGTGTCAGGCGTGATTGCCGACGTGGACGGCGTGCCGGTGCCGAATGGGACGCTGTTCACCGTCAGCTCGTCGAATTCGAGTGCAGTAGCGATCATCGCCGCCGACGCCGACCCG
>JBBIQS010000055.1:0-54300 GCA_037442205.1 Myxococcales bacterium
GGCGAGAGCCGCGGATTCGGCAAGCGCGAGTTCGGAGAGCGCGGAGGCGAGAGCCGCGGATTCGGCAAGCGCGAGTTCGGCGGACGCGGAGGCGAGAGCCGCGGATTCGGCAAGCGCGAGTTCGGAGAGCGCGGAGGCGAGAGCCGGGGCTTCGGCAAGCGCGGCTTCGGGGCTGGCGCGGAGCGCGGCGGCTTCAAGCGGCGGGATCTGGTGGGAGGAGGTCGCTCCGACTCTCGCGGCTCCGGTAAGCGTGAGTTCGGCAGCCGTGGCGGCGAGGGCCGCGGCGGCCTTGGCAAGCGCGAGTTCGGAGGCCCGCGAAGCAAGGGCCCGGGCTCTCGGGGCCCGGGCAAGGGTTTTTCCGGCAGGTCGGGTCCGCGGGGACGTGGCCCCGGGTCTCGCTAAATCCCTTTGCTGCCTCGGGGATTTGCTTTGACCCGGACTTTGTGCCGAGGCTAACATCCTGCGCGATTTCGCGCCCTTGATCGGGCGCGCCAACGCGCCAACGAGCTGAGGTCGAAGTGGCGATTCTCCCGAGGCAACTGGGGCCCAAGTTGCGCTGGACGCTGGCCGCGTGCGCCGCTGTGGCGGCGCTCGCCGTTCACTTTGGCTGCCAGAGCGAGCGCGAGAGCTGGATCAAGGACTTCGAGAAGGAGACCCGCCCCGAGATCCGGGCCGCCGCTCTGCAGAACCTGGCCGAGGCCGGTCGCGAGGAAGATCTGCGCCTGTTCTTCAAAGGCGCGCGCGACGGCTCGGCCCTGGTGCGCAAGGCGGCGGCGGTCGGGCTGGGCAACAGCGGCGATGCCCGCTCGGTCGACGCGCTCGGCGAGCTGCTCACCGACGGCGACATCGAGGTCCAGCAGGCGGCAGCCGCCGGGCTGGCCCGCTTCAACAACGACAAGGCCCGCGCCTATCTGCTCAATGCCTACGGGCGCCACGACGCGCCGGCCCGCGCCGCCATCGCCGCGGCGCTGGGACCGGCGGCGCTGGCCGAGGCGGTCCGCCAGGAGGCACGCCTTCTCTGGGATCGCAACCTCAAGGCCCTGGAGATGGGCGGTCCCGCCGAGCGGGTAGGTGCGGCCGAAGAGCTCGGCCGCAGCGGTCGCGGTGATGCCGTGGAGCGCCTGCTGCCGCTGCTGGGCGACGACTCGGTGCTGTTGGCCTCGGGCGCCGCCCGCGGACTTGGCGCCGCCGGGGATCGCCGGGCAGTGGCTCCGCTGATCGGCATCATCAAGGAAGACTACCCGGCGCTGCGCGAGGCCTGTGCCGAGGCGCTCGGCGCCCTCCAGGAGCCCTCTGCCATCCCGGCCCTGCTCAAGATGGGGCTGGAGGGCGGTCCCAGCGCCATCGCCGCGGTCCGCGCCCTCGGCCAGCTCTCCTCCAACGCCGACGCCCGCGCTGCCCTCTGCCAGCTGACGGTGGAAGGCGGCCTCGAAGTGGCCGCGCTGTCGGCGCACCTCTCGGCCGGCGCCCAGGGATGCCCGGCCAAGGAGATCGTCGCCCGGCTCGGCCGCGGCACTGCCGAAGCGTTGGCCGGGCTGGCCGCACTGGAGGCCCTGGGCGGCTCGACCGGTGTGGAGCGGGTGCTCAACCAGCTCGAGGTCCCGGAGCTGCGCATCCAGGCGGTCCGTACCCTGGGTGCCATGGACGCTCCGGCGGCCGCCGCCAAGGTCGGCAAGCTCCTCGACTCCGAGAACCAGCGGCTGTCGCTGGCTAGGCAGAAGTGGGTGCCAGCCCGGCTGCCGACCAGCTACGGCGAGGGCTTTGAGGACCAGCGCCCCCGCGGCGACCGCGAGCGCGTCGCCAAGTTCAACGACATGATGAGCAAGCTCGACGCCCTCAACGAGGCGCGCGCCCAGGCCCTGGGCAACCGGCCCGCCGAGCGCCAGGCGCGGGCGCCGCTGGAGATCATCGACGACCTGCCCGAGGGCGACGACGAGCTGCTGATCGCGCTGGCCACCACCGCCGGCCGGCTGCAGGCCCCCGGGGCCGCCGAGATCCTCAAGAAGCTCGTCGAGGACGAGCGCCCGGCGATCCGCGCCGCGGCGTGCGAGGGGCTGGCCCAGAACAAGGCCCCCGAGTCCCTGCAGCTCGCCGGCAACTGCCTGCTCGATCCCGCGCCGGAGGTGGTGAAGGCCGCCGCCCGCGGGCTGCGCCAGGCCGGGGAGCCGGGACCGCCGCTGTTGCTGGCCGGCCTCAAGCGGCATTCGGAGCGCGCGGAGATCGTCAAGGCGCTGGGCGAGCTCAAGTCCAAGCCAGCCGCTGCTGCCATCGCCGCCATCCTGCCTGAAGGCGGGATCGAGGCCCTCGAGGCAGCCGTGGCGCTGGGGCGCATCGGCGATCCCTCGGTGGTGAAGCCGCTCATGGAGCTGCTTAGGGATCGCAACAACCAGATCGGGCTGGAGGCCATCGGAGCGCTGGGGGCTCTCGGAGATCAGGGCGCTGCCGAGACCCTGCGCCGGGGCGTGGTCAGCGAGCGGCCCGAGATCCGCGCTGCTGCGGCCCGGGCCCTGGGCAGGCTGGGCGTGCGCGACCCAGCCGTGGATGCTCTGCGCTTCGACTATTATGCCGAGGTGCGCCGCGCCGCCGAAGAGGCCTCGGGCAAGCCCAGCGCCGAGGCCCAGGGGAGTCGCTGATGGCTGCCGACATCCGTGAACTCAAGGATCAGGCCGCCAAGCACTTTGCCAAGGGCAAGTTCGACAAGGCTGCCAGCGCCTACTCGGAGCTGTGCAAGCTGGAGCCCAAGGACGCCCAGCTGCGCGTCCGGCTGGGCGATGCGCTGGTCAAGGCCGGCAACAAAGAGGCCGCGGTCGGCGCCTACAAGTTCGCCGCCGAGAGCTACGCCCGCGACGGCTTCCTTCCCCGCGCCATCGCAGTCTGCAAGCTGATCCTCGAGGTGGACCCCAAGCACGTCGCCACTCAGGAGACGCTGGCCCAGCTCTACGCCAAGCGCACCGGCCCGCCCGCCAAGCCGGCGGCCGCTGCTCCTGCCGCGGCCGCGCCGGCTCCGGCCAAGGCGTCACCGGCTCCCGCGGCAGCGGCGCCCCCGGCCCCCACCGCTGCGGTCGGCGACACCATCGAGCTCGAGCTGGACACCGGAGGGCGCACCTGGGAGGCGGGGGTCAAGTCGGGCTCGGAAGGCGCCGACGAGCAGCCGGCTTCGGGCCTGGAGCTCGAGGCTCCGGACGCTTCGGCCGGATGGAAGGGCGCCAGCTCCTGGGAACCGCCGCAGCAGGTGGCGGCTCCGGCCGCCGGCGAGGTCGAGGTTCCGATCGAGCTGGAGACCCCGAAGGCCAAGGCTGCTGCGCCGGGCAAGCCGCCCGCGCCGGCCCCGCAGCCCAAGGCCCCGGCGGCGCCCCTCGAGCTTGAGGCTCCCGCCGAGCCCGCGCCTGCGGCCAAGCCGGCGCCGGTCGCCGCACCTCCCTCGGCCAGCCACGGCGCCGACGTCCTGTTCTCCGACGCCAAGCCCGCCTCGCGAAGCTTTTCGCTGGCCGAGGTCGACCTGGGCGAGCCGGACATCGCCCCCGAGCCGGCCAGCAAGCCCAAGCCGGCCCCTGCGGCTCCCACCACCGCGGTCGAGCTCGATCCCGGCGAGGCGGTCGCCGACAGCCTGGAGGCGGCCCTGGCCCAGAGCACCGGCTCCAAGGTCGCCGCGGCCGCGCCTGCCCCTGGCTCCTGGTTCGCCCCGCCCGAGGTCGCCGCCGGCAGCGCCCCGGCCTCGCTGGCCGATCTGGAGATCGGCGCGGTCGAGGACGAGAAGGAGGTCGCCCCGGCCCCCCAGGCGCCCGAGGCCCCGCGCTCGCTCCCCGAGATCCCGCTCTTCTCCGACCTGTCGCGCGAGGCCTTCGTCGAGCTGGCGTCGCGCTGCGATCTGCGGCGCGCCGAGGCCGGGCAGACCATCGTCGAGGAGGGCACGGTCGGCAGCAGTTTCTTCGTGGTCTGCAGCGGCCAGGTCAAGGTGTGCAAGAAGGCCGCCGGCGGCGAGGTGCTGCTGGCCAAGCTTGGCGAAGGGGCGTTCTTCGGCGAGATGGCGCTGCTCTCCGGGGCTCCGCGCACCGCCTCGGTGCTGGCGCTGGACGAGGTCGAGTGCCTGGAGATCTCGGCGGCGCTGCTGGGCGAGCTGCAGAAGCGCTATCCGCAGGTCGGCCAGGTGCTCAAGAAGTTTGCCGGGCAGCGACTGCTCAACAACGTCATGTCCACCAGCCAGTTCTTCCGCCCGTTCGACAAGAGCGAGCGGAACATGCTGGTGGAGCGGTTCAAGTCCCGGCAGGTCGTCCAAGGCGAGAAGGTGGTCCAAGAAGGCCAGCCGACCGACGGGCTCTACGTGGTCATGCTCGGCGAGCTCGAGGTGCGCCGCAGCGACGGCACCCGGCTGGCTCAGCTCAAGCAGGGCGAGCTGTTCGGGGAGATCTCGCTGCTCACCAAGAGCGCCGCCACCGCCGACGTGGTGGCCCTCAAGCGCTCGACTCTGCTGCGGCTGCCTCGCGAGTCCTTCAACGAGCTGATCAGCACCCACCCGCAGATCCTGTCGCTGGTCAGCGAGCTCTCCGACGAGCGGCTGCGCCAGCAGCAGGCCCTCGACGCCGGCAAGAAGAGCCCCGACGGCCTGCTGATGGTGTAGCGGGCGCCCGCGGCGGCGCGCGGCGCACGAGTGGAGGCGCCGCGGCTATTGTTTGGAGGAGCCGCGCAGGCGCTTGATGTAGCCGTCGCGGTCGAGCAGGCCCGACTCCTCGAGCGTCTCCACCAGCGCCCGCAAGGCCCGCGCCTGGCGCGCCGCCAGGTCTTCGAGCTGCAACAGCCGCTCGGCCATGGCGCGGTTCACGTCGGTCGCAGTCGGCCCCAGGGCGGTCGTCGCAGGCGCCGCGGCGGCGGCAGGGGAGGGCGCGGCGTCGCCGTAGGTCGCCTCCCGTATTCCGAAGTCGGCCGGCGAGGCGGCGGTCGACCCGGTCGGAGCGACTTCTCCGTAGTAATAGCGGCGGATCGCCCGGTCGATGTCGGTGGGGCCGGCGAGCACCGGCTCGACCTTGATCCCGGTGGTGAAGGCGATGTCGTGCAGCGCCTCGTAGTTGGTCGGGTCGCTGGTCGCCAGCCGCAGCACCTTGCGGTTGGGATCGAGCGCCAGCGGCATCACCCCGAAGCGCTCGGCCATGTGCACCGGGAGCAGCTCGGTGACTCTCGGCGGTAGCTGGGCAGTCGCCAGGTTGACGCAGGGCATCCCCAGCTGCCGCGACAGGGCGACGGCGATGGTCGGCTCGGCGATCAGCCCCATGTCCACCAGCAGCCGGCCGAGGCGGCCGCCCCACTTGCGCTGCTCGGAGAGCGCCGCCTCGAGCTGGGACTCGTTGATGAGCCCGGCCTTAACGAGGATTTCCCCCAGGCGCAGCTTGGGCTGGCCCGCCATTGCACCGACCGCCTTTCGCCTAGTTCTCGGCCTTCTTCTCTTCCTTCTTCTCGTCCTTGGCGGGGGCGGCCTCTTCCTTGGCCGCGGCCTGCTTGGGCGCCAGCTTCTGGGCCTGGGCCTTCTCCTCGGCGGAGAGGGCCTTGGCGCGGAAGATCTTGTAGCTGGCCTTCTGCCCCTTGACGGTGAGGGTGGCGGCCATGCCCACCGACTGCGTTCCGTCGTTCATCGACCAGGCCACCGAGTCGGCGGCGCCGGGGTTCAGGAAGAGCTTGTCGGCCAGTTCGCCCTCGCGGATCAGGCTGCTGCCGTCGAGGTTGGTGGCCCGCCCGCCGGCCTCCTTGATGTTGGGGAAGACGCCGAAGGGGATGCCGGTCTCGGCGATGAGCGCGGTCAGGTTGGCGTCGCCGACGTTGGTCCCTTCGGAGAGGCGGTCGATGGCGTTGGCGTCCTCGCCGTGCGGCGGGCCGTGCGAGACCAGCACCACCGGGTTCTCGGCTTGCTTGGCCAGGGTCTTGAGGGCCTCGACGTCCTGCTTGAAGTACTGGCAGCCGGTGCCGTTGGCGCAGTGGATGTACTTCTTGTCGTAGTAGCCGGGCAGGCTGATCAGCTCCACCCCGTCGAACTCGACGTCGCGGACCTTGCCCAGGTTGACCACGTTGGGATGGCTCTTCTGCAGCGAGGCCAGCGCGTCGTTGAAGTCGGCGCGGCACTCGCGGTTGCCGGTGAGCACGAAGGTGGGCAGGCCGGTCTCGGCCACCGGGGCCAGCGCGCGCTCAATCGATTCGCGCGAGTCGCCGCTGTCGCCGACCACCAGGATGGCCCTGGCCCCCTCGGCCTTGAAGAAGTCGAGGTACTTCTTGAGGTTGACCAGGTTCTCGCCGCTGTCCTCGTTGATGCTCCCCAGCACGCCGAAGGTGACCTGTTCGCCCTGATCCTTGTCGAGGAAGGACAGCTTGTAGCCGGTCTGCTCGGCCTTCTTGCCGGCGATGGTCAGCTTCTCGACCGGGGCCAGGTCGATGGGGCCCAGGCAGTCGGGATCGCTCTTGCCGGAGACGGAGGCGGGGACGGCCTCGGGCGCCTTGGCGGGCTTGGCGGCGGCCACCGGGGCGGGAGCAGGAGTTGGGGCCGCGGCCGGCGTCTCCTTCTTGCAGGAGGAGGCCGCCACAAGCGCGGCGAGAAGGACCCAAGGGCGCAGATTCATCGCGGTTTTCTCCGGTTCGGGAAGGGGCGCGAGTATAGCGGCAGGCCTCCCACCCGGCAAGGTCGGGGACCGGGCTCTGTCCGCTTGGCGTCGCCGCCGCCGGCGGCCCTCGGATCGGGGTTGCCATCGCCCGAAATAGGTGTCCGCGGCCGGCGCTCCTTTCCGCAGGATTGGGCCACCCGGATCGTCTCAAGCTGGACTATTGCCTGCGAACGGGATGTCACGAGATGCTGCCGGCGCTCGAACAATTGCCGGCGTCGCGTTGTAGCCGCGCCGGCGCGGGAGCCAATCGATGAAAGCGCAGCTCGCCTTTGCCGCTCTTCAGCTGCCCCGGCTCGCACTGCTGGGGGCGGTCCTGGTGATCGCCGGCTGTCAGTGCGGCGGGGCGCCGGCCGCCGGGAGCGACGCCGGGATCGGACTAGACGCCGCCGAATTCCTGGACGCGGGCGCCGACGCCGGCGGTGCGGACGGCGGGGGCAGCGACGGCGGCTCTGACGCCGGGCTGGCGGGCTCGGTGACGGTCAGGGACGGGCGGCTGGTGGTCGACGGCACGGCGATGACCATGCTCGGCGGCGAGCTGCAGTACTTCCGGGTGCGCGACCAGAACTTCGACGAGGCCAAGACCCGGGCCATGTGGCAGCAGACCCTGGACGCGATGGCCGCCGCCAACATGGAGCTGCTGACCACCTACTTCCCCTGGGACTACCACTCGCCGGCCGACGGGGCCTGGGACTTCGCCGGCGCCCGCGACGCCGACGCCTTCCTGGAGAGGGCCTGCCAGCGCGGCTTCAAGGTCTTCGCCCGCCCCGGGCCACTGATCACCGGCGAGTGGCCCAAGGGACCGGGCTCCTTCGGCGCGGTGCCGGACTGGTGGAAGGCCGCCCACCCCGAGGCGCTGGCGCTGAAGGCCGACGGCACGCCGTTCAACTTCTCCACCGCCCAGACCTTCGGCACCAAGAACGATCCGACCCAGGTGCAGCCGACCTTCCTCCACCCGGCCTACCTGGCGGCGGTGGGCGCCTGGTACGACAAGATCGTCCCGATCATCCGCAAGCACATCGCCACCCGCTGCATCATCGGGGTGCAGATCGACAACGAGACCAACCTCTACTGGGCCGATCGCTTCGGCGACGTGGATTACTCCCCGACCGCGGTGGCGCACTTCCGCGGGCAGATGAAGAAGAAGTACTCCACCATCGACGCCCTCAACGCCGCCTGGGGCAGCGCCTGGCCGGACTTCAACTCGGTGATGCCTCCCACCAGCGCTCCGGCCCATCCCTCGGACGACGTGCGCGCCCGCGACTGGTACGAGGCCGGCCACGCGCTGGTGGGCGAGTACCTGGGCACCCTGCGCAAGATGCTCGAGGACCGCGGCATCCGCGAGCCGGAGATCATCTTCCTGACCAACGACTCTTCCTTCGGGCTGGTGAACAAGAACATCCTCTTGCACAACGGCACGATGAAGAACGCGTTCGGGCTCGCCGGGCTGGACGTCTATCCGAAGATGCTGGTCACCAACAACGACCTGATGGACAACCCGTTCCAGGTCGAGCACGCCGTCAAGACCTTCGAGGAGAACAACCGCCTCTACACCAAGGACAGCGGGGCCGGATTCTCCTTCGGCGCCGAAATCCAGGGCGGCTTCTTCGACTTCCCGGTGGCCGGCCCGCCCAACGTCCGCCCGGCGGAGACCGATCAGGTGCTGGCGAAGTCCTTCGGCCACGGCCTTCGGGTCGGATCGATCTACGTCTACCGGGGCGGCTACAACCTGGACAACACCGTCTACGACTTCCAGGCGGCGCTGGCCCCCGACGGCACTGCCCGGCCGCGCAATGACGTGTTGCGGGCCTGGGGCTACCTGGTGCGCGGCGAGCACATCGCCGAGTCCGACGCGGTCGAGGACCCGATCGCCATCCTGGTCGACTCGCACTACCAGGTGCCGCAGGCCAACACCAAGGAGTCGATGGAGCCGTTCTGGGCCAACGAAATGCCCGGGGTCTACGGCTGGTTGGCCAACGCCGGCTTCAACCCGGCCTTCGTGGACGCGCGGCTGCACCCGGACCTGTCGAAGTACAAGCTGGTGGTGTTCGTCTGCCCGGAGTTCGTCGCCGACGACACCGCCAAGCTGCTGACCGACTACCACCGGCAGGGCGGGGCGATCCTGCAGGTGCTCAGCCCGGGGGCGCGCGGCCTGGACGGCAAGCCCAGCGCCGCGGTCGACGCCCTGGCGGCGCTCTACCAGGCGACCTGGGATTTCACCTGGGACTTCCCGAGCGTGGTGGTCGGACTGCGGGCCGGCGACGTGATCTCCACGCTGCCTTCGGCGCCGGGGATCACCACCGGCTACTGGTATGCCAGCTATTTCAGCCCGCCGTCCGGGTCCTCGACCTTCCTGGTCGAGAAGCAGTGGAACGGCCAGCCGGGACGCACCGTCGGGTACACTTGGAACAGCGGCAGCGGCGGGCCGGTGGCCTTCATCGGCACCTACCTGACCTCGGTCTACAACAGCTCCTTCTACTACGGGGCCGGGGCCGATGACCTGAACCGCAAGCGCGAGCTGGCGCGGCATGTGGCGGCGATGGCCGGGCTGCAGCCGCGGCTGCTCACCGGCGGGGTGCGCGAGGTGGCCTGGGCTCGCTCGATGCGCAACGGGCGCAAGCTGATCTTCATGACCAATGACCACGCCGCCGGCACCGTCCACCTCAAAGTGGCCGACGCCGCCGGGCTGGGGCTGACCGCCTCGCAGTACCAGATCCGCGATCTGCGCAACGCCACCGACTTCGGCACCCGCGCCACCGCCAGCCTGGGCAGCACCGGCATCGACGTGCCGATGCCCGAGTACGGCACCGCGGTGTTGGCGCTGGATCCCAAGTAGCCCGCGCGCCGGCTTCCCATTCTTCAGCGGTCGAGAGCGGCGGAGCTTTCCGCCCGCGCGGTCGAGGTCTGTCCGGTCGTCGCCATGCGATCGGGCGAGCGCTCTCCGGCCAGAAAATTGACCTGCCAGCCGTTCGACCGACAATTCGCTCGGGAGGCCTCGATTTCGTCGGACTCCCTGTTGCGCGCGGTAGCACGGAGCGGACTTGGCGGACTCAGCCCGACAGAGCGCACGGACGTTGGCGACGGAGCCCCTGGGGCTCTCGGCCGCTCTGCGCGCTGCCGAGGCGCTCGCCGACGGCGAGCTGCTGCGCTTCCAGCACGGCGAGGAGTGGATTGGGGCCGCCCGGGTCTGCCGGGGCGTGCTGCTGCCCGCCGAGGCCTTCGAGCCGCTCCCGGGGTTGGGCGCGTGCGAGCAGGCCTGCTACCTGCAGCTGATCCGCCGCTCGTGGGGTGAGGGGCGCAATTTCTGCCGCTTGGCGCGGCGCGAGCTCGAGTCGCTGCTGGGGCTGTCGCCGCGGCGGCTCAACGCCGTGCTCGACCGGCTGGCGGCGCGCGGGGCGCTTTCGGCGCTGCACCGCGACAACCGCGGGACGCTCTACCGGGTGCGGCTGCGCTCGGAGATCGAGGGGCGCCCGAGCGAAGAGATCGAGCTGGGTGCGCGGCACCTTATCGAGGCGACAGAGCACGCGGCCTGACCCGGCTGCGGACGAGGACCAACATGCGCGAGGCCATTTCCCTGCCACCTGCCGAGCTGACCGATCGCGACGCCATCAAGGACGCCGTCCAGCAGCTGCGCGCCCGCATGCGCAGGGCCAGCGACCCGGATCCGATCCACCTCGAGTTCCTCGAGGACGACCTGCGGGAGGGGCAGCGGACCCTGGAGGGAGTCCAGAACTTCTTCGACGAGGTGGTCTCGTTGCTGGGCAGCCCGGGGGTGCGCGCCACCGACCTGATCGACCTGGCCGACGATCCGGCGGTGCTCGATCAGGTGGACTACCTGGTGGTGGTACTCGGCAACCTGCGCCGCCGGCTGATGCAGCTCGCCACCCGCTCGGCGCGCTAGCGAGTCCAAGATCTGGAATTGTCTGCTGAATGTCGGTGCCGTTCCGGGCGCGGCCGCCCTGGGTGAACGGATCAATGCTCGGTTTCGCCCAACCCGAACGAGCGACCTACCAGTCCATCTTCCGCGAGCCCTGGCCCTGGGGCTTGTGATCCGGCCGCGACAGGCTCGTCAGCACCGCCCGCACCGGCCCCAAGTCGATGACCCCCATCGCCGCCACCGGCAGCCGCTGGGCGTCGTCGCTGATCCAGACGTGGACCTCGCGCTTCTTGTCGCTGCCCAGCATCACCGCCGTGCCCGACAGGTGGAAGGTGTTGAAGACCCCGGCCGGCGTGCTCAGCTGTTCCTTGGCCTCCACCTTGCCGGTCAGCCGCCACAGCTTCTTGAGGGCGTAGACCTCGAAGCAGAACGGCTGGCCCACCCGCAGCGGCAGCGCCCGGAACAGGTAGATCGCCCCGACGTAGTCCAAGGCGTCGTTGGCCACCTCCTGGCGCAGCCCGCCATTGCCGAAGTTGGAGCTCCAGCTGGCCACCACCTGCCGGTCGGTGGGGAGGAACTCCACCTCCGCCAGCCGCCGCGCCTCGCCCTCGGACAGGTTCTCGGTGAACCTCCGCGGCCGCAGGTCGCGGGCCTTGAGGTAGCTGTAGAGCTCGGCCTTGATCTTGCGGACCTTGTTGAAGAAGGTGTTCGACTCGGCCTGCACCCGCACCGGGATCTCGGCGGCGGCCCCCTTGCCCTGCGAGGGCAGCACCAAGAAGTCCATCTTGCCGGCGCGCATCCCCATCACGTCCACGTCGTAGCCCAGCGCCTCGCCGGCGGGGAACGGCGGCGGCCCGCTTCGAGGCCGGGGCAGCGCCGGGCACTCTCCCGGGGTCAGCGGGATCAGCGGCAGGTCCACGGCCTTGAGCTGCGGGCGTCCGACGCTGACCGCCGAGGGGGACATCGGCGGCAGGCTGACTCCAGGGGCCGCGGGCTCGCCGGCGAAGGCGGGCGCGGCGACCAGCAGCGCGGCGGCAAGTAGGCGGCGCATCGTTCTTCGCTCCGGTCTCCTCGGGCGGCTTGTGTTTTGCGAGGCGCCGAGAGAGTAGCACGCGCCGTCGCGGCCCCGGCGCCATGCATCATCCGACGGCGGGCCGCCGGGTCTATTCCCGCCGCTGCTTCCTCCAGGCGGCCTCCAACTGGGCAGCCAGGCGCTCACGCCCCTGGGACCATTTCTGGGGGTCCCTGGCGATCTCGAACGGCTGCGAGGCGACCGACAGAGCGAACTCCCGCGCCTGCGATTCCAGCCCGAGCTTCCGGGCGAGCGCGAGGTACTCGTAGTCCTCGAGCCCCTTGCGGATCAGCGCCAACCGCAGCGAGGCGATGGGGACGTCGCTCTTGCCGCCGATCCGCTCCGGGGTGCCGGGGTAGAAGAGCGTCCCGTCGCCGTTGCCGTGGAAGCGCCACTGGTCGGCCCAGGGATCGGCGGGCCGCCCCTCGGACGGCTGATAGGCTTCGACGGTGTTGAAGTAGAGCTCGCCCTCGATTCCGTGGAGATAGGCCAGCACTCCCATGGCGCGGTTGAGGGCCGGGTCGTGGTCCACCATGTACGAGGGCCAGCCGGAGAAATAGCGGCGGGCGGCCAGGTCGAGGGGGCCGACCGGCCCGCAGCCGTGGCTGGCGCACGACTGGTACCACCAGAGCCGGTTGCCCTTCTGGCGCAGCGGGGCGTAGGCGGCCAGCGGGGAGAGCGGCCGGCAGTATTCGAAGTCGCCGCGGGCGAAGAGGCAGTTGAGGTTGGGGGTGAAGACGTCGGCGGCGCCCAGAAGCCGCGGCTCGAGCGGGGCGGTGACCAGCACCTTGAGCTGCGGCGAGGCCCGGTGGACCAGCTGGGCGAAGCGGCGCACCTCGTCGAGCTCGTCCTTCTTCGGCTCGTCCTTGGCGTAGACGAAGGCCCGCGACAGCCAGCCCTTGTCGGCGAGGTGGGCGGCAAAGGCCCGCCAGTAGGCCACTTTTTGCTCGTCGGTGCGGGCCTGGGGGTGGAGGCGGACGTCGGTGGAGGTGAAGCGGGCGCCGTCGGGGGCGGCGGTGCCGTCGAGCAGCGGGCCGACCTCGGCGTCGTAGGCGGCGAAGTCCGGCCGCGCCGGATCGCCCTCGAAGGGCGGCGGCTCCATGGTCAGCCCGTGCAGCGACAGCCGATGGCGCAGCGCCGCCACCGCGTAGAGCCGGGTCAGCCGCTGAATGTTGTGCTCGCTGGTCTCGAGGTGGTGGCCGACGCAGGCCGTCAATCCGCTGAAGCCGAAGCTGGTGGGCAGGGTCGAGGTCGCCGGCAGCTCGAACGCCCGCACCCGGAGTGTCACCGGAATCCTCAGTGCTCGCTCTCCCTTGGCGGTCAGCTCCACCTCGCCCCGGTAGGTCCCAGGAGGCGCGGAGCGGGGGACGCAGACCTCGTAGAAGGCCACCACCGGCTCCTGGCCCCGGGAGCTGGCGGGGAAGGCGCCGCGGCTCTCGTGGAGATACGGGTCGCGCTCGGGGATCAGCGCGTCGGGCCACAGGCCGGCAGCGCCCTCGGCGTTGGTGGCCTGGGCCAGGTCGAGGAAGGCCTCGCGGTAGAGGAGGGGGGCGATCTCTGCGGCGCCGGCGGCGCGCAGCGGGCTGGCCCGGGGCGCGACCTCGCGGGCCGGGGCCGGGACCGCGATCTGCGCCGCCTCGCACTCTCCGCGGGCGGCGGCCAGGTCGATGCGCAGCGGGCCGGCGGGGAGCTGCCCGGGGCGCACCTTGACCATCAAGGGGGCGACGCCGGCCCAGGGGCGCTCGCTCCGGGCGAGGGCCAGGGCTCCGGCGGCGAACAGGAAGATGGCAATCAGCCGGGTCATCGCGCGCCGGGGGAGCAGGCCCCCGGCGGCGAAAGAGTTAGGCCGTCTCCTCGCCGGCGACAACCGGCGGCGCGATCAGCGGGAGGTGCCGCGCTCGTAATGCGTCAGATCGGCGACCAGGCTGCCGACGACGAAGTCGGCGTCCATCTTGACCGGGACGTGGCGCTCGTCGTCGGTGACCCAGATCCGCAGGTCGCGCTTGGTGGCGAGGTTGCCGGTCAGCTCGACCTGGACGTTGAGCAGCACCGTCTCGAAGCTGCCGGCGGCGACCTCGACCTTGTCGCGGCGGGCGACGTCGGCCTTGAGGGTGAAGTTGCGGTGGCCGGTGAAGATCGGCACTTCGAGGTGGTCGCCGACGGCCAGCTTGGCTTCGCGGACCCGCAGCAAGGCGGACAGCATGTCCACCGCGCCCTCGGGGACCTCGTGTTCCTGCTCCTCGACCTGCTGCCCCTCCTTCTCGTTGCGGGACAGGGCGCGGTTGGCCTGGCGATCGAAGCGCACCCGCTCGCGGCGGCGGGCGCCTTTCTCCTCGGCGATCAGCTCGCTGCCCAGGTTGACGTGCTCGGCGGGGTTCCACCAGCTGACGTACTTGTCCTTGAGGGGAAAGAAGGCGAACAGGGGATCGGTCTTCGCCATGCCGATGACCGGCCAGACATTCTTGCCCTCGACCGTGGTGGAGCCGCCCACCATCAACACCGCCTTGCCGATCGGCAGGCCGAGGAAGCGGCACTCCCAGGTCATGTTCTCGGCGGGGCCGAAGGGACTGGTGCTGGCGCGGGCGTCAAGCGAGGGGGCCATGAGCACCGCCAGGCAGGCAACCGGAAGAGCTTTCTTGAGGAGATTGAGGGACTTGGAGGGGGTCGAGTGCATGGGGAGCAGGGGCGAGCCGGCCTTTCACACAGGACGTTTCGCGGACGGTTCCTATTCCGGCGCTGGCCCCGCATCAAGGACAGAGTGAGCTCGCGCGCTGCGTCATGCGGTTGGAAAGAGGGGGGACGAGCGGTTGCCTCGAACGGGCGAAGCCGCGAAGATGCCGGCCCATGAAGAAGGCGCTGGTTGCCGCGCTCCTGCTGGCCTTGCCGAGTCTGAGTGCCGCGGACGAGTACCACTACAACGACATCTTCATGGGGGCGCGGGCGACCGGGATGGCCGGGACGATGATCGGCCTGGCGGACGAGCCGTCGGCCGCCTACTACAACCCGGCCGGTCTGGCCCATGCTCGCCATGACATGGTGTCGCTGAGCGGCACCGCGCTCGTCGGCCGGACGCTCACCTTCAAGGACTTCCTCGGCCAGAACCTCAACCTGGACTCGACCTCCGCCTTCTCCCCGAGCGCGGTCACCACCTCGCCCTTGGGGAGCGGCCGGCTGGCCTTCTCCGGGCTGACGCCGTCGCAGGAGGCCTTCCGGGTCAACCAGGTCTTCACGGCGGAGAGCCTGCCGGCCGACAGCGGGCTGGCGGAAGTGCGGATGGGCCGCGAGCGCAGCGACGCGACCTATCTGGTCGGCTTCAGCTACGGCCAGGACGTGGGGCGGGATCTCGACCTGGGGGTTGCCGGCTTCTACGTCTACCGGACCTATCGCGAGCACCGCAGCGACTACCGCGAGCTTTCCCGGCCGGATCCCAGCCGGCCGGACTTGCCCCATGCCTGGCAGAGCTCGTACGACGAGCAGGGAATCAGCCATGGGGTGCTGATCATCCTCGGGCTGCTCTACCACCCCGGCGGCCAGGACGGCCGCTTCCGGCTGGGGGTCGCCGCGCAGATGCCGGTCAACGTCTCGACCAAGGCGGTGGCCGAGCAGGAGACCTTCATCGCCGACTGGGCGACCGGCACCCAGGACCTGGTCTTCAAGCGCCAGCCGGCGCTCAACAACAGCCAGATCGAGTCGAGGGTGCCGCCGATGCTCGGGGCGGGGATGAGCCTCAAGATCCTGCGCAGCTGGCTGGTGGCGGCCGACGCGACCTTCCACGGCTACGACAGCACCCAGCTGATGGGACGGCTGGTGGAGAAGAACCAGGTGCTCAACGGCTCGTTGGCCACCGAGGTCCACCTGACCAAGGACCTTTGGATTCGGGCCGGGGCCTTCACCAACTTCACCAGCGCCCCGCACCACTCGCCGACCGACGCCAGCGCCGCCCTGCAGGCCGATTCCTGGGACCAGTACGGCGGCACGGTCGGGCTCAGCTACAACGACGACGTCCACCACAGCTTCGCCATTGCCGCCAAGTATGCGGCGATGAAGGGCGACGCCTCGGTGTCCGAGAGCCCGACCCTGACCCGCATCCTCCAGGTCGACGGCCGAGAGCTGTCGGTGGTCTTCGGCGGCAGCTACTTCTTTTGACGCCCGCCGCCTCGCCCGGATGACCGCCTGCGTCATCGCGGTGGCTGGTCCGCCGCACAGAGGGTCATTCCTCGCGACTACCCGAATGTGACAGAGTCCTGGCCAACCGGGAGGGAGCATGCGCCTCAAGCACGCCGTCGTTCCGCTGACTCTTGCCGTTCTGTGTAGCTGTTCTCACGACATTGCCAGCCCGTCAGTCACCGCCGACAAGGTGAAGCCCGACCTGGTCTGCAACCAGCAGCTCACCACGCGGGTGCAGTTGTCGGGCGAGGGCTTCACTCCGATGCCCAGCGGCACCTACGCTGGCGCCAGGCTGCTGTTCCCGGCGGTCAAGCTGAGCCAGACCAGGACTCTCGGCGGTGCGGCGGCCAGCGGCGAGGTGGCGATCCCCGACGCCCCTGCCGCTCCCGAGGCGAGCCTGCTCCACTGGACCAGCGAGCAGCTGCTCTCCTTCGACGTCACCCCGGCGCTGGCGCTGCAGCCGGGCTTCTACGACATCACCGTCACCAACCCCGACGGCAAGACGGCGGCCACTTTCTCCTCGGGGCTGGCGGCGGTTCCCGCCCCGGTGCTGCTGTCGGCCGACCACACCCTGTTCTGCGACGCGCAGAGCTCGCGGACGGTCCAGCTGACTGGGACCGGGTTCCTCACCGTCGGCGGGGCGGTGCCCAACGTGAAGATCGGCTCGCGCGGCAACCAGGACTTCACCTCGGTCGTCGCCACTGGCTGCACCGCGCTGTCCGGCACCTTCGCCGAGGGCGCGGTCAGCACCTGCACCGGCCTGACGGTAGTCCTGCCCACCGGGCTCTTTCCGCCGGGCGACTACGGCGTCTCGGTGACCAATCCGGTGCCGGCGGCCTGCGCCACCAGCGAGAGCCTCAACCTGCGCATCGTCCCACCGCCGACCCTGTCCGGCACCGACCGGGCCGGGCTCTGCGATGCCCAGGGCGCCCAGACCCTCAAGCTGACCGGGACCGACTTCCTCAGGATCGGGCAGACCCTGCCCACCGTGCACATCGGCTCCAAGTCGAACGCCGACTTCACCTCGATCGAAGCGACCGGCTGCACCGCCACCGGCTGGACGATCGCCGAGGGCCCGGTCAGCTCGTGCACCGGGCTGATCGTGGTGCTGCCCCAGGGGCTGCTCGCCGCTGGAACCTACCCGGTCTCGGTCGAAAACCCGCTGCCGGCGGGCTGTTCGTCCACCCAGACGATCGAGCTCAAGGTCGAGCCGCCGCCAGTGGTGACGAGCACGGTGCCGGCCTCGATCTGCACTGGCGGGGGCAACCTGACCGTCAACGGCGAGAACTTCGTCCCGGGGGCCAGCGTGTCGCTGGTCGATCCGAGCGGCGCCAAGGCCCCCGTCGCCAGCACCACCACCGACGTCAACGCCGCCGGCACCAGCCTGACCGCCACCTTCCTGGCGGGCGGCTCCCTGGACGCGGTCTTCGACGTGGTGGTGGACAACAACGACGGCTGCACCGACGTGGCCCCGCACAAGACGCTGACCGTGGTCGCCGGGCCGGTGGCCTTCTTCGCCGACCCCGAGGTCGTCTACAACGGCATCGCGACGCGGGTCACTGTCTACGTCACCAAGCTGGTCTGGCCCGCCGCCGGCAACCTGACGGCGAGGCTGATTCCGCACGGCGCCGCCGGGCCAGTCATCCCTCTCGATGGTCTGCCGGTCCCCGGCCATCCCAACCGCGTCCAGGTGATCATCCCCGCCGGCCAGGCTCCCGGCGCCTATGATCTGTCGGTGGCCGATTCCACCGGCTGCCCGGCGACCCTCGACAGCGCGATCACGGTAACCGACTCGACCTCGATCGCCTTGAAGAGCGTGACTCCGCCGTTTGCATACTCCGGCAGCGCCACCGCGGTCGTCGTCAAGCGCGACACGGCGGCGGGGGTCGGCAGCGCCGAGCCGTTCGTGGCGACTCCGCGCCTGTTCCTCAACCCGTTCGGCGCCTCCAATACCGATGTCGCCATCCAGCTGCAGTCGGTCTCCTTCGTCGACGCCGACACCCTCACTGCCGTGGTGCCCGCCAATCAGCCGGCCAGGCGCTACGAGCTGGTGGTGGTCAACCCGAACGGCAAGGTGGGGGTGTTGCCGTTGCCCGCGTTCTTCGAGGTGATGGCCTCGCCGCCGCCGGTGGTGAACTCGGTGACGCCGGCGTCGCTGCTCAACACCGGAACCAACACCCTCAAGATCGCCGGCACGAACTTCAGCGCCGGAGCGACCGCCTCGCTCAGCTGCCGCTCCGGCGGCGGGGCCGGCACCTCGCACACCGTGACCCTGGCCGGCAACCCGTCGTGCAGCGCGGGGGCGTGCACGGTCTCAGGGAGCGTGTCGGGGCTCGCCAACGGTGCCACCTGCGTGGTGCGGCTGACCAACGCCGACGGCTCGTACTCCGACTTCTCCGCGGTCGGCGTCACCGACACCCCGGGCAATCTCTCCAGCCAGGCGGCCGGGCAGGCTCTCGGGAAGGGACGCCGAGCGCCGGTCGCCGCTGCCGGCGACGCCACCGGAGCGGCGCGGTTCGTCTACGCCATCGGCGGGGACGGCGGCTCGGGCAGCGCGGGGGCGCCCTTCGCCGACATCGAGGTGGCGTCGGTGGACCCGTTCGGAACCATGGGTTCCTGGAGGCCTGCCCAGCGCTCCTCGCTGGGCACCGCGCGCGCCTTCGCCGGCTCGTCGACGGTGGGGCGCTACGTCTACGTCCACGGCGGCAGCGACGGCACCGCCGCGCTGGCCTCGGCCGAGCGGGCGATGATCCTCGACCCTTCGGAAGTGCCGCACCTCGACATCGCCGACCTGGTCCCGGCCAACACCGGGCTCGACCCTGGCATCTGGCTGTACCGGGTGTCGGCGGTGTATGCCGATGCGGACCCCGACAACCCCGGCGGCGAGTCGCTGCCGAGCGAGGAGGTCATCGTCCGGGTGCCGGCCTTCGCCGGGCACAAGATTCAGGTCCTGCTGGCCTGGAGCCACCCGGTCGATTCGTTGGGCGCGGCGCTGCCGAACGTGGTCGGCTACGACATCTACCGCACCCCGGCGGTCAACGGGGGCTCGGGGGGGGAGGTCCTGATGACCACGGTGGGCGCCTCGGTGCTGACCTGGACCGACGACGGCACCGCCTCGGCGCAGACCCCGTCCCAGTCGCCGCTGCCGCTGGGCAGCCTGGGCAAGTGGACCCAGCTGCCGAACCTGGGGACCGCGCGCAAGGGACACGCCGCTGCCGCCGCCTTCGATCCCTCGGTCGCCGGCCGCTTCTACCTCTACGCCTTGGGCGGGGCGAGCGCGACCAATGGCATGCTGTCGAGCTACGAGTTCCTGCCGGTGACCATCAATCCGAACGGCCACCAGACGGTGGGGACGGCCTGGACCGCGGGGCAGAGGAGCCTGAGCGCCGGCCGCTGGCAGATCGGCGCCTGGGTGGCGGACCAGACCGTCTCGAGCTCGATCGCCGCCGGAACCTCCTACGTCTATGTCGGCGGCGGCCTGGGGAGCACGGGACCGGCAACCTTCGTCCACAATGTCGATGCTGGCCAGGTGGCGACCGGAGGCGACCTGGGGACCTTCAGCGCCATGGACCAGTTTGGCTCCGACCTGGCTGGCTACAGCGCCAACACCGCCGCCGGCACGCTCTTCGCCTGGGGCGGTTCGGGCGCGGTTCCGGCCTCCGACGGACATTCGGCGGTGATCTCCGGTACCCCGCCGGCGCTGACCGCAGGGGCCTGGAACTCGGTGGGTGGCATCAACCTGGGCTCGGGCCGCTACCTCGCCGGCAGCACGGTGCAGAGCGCATTCTTCTTCGTGGTCGGCGGAGCCAACAACGGTGCCGGCGCGGACAACACCACCTTGTTGATGGTCTGGTAGGGAGGCCGCCGATGAGACGAATCCTGATCATGCTCCTGGTTGTTGCGCTCCCGGTGGCGGCCTCGGCGGCAGAGCCGAAGGCCAAGGCGAAGGCCGGCAAAGCGGTGCCGGCGAAGGCCGAGGCGGCGAAGAAGACCGACGCGGCCGCTCCGGAGGCCGGCAAGGCTCCGGCCCCGGCGCCCGCGCCAGCTCCTGCACCCGCGCCGAAGCCGGAGGTGCGCACGGTCGAGGCGGTCGCCGCCGAATCGGCCAAACCTCCACCGCCGCCGCCGACGGTCCAGGCGAGCGCGGCTGCACAGGCCAAGGAGGAAGGGCTGGCCCTCCTGGCGGGACTGAATCTCGGCGGGCTCTTCCCGTTCAAGGCGCTGCGGCCGAGCGTCGGGGCCTCGCTGGATCTGGGGGTGGTGTTGCCGGTCGCCTCGCGCGGCGTCGCGCTGTTGGCGGGGCTGAGCTACGCGCAGCCGACTTCGAGTGGGACGGTGAGCGACCCGCGCGTGGACAGCGGCAGCTACGACTGGACCCTGACGCAGAGGCAGCTGACGGTCACCCCGACGGTGCTCTACCGGCTGACGGGGGCGTTCGAGCACGTGGTGCCCTACGCCGGGCTGGGCTTGCGAATCTCCATGCTGCAGCAGACCGTCAGCGGCTCTGCCAGCGGACAGCCGATCTCGCCGACGGTGGAGAAAGCGACCCGCCTCGGCGTAGGCGGGCGCCTCGGGGCGGAGGTCGCGATCGGCCCGGGAGCGGTCACGGTCGAGGCCCAGTTCGACTGGGGCCAGATCGACACGGTGGCCGCGGGGGCCGGAACCAGCCTGTCGGGCGCGACCGCGACAGTGGGCTATCGGCTCCTCTTCTGAACGCCGAATCGGGCGACGCTTCGCCAACTGGGCACGGTCGAAATGGAAGGGCGGCGGCCGGCCTCGCGCCGACCGCCGCCTCGCACTTTCTCGAGCTGTCGCTCAGCCCTGGTAGAACTTCTTGCCGCTCTTGGCCATCTCCACCAGCAGCGGGGCCGGGGTGAAGCGCACGCCGAACTTGGCCTGGTAGCCCTCGAGCTTTCGCAGCACGTTGGCGGCGCCGGTGGCGTCGACGTAGCGGAATGGGCCGCCGCGGAACGGGGGGAACCCCAGGCCGAAGATGGCTCCCACGTCGCCGTCGCGGGCGCTGCGCAGGATGCCGTCGCCCATGCAGCGCACCGCCTCGTTCACCATCTGCAGCGCGATCCGCTCGGCCAGCTCCTTCTTGTCGCCGCTCTTGCGGCTGCGCCCGCCGGGCAGCATGTCGTAGACGGTCGGGTCGATCTCCTTGAGCTTCTTGCCGGTCTCCTGGTCGTAGAGGTAGAGGCCCTTCTTCGCCTTGCGGCCCAGCCGTCCGTCCTTGACCAGCGCGTCCATCGCCGAGGGGGCGTTCATCCGGTCGCCGAACTCGGCCTGCATGATGTGGGCGACCTTGGAGCCGACGTCGATCCCCACCTCGTCGAGCAGGGTGATCGGGCCAACCGGGAAGCCGAACTCCACCAGCGCCTTGTCGATCTCGATGGCGTCGCCGCCCTCGATCAGCGCGAAGGCCGCCTCGTTCATGTACGGCGCCAGGATGCGGCTGGTGTAGAAGCCCACCCCGTCGTTGACCACGATCACCGTCTTGCCCTGCTTCTTGCCCAGCGCCACGCAGGTGGCGGTGGTCTGGGGGCTGGTCTTGCGGGTGACGATGATCTCCAGCAGCGGCATCTTGTTGACCGGTGAGAAGTAGTGCATGCCGATCACGTTCTCGGGCCGCTTGCTCACCTCGGCGATGCGGGTGATCGGCAGCGAGCTGGTGTTGGAGGCGAAGATCGTCTCCGGCCGGCACGCCGCCTCGACCTCCTGGACCATCTGGTGCTTGAGCTTGATGTCCTCGAACACCGCCTCGATCACCACGTCGCAGGTCTTGAAGCCGCTGTAGTCGGCGGTGGCGGTCACCAGCGCCATCTTCTGGTCGCGCTCCAGGCCGGTCATCGAGCGGCGCTTGACCCGCTCGTCATAGATCGCCTTCACCGCCGACACGCCCTTGCCGGCGGCGCCGATGTCCCGGTCCTTCAGCCGCACGCCGATGCCGCCCTGGGCGGTGACGTAGGCGATGCCCGAGCCCATCAGCCCCGCGCCCAACATGCCGATCTTCCTGACTTCCTTGGCCTTGACGTCCTTCTGGTCGACGCCGCTGTCCTTCTTCAGCGCGGTCTGGGCGAAGAAGATGCCCATCAGCTGCTTGCTGACCTCGCCCACCACCAGCTCGCCGAACAGCCGGCTCTCGGCCTCCAGCCCGCGCTCGAAGCCCTCCTCCTGGCCGATGCGGACCGCCTCCAGCGCCTTGAGCTGCGCCGGGTAGTGGCCGCCGGTCTTCTTCTCCACCGCCTCCTTGGCCTTGCGGAACAGCAGCGCCCGGCCGATGGGGTTCTCCTCCAGCGCCGCCTCGGTCCACAGCTGCGGCCCGAGCAGCCCCTGGAGGATCGAGGCCGGCTTCTTGCCCTTGAGCGCCTTGAGCCGGCTCAGCCCGACCCCGTTGCGGTTCATCCGCTTGCCGCCGGCCAGCTCCAGCGCCCGCTCGACGGCCACCTTCTTGAGCACCGCCACCGGGCAGACCTCGTCCACGATCCCCAGCTTGAGCGCCTTGTTGGCCTTGAGCTGCTTGCCGGTGAGGATCAGATCCAGCGCCGCCTGCACGCCGATCAGCCGCGGCAGCCGCTGGGTGCCGCCGGCGCCGGGGATCACCCCGAGCATCGTCTCCGGCAGCCCGAGCTGGGTCTTGGGGTCGTCGGTGGCCAGCCGGTAGGAGCAGGAGAGCGCCCACTCCAGCCCGCCGCCCAGGCAGCTGCCGTGGATGGCTGCCACCACCGGCATCCGCAGCTGCTCCAGCCGGTCGAACTTGGCCTGGCCCTCGCGCGACAGCCGCTCGGCCTGCTGGGCGGTGGTCACCGCCTTGAGCATCTCGATGTTGGCCCCGGCGATGAAGCTGTCGGGCTTGCCGCTGACCAGCACCAGCGCCTTGACCGCCGAGTCCGCCGACAGCTGGGAGACCAGCGCGTCGAACTCGTTGCCGATGTCGGTGGACAGGGTGTTCACCGGCTCGCCGGGGATGTCGAAGGTGACGATCGCGACGCCGCTCGGGTCGCGCTCCACGGAGAAGCTCTTCTTCGTCTCGTCGCTGCGAAGCATGGGTAGCTCCTTGAAAGGTCTGAGAGGGAAGGAAACCGGGCTATTCGCGCTCGAGGATCATCGAGGCGCCCATGGCGCCGGCGGCGCAGATGGTCACCAGGGCGTACTGGCCGCCGCGGCGGTTGAGCTCGCGCAGGGCGGTGGTCACCATGCGGGCCCCGGTGGCGCCGAAGGGATGGCCCAGGGCGATCGACCCGCCGTTCAGGTTGAACTTCGCCATGTCGATCTCGCCGATGGCCTGGTCGCGTCCCAGCTTCTTCTTCGCCCACTCCTTGCTGGCGAAGGCCTGGACGTTGGACAGCACCTGGGCGGCGAAGGCCTCGTGCATGTCGATCACGTCCATGTCCTTGAGGGTCAGCCCGGCGCGGTCGAGGGCGATTGGGGTGGCGTAGGAGGGGCCCATCAGCAGCTGCTCGTTGGGGTCGAGGGCGGCGAAGGCCCAGCTCTTGATGAACCCCAGCGGCTTGTAGCCCAGGGCCTTGGCCTTCTCCTCGCTCATCAGCATCACCGCCGCCGCGCCGTCGGTCAGCGCCGAGGCGTTGCCGGCGGTGACGGTCCCGTACTTGCGGTCGAACACCGGCTTGAGCTGGGCCAGCGCCTCGAGGGTGGTGTCCTTGCGCACCAGGTTGTCCTCGCTGACCACGGCCGAGAACTTGGGAGGGGCCAGGGTGGCCATCACCTCGTCCTTGAGCTTGCCGGCCTCGATCGCCGCCACCGCCTTGCGGTGGCTCTCGTAGGCGATGCGGTCCTGGTCCTCGCGCTTGATGCCGTTCTCCTTGGCCATCTTCTCGGCCGAGTCGCCCATGGTCTGGCCGGTGGTCGGCTCCTTGATCGCCGGCGGGATGGGGGCCAGGTCCTTGACCGACAGCCCCTTGAAGGCGGCCAGCTTCTGCGGCACCGACTTGGCGCGGCTGGCGTTGACCAGGGCCTTGGCCAGGCGCTTGCCGGTGAAGAGCGGGGCGTCGGAGAGGCACTCGGCGCCGCCGGCGATGGCCACCTGGGAGTTGCCGAGCATGATGTCGCTGGAGGCGGTGGCGATGGCCTGCAGCGCTGTGGCGCAGGCGCGGCTGACGGTGTGGGCCTCGACCTTGCGCGGCAGGCCCGAGCGCAGCACCACCTCGCGGCCGATGAACAGCGCCAGCGGCGAGGGGACGACCTGGCCGAACACCACCTGGTCGATCTCTTTGGGATCGATCTCGCTGCGCTGCACCAGCTCGCTGACCACCGCGGTGCCCAGCTCGACTGCGGTCGAGTCGGCGAATCCGGTGCCCGACTTCACGAAGGGCGTGCGCAGCCCCATCACGACGGCTACCCGGCGGCCGCCGCTGTTGTTCGTGGTGCCCATGGTCGCTCCTTTGGCGAGAGGTCAAAAAAAGCCCGGACAACGTAGTCCCCGTCAACGCAATGCGTCAAGGGATGAAACCTGGGATTCGAGGCCGGGGGACGGAGGCTCGATCCGGGCGCTGATCGGCCGCCTTGCCGATCCGAATCCCGTTCCGCGTCGGCCGCAGGGAACGGCGAGCGCGGGACGGCGAAAGAGCTGTTGGGCCGGGCTTCGAAATGCCGAGCACTCGGCCGCCTCGGGACGAGCCGCCCAGCCTGGCCCGCACCTGTCCCCAGGAGTCGCCAAATTGCCGGCCGGGGCTCGACCGCGGAGGGGCGGGCCGGGGAGGAGCCTTGGAGGTAGCCGGTTCCATCGAGCGGGCGCCCGCCGTGTGGCTGAACGGGAGGGCGTGGGACCTGACCTGGCTGTTCGGCACCTCAATGGTGATCCCGGCGATGGTGCTCGGGGTGTGGGCTGGGGCGCCCAGCACGCTGGTCAACCTCGGGGTCACCGCGCTGATCGGCGGCCCGCACCTCTTCGCCACCTACACCGCCACCTACCTCGATCCCGGCTTCCGCCGCGCCCACCGCGCGCTGCTGGTGGCCGCCTCGCTGCTCGTGCCGGCGCTGGTCGTATTCTGGGGCCTCAAGAACCTGCAGATCCTGCTCAGCGGCTTCATCTTCCTGGCCTCGCTGCACGTGCTGCAGCAGGTGGCCTACCTGTGCACGCTCTACCGGGCGCGCGCCGGCAACCGGGAGGGCCCCTGGGCGCACCTGATCGACGCCGGGTTCCTGATGCTCAGCTTCTACCCGGTGGCGGCCTACAAGCTGGTCAACGGCCAGTTCAAGCTGGGCGAGGTGCCGATCCTCATCCCGAGCTTGGTGCGCATCCCGCTGACCTGGTGGGCGACGTCGATCCTCTTCGCGCTGTTCGCCATCGCCTGGGCGGCGCAGACCGTCTTTCAGGCGCGGCGGGGATTGCTCAACCGCCCCAAGGCGCTGCTGATCGGGGTGACCGCCGCGGTGGCCTTCGTGGTCCCGGCGCTGGAGCGCAGCGGGCGCCTGGAGCTGGTCTTCCAGGCGGTGAACGCCTGGCACAGCCTGCAGTACCTGGCCTTCCTGTGGCTGGTGCGCAAGGTGCGCTCCGACCACGGGCAGGCGGGATTCGCCGGCGCCCAGGCCCCGGTGCGCCGCTTCTACCTGCCGCTGCTTCTGGTGACTCTGGGGCTGCTGGCGGCGGTGCTGCTGGTGACCCGCCTCGACCCGCTCGGCCTCAGCTCCCAGCAGTACTACTTCACCATGGTGCTGAGCGTGCTGCTCGTCCACTACGCCCTCGACGCCTACCTGTTTGCCTTCTCGCTGCTCGGGGCCAAGGCCCACCCGCTGCCCTACGCCGCTCCGGCCCTGGCGTGAGGCCCGTCACAACCCGAAAAAAAAACGGACTGACCGCTTCGCCTTGAAGGGTTGTTTCGCGTACATTTCCCGGAACTGGATGCGGCGCGGGGAATCGCACATGAACCTTCGAGTGGTCGTTCTTGCCATGTTGGCGCTGGCGCAGCCCGGGTTGGCGTGGGCCGCGGACAATCTGGGCGACGCAGCTGCCTCTGCCGGCAAGGATTTGGCGCGGGGGCTCGCCGCGGCCCACACCGGCAAGATCAAGGTGACCACGGTGGCGCTCCCCGCCTTCCAGGAGGTCGGGCCGGCGGCGGCGGGGTGGGGCGCCAAGGCGGCGCAGGCCTTCGGGGCCGCGCTCGCCGAGAGCGCCAAGCTGACCACTGTGGCCGTCGACTCGGACAAGGCCAAGGGCAAGCCGGGAGAGATCGCCAAGAGCACCGGCGCGCAGGCCACGTTGGTGGGCGAGGTGCAGGACACCGGTGACAAGCTCACCGTCTCCGCCCGGCTGGTGTTCGCCATCACCGGGGCGGTGCTGGCTACCTCGCGTCAGGCCTTCCCGGTCCCGGCCAAGCCGGCGCCGGCGGCCGAGGCTCCCAAGGCGGCTCCGGCCCCAGCTCCCGAGCCCGCGCCCGCGCTGGCCAAGGCCGGAGCGGTGGAGTCGGACAGCGTCGAGGTGGCGATCCGCAAGCTGTCGGATCGGCTGGCAGACGGCTTCGGCAAGATGCCCGGCAACTCCCGCTACCGGCGGCTGGCGGTGGTGCCGTTCAACGACCTGGGCGAACAGGCCAAGAAGCGGCAGATCGGGGCCATCGTCACCTCGGAGATCGCCACCGATTTGCGCAGGGATCACGGCATCCTGCTGGTGGAGCGGGCGCAGCTGGGCGAGATCATCACCGAGAAGAAGCAGATGGCGCTCCTGGGCGACGACACCAGCGCCACCACCGATCTCGGCAAGCTGGCCGACGCGCAAGCGCTGATCATCGGCTCGGTGGGCGACGCCGGCGATCGCTACCTGGTGAACGCCCGGGTGGTGTCGACCGAGGATGGCAAGACGCTGGCCGCCGAGTCGACCTCGGTGCCGGCGGCGAAGATGGTGGCGCTGGCCAGCGAGGCGGTGGTGCTGCGCTCCAAGTCGGCGGCGGTGTTCCGCAGCGTGCTGATCCCGGGCTGGGGCCAGTTCTACAACCGGCAGGAGTGGAAGGGCTGGCTGTTCCTGGGCGGCGAAGCGGCGTTGCTCGGCACGGCGCTGGGGTTCCATCTGGCGGGCAATACCGCCGCCAGCGCCTACTCCAACACCACCACCGCCTCGGCGCTGAGCGCCACCGGCAGCACCCCCTCGACCGAAGCGACCCGGCTCTACAACCAGGCGGTGAGCCGCTACTCCACCCGGAACACTGTGCTCTACGTGGCCGCCGGGGTGTGGGCGCTCAACATCATCGACGCCTTCGCTTCGGGGACCGACGGCCAGGCGATGCTCTCCGGTGGAGTGAGCAGCCGCGAGCGCAAGTTCACGCCGCTGGTCTCCGCGGGGCCGTCGGGCGGAATGCTGGGCGCCGCCTGGCGCTGGTAGCGCCGAGCTGAATCGACTTTCGGCGGCGCGCACTCCGGGGCCCGGTGGCGGCGAGCTCAGCGCGGCATTCGCGTTCTAGGCCAGGGCCTTCTCTGGGCCGCATGTGCGAGACTCGCCCGCCGAGACAGGCGTTCGTGTCACTTTCGATCCTCTGGAGACGCCGATGACGATCCGACCCTTCGCCGTGGTTCTGGCCCTAGCCGCGCTGGGATGCGGAAAGAAGCCCCCGGCGGTCGAGGCGCCGCAGCCTCCGGCGCCGCAGTGCCTGCCGGCCTTCGAGATCGGCGTCCCGCAGCTCGACGCCTCCGGCTGCCCGCCCGCTCCGGCGACTCCCGACGTGCTCGACGAGGCGCTGGCCAAGCTCGGCCTGACCCGCTGCACCTTCACCTATCCCGACAGCTGGCGGAAGGCGTTCTCCTTCGTCGAGGACGGCTATCGGCTCCCCTATACCGACGTGATCCACGATCACCCGCTGCTCCTTCCGCCGTTCGCGCGCAAGCTGGGCGCCGATCTCGACGCGGCGGCGAGCTCGTCCCGTCCGGTGGCGCAGGCGATTGCGGTGGCCTCCTCGCGGCTCGGATATCCGCTGACCCAGTGCGATCCGGGGCCGGACCTGCAGGCGGCCTCCGACGACGCGGCGCCCTTCGCCCACGCCGTGGCCGACCTGATTCGCCGGACCGGCGGCACCGCCGACGACGCTGCCTTGGCGGCCCAAGCCCAGGCGATGCCTGTCGAATTTCAGCGCGCTCTGGTTCCCGTGGTCCGGATTCTGAGCGAGGCCGCCGCGCAGCGGGCCGGGTACCTGCGGCAAGCCCCCGGGCTGGCCTCGGAGCTGGCCAAGGTGCCGTCGATGGTGCTGGCGATGAAGGGCACCGGAATCAATCTCAGCGACGACAAGGTGCGCAAGGCGCTGGCCGAGCTGAACACCGGGATCTTCGCCGACTACGCCGCGCGGCTGGCGCTGGCGGTGGAGTCGGCGGATCTCGGTCGCTTCCGGGATACGACCGGCTTCTCCTTCACCGCAATCACGCCGCTGGGCGCAATCGTCATCCGCGACGGCGCTGCCAACACCTACTCGCCCGACGAGGCTGGGCTCGGGTCGAACATCCTGCTGCTGGTGGACACCGGCGGCGACGACGTCTACCGGGTGCCGGTGGGAGCCACGGTGGACAACCAGCCGGCGGCGCTGGCCATCGATCTCGGGGGCAACGACCAGTACGGCTACGTCGAGGTCCCCAATCAGCTCGACGGAGCGCGGCTGCCCTCGGATGCCGCCGGGCGCTACACGCCGAGGGACACTCCAGCCAAGGACAACGGCCCGATCTCCCTCTCGAGCGTGCCGCGCCAGGGAGCGGCGATCCTCGGGGTCGGGATGCTCTTCGACCTGGGCGGCGGCAAGGACCACTACCGCTCGCTGCGGATGTCGCAGGGCTTCGGGGCGCTGGGAGTGGGCGTGCTCTACGACGACGGCGGTGACGACCTCTACGACCTGGAGGCGATGGGGCAGGGGGCGGCGATGTTCGGCATCGGCCTGGCGCTCGATGGCAGCGGCGCCGACGTGCGCAAGACCTACTACTCCTCGCAGGGCTTCGGGTTCGTGCGCGCCTTCGGCGCCCTGATCGATTCGAGCGGCGACGACCAGTACCTGGCCGACGTCGGGGATCCGGCCCAGGGCGGCGATCCGCTCTATTGGTCGATCCAGCTCCCTGGGAAGGCAAACCAGAGCTGCAATCAGGGCTGTGGCTTCGGGCGCCGCGACGACACCAACCGTTGGTACATGAGCGGCGGCATCGGAATTCTGCGCGACCGCGCAGGAAACGATCGTTACCGGTCCTCGGTGTTCACCCAAGCCAGCGGCTACTGGTTCGGCACCGGCATCCTGCTCGACGGCGGTGGCGACGACAGCTACGACTCGCTCTGGTACTCGCAGGCGAGCACCGCGCACTTCGCCCTGGCGGCGTTCATCGACGAGGGCGGCAACGACAAGTACAACCAGGAGCTGCAGCCGGTGGCCACCGGCCCGGGGGTCGGCCACGACTTCGGCGTCTCGTTCCTGATCGATTTGGGCGGCGACGACCAGATGCGCGGCAGCGTGCTCGCCTTGGGGTCGGGGAACGAGAACGGCACCGGGGTGCTGATCAACCTCGGGGGCAACGACAGCTACACCTGCGCCAGCGACGGCTACAAGGACCGCTGCTACGGCGCGGCCATCGGCTCGGACCCGAGCATGAACCGCACCCCCTGGCCGACCTACGGCATCTTCCTCGACGTCGGCGGCACCGACACCTACGTGGTCCAGGGCAGCCCGCTCAACCGCGACGGCACCTCCTGGGACGGGACCAAGGGCAATGCCGACGCCAAGCTGGAGCTCGGCGTCGGCATCGACCGCAACGAGGGGACGGTGCAACTGCCGTAGCAGGAAGCCTGAATCGCGGCCGCGGGTTTCCTGGCTGGGGCCAGAGGGCCGAAAGACGTCGTCTCAGTCCGGCGGAGCGCCTTCGGCACGGGCCCTTTCGAGCAGATCCAAGATTCCGAGCACAGGAGCCCAGCGATCGAGGTAGTCGTCGTCCAGGGTTTCGCGATTCACTCGGAGCACTCGACGACGTCCCGCCACTGGGTCGAGGATTGCTCGCCGCCGTCGCGGTACCACTGCAGCTTCTTCAGCACGCTGTCCTCGACCGATTTGACGTACGGCTCCACATCCACGTCGATGCGAAAACGGCGACGCCGCGCAAAAGCCTCGCGGTCGTACTCGGTTTCGGCGAGCATCATCAGGTCGACCTTGATGCCACTCGGAAGGTGGAAGCTGTTCCAGGACCATCCGCGCACGATGGCGTCGCGCAGCGCTTCCTCGCCGACTGAGAAGTCGGGGCCCAGCGCACCCGCCAGCTGGGCCGCATGCTCTGGTCGCATCTGCACCACGAAGTCGACGTCGTTGGTCGAGCGGGCGGTGGCCTGCAGAGAGCTCGCGACGCTGCCTCCGATGAAGTAGGGCGCACCGATTTCCTCCAGCGCGCGGGCGACCGCCCAGGCGACGTCGACGACGTCGGCGATCATTTCTCCAGCCCCGGAAGAAGCGCCCCGTAGAGCCGGCGCGCCGTATCCAGGCCGTGAACGTGTGCGACATGGCGGATGACGAGCTGTTGTTCGCTCTCGTCCGGATGCAGGTTGCGCAACCTGGCGAGCGCCAGCCGGCGCACCCCTCGATCCACCGACCGGAGGGCCAGAGCGCGCTGCTCGCTGGTCATCGCCCGCAGCAATGCCGCGTGGCGCTCAGACTGCACGGGTGTGGTGTCGCCGGCCATGGTTCGAGGGTAGCGCTCCTGGCGATTGTCTGCATCTGCCTGGGCCATCTCGCCGGGCCGTTTGCTGCAGGCCGGGGGCTCACCTGGTTTCCGACCAAGGGCAATGAAACAACTGACTCGGGAGCGGGCCTGCCCTGGCCAATCCTCAGGCCAGGTGCACCGCGCTCGACTTGAACAGCGCGGTGACCTGGGCGCCGGGGGCCAGCCTGAGCTCGTCGGCGGCGGCGCGGGTCAGCAGCGCGACCAGCGGGAAGGGCCCGTCCAGCCGCACGCGAATTCCGCTCGAGGACGGCTCGAGCGCCGCCACCCGGCAGGCGATGGCATTGCGCGCCGAGAGATGTCCCAGCGGCCCCTCGGCAAGCAGCACGTCCTGGGCGCGGATGCAGGCCAACGCAGTCTCGCCGCCGATCTCCGAGGGCGCGCAGGTCAGCTCGACGCCCGCCACTTCGATGCGGATGGCGTCGGCGCTGCGCGAGCGGATGCGCGCCGGCAGCAGATTCTCCACCCCGATGAACCGCGCCACCTCCTCGGCGGCCGGAGCGCGGAAGACCTCGTCGATGGGCCCGGCCTGCGCCAGCTTCCCGCCGAGCAGGATGCCGACGTGGTCGGCCAGAGCCAGCGCCTCGGCCCGGTCGTGGCTGACCGCCACGCAGGTGGTCCCCGAGGCCTTGAGCGCGCGCTTGAGATCGGAGGAGAGCGCCTCCCGTGAAGGCGGATCGAGCGCGGCAAACGGCTCGTCGAGCAGCAGCAGTTCGGGCTTGGCGGCGAAGGCCCGCGCCAGAGCGATCCGCCGCGCCTCGCCGCCCGAGAGCTGCCGCGCCCTCCGGCCGGCGAGCGTCGAGGCCTGGAACAGCTCGAGCGCCTCGCGTGCCGCCTTCTCGGCGCCGGCGCGATCGACTCCGCGCAGCCGCAGCGGCAGCGCCACGTTGGCCAGCGCGGTGTCGGCGAGGAGGAGCGTCTGCTGGAAGGCGAGCACCGTCCGGCGCCGCAGCTCGAGCGAGGGCGACAGACCCGGCGGCCGGCCGAACAGCTCGAGCGTCCCCGACGAGGGCGGCTCCAGCATCCCAAGTGCCCGCAACAACGTGGTCTTTCCGGATCCGTTCGGCCCGACCAGCACCCAGGTTTCGCCCTGCCGGATGTCGAGCGCCTCGACCCGCAGCACGTCGCGCCCGCCTCGCCGCAGCACGAGCTCGCGCATCGAAGTGATCGGAGCGATCGAGGATAGGGCAGGGGAGCTCATGCGGTCTTGCGCTGCTGCAGCCAGGTCAGGACGCCGTTGATCGAGAGCGCCAACAGCAGCAGCAACAGGCCCAGCGCCAAGGCCAGCGCGAAGTTTCCCTGCCGGACTTCCATCACCATCGCGGTGGTGAGCACCCGCGTCTCGCCGCGGATGTTGCCGCCGACCATCATCGAGGCCCCGACCTCCGAGAGCAGCCGGCCCGCCGCGGCCATCGCCGCCGCCAGCAGCGGCAGCCGCGCTTCCTTGATCAGCAGCCAGCTCTGCTGCCAGCGCGAAGCTCCCAGGGCGCGAAGCTGATCCGGCAGCTCGTCGCCGAGCTGGAGGATCCCCGCCGCGGTCAGCGAGACGATCACCGGTGTGGCGATCAGGGCCTGAGCCAGCGCCATCGCCGCCGGCGTGTACATCAGCTCCAGCGAGCCCAGCGGTCCCGAGCGCCAGAGCAGCAGCGCCACCAGAAGGCCAGCGAGTACGGGCGGAATCCCCATCCCGGCATTGGCCAGGCCGATCAGCGCTCGCCGCCCTGGGAAGCGCCCGAGCGCGAGCCCGAGCCCGGCAGGAATCCCGATCGCACTGGCGATCAAGAGCCCGGAGCTGGCGACCTGCAACGTGAGCAGCCCGACCGGCCACAGCTCCGAGCCGCCGGTGCCGAGCTGCGCGGCTGTCTCAGCGGCCAGGCTCAACGGGTCCTCCACTGGCATCGGGGAAGAAGAGCGGTTGGCCGAAGCGGTCCACGCCGAAGCGCGCCACGAAGGACTGAGTCGAGCCGCTCACCAGGAAGTCGGCGAAGGCCTTGGCCCCGGCGGCGTTGACCTTGGGGTGCTTCGCGAGGCTGACCTCGATCACATGGTAGGGGTTCATCACCGGCGGCTCGCTCTCCATCAGCTGTTCGAGCGCCAGGGTGCTCTTGAGCTTCAAGAAGGTGCCGCGATCGCTGAGGCAGTAGGCCTGCTTCTCGCTGGCGATGCGCAGCGTCTCACCCATCCCCTGGCCGGCCGAGAGGTAGTGGGCCCACGGGACCAGGTTCGCCGCCGCGAACAACTCCTTCTCCTTGATATGGGTCCCGGAGTTGTCCCCGCGCGAGACGAAGAGGGCGTCGGCTTTGGCGATCGCTGCCAGCGCCTCGGCCGCGCTCCTGAGGCTGCGGATCTTGGCGGGATCCGAGGGGGGACCGACCAGCACGAAGTCGTTGTGCCACAGCGCCCGGCGCCGGGTGCCGTGCCCCTCGTCCATGAACTTCTGCTCGGCCTTGGGGGCGTGGACCACCAGCACGTCGGCGTCGCCGCGCCGGCCCATCTCCAGCGCCTCGCCGGTGCCGACCGCCACCGCCTTGACCTTGGGCCCGCCCTCGGCGGCAAAGCGTTCGAGCAGGGCGTCGAGCAGCCCGGTGTCCTGGAAGCTGGTGGTGGTGGCCAGGATCACCGGGCGTGCCGCCGGCTCGGGGCGGGTGCAGGCGAGCAAGAGCCCGGTTGCGGCAAGGGTGAGCGCCCTCCATCTCATGGCGGTCTTCTAGCACGCGCCGCGGGGCGGATGGCCGGCGGACGCGTCTTTCCGGCCGCTCGCCCTGGCGGCGGCCGGGGAGGGCTAAGTCCGGGATTTCCTTGCCCGAAGGCGCGCGATCATGCTACGGCCGTGGGCGCCATGGGCCTGCGCCATACCTTCGCCGCTCTCGCCGTCCTGCTCGCCTCCGCCCCGGTCGCCCGCGCCGCCGATTTCGTCGGCGCCGACAACTGCAAGGTCTGCCACCCGGCGGCCTACGAGGCCTGGAAGGACAGCCCGCACTCGCGGTCGACCGCCTCGCTCTCGCCCAAGCAGCAGAAGGATGCGCGCTGCCTCTCCTGCCACTCGCCCGACCAGGCCAAAGGCCAGGCCGAGGTCTCCTGCGAGTCCTGCCACGGCGGCGGCCAGTTCTACTCGCCGCGCTACGTGATGAAGGACGCCGAGCTGTCGCGGGCGGTGGGGATGGTCGATCCCTCGGAGAAGATGTGCCTGCGCTGCCATGACGCCACCGCGCCGGCGCTCAAGCCGTTCGACTTCGCCACCAAGCTCAAGCTGATCGACCACTGGACCGCCGAGCGCGCCGCCCGCAAGGAGCGCAAGGGCGGCAAGGCCGAGTCGGCCCCGTGAGCCATTCAGCGCCGGCGGCGCCCCGCGCCCGCCGCGCCCTGGTCGATCGGATCTGGGAGAGCTTTACCTCCCTGCGCCTGACCATTCTGCTGCTGATCGCCATCGCGCTGGCCTGCGCGCTGGGCACCTTCACCAGCCCGACCGCCATCGCCCCGGAGAAGCTGCAGGCGGCGTTCGTCGGCCCGGCGCTGTGGCTGATCCGCTTCTTCGAGCTGGGCGATGTCTTTCACGCCTGGTGGTTCACGCTGCTGCTGTTGGCGCTGGCACTGAACCTGATCGCCTGCAGCGTCGAGCGGCTTCCTCAGGTCTACCGGGTCGCCTTTCAGGTCGAGCGCCGGCTGACAGCCAAGGTCCTCGAGGGGGCGCGCCACGAGGCGAGCTTGCCCGGCGTCGAGGACCCCGCCGAGGGGGCCCGCCGGCTGGCGGAGCTGATGCGCGCCCGCGGCTTCGCGCCCTCGATCGAGGTCGAAGAAGGCGAGCAGCATCTCTACGCCGAGAAGGGCAAGGGTTCGCGGCTGGGCGTGTACCTGGTGCACGTGGCGCTGCTGCTGGTGCTGGGCGGAGGGATCGTCGGGCGGATCGCGGGCTACTCGGGGCAGGCGCTGGTGGAGGAGGGCGGGGGCGTCATCGACGACATGCTGGTCAGCGCCGCCGACGGCCGGCCGTACCACAAGCCGCTGGGATTCGAAGTCCGGCTGGACGCCTTCCGCGTCCGGCGCTTCGCCAGCGGAGCGCCGCTGGCCTACGAGAGCGACCTGGTGGTGCTCGAGGGCGGCCAGGAGGTGGCGCGCCAGCGGGTCTCGGTCAACCACCCGCTGCACTACCGGGGCTGGACCTTCTATCAGTCGAGCTTCCAGGTGTCGCAGGAGCTGGTGTGGCTCAAGCTGACAGTGCCGGACGGCAAGGGCGGCCGGCGGCAGCTGCGAGTGCGGCCGCGGGAGGGAGTGGCGCTGGAGCCGGGAGTGGCGCTGGCGCCGGTCGGCTACGATCCCAGCTTCTCGGGAAAGGCGCCGGCGGTTCGGCTGCTGCGCATCGACGAGCGCGCGGGCACCGAGACGCTCGAATGGTTGGCGCAAGGGCAGACGGGCGCGCCGGTGGAGTTCCTAGGCCTGGACGACTTCTATCTGAGCGGCATCCAGGTGGCGCGCGATCCGGGGGCGGGGATCGTCCTCTCCGGCTGCCTGGCGCTGTTCTGCGGGCTGATGCTGGCCTTCTCGGCCACCCACCGCAGGCTGTGGGCGCGGGTCTCGCTGGCCGAGGTGGTGCTGGCCGGCGCAGCGCACAAGGGCCAGCCGGCCTTCGAGCGGATGTTCAGGGAGCTGGTGGCCGAGGCGCGGCGGGCGCTGAGCTCCTGAGAGGGCGTTTCGCTCGACGGTAACCTCGCCCTGGCCCACTCCGTCGGCTGGAGCCTCCGGAGAGCTATCGCGCCGAGTGGGCCGCTTCGAGCAGCTCGCCCGACGAGATGAGGCCGTCGACGGCACCGATGTCCTTGTGCAGCTCGCGATCGCTGTCCATGAACGGCACCGTGCGGCGGATGCGCTCCCAGGCGGCCTGGACCCCGCGCCCGGCCTTGAGCGGCTTGCGGAAGTCGAGGGCCTGCGCCGCCACGAGCAGCTCGATGGCCAGCGCGGTCTGCACGTGGGCGGTCACCTGCCGGGCCTTGAGCGCCGCGGTCATGCCCATCGAGACGTGGTCCTCGCGTCCGGCGGAAGACGGGATGCTGTCCACGCACGCCGGATGGCTGAGGATGCGGCTCTCGACCACCAGCGCCGCCGCGGTCACCTGGGCGATCATGAAGCCGGAGTTGAGCCCGCTGTTCTGCGCCAGGAACGGCGGCAGCTCCGACAGTGCCGGGTTCACCAGCTGCTCCACCCGCCGCTCGCTGATCGCGGCCAGCTGGGTCAGGCTCATCGCCAGCACGTCCAGCGCCAGCGACACCGGCTGGCCGTGGAAGTTGCCCCCCGAGACCATCTCCTCGGTGTCGGCGAAGACCAGCGGGTTGTCGGTGGCCGAGTTGATCTCCACCGACAGCTGCCCGCGGGCGAAGCGAACCCCGTCCCGCGCCGCTCCGTGGACCTGCGGGATGCAGCGCATCGAATACGGGTCCTGGACCTTGCGGCAGTGCTCGTGGCTCTTGACGATCTCGCTGCCCTCGAGCAGCCCGCGCATCCGCTCGGCGCACTCGACCTGCCCGCCGTGCGGCCGCACCTGGTGGATGGCCGCGCGGAAGGGCTTGTGCGAGCCGAGCATCCCCTCCACCGTCATCGCCCCGGCCAGGTCGGCCACCTCGCACAGCCGCTGGGCGCGCAACAGCGCCAGCGAGCCGACCGCGCAGATGGCCTGGGTGCCGTTGATGAACGCCAGCCCCTCCTTGGCCTCCAGCTGCAGCGGCTTGAGCCCCAGCTTCTCGAAGGCCCGCGCCGCCGGGACCCGCTGGTTGTCGAGGAAGACCTCGCCCTCGCCGATCAGCGCCAGCGCCAGGTGCGCCAGCGGCGCCAGGTCGCCCGAGGCGCCCACCGAGCCGCGCTCCGGCACCACCGCCACCACGTCGCGGTTGAGCAGCTCGAGCAGCAGCTGCAGGCTCTCCAGCCGCGCCCCGGAGTAGCCCTTGGCCAGCACGTTGGCCCGCAGCAGCATCAGCGCCCGGGCCTCTTCCTTGGGCAGCGGCGCGCCGACTCCAGCGGAGTGCGAGAGGATCAGGTTGCGCTGCAGCTTCTTGAGGTCGGCCTTGTCGATGCGCACCTCGGCCAGCGTGCCGAAGCCGGTGTTGACCCCGTAGACCGGGGCGTCGCCCAGCGCCATCCGCTCGACCAGCGCCCGGGCCTTGGCGACCTTCTGGGCGGCGGCCTGGGACAGCTCGACCTTGGCGCCGCGGGCGACCTCGCCCACCTGCTCGAGGGTCAGGGATTCGCCATCGATGACGACGGGGCTCAGGCTCTTGGATGCGGACACGACGGCTCTCCTGGCGGCGGGGTGATGCCTTTCAAAGGGGCGCACCTTACCACGGCGACGGCGTGGTGTTCGCCGCCGAATTCCCCCAAGTCGCCGCCGTTCCTCAGGCTTTGACACGCTGCGGCAGGCGCCGCTACTGTCGCGCGGCTTTCGGGGAAGGAGGCGGGGATGGGCGGGGATTCCGGCGATCGAGGGAGAAGGGCGCGGGGCCTGGCGCTGCTGCTGTTGGCGGCGCTGTTGGCTGCCATGGCCAGGGATCGGCTCTGGCCGGGCGCTTGGACGCCGCCCGCCGGTCCAGTGGCCGCGGAGGACCGGGACGGAATGGCGCGGATCGTTTCGTTGGACGAGGCCCGCCGGCGCGCCGCCGAGATCTCCGCCGCCTGCCGATCGGCCCCGATCCCATTGCCCGCCAGCTCGGTCCTGGAGGAGCGGGGCTGCCGCCTGAAAGTCCGTCCGCTCTCGGCGGGAGCGCGCCGCGTCCTCGGATTGGCGCTCGACCCTTCTCTGCTGACCGAGCAGGACCTGGCTCAGGTGGCGGGGATCGGTCCCAAGCTCGCCCGCCGAATATCTCAGGCCAAGGCGCGCACGTTGGAGGAGATCGACGAGGTGCCCGGGGTCGGACCGGCGCGGTTGACGGCGGTGCGCGCCGCGCTTACTCCGCTGGTCCCGGGGTGGTAGGCTCAGGCACCAATTTTTGGAGGCCCATCAACCGTGCAGATTTCCTGTGAGAAGTGCCAGACGGCGTACGTGCTGGACGACCGCCTGATTCCGCCCGGCGGCGCACCGGTCCAGTGCACCCGCTGCGGCCACGTCTTCACGGCCAAGTCGCCCAACGCCAGCCGCCCTCCGCCTCCCAAGCCCGTCGCTCCGCCGGTCGCCAACTATGTGCCCGCCGCCTCTCGCACCACCGAGCGCAGCGGCACCCAGATCTTCGGCGCCGCCCAGGCCGCCGCTCCGTCTTCCCCCTCTTCCCAATCGACGCAGATGTTCGGCACCCCGGCCGCGCGCACCCCGGCCGGCTCGCCGACCCAGATCTTCGGCGCCGTGACCATGCCCGCCCAGCCGGCTTCCAGCCCTCCGGCGGGGCAGGCCAATACCACTCAGGTCTTCGGGGCGGTCTCGGCGCCGGCGGCCGCCAAATCCGCCGGGGAAGATCGACCGGCCACCACGCAGATCTTCGGGAAGGTGCCCAAGCCGGCGCAGACCCCAGGCGTGGACACTCCCTCCGGCGCGGCCTCCTCGGGCACCCAAATCTTTGGCGCGGTGTCGCTGCCCTCGTCGCAGCCGGCTCCGGCCGCGCCACGCCCGGCGCCCGCGATGACCCAGGTCTTCGGCGCGGTCAAGGTGCCAGAGACTGCTCCCGCCATGGCGAACAAACCGGTCATCGCCGCCTTGGCCAGCCCTCAGGCGGAGGGGGACGCCGGCGACGATCTGGATTACCCGGCTCCCCAGGCCGCCGAACGCACCCTGATCTGGGGCAAGCGGCCGCAGGCTCCCTCGTCCGGCGCTCCGGCCGCAGCCGAGGCCTCGACCAGGGCGGCGCCGCTGGGAACTCCGGGGTTCCTGGCTCCGGAGGCCGGCACCCTGGCCGAGGCCCGCGCGGCCGAAGCCGCCAAGGCTCCGACGATCCAGGCCGCCGTCCCCGGCCTGGAGATGCCCGCCGAGCACGCCCCGCGCTCGGCTCCGATGGAGCTGCCGGCCCAGTCGGCCCCGGAGGGCACCCCGGCGCCGAAGACCGATCCCGGACTGCCGGCGTTCTCCATGCCCGTCGCCACCGATGCGGTGGCCGCGCCCGAGCCCAAGCCCGATGACGCACCGGCGCCTCTGTCCTGGATGCCGCCAGCGGGTGCCGAGCCCTCGGCAGCGCCTTCTCCCAAATCCCCGATTCCGGCACTGCCGCTGCCCGAGTCGCTGATGCAGGCCGGCTCGCAGACGATGGAACTGCAGATGGCGCTGCAGCAGCGGCAGCGCCGCGGCCCGGTGATCGTGATCGCGGTGCTGGCAGCGCTTGCCATCGGAGGAGGGGTCTACGCCTTCCTCAAGACCCGCCCGGCGAAGATCGACCCGGCGGTGCTGGCGGCTGACGAGGCAGCCCTCGACCTGCTGCGGCGCGACGACGAGGCCTCGATCAAGAGCGCCATCGAGTCCTGGATGGCGATCGAAGCCAAGGCCCCCGACTACGTGCCGGCCAGGGCCAACCAGATCATGGCCGAGGAGCTGCTGGTCGCCGACCTGCAGGATGAGATCCGCCGCCAGCAGGCCCTCTACGCCAAGGCCGAGAAGGAGATGAAGCGCTTCGAGGAGAAAAAGGACTATCCGGACTGGCTGGCCCGCGCCAACGCCAAGCGCGAGGAGATGATCAAGATCAAGTCGCGCAACGACCCGCTCCAGGAGGAGGCGCAGCGCCGCGACGAGCGCGCCGGCGCACTGCTCAAGTCGACCAAGGAGCAGGCCAAGGCCCTCAAGTTCGACGCGGCGGTGGTCTACCGCGCCTCGGCGGTCTACTTCGGGCTCAAGAACAGCGAGAACGCCGAGAAGCTGGTGAACCTGTACCGCCCGGCCGAGGACGAGCGCGGCCTCCTCCACGACCCCAAGCGCGCCTTCGCCGACCTGGCGCTCGCCGCGCTCCACGCCCAGCTGCGCCTCAGCCAGGAGAAGTTCGCCGTCGGCAACAACGCCGCCGACGCCGCCCTGGCCAACGATCCCAAGCTGCTGCGCGTCTACCTGCTCAAGGCCCGCCTGTACCTGGCGATGAAGGACTTCGAGTCGGCCAAGAAGAACCTCACCGACCTGCTGGTCCTCAACCCCCAGCACCAGGCGGCCAAGCGGATGATGGACGACGTCCAGGACGCCGAGCAGGCGACCAAGGGCGGCGCTGTCGCGGAGGGCTCCGACAAATAGGGGCTGACCCCCGGGGACGCGGGCGTCGCGCGCGCTTCCGCGAGAGGGAATCGCAATTCCACCCGCCGCCGGCCCGCCCGCTCTCAGGGCGGGCCGGTCCCGTTCTTGCTCGACCGGCGCCCGGGATGGTGGGTCCATGGCGCTCGTCTTTTGGGTGGCGCTGTTGCTGCTGGCGCACACCTATCTGCTCTATCCGGTCTCGCTGGTCGCCTGGGAGGCGCTGGCCCAGGCCAAGGGCGCGCTGCGCTACCTCGTCGAGGGCGAGGACCGGCGGGCGGCTCCGCGCGCCTCGTTCGCCCCGACCGTCACCCTGCTGGTGCCGGCCTACAACGAGGAGGAGGTCATCGACGCCAAGCTCGACAACAGCTTGAAGCTCGACTACCCGGCCGAGCAGACGCAGATCCTGGTCGGCAGCGACGGCTCCACCGACGACACCGAGCGGCTGGTGCTGGCCCGCCAGGACGGGCGGATCGCGCTGTCCGAGGCCGCGCGCGGCGGCAAGGTGGCGGTGCTCAACCGCTGCATCCCGATGGCCCGCGGTGAGATCGTGGTCCTCACCGACGCCAACACCGAGATCGATCCCAAGGCGATCAAGCGGCTGGTGCGCCACTTCGAGGATCCGTCGGTGGGGGCGGTCGTCGGCCGGCTGCGGCTCTACAACCGGATCAACCGGGAGTTCGAGGAGAGCCTGTACTGGACCTACGAGACCTGGCTCAAGCTCTACGAGGGGCGTCACGGGGCGGTGCTGGGGGCCAACGGCGGCCTGTACGCCATCCGCCGCACCGCCTTCGAGCAGCTCCCGCCGTCGACGGTGGTCGACGACTTCGTCATACCGCTGCGGCTGCTGGCCCGGGGGCAGAGGGTGCTGTTCGACCCCGAGGCGGTGGCCTACGAGGAGACCACCGAGGACTACGGAAAGGAGTTCGCCCGGCGGGCGCGGATCGGGGCCGGCGACTTCGCCAGCCTGTCGCTGCTGGGCGGGCTGCTCAATCCGCGGCGCGGCTTCGTGGCCTACGCCTTCTGGTCGCACAAGCTGCTGCGCTGGTGCGCCCCGTTGCTGCTGGCGGCGATGCTGCTCGCCAACCTCATGCTGGCCGCCCACTCCAACTTCTACCGGCTGCTGCTGCTCGGCCAGCTGGGCTTCTACGGGCTGGCGCTGCTGGGCGGTCGGCCGGGGCTGCGCGGGGCGCTGCGCCGCGCGGCGGGGCTCGCCCGCTACTTCGTGTCCATGAACCTGGCCCTGCTGGTCGGCTTCTGGCGCTTCCTGCGCGGCTCCCAGGGGGCAGCCTGGGAGCGCACCGCGCGCTCGTAACGTTGGCGGAAGGGGGCCGGCGGGCCTTACTGTTGGCCAGTTGGCACTGTTGCCGCCCGGAGCCCCGATGCCCCCTCCCTTCGAAAGACACGTCTTCGTCTGCACCAACGAGCGGCCCGCGGGCCATCCGCGCGGCTCCTGCAAAGAGAGGGGCGGGGAGCAGGTGCTGGCCGCCTTCAAGCAGCTGCTCAAGGAGAAGCGGCTGAATGTCGCCATGCGTGCCTGCGCCTCGGGCTGCCTGGACGCCTGCGAGCAGGGGGCGGCGGTGGTGGTCTACCCGGAGGCGGTCTGGTACGGGGCAGTGACCGCGGCCGACGTCCCGGAGATCGTCGAGCGGCACCTGCAGGGCGGCCGGCCGGTGGAGCGGCTGCGGATGAAGAGGGGGTAGGGCTACTTCTCCAGCGCGGTCAGCCGCAGGGTGGCGCAGTCGTCCTCGGCGAAGCCGTTGCGCTGGAAGAAGGCCCGCTGGGCCAGGCTGCGCGGCTGGGCCCGGACCTCCACCCGGCGTGCGGAGAGGGCCTTGGCGCGCTCCACTCCCGCCAAGAGCAGCCGGCTGCCCACGCCCTTGCCCCGCCAGGCCTGGGCCACCTCGAGCTCGTCGATGGTGGCGATGCGCCCCCGCAGCCGCAGCTGCGGCCGGTGCGAAAGCGACAGGAAGCCGATCGCCCGGTCCATGTGGTCTACGGCGACGATGACGTCGATCTCGGGGTGGTTGAGCACCCAGAACATGGTGCTCGAGTCGGCGGCCTCGGGATAGCCGGCCTCGGCCAAGAGCGCGGCCACCGCCTCGCGGTCCCCGCGTCGCGCCGGTCGGATCTTGAAGGCGTCCGCCACTCAGGTCACCCCTGCTCGTCTGCCTGCCGTTTATTCTAGCGCCCGATGTGCGCCAGTCGATAATTCTCACCCGAAAACCCTGGGCAGGGAAGGGGCCTCGGGAGTTGAGTGTCGGGGAGGCGGGGTCGTTGGAGTGCCTATGGAACTGCCGAAACTGCTGGTCGCTACCTGCGATGGCCGGGTGCTGGAGCATCCGACCCTGAGGGCACTGGTGCGCTCCGGGGAGGAGATCCTGCTGCCGTCCGAGGCGCCGCGGTCGCTGCCGGCGCACGCCAAGCTCGTCCATCTGCCGGGGCGGCTGCCGGTGGGGCTCGATCCGGCGACCGGGCGGGCGCAGGTGGTGGAGCGGATGGCCGTGGGGCGCAAGCGCGTGGCGGTGCAGGCGGTGGCGGCAGTGCTGCCCCCGGGATACACGCGCACCTTCCTGCCGGCCTACGCGGTGGGCGAGGGGCCGGTGCTGCCGCAGTGGGCCTACACTGCCGCCGGCTACGGGCCCAAGGGGCCGGTCGCCTGGGCGCTGCGCACCGAGACGCGCCGCCATTGGGATCCGTCGCGCTTCAACTTGAAGGAGCTGGCGCGGATCGTCCGCGAGCGGCTGGAGGAGTCGCCGGACAACCGGGTGCTCGCCCAGCTGTCCAAGTGCGCCCTCGAGTACCGCTGCTTCACCTCCCAGAACACCTTCTACTGCCGGGACGAGGGGGCGCTGCCCTCGTCCACCGGCTGCAACGCCCGCTGCCTGGGCTGCATCAGCGAGAGCCGCAAGGGCGGGCCGCCGTCGTCGATGTCGCGGATCGAGCGGGCGCCCACCGCCGAGGAGCTGGCCGAGGTCGGGGCCTGGCACCTGAGGCGCGCGAGCGGGCGGGTGATGGTCAGCTTCGGCCAGGGCTGCGAGGGCGAGCCGCTCACCCGCGGGCCGGTGCTGGTGGAGGCGGTGGCGCGGATGCGGCGGATGACCGACCGCGGCTCGATCAACATCAACACCAATGCCAGCCGGCCGCAGGTGCTGGAGGGGATGTTCCGGGCCGGCCTGGACGCGATCCGGGTGAGCCTCAACTCGGCCCATCCCGAGCTCTACGGCGCCTACTACCGGCCGGTGGGCTATGGGCTGGAGGAGGTCGAGGAGTCGATCCGGCTGGCGCGCCAGGCCAAGGCCTACGTGGCCCTCAATCTCTTGATGATGCCCGGGGTGACCGACCGCGAAGGCGAGGTGGCCTGCCTGGAGAGCCTGATCGTCCGCCACCGGGTGAACCAGGTGCAGACCCGCTCGCTGGCCATCGACGCCGAGCAGTACCTGGCGCTGGCCAAGGGCAAGGGCGCCGGGGGCGAGCCGATGGGGATCTCGTCCATGCTCCGCCGGCTCAAGGCCCAGGCGCCCTGGCTGGTGATCGGCAACTTCGCCCGCGGGCTTGGCGAGCGCTGACCGGCGGCGTTCGCGAGCTTGAAAAAGGAGAGGCCCCGCACTCGCGAAGAGTGCGGGGCCTCGAACTACTCGAGACTAGCCTCGCCGACTAGGCCTTGCTGTTCCGGCGCCGGCGGATGGCGAAGAACACCAGGGTGCCGCTGGCGAACACGTAGCGGGCGAACCAGTCGAGGCCGGTCCAGCAGCTGGTGCCGGGCAGCGAGTCGCAGACCATCGCGCACTTGCCGGTGTTGGTCTCGCACTTGCCGCTGGCGCACTCGGCGTCATCGGTGCAGGCGGCGGCCAGGGCGGCCAGCGCCACGCACTTGTTGGTGTTGGTGTCGCAGGTGGCGTCCGAGGCGCACACCATGTCGCCAGCCATGGTCTCGACGCAGGCCGCGCCGATCGGAGCCTTCTGGCCGCAGGCGCCCTTGCCCTGGGCATCCTTGGCGCAGATGCCGGAGGCACAGACCGCGTCCTCGGTGCAGACGGTGCCGTCGGCTTCCAGCGCCGAGCAGGCGCCGTTGGCGGTGCTGGTCAGGCCCTTGCAGTAGGAGCCGGTCGGGCAGGCCGAGACCATGTCCGGCTTGTCGGCGCAGGCCTCGCCCAGCTTGGGGTAGGGCGCGCAGACGCCGGTCTTGACGCTGGCGCTGGCGCGCTTGCAGAAGTTGTCCATGTAGAGGCAGTCGCCGCCCAGCGGGCCGGCCAGGTCGGAGGCCTTGGTGGCGGTGGTGACGCAGGCCTCGCCCTCGCGCTTGTACATCACGCAGGTGTTGGTGGCCTCGTCGCAGTGGCTCAGGCCGAAGCGGTCGCAGGTCTTGGTGACCTTCAGCGCGCCGTTGGAGTCGGTGCCGCCCTTGGCGATGCAGGTCTCGCCCAGCTTGGCGATCGGCTTGCAGGCGCCGGGGTTGGTCAGGTCGCCGCCGTCGCAGATCAGGCAGGCGGTGGAGTCGCACTTGCGGCCTTCCTTGCCGAAGCAGGGCTCGCCCAGCTGCGAGAGCGGGAACGGCTGCTGGCACTTGTTGTCGCGGCAGGTGAGCTTGGCAGCACACTGGGCGCCGGTGCCGGAGCAGTCGCCGTTCTCGGCCACGTAGGCCTTGCAGGTGCCCTTGGCGCTCTGGGTGGCGCCGTCGCAGTAGAAGCCCTCGACGCAGCCGTCGCTGCACTGCTGGCCGTCGCCGGGCAGCGCGGTGCAGGTGTAGTTGGTGCCACTGCCCTTGCTGCAGGCGCTGTTCTTGGCGCAGACGTCGGTGCTCAGGCAGGCGGCGCCGATGGGCAGCGGCGGCGAGCACTTGCCGGCGCAGCCGACGGTGGCGTCGACCGTGCGGCAGTACATCTCCCCGGTGCACTCGAAGGAGTAGTTGCAGTCGCCGGCCTCAGCCACGGCGCCGGCGAAGATCTTGGCGCACGAGTCGGCGAGCTTGCTCACATCGGCGGACTTGGCCTTGGCGTCCTGGCCGGCCTTGATGCAGGCGTCGACCTGGGCGGCGTCGAAGGTCATCCGGCCGGCCTTGACGCTCTCCTTGACCTTCTCATAGTCGTCCTTGAGGTCGCCCTGGCAGGTGATGCGGGGCACCCTCTGGCCGATGGTCTCGTAGTCGCCGGTGAAGCTGGCGAAGCTGGCGGCGGGGACCGGGCTGCTGCCCATGAGGAACAACGGGCTCTGGTGGTCCAGGTCGGCGTCGGTCAGCGGAGCGCCGCAGGCCCCGTACTCCAGGCTCTGCCACTTGCGGAACGAGCCATCGAGCTGGCTGCAGAGGTTGTCGATGGTGTAGGTCGGACCGGTCTGCTGGGCGGCGGGCTTGGAACAGTCGACCAAGCCAGCCAGCGCGCAAGCCAGGAAGGCCGCGCGAACGAAATTGTGCGTCATGTTGCGTCCTTGTGAGAGGGGATTTTCCGGCCAGGGGATACAACTGCAGTACTGCTGTTGAGCGCTCGGCAGGATACACGCTTTCGGGCATTGTTCAACCGGGGCCAGGACGGGCGGGCGACAGCGCGGCCGGGCCGGCGGCGCCGATCTCCGGGGTCCTGTGCACTGCTTGACAGGTCGATCTGGGTTGGTTACAACGCGCGCCGCTCTTGGCCGGATTGCGGGGTCCGCGCCGAGGGGACGGAGCAGTCATCCGATGACGGGCACCATCACCGGCAAGCACGTTCTCCTGCACACCGTCACCATCCTCCGCGAGTTCGGCCCTCGCTGCTACTGGCGCTGCCTGAAGGCGATGCTGCTGCGGCAGCGCAAGACCTTCCTCGAGATCGCCTTCCCCGGCTGAGCCCCGGCGCCCAGCCAGTCCCGCCCCCGGCTCGTTGACGGCGCCCTGCGGCGCTGCTAAGCGACCCTCTCTCGCCGCACTGGAGGGTGCCGAAGATGAGCGTCCGCCGCGCGCTGCTTTCCGTCTCCGACAAGGCCGGGCTGGCCGAGTTCGCCGCCCGGCTCTCCTCGCTGGGAATCGAGCTGGTCTCCACCGGCGGCACCGCCGAGGCGCTCTCGCGCGCCGGGCTGCCGGTGCGCAAGGTGAGCGACTTCACCGGCGCTCCGGAGATCCTCGACGGCCGGGTCAAGACCCTCCACCCGCGCATCCACGGCGGCATCCTCTATCGCCGCGGGGATCCCAAGCAGGCCGCCGAGGCCAAGGCCCAGGGGCTGGAGCCGATCGATCTGGTGGTGGTCAACCTCTACCCCTTCGAGGCCACGGTGGCGCGGGGCGCCGGCTTCGAGGAGGCGGTGGAGAACATCGACATCGGCGGGCCCTCGATGCTGCGAGCGGCGGCCAAGAACTGGCAGGACGTGGCGGCGGTGGTCGATCCCGCCGACTACCGGCCGGTGGCCGAGGAGCTGGCGGCCTCGGGCGCGCTGTCGGAGGCGATGCGGCGGCGGCTGATGGAGAAGGTCTTCGCCCACACCGCCGCCTACGACGCCGCCATCGCCGCCTGGCTGGCCGGCCCCGACTCCTTCCCCGAAACCTCGACCCTGGCCGCCCGCGGCGGCACCCGCCTGCGCTACGGCGAGAATCCCCACCAGCAGGGCGCGGTCTACCGCCTGGGCCGCGAGCCTCAGGAGCCGACGGTGCCTTTCGCCCAGGTGCTGGGGGGCAAGGAGCTCTCCTACAACAACCTGCTCGACCTCGACTCGGCGCTGGCCTGCGTCACCGAGTTCGATCGCGGGGCCTGCGTCATCGTCAAGCACAACACCCCCTGCGGCGTGGCGCTGGCCGACTCGGCCGAGGAGGCCTTCCGGCTGGCGCGGGCCTGCGACGAGGTCAGCGCCTTCGGCGGCATCGTCGCCTTCAACCGGCCGGTGGACGCCGCCGCGGGCAAGGCGCTGAGCGGGCTCTTCCTGGAGGCGGTGATCGCCCCGTCCTTCGACGACGGGGCCCGGGCGGCGCTGGCCGGCAAGAAGAGCCTGCGGCTGCTGGTGTCGCCGCGGCTGGGCGAGCCGCGCCGCAGCTGGCGGCGGGTGGGGAGGGCGGTGCGCTCGATCGCCGGCGGGCTGCTGGTCCAGGACCGCGACCTGCGCGAGCTGGAGCCCGGCGAGCTCAAGGTGGTCAGCAAGCGCCAGCCGACACCGGATGAGCTGGCGGCGGCGCTCTTCGCCTGGAAGGTGGTCAAGCACGTGCGCAGCAACGCGGTGGTCTTCGCCGGCCCCCGCCAGACCGCGGCCCTCGGCGGCGGACAGACCAGCCGGGTCGAGGCGGTCAAGCTGGCGGCCAGCAAGGCGAGCCTGCCCCTGGCCGGCACCTCGCTCGCCTCGGACGCCTTCTTCCCCTTCCGCGACGGGGTCGATGCCGCCCTGGCCGCCGGGGCCCGCTGCATCATCCAGCCCGGAGGCTCGGTGCGCGACGCCGAGGTGATCGCCGCGGTCGACGAGCAGGAAGCTTCGATGATCTTCACGGGTGTGCGACACTTCCGGCATTAGGACGATTCGTTCCGCACTTCGGCTCGAGCGAGCCGAACGACTGGGATTGTGCTCATGCGCGTCAGCTGCAACAGGTGCGGCGCCACCTACAACATCGACGACAAGCTCATCCCGCCCCAGGGAGCGCGCGCGCAGTGTCCCAAGTGCCGCGCCCTGCAGGTGGTCAAGCGCGAGGGGGCTCCGCTCACCGTCGCCGAGGCCGTCCGCCCGGTGGCGCCCCAGGGCGCTGCGACTCCCCAGCCGGCCCGGCCCGCGCCGGCGGCCGCGCCGCCTCCGCGCCCCGAGCCGGCGCCGTCCAGCGGGCCGGTGGTGTCCTGTCGCTCGTGCAAGAAGCCGCTGAGCGACAACTTCGACGTCGCCCTGGGAGTCTGCGAGGACTGCCGCGCCAAGGAGCACGCCGCCGAGCACCAGTCCGGGCCGGTGGTGTCTCAGTCCGATCCGTTTGCCGGGCCGGTCCCCGACTTCGCCGCCAACATGCCGAGACGCCCGGCGGCCGATCCCTTCGCTGGCCTTCCGAACACCGCGCCTGCGCCGGCGCCCGTTGCCTCCCCGGAGCCCGCGCCGCCCCGGCGAGCCGGCTCCCGCCCGGATCGCGAGAAGGTGGCGGCGGCAGCGGCGGCGGCGATGGCGGCCAGCCAGCCCCGAGGCGTTTCGGCGGCACGGCCTGGTGCGAGCCGTTCGCGCGCCGGGCTGGTGGCGGTCCTGGCGGTGCTCGTCCTCGGCGGGGCCGCCGGCTACGTGGCCCTGACCAAGCCGGCCGTGCTGTTCGCGCCCAAGAAGGTCGAGCCGAAGATCCTGCCGGCCATCGCGCGGCGGCTGATGGGCTGGAAGCTGGCGGCGGTGGGGCTGCAGGGAACCAGCCAGGAGCACTTCGAGAAAGGGCGCGAGCTCTACCTGCGGGATGCTCAGGCGTCCTACGCCGCGGCCGAGGAGGAGTTCAAGGCGGCGGTGATCCTCAATCCGGGGAACCTGAAGGCGGCGGCGCTGGCGGTGGAGGCGCTGGCGGTGGGGAAGGGAGAGCGCGCCTCTCCCGAGACCCTGGCCGACGCCCGCGAGCTGCTGGACGCGATCCTCGAGGCCGAGCCCAAGCTCGGGCTGGCGCATCGGGCGCGAGCGAACCTGCTGCTGGCCACCGATCAGGCCGACCTGGCCCGCCCGGAGTGCGAAAAGGCCCAGGAGCTCAGCGCGGAGCCGGAGCAGGCCGAGGTGCTGCTGGCGCTGGGGCGCACCTACCTCAAGAAGAGTGCGCCGGTGGCGCGACAGCAATTCGACGCCGCGCTGCAGAAAGCCCCCTCGCTCAAGCGCGCTCTCTATTACCGCGGGCTGGCCGCCGAATATGCCGGGCACCTGGCCCCGGCCATCGCCGACTACGAGGCCCGCCTCAAGCTCGACCCCGACCAGCGCGAGACGCTGCGTGCGGAGGCCCGGGTCCAGGCGCTGCTGGGCGACTACCAGGCGGCTCGCAAGGCCCTGGCCCGCTATGCCTCGCGCCATCCGGATGCCGGCGAGCCGCGCATCCTCATCGCCCAGCTGGCCTACGGCGCCGAGCGCGATCTCAAGGACGCCGACAAGCTGGTCAAAGGGCAGAAGGCCGACTTCGAGAAGTTCGACGACCTCGACAAGGCCCAGTACCTCTCGCTTCTGGCGGCGCTGGCCCGCGAGCGCGGCGATGCCAAGGGCGCCGCGGAGCAGTTGGAGCACGCGCTCAAGCTCATTCCCGGCTATCCGCCGGCGCACTTCCAGGGGCTGCTGGTGGCGCTGACCGCCGGGGACAACGACAAGGCGCGCAAGCACCTCGAGGGCTGCGAGACCAAGATTGGCGACCCGGCGCGGGCCGCCGAGTACCAAGGCCGGGTGAACGCCGCCGGCGGGCTGCTCGACGCCGCGATCTCCGGCTTCCGGCGGGCGAGCGAGCTCTCCCCGGGGCGAATCGGCCCCAGGTTGTGGACGGTGTCGCTGCTGCTCAAGAAGGGCGACGAGGCCACCGCCTGGGCCACGCTGCGCCAGGCGCTGGACCTGGATCCCTCGGCGCTGGCCCGCCAGCGGGTCCCGGTCAACGACTTCTACGAGCTTCCCGCCGACGCCATCAAACCGCTGACCAAGGGGGCGCCGGCGACCATCGACGAGAGCAACTGGATGCGCGGGGTCTTCGGGGCGATGGTCGACTACCACGCCGGCGAGTCCGATCGGGCGCAGCGCGCGCTCGACAAGTCGCTGGTGGCCGATCCCACGCTGCTGGCGTCGCTGATCTACCGGGCGCAGATCGAGCTCGACCGCAAGCGCTTCGACTCCGCGCTGAGCTTCGCCAAGCGGGCCAAGGACGCCGACCGCGACAGCGCGGTGGCGCACTACCTGGCTGGCCGCGCGCTCGAGGGCCTGAAGCGCACGGAGGAGGCGAGGCTTTCGTATATCCAGGCCTCGCAGCTGGCGCCGGGGTTCGCACCGGCTCAGCTGCGGCTGGGGATGCTCGCCGCCGCTCGCGGTGACAAGGCGGAGGCCGGCCAGATGCTCGACCGGGCGGTGGCGGACGACCCGGACAACCTCGAGGCCCGCGCCGCGCTCTTCTCCCTGGGGAACTAGGGCGAGCGCCCCGCGGCATTCCAACTGCAGCCAAAGGCGCCTCCGTGAAGGGAAGAGCGGGATGAGAGTCCTTCTAGTTGGCTCCGGAGCGCGCGAGCACGCGCTCGCCTATGGCCTGACACGGCGCGCGGGCACCGAGCTTCACGCCGCCCCGGGCAATCCCGGGATCTCCCGCCACGCCACCTGTCATCCGGTTCCCGGCGACGACGTGGGCGGCCTGATGGCACTGGCGGCCAGGCTCGATCCTGAACTGGTGGTCGTTGGCCCGGAATCGCCACTGGTGCTGGGGCTGGCCGACGCCTTGCGGGAGCGGGGAGTGCCGGTCTTCGGCCCGACCAAGGAGGCGGCGCGCATCGAAGGCAGCAAGGCGTTCGCCAAGGAAGTGATGCTCGCCGCCGGCGTCCCCACCGCCGCCTACCGTGCCTTCACCGACGCCGATCTCGCCGAGGAATACGCGGCCTCGCTGGGGCGGGCGGTGGTCAAGGCCGACGGGCTGGCAGCCGGCAAGGGAGTAATCGTCGCCGAGGATGCCTGGTCCGCCCGGGTAGCGGTCCGCTCGCTGATGCGCGACCGGGCGGCGGGCGCGGCCGGGGCGAGGGTGGTCGTCGAGGAGATGCTGGAGGGCGAAGAGGTGAGCGCCATCGCCCTGTGCGACGGCGAGCGCCACCTGATGCTCGCTTCGGCGCAGGACCATAAGCGGCTGCTCGACGGGGATCGCGGTCCGAATACCGGAGGGATGGGGGCCTACTCGCCGGCGCCGGCGCTGCCCTCCGAGGCCGCCGAAGAGATCGGCGAGAGAGTCATCGCCCCGGTGATGAGGGAGCTCGCGGCGAGGGGAGCGCCCTTCGTCGGGGCGCTCTTCGCCGGTTTGATGATGACTCGGCAAGGGCCCAAGGTCCTGGAGTTCAACTGCCGGCTCGGCGACCCCGAGGCCCAGCCGCTGCTGATGCGGCTCGAGACCGAGCTGCCGGAGTTGCTGCTGGCCGCCGCAAAGGGCGATCTGCGCGGCCAGCCTCTGCGCTGGCGATCGGAGTCGGCGGTGGGGATCGTGCTCGCCGCGCGGGGCTATCCGGAGAGGCCGCAGCTCGGCGATCCAATCGACGGGCTCGACCAGCTTCCGCTGGGAAGGGATCTGCAGGTCTTCCACGCCGGCACGCGGCTCGATGACGGGAAGCTGGTGACCGCCGGCGGAAGGGTGCTGACCGTCTGCGCACTGGGGGCGGACCTGGCCTCTGCGCGCTCCAAGGCCTACCAGGCCGCCGAGCGGATCTCGTTTGCCGGCCTGCAGCTGCGCAAAGACATCGGCGCTCGGGGCCTGGGGCGCTGAGCCGCGGCTCCCGCTCGCGATTGCCGAGAGGGAGCCGCCGGCCGATTCAGACGCTCAGCTCGACGAATGGGAGATCGCTGACCGGGGGCACGCTGGCGCGAGCGGTGTGCTCCTGCCGGCGCGGGGCGTACACCGGCTCGATGTTGAAGTCGCGGGAGAGCAGCGCCACCACCGCCTGCAGCAGGTGGCGGTAGGGATTCTCGGAGGGCAGCTGGGCCGCCAGGCGCTGGCAGGCCGGCAGCACCGACTCGCCGGCGAGGGTGCGCGGGTCCTCGTGCACCGACATCACCGCCAGCAGCCGTAGCATCGGCGCGAGGTGGTCGGCCAGCTCCCGCTGCGGCAGCCGCGGGGCGATGGCGTGGGCGTGGCTGGCGGCCTGGATGCGCATCAGGAACATCCCGCGGCGGTAGTCGTCGCCGTAGAGCTGGAAGCCGACCTCCAGGCAGCCAGAAGGCGAGGCCTCGAAGGCGGCGCGATAGGCCTCCTGCAACTGCTCGGCGCTGGCCTCGGTCGCCCAGGTGGCGAAGCGGGCCACGGCGCGCGTCGCCTCCGGATTGCGCAGCGCCAGGATCAGGCCGCAGCGCTCGGCGCTGGCCAGGCAGCCGGGACGCGGCGGCTCGAAGAGCTCCGCCAGCAGCAGGTAAGGATGGATGGACTGATTCATGGCGACCCCCGTTTGGTTCAAGAGACTGCGGTTGGTGAAGGCAGCGTCGCGCTCGCCGCGGTGGGCGCTTCTCACCTGCGCACCGGGCTTCGCGCCTGGATCGGGCGAACCGCGCTTGGACGCGGCGCGGCACCCCGGCGTCGGAGCGGGCGGGGCGTCAGGCGGACCGGAGCTGGCAGCGTTCGCGACCAAGGTCGCCGCAAGGCAGCAAGGCCCAGGCCACGCCGCGCTGCGGTGCGAGGGCGCCGAACCGCCCGCGGACTCGGCGCTGGCTCGATGCGTCAGAAGTTGGGAACTGTCCGACTTGGAAAGAAACGTGGCGACGCCGGGAACGATTCGTTCACCCGCCGCCGTCCGCCGCTCTCGACGGCCCGGCGGCCTGCCGGGAGCACCGGCGCCGCGAAACGGGTCTCGGCTGGCCCGCCGCGGGCGACAGCGAGCAGGCAGGCGATAGGGAAGGTCGCGAGGGCCGCGCGGCGCTCGATGCCCCCGGCGCGGCGCAGCCGGCGAGCGCTTGGAGTTCGGCCGCCTCTGGTCTAAACCGTAGGGTCTCGAATCGAACGGTGTGCGGCTGAGGAAACTGATGAAGACCAGCAAGGTGCTCATCATCTTGGGCTCCGACAGCGACTGGGACGAGATGCACGGCGCCGCCGAGGTCCTGGAGGAGCTGGGGATTGGCCACGAGGTGACGGTGGCCTCGGCCCACCGCACCCCGGAGCGGGTGACCCAGCTTTCCCAGCAGGCGCAGCGGCGCGGCTTCGGAGTGGTGATCGCCGGGGCCGGGGCGGCGGCGACGCTGGCCGGGGTGGTGGCGGCGCAGAGCCCGCTGCCGGTGATCGGCGTGCCGCTGGCGCCCACTCCGCTGGCCGGGTTCGACGCGCTGCTGGCGACGGTTCAGATGCCCGCCGGAATCCCGGTGGCGACCATGGCGGTGGGGGCGCCCGGGGCGCGCAACGCCGCGCTGCTGGCGGCGCGCATCCTCGCCCTCGGGGACGCCGGGCTGCGCCGAAGGCTGGACGCCCACCGCCAGAAGATGCGCCGCCAGGTGGAGGAGAAGGACCGGGCCCTGCAGCAGAAGCTGCGCGCCGCCAAATCCCGGCGGGTAACCTCCCGGTGAAGCGCCTCGACCGCTACCTGGCGGCGGAGATGCTCTGGCCCTTCGCCACCACGCTGCTCTTCCTCTTCGGGCTGCTGATGGCGATGCAGTTGCTCAAGGGCATCGAGGTGATGCTCGGCTCGGCGGTGACCGTGCTCGACGTGCTGGCGGTGGCCGGCTGCATGGCGCCGCACTTCGTGGCCATGGCGATGCCGGTGTCGTTCCTGTTCGCGGTCATGCTGGCGCTGGGTCGGCTCGCCGAGGACCGGGAGACGGTGGCGATGGCCGCCTCCGGCGTTCCTCCCTGGCGGCTGGCCGTGGCTCCGCTCGCCCTCTCGCTTTGCCTGGCGGCGGTGGGCGTGCTCCTGGGCCGGGGCCCGGAGCCCAGGGGGCTGAGCGCGCTGCGGCTGCGGGTCAACGAGCTGATCAAGAAGAACATGGCCGGGGACGTGAAGCCGGGCGTGTTCTACGACGCCATCGACAACGTGACTCTCTACGCCCAGTCGGTGGCGCCGCGCACCCGGCGCTTCGAGAACGTGCTGCTGGCGGACGAGCGCGATCCCGAGGCCTCGCTGCTGGTGCTGGCCCGGCGTGGCTACATCGATCCGCAGGGCGGTGGCGGCTCGCTGGCAATGGTCCTCGACGACGGCGAGATCCACCGGGCGGGACAGGGAGGCGACGACTACGCGGTGGCCGGCTTCGAGCGCGGGTCGATCAACTTCGACGTCGGCGGCAACGTCATCGTCTCCCGCGGCCAGATGCGGCTGCCTCCCCGCGAAGAGATGACTCCGGGGGATCTCTACCAGGCCGAGCAGCGCGCCCTGGCCGAGGGCTCGGAGCGTACCGCCCGCTCGCTGCGCTTCACCCGCGTCAAGCGGGTGGCCGCGCCGCTGGCCACGGTGGCCTTCGCGCTGTGCGGAGTGCCGCTGGCCCTCGGGCGCCGGCGGGCCTCGCGCGCGCTGGGGGCGATGGCCACCCTGGCGATCTACGTCGGCTATTACGTGCTCGCCCGAGCCGCCGAGCTGCGCGCCGAGAGCGGGGTGCTGGATCCCACCCTGGCGGCCTTCGCCCCGGCGGCGGCCTTCCTGGGATTGGCGGCGGTGCTGGTGCGCCGCGCCTCGAGGGCGGAGGCCTGATGGGGCGCCTGCCGCGATACCTCGCCCGCGAGTACCTCAAGGCGTTCGTCGCCACGCTGCTGGCGGTGTGCTCGATCTACCTGGTGGTGGACTACGTCGATCGCTCCAAGGCCTACACCGGCGAGGGCTGGCAGCTGGCGGTGCTCGAGCTGTACGCCAACAAGGCGGTAACGGTCGCCTACCAGCTCGCCCCGGCGGCGCTGGTGCTGGCGGCCGGGCTCACCGCGGCCGGGCTGCGCCGGCGCGGCGAGTACACCGCGCTGCGGGCGCTGGCGATCGGGCCGCTGCAGCTGCTGCGACCGCTGCTGCTGGTGGGCCTGGTGCTGGCCGGCGGGCTGTCGCTGCTCGACGAGTACGTGGTCGGCCCGGCCAGCCGGCGCGCCGACGAGATCAACACCCTGCGCTTCCGCTCCTGGGGCGACTGG
>JBBIQS010000056.1:0-54199 GCA_037442205.1 Myxococcales bacterium
GGGGTCGGGGCGAGCTTGGGGCGGGGGTGCTTGTCGAAGTTGACCGCCGGAGGCGGCCCGAGGGGAGCCAACGGGGCGCGAGCGGGGACGGCCGCCGCGGCGGGGGCGCGGCGCGGATCGGGCTTGCGCAGCAGGGTGGCTCCGCCGCGGTCCAGCCACTCCAGCCCCAGCGCCGAGGCCTGCGGCAGCTCCACCGGCCCCAGCAGCAGCAATCCCCCCGGACGCAGCGCCCCGGCCAGCTTGTGCAGCACCTGGGCCGCGGTCTCCGGGTTGAAGTAGATCAGCACGTTGCGGCAGACCACCAGGTGGCAGTCGGCGATCGGCGCGGATTCGGTCACCAGGTTGTGCTGCCGCAGCTCGACCAGCGCGCGCACCGAGGGGAGCACCAGCCGCTCGCCGCCGCTCATCGCCTCGAAGAAGCGCCGCTCGATGGCCTGGTCGAGCTTGCGCATCGACCAGTTGCCATAGCGGGCCTCGCGCGCCCGACGCAGCGCCCGCTGCGAGACGTCGGTGGCCAGGATGCGGGCGGTGGCCTCGCCGCGCCCCAGCTGCGTCAGCAGCATCGACAGGGTGTAGGGCTCCTCGCCGCTGGCGCAGCCGGCCGACCAGACCGACAGGGCGCGCTCGCCGGCGAATTCGCCCAGCAGCCCGCGCAGGGCCTCCAGCTGCTCGGGGTGGCGGAAGAAGTAGGTCTCGCCGATCACCGAGTGCTCGACCAGGGCATTGATGCACTCGCCGTCCCCGGCCAGCATCCGGGCGAGCATCTCCGGCGGGCTGAGCTTGAGCGCCGCCGCCGCCATCCGGTAGCCGTCGGCCAGCGCCCGGCGCAGCCCGCGGGTCAGCGTCAGCCCGCACGCCCGGCGGAGGATCTCCTCCACCCGGTCCAGGTCCAGCTCGGCGACCGCGGAGCTGTCCAGCGCGGTGCTCACCCCGGCTCGACCCCTTCGAGCAGCGGCTCGACGTTGAGCAGCGGCAGCAGCTGCGAGTCGACCTGCACCAGCCCGGCCACCAGGTTGGTGGTGAAGTAGCGCGCGTCCTGGGTGCCGCCGTCGGGGGCGCGGGCCACCAGCGGGGCTTCGACCAGGGTGCGCACCCGGTCCACCACCACCGCCCGCGGCGGGGAGCCGCGCAGCACCAGCACGTGGGAGTCGAGGGGCGGCTCGCCCTGCCGTCCCAGAAAGGCCGCCAGGTCCAGGGCCAGCACCGGCTCGCCCCGGTAGTTGAAGGTGCCCAGCACGTGCCGCGGGCTCTTGGGCAGCGGGCGGGTCGCCACCAGCCGGACGATCTCCGCCACCGAGGCCGAGGAGAGGGCACCGGAGAAGCCCTCGATCTCGACCACCAGATACTGCCCGGGCAGCTCCTCGCCGGCGCCCACCGACGCCAGCTCGGACTGGACGCGGGCAAACTCGGCCTGCAGCGCCTTCAAGCGCTGCTGGAGCTCGCTCTTCTTTTCCGCGGGGGGAGTGCCGCCGGGGGCCATGTGCCGGTTCGCCGTATTCCTGAGTGGTTTCGCGTGCAGGGCGCTCGGGCAACCCAGCGAACACACGATAGCCCAGCGGCTTGTCAGGAATCAAACTCGGCGAAGGGGGAGCCGGCCGGGCCAGGGACCGGCCCTTTTACCCCGTGGCGCTGCGGGTTTACGCCCAGAACGCCCTCGCTCAAGAGAGCTTGGGGCGCCGGCGCGGCTGGCACACGCACAGGCCGTCGCGGTGGGCCTCCACCGCCGGCCAGAAGCCGGCCAGCACCGACTCGATCGGGACCGGGGCCCGCAGCGCCACCCCGCACCGAGGGCGCTCCCGCAGCTGGCGGGCCAGGGCCCGGATGGACTCGGCGGCCGGCGCCGTCCCCTGCCCCAGCTGCTCGACCGCCTCCTGCAGCTTGGGGAGGCTCTCCTTGCAGCCCTCGCACAGCCCGCACCCCTCGCGGGCGAAGAAGGCCAGCGCCCGCCTTGCCAGGTCGAACAGGCAGCTTTTCTCGCTGATCCCCACCACCGCCCCGCTGCCGACCCAGGCCCCGGCCGAGGCCAGGGCCGCGTCGTCCAGCCCCAGCTCGAACTGCTCGGGAGTGAGAAAGGGCCCGGCCACCCCGCCCACCTGCGCCGCCAACAGCGACTTGCCCTGCAGCGGCCCGCCGCCCAGCGACTCGAGCAGCTCGCGCAGGGAGGTGCCGCGCGCCACCTCGTAGGCCCCGGGGCGCTTCAAGTCCCCGGAGAGGCAGACCACCTTGGTCCCCGCGGCGCCGCCGATGCCCAGGCCGCGGAAGCGCTCCCCGCCGTGCTGGGCGATGAAGGGCAGCATGGCCAGGGTCTCGACGTTGTGGACCAGGGTCGGCCGGCCGAACAGCCCCTGCTCCTCGAGCGCGCCGGCCCTGCGCCCCGGGACGTTCCCCTCCAGCGAGGAGACGAGCCCGTCGGCCTCGCCGGCGGCGTAGGAGGCCGGGGCCAGCCGCACCCTGAGCCTGAGCGCGAAGGAGGTCCCCAGGATGCGCTCCCCCAGCAGCCCGGAGCGCGACGCCTCTTCGAGGGCGGTGCGGGCCCGCTCGGTGGCCAGCTCGTACTCGGCGCGCACCACCAGGAAGGCCTCGTGGATGCCGGTGGCGTAGGCCGCCAGCAGCGCCCCGGCGAGCACCAGGTGCGGGTCGCGCTCCAGCAGCAGCCGGTCCTTGAAGGTCCCCGGCTCGCTCTCCACCCCGTTGACCACCAGGTACTTCTTGTCGCCCTGGGCGCCCAGCAGCTTGCGCCACTTGACCGCCGCCGGGGAGCCCTCGCCGCCGGCGCCCAGCAGCCCGCTGTCGGCCACCGCCTGCAGCAGCTTGCCCGGGTCGTCCTTGAGGGCCTGCTCCACCGGCTGGTAGACGCCGTGGCGGCGGGCAGTCGCCAGTTGGTGGGAGCTCTTGGCGAAGATGTTGGCGAAGGCCACCCGCGGCTCGGTCTTGAAGGCGTGGACCGGCTTCTCCACCGACAGCAGGTCCTCCCACTCCTCGGGCATCGCCTTGGCCAGGGTGCGGGCGCGGGCGGCGCTGATCGCCAGCGGGGCGCCGCGGGCGTAGCAGGCGATGGGCCCCAGGTCGCAGGCCCCCTGGCAGCGCAGCTCCTCGAAGGGCAGCCCCTTCTCCCTGAGGATCCGCTCCACCTCGGCCCCGCCGCGCGCCGCGCACGGGCCGCCGACGCACAGCCCCAGCTGGCTGGGAGGCCGCTCGCCGGCCAGCAGCCGATGGGCCCGCGCCAGCTCGCGCAGCCTCTCGGCGGGCGCCTCGAGCCGGGGAGCGAGCAGGTTGAGCACCGGCTCGGAGAGCGGGCCGACCAGCTTCGCCAGCTCGACCAGCAGCGTCAGCAGCGCTGCCTGCTCGCTGCCGAAGCGCTGCACCAATTCGTCGACCGCGCGCGCCTTCTCCCCGAGCACGGCGGAGTCGGACGACGTCGGGCTACGGCCTGTCAGCGGGGTCTGCACCGCCCCAAGATTGGGCCTATCCCCTCGGGCGCCAAGCCACCCGTTAGGGCCCGGGCGGCAAGCGACGGGGAGCGAACAGCTCGGGGAGGCGGGACGATCGGCTAGCGCAGCCGCAGCCTCGCCCGCCCCATCAGCCCTTGCCCCTGGGGATCGGGCCACAGCTCGATCAGGGCATCGCGCAGGGGCAGCAGCGTTCGCATCGGCGCGTGAGGGCGCTCGAAGTAGGCGGCGATCATCGTCTGTGCGAATTCGACCCGGGCGGGATCCAGCCCTCCGGTCGTCGGCGGGAAGCGCAGCCGGTCGACGAGCCCGGCGACGTCGACAAACGCGAGCGCGTGGCCGGCGGAGTCGGCGGGCAGCTCGGAGGCGAGCCAGTCGGCCAGGGTTGCCTCCTGGGGCTCGGGCTTGAACGCGCTCCCGAAGACCTCGCCCATGCCCGCCAGGAGCGTGTCGCCGGACATCCCCAGCCCTACGTCGCCCAGCCCGCCGCTCCTTTCGAAGGCCAGCGCCGGCCCGGAGTCGATCAGCGTCGCCGACGCCGTGGCCTTCGCCGAGCGCCTCAGCTGGTCGGCCGCAGCCGGCCGATCGCGCACCTCGACGGCAACCAGCGCCCCCAGGTAGCGCGAGCTGGCCCCCAACTGCCCGCGAACGAAATCGGTCCAGAGATGGGCGGCGTCGAACCAGAACGCGCCTGAGATCTCGCCGGTCATCATCTCCACCAGCGCCTCGCAACTCAGCCCGCTGCCAGCCAACAGCGCCTCGAGCGGGCATCCTCGCGGACCGCGAGCGATGGCCTTGAGCTGCTCGGAGTCGAAGCTGCCGGTCAGGTAGCCGAAGGCCCCCGCGCGTGCCGACTTGAGCAGCACCTCGCTCCTCGGACCTCTGAACGCGCGCGCCCTCGCGGCGTCGGAGAATGCGGTGACCACGAAGGCCTCGGCCTCGATCTGCGAATCGGAGAAGGTGAGCGCGAGGGCGGCGGGAGTGGGAGTTGGCCGTTGCACCTCGTCCACGACCGCGAGGCCCGCCGCCCGGCCGATCTTGGCCAGGTCGCGGGCGAAGACGAAGAGCTCCTCCCCTTTCACCCGCGCGCGCAGACGCGCGAAGGCGGCGTCGGCGAACAGCCCTTCGGCCGGCCCTTCGAGGATTTCGGCCAGCGCCGCCGCCGAGGGCGCGGAGCCGTCCTTGGGGGCAGAGCGCAGGTAGAGGTAGCCGTAGCGGGCCAGGATCCAGATCGCCTCGCCGTTGTCTCGGGCCACCAGCCCGCCCGGCACCGCCTCGAAGCTGGCCGAGGGGCTGTTGCGGGCGATGGCCGCGCGCAAGGTCTCGAGCGCGGCCTTCTCGTCGCTGACCCCCACCGCCAGCCAGTCGCCGCCGTCGCTGTCGAGGCGGAAGGAGGCGATGCCCTCCTCGGGATCGATGCCGGCGACGGCCACCAGCTCCGGGCGGCTGGGATCGAAGCCGAGCAGCCGTTCGAAGCCCCGCAGGAAGCTGGCGGTCTGCTGCGGCCCCAGGAAGCGCTCCGCCACCGCCAGCAGCGAGGAGACGCGGGCGAAGGCGCGGTCCACCAGCACGGCAGTGGCAGCACCCGGCGGGACCGCGGCCGCCGGCGGGCGGCGGGCGATGCGCACCAGGCACTCCGAGCTGCGCGCGCCGCGCCCGTCGCTCACCTCGACCCGGACCCGGTATTCGCCGGCCTGGGCGAAGGCGTGCTCCACCTGTGGACCGGGGGCGCTGCTGCCATCGCCGAACTCCCAGCGAATCTGCGTGCCCTCGGGGACCGGCTCGGCGACTTGGCCGAAGCGCAGCGGGACGCCGCTGACCCCGTCGCGATCCCGACCGGCGTCGGCCGGATAGCGGTGGACGCATCCGGCCAAGCCCGAAATCAGCAGCGCCAGCAGGACTCTTCGTGCGCGCACGCGGCACCTCCGCTGGCCGAGCAAACCCGCGCCCCGGCCAGCGGTCAATCGCCCAGACGGCGGCTCCAGCCGATCAGTCGAACGACAGTCCGATCAAGTGCTCCTGCTTGACTGAGGAATCGGCCCGCCAGGCGAACTGGTAGTAGAGCGACAGCGGGATGCGGTCGAGCATGGCGCAGCGCAGGTGGATGGCGCCGCCGGCCGCGCGCCGCAGCGCCCAGCGGGTGTCGGGGGCGAGCGGCTCGCCGCGGGCCACAGCGGCGAAGACCCCGAAGGCCTCGAAGTCGACCTGGCGGACGAAGAACGAGGGCAGCAGGAACAGGAACGAGGCCCAGCCGCGATCGACGATCAGCGGCCACTGGTAGCTGGCCTGGGCGATTCCCACTCCCGAGCCGGGGACGGCGACGTCCTCGTAGCCGCGCAGCGGCACCGCGAAGGCCGGCCGCGGGATCGAAAAGAGCTGGGTGTCGGTGGCCGCGGACACGTTGCCGGAGCTCGGCAGGCCATTGGAGTGGAAGAAGACCGAGCCGTTGGGGATGCCGCCGATGTCCAGGGTCTGGTTGCCCTGAGCGCCCAGCAGCAGCCGGCCCGAGCCGCTCAGCGCCAGCCGGTGGCGCTTGAGCAGCGGCAGCGGCACGTAGGCGGTCAGCCCACCGCTGACGTCTCCGAGGTTGAAGTAGCTGCTCAGCGCCTTGGGGTAGTAGCTGAGCGAGGCATCAGCAACGAAGCCCGCCCGCGGCCCGCTGTAGGGCGTGGTCTCCACCGCCGACCAGGCGAACTGCAGATTCGGACCGACGAAGCGGTTCTCGACCATCCGGACGGCGTTGGGATCGGTGGGCGTGGGAGCGGCCAGCGCGTCGTGGACGTCGAGCAGCTCGAAGCCCAGGCGGAACGGAGTGGTCCAGAAATCGCGGGTGGCGCCGAGAGAGACCTGCTTGTCGTAGACGCCATCCAGCCGAACCAGCGCGCCGACGATCTCCAGATACCAGGGCGCCGCCAGGTAGGTCGCGTAGCCCAGCGAGAGGCTGGGGAGCTTGTCGCGCGTGTCGTAGCTGAGGTTGAGGGCCCAGTTGTGCATGCCCAGCCGGTCGCCGCCCAGCAGCGACAACCCGGCCACGGTGTAGGGGGTCTGGAGTGCGTCGGCCGCCGTCCAGAGGTAGGGGACGTGCATCGTCGGGACGAAGAGCCGCTCCCAGGCCGAGTAGGGCTCGTCTGATTGGACCTTCAGCGGACGCTGAGTCACGGCCGGCTGCTCGGTCGGCGGTGCCGGATAGGCAGGATTGGCCAATGCCGGGTCGGCGGGCTGCGTCGCGGCCGCCTGGACCGGAGAAGGCGGCGGCGGAGGAGGCCGAACCATCTCGCCAGAGGGCGGGTCGAGCGGCGGAGGCGGAGGCAGCGGCAGGTCGCCGGCCTGGGCCAGCAGCACCGGGCCGCCCTTGGGCGGCAACGCCAGGGCCAGCGGCGTGCGCGGCTGCAGCGGGGCGCTGTCCAGGGACCAGCCCCAGCCGTCGCGGTTGAGGAAGGCCAGCGTCCCGCCGGCGGGCGCAACGTCGAACGCCGCGAAAGGCGCCTCGGTGATCGGCGCGATCCGGCCAGTCTCGAGCTCGAACAGATGGGCCTGGACCCGGCCGTCCGAGGTCTCGCGCAGGAAGACCGCCCGCGAGGCGTCGACGAACCGGGCGCCGTAGTTGAACTTCCCGTCGGCAGTCAGCTGGGTCACCGCGCCGTCGCCAGTGCGCGCGAAGAGATCGAAGCCGTTGCTGGAGTGCTGCGAAAAGAGGATCCGGTCACCCTGGGGCGAGCAGGCCGGCGCGGCCACCGTGGTCCCGGCCTCGAGCCTGGTCAGCAGATTGGACGATCGGCTGGCGAAGTCGTAGCGCGCCAGGTTGGCGGCGCTGCCGCGGTGATCGACGTAGACGTAGCCCTTGCCGTCGGCCTCGACGCAGCCGCCGGGGCCGGTGAGTCCGTCGTAGATCTCGACCACGTCGCCATTTCGCGCGTCGACCTTCCACAGGCGCCCGATGTACGAGGTGTCGGTGTCGACGTCGGCCGAGACCAGGTACAGCCACTTGCCGTCGGCGCTGAAGGAGAGCCCGCTGATCGCGTCGACGCTGGCCACGATCCAACGCCGCGGGGGCAGGAACTGGACCAGTCCGGTCGAGAAGCGCTCGCTGCCGTCGCGCTCGCGCACGGTGAGGCGGATGGGCTCGTCGCGCCCGGCGCTCACCAAAGCCAGCGCGCCGTCGGGAGATGAGGCCAGGCGGGCGTTGTAGCCGATGTCGTCCGCCAGCACCTTTTGGTCGGCCGGGCGCGCGCGAGCGCCCAGGTCCTTGCGCAGCTCACGGGTGAAGTCGTCGAAGAGCGAGCCGATGTTCTTCCCGAACACCGAGGAGAAGCGCAGCGTCACGCCTAAGGGCGAGAAGATCGACGAGCCCTGCTTGTCGATGAGGGCCCACAGCTTCTTCTCGCCGTAGCGGCGGGCCAGGTAGTCCACGAACATCTGGCCGACCAGGTAGTGGGCGCCGAAGGGGATGCCCTTGCGGTTGAGCGCCGACAGCGAGCCGGGGCCCATGTTGCCGCTCTCGGAGGCGAAGCCGGACATGAAGCCGGCGCGCCAGAACGGCGAGAAGGGCCGGCCCACGCTCTTGCCCTGGCGCGCCTCGTAGTGGGTGGCCAGGCCCTCCATGAACCAGGTGTCGAAGAAGCTCTGCGGGCTGAGCACGCCGCCGCTCAGGAAGTTGAGGCCGCGCCAGAAGCCGCTGATCTGCTGGAACTGCACGTAGTGCAGCGCCTCGTGGCAGCTGACGTCGCCGATCTCGGCGGTGCCTATGTTGTAGAGGTCGAAGACCTCGAGGCTCATGTGCAGCGGCAGCACCATCTGTTGCTCGTGCCCCTGGACTATCGGCTGGACGTAGGCGTTGTTGAAGTCGGCGGTGGTCAGGTAGACGAGCAGCTTGTCGGACTCGAGGTCGCGGGGCGGCATCGCCCGCAGCTGGCCGACGCAGGACTCGAGGCGGCCGGCGATGCGCAGCGCCGCCTCGGCGTGGCTGGCCGGGTAGTAGAGCACCAGCGACGGCGTCTCCAGCCGGCGCATCTCGTCGCGGGCGAAGCTGGCGGCGACTTCCTGGGAGAAGCGCGGGCTGAGCCCGGCGCAGGCCGAGAGCAGCAGCGCGGTTGCGAGGAAAAGCCGTTTCATGAGCGCCTTCGCGAGCGAGGAAGAGCGCTCACTCTAGCCGACCTCGAGGGAGACGCGGCGGGGCTGGGCCCGCTCCTACGGTTGGACTCCCAGCGATCCGGTGATCGACTCGTAGCCCGTCAGGAACTTGGTCAGCCCGAGATCGGTGACCGTGCCCCCGGCCTGGAACTGCACCTGGCGGATGCCGGCGAGCTCGGCGACGAGCACCCGGCCGCGCAGCGCCCCGCGCTCGATGCGCACCGAGGCCCCGGGGAGCTGGGGCTTGGCGCCGCTGTAGGTGATGAGCACCGGATCGGAGTAGGGCTTGGCGGCGTTGGCGCCGTCGAAGGCCAGCTTGTAGATGGCATTTCCCTCCATGCAGACCGCCAGGGCGCTGTTGTCGAAGGTCGAGGGGATGACCTGGGCCACGTCCTTGAGCCCGGTGAGAACCTGGACCGGGCGCACGGTGCTCGCGGTCAGCTCAACCACGCCGACGCGATCCCCTGAGAACATGTTGTTGTCAGCGATGAGGGCAAAGTGGCCATCGTCGGTGACGCGGGAGTCTGAGACGACGGCGTCTGGGTCGGAGAAGACCGAGCCCGTGGCGGTGATCGACGGAGGCTGGGTGTTCCAGTTGAGCAGGTGTGAGTCGCCGGCCTGGGCGCCGGTGAGCGCGGTGGCGAAGAGGAAGGCCTCGCCGGGGCGAGCCGGAATGAGGCTCATCGTGTAGGCGAGCTTGGATTCGAAGAGCTTTCCCTCGGCGACCAGCGAGTCGTCGCAGCCCAGGCGGACCGAATAGATGCCCCCGCCGTTGTTCGGATAGTTCTGGTCGACGACGTAGATGCGCTCGCCGCGCGCGTCGATGGCCACCGAGTTGGCGTAGAAGCCCTCCAGATACTTCGCGGCGATGACGTGGACGGCGCCGGCGTCGTCGATGCGGAAGATGCCCAGCGAGCCATCCTCTTGAACCGAGACACCGATCTCTCCGTCGGGCGTGAAGGCGATCGGATTGTAGAGAGCGCGGCCCATGGTGAAGGTCTGCCGCGTCGCGGGCTGCGTCACCACGCCGGAGGAGGAGAGGTCGAGCACGTCGTAGACCTCGGCCTTGTTGCCGGCGGAGTCGAAGGGGTGCGCCAGGATCACCTTGCGCGGGCGATCGGCGCCTTTCGCCTGGCTGTGACAGCCCGGAGATCCGGCGTCGACGGATTCACCGGCATCAGCGGCACCTCCCGCATCGGCGCCGGATGCGATGTTCGATGGGCCGCAGGCGGAGGCCGCCAGAGCCAGGAAGCCGGCAAGGGGCACGGACAGCGGGGCGCGCTTCGTGAGGTCGATGGCGTTCATGGAGGAGGAGAATGCCACCTTGTGGCGGGGGATTGCAGCAGGCTCGGGAGTTCGAGCCTCTCGTCCTCAACGAAGCTCGCTCTTTCGGGGCAGCCGACCTCGAGGGTTCGCACCTGGAAGACCGCAGCGGCTCACCACGACTCAGCTTCGTTCGCGGGCAATGCTTCCCGTGGGCGCCTTCCGCGACCCGGCATACCGCTCGAACATCGCGCCGTAATGATCGCCAAATTGCACTCGAGTGATATCGACGAGCCGGACGCGAGTGGAATGGCCAAACCAAGTGCCGCCGGGATCGACCGCCTGAATCACGACCGAGCGCGCATCGACGCGAAGAAGCCGCCCAAGAAGGAAATCCCCATCCGTCTCGCATTCCAGGCCCACCATCGCGCGAGAACGCAGGCTCTTGAGCAGCGCGGCGGTTTCATTGAGCAGAACTTCGGGGTGCTCTATCCCTTCGAGAGCGTGTTCCTGGCGGAGGACCTTCTCGGCGAATCGCTCGTGCGCGCCGCGAACCACAGCCTTGACGTCCTGAACACGGATGCACTCCCAGCCATCGAGGCGGAGGTCATCGACTACGTGCAGCAGCGCCCATTCTGCGCCGACGCGACAGACCAAGCCCAACGCCCCGCGGCCGCCGGCAAAGGTCCGCGTCACGCTGACGATTCGGTCGTGGCTTACATCGAGACGCATGCGCAGGCCCTTAGCAGACCGAGCTGCCGAACAGATTTCCTATCAGAGCGATCCGATACTTCGCTTCCGATCAAGTGACGTAACGCTCAAGAGCCGGTTGCGTTACTCGCTCTCCCGCCCCACCAACCGCCGCCGAATCTGCTCCGCCACCCGGAAGGCATTCGCCAGAATCGTCGGTGTGCACGGCACCCCGCCGCTGGTGGGCATGAAGCTGCCGTCGGTGACGTAGAGGTTCTTCACCTCGTGCGACTGACAGTTGCGGTCGAGCACCGACTTGGCCGGGTCGTCGCCGAAGCGGCAGGTCCCCTGCTGCAGGTGGAAGGTGGTGCTGCCCCAGGTCCAGGCCTCGACCTTCTTGGCCTTGGGCTCCATCGCCTTGAGAATCTCCAGCCCGCGCCGGGTCATCCAGGTGTTCACCGCCTCGTCGGCCGGATGGTGCTTCACGTGGATGCGCGCCACCGGCAGCCCCCAGCGATCGGTGACCTCCGGATCGAGATCGACGAAGGTCCCCGCGGTCGGCAGGAACTCTCCGAAGATCTCGAACTCCAGCCACAGCTCGTCGTGGAAGTATTCGCGCAGCCGATCCTTGAGCGCTTGGCCCCAGAGCGCGTAGTCGGCGTCCTTGACCATCCGCAGCCCGGCGTTGATCGCGTTGGGATGATGGAACAGGAAGTTGTAGGTCCCGCCCTTGGGGAACGGTAGCGACTTGTCGGCGATCCAGTAGTGGTCCTGGATGCTGCGCTGCACGAATGGCAGGTCGAAGTTCTCCTTCCCCAGCTTCGCCATCAGCGCCTGCTTGTCGAAGATGCCGGTTCCCTTCCCAAAGGTGGAGAAGGTCAGGTTCTTGCCCACCAGCCCGGTCTTGTTGGCCAGGCCCTGCGGGAACCGCGCGCTGCTCGAGAGCAGCAGCAACCGGGCGCTCTCGATGGCCGTGGCCGCCAGCACCACCGCCCGCGCCTGGATCTGGTGCGGCCGGTTCTCGCGATCGACGTACTCGACCGAGCGGACCCGATCCTGATCGTCGGCGACGATCCGCTTCACCATGCAGCCGGAGCGAATGTCGCAGCGCCCGGTAGCCTCGGCCGCCGGGATGAGGCTCGCCAGCACGCTCGACTTGGCGTTGTTCTCGCAGCCGTACTCGCCGCAGAAGCCGCACTGATTGCACGGCGGCCGGTTGCCGAGCGCCCGCGAGACGATGGCCCGCGGCGTCGGAAATGGATGCAACCCCATCGACTGGGCCGCCTCGTCGACGAGCTTCGAGATCGGGTGCGCCGCCAGCGGAGGCATAGGGAAAGGCCGCTTCCGCCTCTCGAAGGGATTGATCCCCGCCTTCCCCGAGATGCCGACCCGCGCCTCGGCCAGGTCGTACCAGGGCTCGAGCTCCTCGAGAGTGATCGGCCAGTCGGCGATGTCGGCTCCGGCCAGCCCACCGGTGAGCGTGGCGAGCTTGAAGTCCTGCTCGTGCAGCCGGTAGGTGAAGCCGCTCATGTGGACGGTGCCGCCGCCCACGCACTGCGAGGTCCAGCCCTCGCGCGTTCGCTTGGCCCGCTGCTCCTCGCCTTTGACGATGGTGTGCGGATCTTCGTGCGGATAGGGCACGAAGAAGTCGCGCATGCAGATCGCGACTTCGTCGTGCGTAAAGTCGCGCAGCGTGTAGTAGGGCCCCTTCTCCAGCACCACCACCTTGGCACCGGCCTCGGCGAGCGCGGCGGCCACCGGCGCGCCGCCGGCGCCGCTGCCGATCACCACCACGTCTGCTTCGTCGCGCTGCGCGGTCGCGGTCGGCATCAGTAGGCCCAGCTTTCAGGGGAAGAGAGCACCCGCTGCGCCTGCCGCGGCGCCCACCAGCAGTGCGACTTGCCGATAAGGTTCCACCCGACCAGACCCTTATTCCCTCCGTACTTGGGATCGCCGAGGAAGCCCTCGAGCGCCATCGCCACCAGGTGCTCGAAGAATGCCCGCCCGTCGAAGCCCTTGGGGCGGATCTGGTTCTGCTGGAACTTGCGCAGCACCGCGTCGCGCTGGGCGTCGGTCGCGTCGGCGAAGCTCTTCTGGTGATCGTGCGTGGCGACCTTGTCCAGCCAGCTCGCTCCGGCGTCGAACTCCTTGCGCACCATCTCGAAGACCTTGTCGTGGCGTACCCAGTAGCCCAGGTGGTCCATCACTCCGGCCGCGACGCAGCCCGGCAGCACGCGATCAAGTGCCGCCTCGAGGGCCCGCTGGGGCCCCGCGGCGAAGAGCGGCTCGGGCGCTGGCGTCACCGAGGCCTTCACCCGGAGGCCAAAGCGCCCTGCCAGCGCGCCCGCGCCACCCAGGCTGATCAGCCCGACTACGACCTGTCGCCGCGTCAGCTTCATCGCACGCCCTCGCCTGCCCGGCCGTGGCACACCGCGCAGCTCGCCCGCCGCGAGCGGACGTTGGGGCAATCCGACTCCGTCGCCGGGATGGGCGATTCGCTCGAGTGGCAGTTGCCGCAGCGCAGCTCGCCGGCGCGGTCCTTCAGATAGCCGCAGCGGTGCCAGGCCCCGTCCTGCTCCTTCACTCCCTGCCGATGGCAGCGGGTGCACGGCTGCTCGACGAGCCCGCCGCTGCGCGTCCGCATCTGGCAGTCCGCGGATCTGGGCAGCGCCAGGCTCCCCAGGAAGACGACCAGGTCGGTGAGCATCTGCTCGTCCTGCGCAAGCGTTCCCTGGAACGAGGGCATCGTCGCGCCGGGAAGCACCGAAGTCGGGTCGAGGAGCACCTTCTCGAGATATGCGGGGCTCTTGCGCCCGATGGCCCGCAGGTCGGACCCAAAGTCCCAACCGCCGCGGCCGCTCAGCGGATGGCACGTCCCGCAGCCGAGCTCGATGAAGAGCCGCGCGCCTTGCTCGAGGTGGTCCATCCCCTTCCCCGCCTGCGGCACGTGGCAGGCGCCGCAGCTCGCTTCGAGGTGCGGGCCTTTCATCCGCGGGTCGGCGCCGTGGGCAGTCTTGGCATCGAGCGCCCGCGGCTCGCCGCCATGGCAGATGGCACAGCCGAATCGCTTCGGCGGATGCGCCGCCAGCGAAATCGAGTGCGTGCGCAGCGGCAAGGGCTCTTTCTCGAAGCCGGCCCGCTCGACCGCCAGGTGGCAGCTCATGCACCGGTCGACCTCGCCGTCGCAGCCCGTGACCTCGATCGGCCCCTGCGGATCGGGGATGCGCCCGGCGAGCTGCTTCTGGAAGCGGAGGTACTCGGGCTGGCTGGCGCGAGCGACCGCGAGCACGAGAACTCCGGCGCACAGCGCGCTGGCGATCAGCAGGCCCACCTTGAGGCGGCGGGCGTCGCGGGCGGGCTCAAGGGACAACCGGCCAGACCTCCCAGGGCCAGTACAGCCCCCAGCCCGGCCCGCGGCAGGCACCGAGAGTCGTGGCAAGCACTAGCCCGATGAGCAGCGTCCCGATTCCTGCGGAGAGCCCGGCGCGTCGCGAGCGGCTCAAGACCCCGGTCCCCACGCCGAGCACCCCGGCCAGCAGCAGCATCGCACCGACAGGATTGAAGATTTCGGCGAGAACCCCTCCGAAACCGCCCTGACCCCGCATCATTATATGGGTCAGCTCGATCCCCGCGAGCCCCAGGATGGCGATCGCCAGCGCGCCGCCCACCCGGAATCGAGCGCCCGAACCGGCGAGCCAGACACCGCCGGGAGCCTGGCGATCGTCGAGCCTCGGCGCCGTCAGCAGCATCGCCAGGAGCACGAGCGGGAAGACGAAGCCGCCCATCGGCCCGGAGTAGCTCACCAGCTCCTGCAGGCCGAGGAAGTACCAGGGCGCCTTCTCCGGATTCGAGGGCGAGTGGAAGTCGGGCGCGGGCCCGAGCGGCGCATCGACCAGCGCCGCCAACAGCCCGAACGCGGCCAGCACCAGCAGCATCCAGATCGCCTCGCGCTGGATGAGGTGCGGCCAAGCATTGACCGTCGGCGCATCCTCGTCCGGCCGCGCCAACCCGCCGTCCTTGCGCAGCCGCCACAGGTGCAGCGCCACCAGCGCGACGCTGGCCAACGGCAGCAGCGCCACGTGCAGCGCATAGAAGCGAATGAGCGCCGCCTGGCCGATCTCCGACCCGCCGACCGCGAGGCGGCGCAGCACCGATCCCAGCAGCGGAATCTGGTCGAACAACCCCGTCGCGACGCGGACCGCCCAGTAGCTCAGTTGGTCCCACGGCAGCAGGTAGCCGGTGAAGGCCAGCCCGAGAGTCAGCGCCAAGAGCAACAGGCCGATCAGCCAGTTCAGGTTCCGGCGCGCCCAGGCGCCGGTGAAGAAGACGCGCAGCAGGTGTAGGAAGATCGCCGCCACCATGCCGTGGGCGGCCCAGCGGTGCAGCGCGCGGACGAAGGCCCCGAAGCGCACCACGTGCTGGAGATCGAGCACGCTCGCCCGCGCCTGCTCGACCGAGGGGACGTAGTAGGCGGTCAGCAGCACGCCGGTGACCAGCAGCGCGAGGAACAGGACCAGCGTCGCCAGCCCCAGGCCGAAGGTGGTGGTGAAGCGCAGCGCCCGCTCGGTCACCTTCAGCGGATGCAGGTGGTAGACGAAGCTGCGCCGCAGCCGCAGGGCGGGGCTCTCCTCCGCCTGGCCGCCGAGCTCGCTCATGCCCCGGCGCCCTTGGTCAACAGTGCGGTGATCGGCGCCACCTCGCGGCTCAGGTCGACCCAGATCATTCCGTCCGCCAGCCACAGCGGATGCCACGGCAGGTTGCGCCGGGCCGGGCCGCGGACCACGCCGCCCTTCGGGTCAAAGCGGGCGCCATGGCACGGGCAGGAGAAGCCCTCGGCGGTGCGCTTCACAGTGCAGCCCAGGTGCGTGCAGCGCGAAGAGAAGGCGCCGAAGCCCTGCTCGTCCCGGACCACGAACAGCTCCTGCTCGCGCAGCCAGTTGAGAGAGCCGACCTTGAAGTCGCCGGGCACGCCGATCGGCACCTGCGCCGCCGCGCCGCCTCCTCCCGAGGGCAGGAAGAAGCGAGCGGCGACCCCCACGGCACCGAGCCCGATCGCCGCCAGCGCCACTCCGCCGGCCCTGGAGAGGAAATCGCGGCGCGAGGGCAAGGAGGCGATCTGCGCTTCCAGCGCCTTGTCCGGCGGGCGAGCGACCTCGAGAGGGTGTGGTTGGCCCTTGAACATTGCCGCGAAGTCTACCAAGGCGCGGCGAGGGCGACGATTTTCGCTGGCGCGGTGTATACCGGCCGGGTGGGCGAACCCTCGAAGCTACCCGGATGGACCCCGCGGCGGACCCGCCCGCGCCGGCCGCCGCTGCCCTTCGGCACCCGCGGGCCGGGATCGCTCTACCGCAAGCTCAAGTCGCTGCAGCTGTTGGCCACCCGCGACCGCGCCGCGGCGATCTCCTTTCTGACCCGTCCCTATCCGGTCGAGCTCGGCCTGCTCGAGAGAGGGCAGCTGCTCGCCCGGTTCGTGGCGATCACCAACGCCGTTCGCTGCTGGCACTCGCAGGCCGAGATGCTGGCCGCGGCCGAGGCCATCCTCTCGCTGGCTGGGCGGCCGGGGCTGACGGTGGTCGAAGCCGGGGCAGCCAAGGGAGCGAGCACCGCCAAGCTCAGCCTCGTCACCGCGCGCGCCGGCGGGCGGCTCCACGTCTTCGACTCGTTCCGCGGGCTGCCCAAAAACGACGAGCGCCACACGCGGCTCGACGGGACCGGGCCGGTCGTCTTCCAGGGCGGGGCCTTCGCCGGCCGGCTACCGACCGTGCAGCGCACCGTCGAGCGCCACGGCCGCCTGGAGGTGTGCGAGTTCCACAAGGGCTGGTTCGAGGAGACGCTGCCGGGCTTCGACTCGCCGGTGGACGTGGCGTTGCTGGACGTGGATCTGCTGGCCTCGACCCGGACCTGCCTCATTCAGCTGATGCCCAGGCTGCGGCCGGGAGGAGTGATCCTGACGCAGGACGGGCACCTGCAGGCCATCGTCGAGCTGCTGGGCAACGAGCGGTTCTGGCGGGAGGAGGTCGGGGTCGAGCCGCCGAGGATCGAGGGGCTGGGCGAGCGGAAGATGGTGGCGCTCCGGCGCGGCTGAGCTCAGTTCAGCGCATCGGGAACCGCGAGCGCGAACTCGGGGATGGCGGCCTCGAACAGCGTGCCGTCGGGGCGGAGCATCTGGTAGCTGCCGCGCATCGAGCCCAGCGGAGAAGGCAGCGGGCAGAAGCTCGAATACTCATGGGTCTGCCCGGGGGCGATGGTGGGCTGCATCCCGACCACGCCCGGGCCCTCGACGTGCTCTTCGCGGCCGTTGGCGTCGGTGATCACCCAGTGCCGCCGCAGCAGCGTGGCTGGCGATGAGCCCTCGTTGGCGATGCGGACGGCGTAGGCGAAGAACCAGCTCCCGGCGCGGCTGCGCTCGGGGATGTGGCGACACTCGACGGTGACCCGGATTCCTGCGGTGACGGCGGTGGAAGACATGGCACTCCTCCGGTCCGCTTAGATGCGCGAACCGCCTAGGAGATTCGGCCCCATGTCGCCATCGCTGCCGCCGCGTAAGCCAGAACGCCGGCCGCGAACACCGCCGTGTACCCGAAGGCCATCCCCAGCACCACCGCGCCCACCGAGCCGACCACCGAAGCAAACCCGTTGACTCCCCAGGCCCAGGGGATCCGCTCCGGGCGCGTGGCCTCCAGCTGGCGCACCAGCGTCGGGAAGGGCAGGCCCATTGCCAGCCCGGCCGGGACCAGCACCGCCACCGCGACCAGCACCCGCGCCGGCTCGGGAAGCGCGAGCGTTGCCGCCAGGATCGGGCGCGCCACGATTCCCATCGCCAGCGCCGCCAGGCCGGCCGCCGCGCACGCCATCCACGGCGGACGGCTGGCGAAGAGCCGAGGCGAAATCGCGCTGCCGATCCCGGAGCTGACCAGCAGCGTCCCCAGCGCCACCGCGAAGACCAGCGCCGGCTTGCCCAGGTACAGGCTCAGCCTCTGGATGAAGCCGACCTCGACCACGATGTAGCCGAATCCGAGCCCGGCAAAGGCCAGCAGCGTGCGCAGCTGCCCGCCTCCAGCGAGCGACCTCCGCCGGAAGACCAGCAGCGGCACCACGATGAAGAACAGCGCCAGCAGCGCCGCCTGCGCCAGCAGAACCACCAACGCAGCCTCGGCGATCGGTCGATCCTCCAGGGCCATCCGCGCCTGATTTCCCCGCGAGAAGGCACCACTCAAGTCCGACCAACTGAGCTTGGACAGCGGCACCCGCTGGTTGAAGAACGGCTGGTCGTCGGTGGCCGGCTCGAGGATGGCGGCGAACGGCAGCGGGACCTCCTCGATCCGCGCCGCGCTCGCCAGGCTGCGGTAGGGCTCGGCGGCGACCATCCCCGGGAGATAGAGCGGCTCGAGCCCGGCCTTCTCGAGGTTCTTGGCGAAATCGGCCAGCAGCGCCTGAGGCAGCGGCCGTCTCGAGAGCGCAAAGCCGGCATAGAACGCCGAGCTGCCCTTCTGCTTGTAGGCGATTACCCGATTCGCCAGATCGGTCTCGCCGCGCACCTCGAGTGCCGCCCTCGCCGTGGCGAACAGCCGCGGCAGATGAGCCTCGGGCCGGGTCATGAAGAGCACGCCGTCCGGAGCCAGGTGATCGAGGTAATCGGCGAAAGCCTCGCGGGTGAGCAGGTAGCTCTCGGCCAGGCTCAGGCTTCCCGAGGCCATCGCCGCATTCGAGATCGTGTGCGGGCAGCTGATCAGCTCGAAGCGCTCGGTCGAGCGCCGCAGGAAGCTCCGCGCCTCGTCGGTGATCACCTCGACCCGCGGGTCGTCGTAGAGCCGGCCGCTGTAGTCGGCCATCCGCTGCTTCACCAGCGCGTTGATCGCCGGGTTGATCTCCACCGCCACCACTTTGCGCGCCCCGTTGCGCAGCGACAGCAGCACCTCGCGACCGCCTCCGGAGCCCACTACCAACACTTGAGCCTGCGGCCTGGCGCGGACGAAGAAGCCCTCCTCGTCCTCGGTCGCCGCGAGCGATGCGACCGGTCCCTCCGGATGGGCGAGCCGGGTGACCGCAGTCCCGGCGTCGATGAGTACCAGCCTCCCGCCGCGAGCCTCGATGACGTCGGTGCGCGAGAGCGAATTCCAGGCGGTGAAGAGGTTGGCGCGCTTGTCCTCGAGGATCCTCTGCATCGGCACGCCACCGCCACCGATTTTGTCCCGGCTGATGCGCAGCGGAATCAGCGACTCTGCCCAAGGGACCAGGGCTGCCAGCGCCAGCGTCGAAGCCGCGCACCCGACGGCCAGGCCATTGCTCGCCTCCAGCGAGACCAGCGCCGCGCCGGCCGCCGCCAGCGCCGCCGCGGCGATCACCGTTCCCGAGCCGCCGGCGATCGGCAGCAGCGAGAGCACGAGCAGACTCCCCGCCCCCGCTCCGATCAGATCGAAGAGGTAGAGCCGGTGGATCTGGCGCGCATGCCGGGTCAGCAGGCCGGAGACGGCAATCCCCGCCAGGAAGAACGGCGCGGCGATCGCCAGGTACCCCAGCGGCAGCCACAGCCACTGCGAGCGGTCCGTCCCCAGAGAAAAAGGCTCGACCGGGATTCGGTTGAAGAGCGCATAGCCGCCGGCGAATGCCCACGGCGTCGCGGCGGCGGCCAGCGCCACCAGCCGCGCCGGGATCTGCTGGGCTTCCTTGCGCAGCGACAGCACCACCCCGGCGAAGCCGAAGCCGAACAGGGCGGTGCTCACCACCATGAAGGCCACGTGGTACCAGAACGCCACCGAGAGCACGCGGGTGAGCGCGACCTCGAGCAGCAGCGTCGCGGCGGACAACAGCAGCAGCCCGAAGAGCGCACTGCGCGGCGGCCTGGAGTCGGACATCGGGCGGCCATCTTAGCCCGAAGCCGGGCGCGCTCCCTCGGGCGGCGCTACCATGTCTGCGCCATCGACGAGGAATCGCCCGGCGCTCAGCTTGTTCTTCGCAGGGTCGTCCCCGTCCCCAGGAGGAGCCCATGGCCGACTTCCCTCGCAACCCTGCCGAGCACGCCGCCCCTCGCAAGCCCTCGCGACTGGGCTGGTATCTGGTCGGAGTGGCCCTGGCCGCGGTGGGCGGCATCGTCTACTGGCAACTGAGCCAGCCCGAGCCGCCGGCCCCGATCGCCGAGGTCCCGCCGCCCCCGCCTCCGGCCGCCCCTGCGCCGCTGCCGGCGCCGCCTCCCCTGCCCCCGGTGGCCGAAGCGGATGAGTTCGCCCGCTCGCTCGCCGGCGCCTTCTCCAAGCTGCCTGCCTGGGCCCAATGGCTCAAGGCCGAGGACCTCATCCGCCGCTTCGTGACCGCCACCTACGCCGTCGCCGAGGGGACCTCGCCGCGCCAGAGCCTGGCGTTCGCCGGTCCCGAGGGAGAGCTCAAGGTCATCAAGCGCTCGGGCAAGCTCTACCTCGATCCCAAGAGCTACGGGCGCTACGACCTGTTCGCCGAGGTCATCGGCTCGCTCGACTCCGCCGCCGTGGCCGGGGCCTACCAGAAGCTCTCGCCGCTGTTCGAGTCGGCCTACCGCGAGATCGGGCCGCCCAACACCACCTTCGCCCAGGCGCTGTCGCGCGCGGTGCAGCGGCTGACCTCGGTCCCGGCCGTCGAGGGAGAGATCGAGCTTACCCGGCCCAAGGTCCTGTACGTGTACGCCCGCGCCGACCTCGAGAAGCTGCCCGCCGCCGGCAAGCACCTGCTGCGCATGGGGCCGCGGAACATGGGCGTCGTCCAGAGGAAGCTCGCCGAGATCGCCGGAGCGCTCAACCTCCCGCCCGCGGTGTCCTCGGAAAAGGCGGGCGGCAACTAGCGTACCCCGCTCGCAGGCGATCGCGCGTCGCGGTAGGTTGTCGCCATGCGCTCGAAGCTCCACACCTTGGTGATGCGCCTGCCCGACCTCGTCGCGCACGAGCGCCGGGAATCCCTCGTCCAGCTCGAGCGGCTGGTGGAGCAGCGCAAGTTGGGCGAGATCGCCGGCGAGACCGAGCTCGCCGGCCGCGAGCTGGTGCTCTTCGTCGAGGTCAGCGCCGCCAGCGAGGACCTGATCAAGTCCGAGGTCATGCCGCGGCTGATCGCCCTGGCAAGCGAGCTGGGCCTGAGCGACGAGGCCACCGTCGAGTGGGCCCACCAGGCCGGCGTCCCCGCGCGCGACGAACCAGAGGACTAGGCCCCTCCGATCAACCGAATACCGATCTGCCGAGCGGGCGCTCGAATCGCCGCCTTGCGCCATGACGCGCGCCCGAGGCGGATCTAGAGTCTCGCCCCATGCGCGCACTGAAGATCCTGCTCTGGGTAGCGGTGGCGGCAGTGGGGGCCTTGGCGATCGGGGCGATCGCGGTCAGCCGAGGCGAGCCCATCTCCGCCGCCTGGCTGGTGGTGGCGGCGGTCTGCACCTACTCCATCGCCTATCGCTTCTACTCGAAGTTCATCGCCGTGCGAGTCTTCCAGCTCGACGACAAGAACCTCACCCCCGCAGTCCGGCGCAACGACGGCCACGACTTCGTCCCCACCAACAAGTGGGTCGTCTTCGGGCATCACTTCGCCGCCATCGCCGGCCCCGGGCCGCTGATCGGCCCCATCCTGGCCGCGCAGTTCGGCTATTTGCCCGGGACGCTCTGGATCCTGGCCGGAGTGGTGCTCGGCGGCGCGGTGCAGGACTTCGTCATCCTCATCGCCTCGCTGCGCCGCGACGGCCGGTCGCTGGCCAAGATGGCGCGCGACTACCTCGGCCCCCTGGGCGCGATCGCCGGGACGCTGGGCATCCTCTTCATCATGGTGATCCTCATCGCCGTGCTCGGGCTGGTGGTGGTCAACGCCCTGGCCGAGAGCCCGTGGGGTGTCTTCACCGTGGGGATGACCATCCCGATCGCGCTGTTGATGGGGCTCATCATGCGCGGCGGCCACGGCCGCCAGGTGTGGATCGCCACCGGGATCGGCATCGTGCTGCTGCTGGCCGCGCTCGGCGGCGGCCGCTACATCAGCGAGGACCCGTCCTTGGCCAGCGCGCTGACCTTCGGCCGCGTCCCGCTGGCGGCGGCGGTCATCGTCTACGGATTGGCCGCTTCGATCCTGCCGGTGTGGCTGCTGCTGGCCCCGCGCGACTACCTCTCCACCTTCATCAAGCTGGGGACCATCTTCCTGCTGGCGGTGGGCATCGTCGCGGTGCGTCCGACGCTGCAGCTTCCGGCGCTGACCCAGTTCATCGATGGCAGCGGCCCGATCTTCGGCGGCAAGATCTTCCCGTTCTGCTTCATCACCATCGCCTGCGGAGCCGTGTCCGGCTTCCACGCGCTCATCGCCTCCGGGACCACGCCCAAGCTGCTCAAGCTGGAGACCGAGGCGCGGATGATCGGCTACGGGGCGATGCTGCTGGAGAGCTTCGTGGCGATCATGGCCATGGTCGCGGCGGCCTCGCTGGCGCCGGGCACCTACTTCGCCATCAACACCGTCCAGCCGCTGGAGTGGATCAACGCCCAGGGCTTCCCGGTCACTCTCGAGCAGATGCAGGCGCTGGCGGCGCGGGTGGGCGAGAAGACGGTCATCGGCCGGACCGGCGGCGCCCCGGCGCTGGCGGTGGCGATGGCCGAGATCTTCCACCGCTTCCTCGGCGGCGAGAAGCTGGCGGCGCTCTGGTACCACTTCGCCATCATGTTCGAGGCGCTGTTCATCCTGACCACCCTCGACGCCGGCACCCGAGTCGGCCGCTACATCCTGCAGGACGCGCTGCAGCGGATCTTCCCCAAGGTCGGCAGCGGCGGGCTGGCCTCGAACATCCTCACCAGCTGCCTGTTCGTGGCAGCCTGGGGTTACTTCGCGATGGCCGGCGTGATCGATCCCAATGGCGGGGTGCGGGCGCTGTGGCCGCTGTTCGGCATCGCCAACCAGCTGCTGGCCGTCACCGCGCTGACCATCGCCACCACCGTGCTCTTGCGCACCGGCAAGGCGCGCTACGGCTGGATCACCGCGGTCCCGACGGCGTGGCTGTTGGCGGTCACCACCGCCGCCGGCCTGCAGTACATCTTCCACCCCGACCCGAAGATCGGCTTCCTGGCCAAGGCCTCGGCGATGGCCAGCGGCGCGCTGCCGGTGCCGGAGGCAACCAAGGCCATCCAGATCTTCAACGCCCGGCTCGACGCGGTGATGGCCGGGCTGTTCCTGGTGCTGGTGGGGACGGTGGTGGTCTCGGCGGCCACCGAGTGGTGGCGGATTCTCAAGGGAACCCGGGCGCTCGAGTCCGACCCGCCGCCGCTGGCGCTGGCGGCCGAGGCCCCGTCGTTCGGCGAGGTGCCGCGCTCGGCCGGCGGAGGGCGCTGCTGCTGAGACGTCGAGCTAGGCCGACTTGGCCGGCTCGGCGAGCAGCTTCTCGATGGGCCCGGCGATCTTCTCCGGCACGGTATTGGGCGCGAAGCGGTCAACCACGCGGCCGCTGCGGTCGACCAGGAACTTGGTGAAGTTCCACTTGATGCCCTCGCCCAGCAGCCCGGGCGCCTCGCTCTTGAGGAAACGGAACACCGGGTGAGTGCCGGCCCCATTGACCTCGATCTTCTTGAAGATCGGGAACTTCACTCCGAAGTTGAGCTGGCAGAACTGGGCGATCTCCTCGTCGCTGCCCGGTTCCTGGTGCATGAACTGGTCGCAGGGGAAGCCGAGGATCTCCAGGCCGCGCTCGCGGTACTTCTCGTAGAGCTCCTCCAGCCCCTTGTACTGCGGGGTGAAGCCGCACTTGCTGGCGGTGTTGACGACCAGGAGCACCTTGCCCTGGTAGTCGCCCAGCCGCTTCTCGGTGCCGTTGTTCAGGGTCGCGCTCAGCTCGTACAGGCTCGCCATGGGAGGCCTCCGTGGGGGCCCCTGCTGTAATCGCGCGCCAGTCTGCAAACCAGCCAAACGCCGGATCGCCCGCCAGCGACTACGCCCGCGCCCGGTCCCCGGGGTGCCTCGCTGCCTCTCGCTCGGCGGGGAGCGCGGGCTGTTCCTTGGGCAGGCTCACTCGGAAGATCGCTCCGCCGCCGGGATTCTCCTCGACCCAGATCCTGCCGTGGTGCAGGTCGACGATCCGCTTGGCGATGGCCAGCCCCAGCCCGGTTCCCTTGACCGCCGACCTGCCGAGCCTCTCGAAGCGGGTGAAGATCCTCTCACGGTCCGGCTCGCTGACTCCCTCGCCGCGATCCCTCACGCTCGACAGCCAGCTGTTCCCGCAGTCCTCGATCTCGACCTCGACCGCGCTGTCCAGCGGCCCGTACTTGATGGCGTTGGAGAGCAAGTTGAAGAAGACCTCTCGCACCATCGGATTGGCCTGGGCAAGCCTCGCCCCGGTTCCGATCAGGACGACGCGCTGCTGCCGCTTCTGGGCCTCCTGCTCCAGGTCGCGCGACACCGCCTCCCAGGATACCCGAAGGTCCAGCGCCTCGAAGTCCAGCTGCTCCAGGCTGGTCAGCCGCGAGTAGCGGGCCGCGCTCTCGGTCATCTCGATGAGCCGGTCGGAGGCCTCGCGAATGATCGACAGCTGCCTGCGCCGTTTCTCGTCCAATTCGGTCTTGAGCATCACGTCGGCCGTGACCTTCACCGCGGTGGCGGGGTTTGCCAGGTCATGCCGCATGATGTCGGCGAACAGCTCCTTGAGCTGGTTGGAGTGCTCGAGCTCGGTGGCGTAGTCGCGCAGCGCCTGCTGCGCCTTCCTGGGCCCGGTGATGTCCCGGATGATCGCGATGATCATCGGCGGCCCGTCGTCGGACTCTCTGACCGACGACGCCACCACCCACACCGGGAATCGCTGTCCGTCCCGATGCTGGGCCACCACCAGCCCGGCCCAGCGCCCATGGGCGTGGATCGCCGGCAGAATCTGTCTCCTGATGAGCGAGCGATCGGCGCACAGCAATTCCGGGACTTTACCCTCCAGCTCGACCCGAGGATGCCCGGACAGCGTCTCGATCGATTGGCTGCAGTAGACGATGGAGCCATCGAGCCCGCTGACGAGGATCCCGTCCGGCGCCTTCTCCAGCACCCTCGACAGCAACAGCTGCCGCCGGAATTCCCGCCGCCGGTAGAACCTCAATCCGGCCAACACCCCGACCACTGCCGGCAGCACCAGCCGATCGAACACCTCCTCGGCGCCCGGCGCCCAAAACGCCTCGGCGAGGGTTGCGCTGCCGAAGACCAGGGCATCGAGCAGCGCATCGACCACCCAGTACGAGCCGCCAAACAGCAGCGCGAATCCGGCCGTAGGCCAGAGCAAGCTTCGGCCGTCGCCTCGCACACGGTTCGTTGGCGGCGGCATCCCCGGCCCCCCAGGCCTCAGACAACCAGCCCCTCCACAGTACTCCGGCCTCGCCGCGATCGCACGCACAGTGTCTCATTTTCAAACACTGTCAGTAATTGAGCGCATCGTCGGAGGAGCGCGGTCGAGCCGCTGGCGGGCGTGCCCCCGCGCCGGGCCCGGCTTTGCTACCCTGTCGCGGCCACCGCTGGAGGCCCATGAGCCGGATCGAGATCGTCGCCGACTTCTACTCGGTTCCCGAGGGCGTGAACCGGGTGCTGCGCATCTACACCCCCGACGCCTACCACCGCACCCGCACCCGGCGCTTCCCGGTCCTCTACCTGCAGGACGGCCAGAACGTCTTCGCCCACCCGCAGTCGGCGCTGGCCGAGACCTGGGCCGCCGACCTCGCCATGGACCGGCTAATCGCCGCCGGCAAGGTCGAGCCGCACGTGATCGTGGCCGTCGACCACCGCGGCGCGCAGCGGCTGGCCGACTACTCTCCCTGGGACGAGCCGCGCGCCGGGGTCCACGCCCGCGGCGCCCGCTACGCCGACTTCTTCTTGAACCACCTGATGCCCACCGCCGAGAAGTTCCTGCGGATCCTCCCCGGCCCCGAGCACACCGCGGTGATGGGCTCGAGCCTGGGCGGGTTGATCTCGCTCTACATGGGCTGGCTGCACCCCGAGCGCATCGGGCGGGTGGGGGCGCTGTCGCCGTCGGTGATGTGGTCTGCTGGCGAGCTGGCCCGGCGCTGGACCAGGCGCACCAGCACCTCCCAGCGCCTCTACCTCGACGCCGGCGCCGCCGAGCGCTTCCTCGCCCCGGGGATGGTGATGGACTACGGCAAGGCGACCCGCGACTTCCACCGCCACCTGGTGGAGCTCGGCTACCCCAAGCGCCAGCTGCACTGCGTGCTGGAGCCGGGCGGCCACCACTCCGAAGTCGATTGGCGCCGCCGACTCCCCGCCGCTCTCGCCTGGCTGCTCGCCTCTTGATCCGCCGGCCGACAATTTTCCGGTGCCGCTCGGCGAGCGTACTATCGATCATCACCTCGCCGAGCACCGCCGCCAACGATGGGCCCGCCTCTCCCAGACTTGAGCCGCTACCGACTGCTGCGCCGCCTGGGCCGCGGCGGCATGGCCGAGGTGTTCCTGGCGCGCGCCGAGGGGCCCGGCGGCTTCCAGAAAGAGCTGGTCATCAAGCGGATCCTGCCGCAGATGGCGGAGCAGCCGGAGTTCGTCGAGCTCTTCCTCAACGAGGCGAGGCTGGCGGCGCTGCTCAACCACCCCAACATCGTCCAGCTCTTCGAGCTGGGCCGCGACGCCTCGACCTACTTCATCGCCATGGAGCTGGTGGACGGGCCCAACCTGCGCCAGCTGATGAAGGGAGCGGTGAGCGCCCGCCGGCCGCTGCCGGCCACCGCCGCCGCCCGCATCGCCGCCCTGGCCTGCGAGGGGCTGGCCTACGCCCACGAGCTGGTCTCGGGCGGGGTGGCGCTGGGCATCGTCCACCGCGACGTCAGCCCGGAGAACATCCTGGTGTCGCGCTCGGGCTCGGTGAAGGTGGTGGACTTCGGCATCGCCAGCGCTGCCACCGCCTCCGGCGTGGCGCGCCAGCGCCACGGCCACGGCCACGGCCACGGCCACGGCAAGCTGCACTACATGGCGCCCGAGCAGCTGCGGGGGGAGCTGGCCGACCGGCGCGCCGACGTCTTCGCCCTGGGCGTGGTCCTCTTCGAGCTGCTCACCGGCGTGCTCCCCTTCGAGACCTCGACCACCGTCGCCGGCACCCAGCTCGCTCACGATCGGCCGGCGGATCCTGTGACCCGCTGGCGCCCGGACTGCCCGCCGGCGCTTTGCGCCGCCGTGGCTCGAGCACTGGAGACGCGCCTCGAGCGGCGCCACCTCGATTGCCGCGCGCTGCAGCGGGAGCTCGAGCTGTTCCTGATGCGCTCGGGTGAGCTGGTCGGCCCGCGGGAGCTCGCCGCTCTGGTCGCCATGCTGGCGCCCAAACCCGAGGAAACCGTGGGTGCGGTGACCGAGCCGGTGCCATTGCCGGAGTCGGCGGCCGCCTGCCCCCGCTGCCGGACGCCGATGGCGCTGTCGCAGCGGGCGGGAGTGGTGGTCGACGGCTGTCCGGAGTGCGGCGGGCTGTGGCTCGACTCGGGCGAGCTGCAGCAGCTGGCCAACTCGCCGGGGGCCCTGGCGCAGGTGGCGGCGGCCTTCCGCGACGCCCCGTCCCCGGGCGAGGCGCCGGTGCACGACTGCCCGCGCTGCGCCTCGCGGCTGCGGCCCCACCGTTTCAAGTCGCTACCCGGGCTGGAGATCAACCGCTGCGCCATCTGCCAGGGCGTCTGGGTCGAGGGCGCGCGGGCGGCGGAGATCGCCGCGCTGCTCGCCGACTGACCCGCTACTGCTGCTGGGCCTGGATCATCTGGAATGCGTTCTTGAGCTGCTCCAGCTCGGGGAAGCGCACCAGGTAGACCAGCTCGCCCATGGCCACCGACACCGGCGGGGTCAGCTCGTGGAAGGCGACCAGCCCCGGCCCGAGCCGGGCCACCAGCTCGTGGTGCGGGTAGCGGTAGTGGCGCCAGTGGCGGCGGGCGACGTGGGCGCAGAAGTAGCGGCGCTCGAACTTGAAGTCCGCCGGCGCCGCCCCGGCCATGACCTGCGCCCAGAGCGTGTACACGTCCATGTCGCAGGCGTAGTTCATCATGTCGGTGCTGAACCCGCCCGGCGCCCGCAGGTTGACCTCCAGCGCCTTGAGCGAGCCGTCGGGCAGCTCGAAGAACTCCAGGTGGAAGAAGCGCTCGCGGATGTCGAAGGCCTTGACCGCCTTGTGCCCCAGCTCCTCCAGCGCCGGCGGCAGCTCGCGGCGGGTGTAGTAGAAGAGGTCGAGCCCGTCGTTGAGCACCTCCATCACCCCGCTGCTGTAGACGAACGAGGTCGAGAAAAGGATGCGCCCCTGGGCGTCGGTGAGCCCGTCGAAGGTGGTGATCACCCCGGGGCTGAACTCCTGCACGAAGTAGTCGGCCAGCGGCTTGTTGAGCGCGGCCTCCAGCTGCATCTCGTTGTTCACCCGGAAGGCCCCGGCGGCGCCGACCCCGGTGTCGGGCTTGAAGACCAGCGGATAGCCCTTGCGCCTGGCGAAGGCCTTGATCTGCTCCGCCGACTCGAAGCGCACGCCCTCGGGCGAGGGGATCTTGTTCTCCTTGAAGACCCGGGCCATGCCCGACTTGGAGCGATGGTCAGCGGCCTGGGCCGGCTTCATCCCTTGGACGTTGAAGTCCTCGCGCAGCCTGGCCTCGAGAGCGAGCCAGTGCTCGTTGAGCGAGTCGACGCGGTCGATCTTCCCGTGGCGCCAGGTGAGGTAGGCCAGCGCCCGCAGCATGTCCTCGTAGCGGTCCATGTGCGGCAGGTGGACGTACTCGGCCAGGGCGTGCTGCAGCTCGGGGCGCAGCTGGTGGAAGGGAACGTCGCCGATGGCCAGCGCGGTGACGCCCTGCTTCTTGAGCGCCACGCAGAACAGGTAGAACTGCGGCGGGAAGTTGGGGGAGATGAAGACGACGTTCAGGGCGTCCTCCGAGGCTCGCGCCGGGAATTTCTTGGCGCCTGGTCCGCTGAACTCTAGCCCGCCGCGCCGGCGGACAGACCGAAAACCCGGCAGCTCACGGGGCCATGCCCGCGGCCAGCGCCCGCGCCGCCTCCAGAGCCTCCGGGACGTCGCGGAAGAGCACCGAGGGTCCGAGCACGCTGGCGCTGCCCCGCGGGCTCGCCAGGCCCTTGCACCAGCTGGCCGCCAGCTGCTCCGGGCTGGAGGCTTGAGCGGCGATGACCCGCGAGGCGAGCGGCGCGGCTGCCGCCGGAGCACGCCGCTTCTCGGCCGCCTCGAGATAGAGCACGCCATCCTTGAAGGCGTAGGCGATGTCGTACTGCTCGCCGAGGATGCGCAGGACCCGCTCCAGGGTCGCCTCCGGCAGCGCCAGGTAGACGCGGGCGTCCATGATCTGCGCATCGACCGCGATGTCGAGCGCCAGCACGTCCGACAGCGAGGAGGCGAGCCGGCCCACGGGGACGCGCTCGGCGACGACCTTGAGGCGATGGGGCAGCCACTCCTCGAGGGATGTGCGGGGAGCTTGCTCCTTCGGCGGCTGTTCGAGCGCGCGGATTTCGATGCGGCCGATGGGTCCTTCCGCCACACGCTTGATGGGCACCCAGGGCTTCTCCGCCTGTCCCTCACAGGCATAGGGAGCTGCGGGCGGAGGCGTCGGCTTTACCGGGGACCCGGCGCAGGCGGCCAGCGCCAGCAGCGCTCCGGTGGCAGCGGAGATGGCGGAGATGCTGTGGGCCATGTCGCACGTCCTCTCGTTCGGCGTTCGAGCCCGCTGATTATCGCCTGCGTTTCGCTCGGAAGCTCCACTCCTTGGCGAACGCCGGCAACCCCGCTCGCTGGGCGACAGCCGACGAAGCCCGCTCGGCGCACTACCTTTCGTCTGCGGGTCGCCGCCCCGGGGGGACCGTGGAGAGGGACCTCGAGCTTTACTACTGGCTGCTGCTGGTGCGGCACTTCGAGCGCCGCGTCGAGCGGCTGCATGCCAAGAACCAGATCGTGGGTAGCGTCTACTCCGGCCTCGGGCAGGAGGCGATCGTGGTCGGCTGCACCTACGGGCTGGCCCGCGAGGACGTGATCTTCCCGCTCCACCGCGACCTGGGGGCGGTGCTGGTGAAGGGCGTTCCCCAGCGGCTGCTGATGGCCCAGCTGCTGGGCAAGGAGACCGGGCTGTCGCGCGGCAAGGAAGGCTTCCTGCACGCAGGCGATCTGGAGCAGGGCGTTTTCGGCGCCACCAGCATGCTGGCCTCGACACTGCCGGTGGCCTGCGGCTTCGCCTTCAAGTTCAAGGTGCGGCGCGAGAGCCGAGTAGCGGTGGCCTTCTTCGGCGAGGGCGCCTCCAGCCGCGGCGACTTCCACGAGGCGGCCAACTTCGCCGGCATCCACAAGCTGCCGGTGATCTTCGTCTGCGAGAATAACCGCTACGCCTACTCGACCCCGTTGTCAGCGACGATGGCCATCGACGATCTCGCCGACCGCGCCGCCGGCTACGGCTTTCAGGGGCTGACCTGCAACGGCAACGATCTGCAGGACGTGCTCGAGCACATGGAGCGCAGCCTCCAGCGCGCCCGCGACGGCGCAGGTCCGACGCTCCTCGAGTGCAAGACTTATCGGCGGCTGGGCCACAGCGACCACGACCGCGCCAGCTACCGGATCAAGGAGGAGGTTCCGCACTGGGAATCGCGCGATCCGATTCGGCTCTGGGAGTCCTACCTGCAGATCAAGGGCTACGACCTGCCCAAGGAGAAGGCGGCACTGGAGGAGCGCATCAAAGGCGAGATCGACGACGCGGTGCGTTTCGCCGAGGAGTGTCCCGAGCCCAAACCGGAGGAAGCGCTGGCCGACCTCTACGCCACCTGGACTCCGGGGACGCCGTCGATCGTCGCCCCAGAGTCCCGCGAGCAGCCCAGCGCCGAGCCTGGGCAGGAGGAGGCAGCGCCGACGCTGCATTAGCGCGATCCCCATGGCGACCGTGAGCTACCTACAGGCGATCCGCGACGCGATGGCCGAGGAGATGCGCCGCGACCCGGACGTGGTGGTGATGGGCGAGGACGTGGCCGAGCTCGGCGGCGCCTTCCTGGCGACCGAGGGCCTGCTGGCAGAGTTCGGCGCCGAGCGGGTGGTGGACACGCCGATCAGCGAATCGCTGCTGGTGGGCGCCGGGGTCGGGGCGGCGGTCGCTGGACTGCGCCCGATCGTCGAGATGCAGTTCGCCGATTTCATCTCCTGCGGCTTCGACCAGGTGGTGAACATGGCCGCCACCACCCGCTACCGCCACGGCGGCCGGGCCAAGGTCCCGATGGTAATCCGCGGCCCGGGCGGCGCCGGCGTCCATGGCTCGATCTTCCATTCTCAGGACGTGGAGGCGTGGTTCACCCGGGTGCCGGGCCTCAAGGTGCTGGCGCCGGCAACCGCCTACGACGCCAAGGGCCTGCTCAAGAGCGCCATACGCGATGACGACCCGGTGATCTTCCTCGAGCACAAGCGGCTCTACCGGCGCGTGAAGGGCGAGCTTCCCGACGAAGACTTCACCGTCCCGATCGGCCGGGCGGCAACGCGCCGGCGCGGCGGCGACCTGCTTGTCGTCACCTACGGCGGCGCCCTGGAATGGAGCCTCGACGCCGCCGACCGTCTGGCGCGCGAAGCGCATGTCGAGGCCGAAGTGCTCGACCTGCGCTCGCTGCTCCCCTTCGACCTGGAGGCGGTGCTCGAGGCGGTCTCGCGGATCAACCGGGTACTCCTGGTCCAGGAAGACCGGCTCACCGGCGGAGTGATGGCGGAGATCGCCGCCAGAATTGCCGAGGATGCCTTCGACCAGCTCGATGCGCCGATAGCCCGAGTCGCGGCGGCCGATACCCCCACCCCTTTCCATCCGGCGCTCGAACAGTTCGTGCTGCCCAGCGCCGAAAAGATCGCTGCGCGCGCTCAGCAGCTCCTCGCCTGGTGAGGCGAAATGGAGGCGGCGGTGGCCCTCAAGACGGTGGTAATCCCGCAGCTGGGCGAATCGGTGGCCGAGGCGACCCTCACCCGCTGGCTGGTCAGTGAGGGCGACACCGTTCAGCGCGACCAGACGGTCGCCGAGGTCTCCACCGACAAGGCCGATACCGAGCTGCCTGCTCCGGTAAGCGGCCGGATCACCCGCCGTCTGGTCGCCGAAGGCTCCACCGTGGCGGTCGAGACACCGATCCTCGAGATCGAAGAGGAGGCGCAGCTTCCGGCGCCTTCGCCACAGGGGCCCGCTTCGAAGCCCGTTGAACCGGCGCAGCCATCTCAGGCCATCGGGGCGCCGCAACCGCCGCCGGCCGCGCCGCGCGAGCGCGCGGGCGAGCCTCGCAGCTCCCCACTGGTGCGACGGATCGCACGCGAGAAGGGCGTCGACCTGTCCCAGGTTTCGGGCTCTGGTTCCGGCGGTCGGGTGACCAAGCGCGACATCCTCGATCACCTCGCCACCCGAGCTCCCCCGCCGCCGATCCGCGCTCCCTCGCCCGCGCGCCCCTCTCCGCGCGAGGCGCGCGAGCCTTCGCCCGCCCAGACTGGCGAATACAAGCCGCCCGAATACCGACCGCTCGAAGGTGATCAGTTGGTCCCGTTCACCCGGCGCCGCCGCCTGATCGCCGAGCACATGGCCTACAGCAAGCGGGTCGCGCCTCACGTCGGCTGCATGGCCGAGGTGGACCTTTTCCGCGTCGAGCTGGCCCGCAGGGCGACTCCCGCCGACGACAGGCCCAGCTACCTGGCCTACGTGGCGCGGGCGCTGGTGACCGCGGTGCGCGACTACCCGATCGTCAACGCCACCGTGCTCGCCGACGGCTACGTGATCCACCGGGAGATCAACCTCGGGCTGGCGGTCGACACCGACGAGGGCCTGATCGTCCCGGTGATCCGCCACGCCGGCGAGCTGTCGCTGTCGGGATTGACCAGGGCCATCGCCGCGGCGGCAGAGAAGGCGCGGCAGGGGAAGCTCACCGCCGACGACCTCGCCTACGGCACCATCAGCCTCTCCAACCCCGGCGCCCGCGGGAACAGCTGGGGCATGGCGGTGATCGCCCAGCCCCAGGTCGCCATCGTGCGGATGGGAGAGATCATCAAGCGCCCGGTGGTGGTCGAGGTCGGCGGCGCGGACGCCATCGCCATCCACCCCACCGTCAACCTGGTCCTCTCCTACGATCACCGGATCGTCGACGGCGTCCCAGCCAACGGCTTCCTGCGGCGGATCAAAGAGCTGCTCGAGGCCCAGCCGCTCGCGGAGTGACCGCTCAGGTCGCCTCGCGCTCCCGCGGCAGCGCCAGCGCCTTCTCCTTCTCGCGCTCACGCAGCGCGTGGGCGATCTCCAGCTGCGAGAGCGAACCGACCAGCACTCCGCCGTCGACCACCGGCAGGGTCAGGACATCGGAGCCGCGCAGGAGACGGGCGGCCATCGCCAGATCCTGGCCCGGGGTCAGCTGCGGCAGGTCGGAGCGCATCACCTCCCCGGCGGTGGCGAAGGCCATCTCGGCGCTGCCGCGCACCCGGATCACCTCGGCCATGGTCACCAGCCCGACGTACTCGCCCCGGGAGAGCACGAAGTAGGCGCCCTTGAGCTCGCGCTCCATTCGCTCGGCCACCTGGCTGAGCCGGTCGGAGACGTCGACCGTGGGCGGAAAGCGCTGCATCGCCTCGCGCACCGTGAGCCCGCCGATCTCCTCGCTCGCCTTCACCGCCGCCAGCTCGGCCCGCGCCCCGACGATCACCAGCACCCCCACCAGCCCCAGCAGCCAGTTGAAGGTGTAGAACCCCGCCGCCAGGAACAGCAGCGCCATCGCCTGCCCGGCCCAAGAGGCGATCTGGGTGGCCCGCACCCGGTTGGTGACCATCGCCAGCAACGCCCGCAGGATGCGCCCCCCGTCCATGGGAAAGGCCGGCACCAGGTTGAAGATGGCCAGCGCGAAATTGACGTAGGCCAGGTAGTGCAGCGCGTAGCGCGCGTCCGCCGGCCCGATGAAGGTGTAGGCCGCCAGGCACAGCGCCCCCAGCACCGCGCTGGCCAGGGGGCCGGCCACCGCCATCGCCGCCTCGTGCCGCGGCCGCTTGGGCAGCTCGAGCACCTCCGAGACCCCGCCCACCAACATCAGGGTCACCCCGGCGAAGCGCGCCCCGCCCCGCAGCCCGACGAAGACGTGCGACAGCTCGTGGAAAAGCACCCCGGCGAACAGCCCCACGGCCAGCAGGGTCCCCATCAGGTAGCGGGGCACCAGCAGCTCCCCCGGCGCGACGTTCGCCAGCTGGGCGAGCGCGGGGGTGGCCTTGCCGATGACCCAGGCGAGGTACGGCAACACCAACAGGAATGTGAAGTGGAGGCGGACCGGGATGCCGCGCACCTTGAGCAGAGTAAGCGAGCCGCTGCCGGCCATGAGATGCCTCCTCGAACCAAGGTGGAGGCGCGATGCCGGGGGAGCAAGCGAGTCGCCTTGCGCGCAAGGGCGCAAGGCACTATCGATCCCCGCCATGTCGAATATCTGGAACTACATGAAGAAGACGACCCAGGCCGCCGCCCCCGCCGAGATCGAGCGGGGCGAGGCGGGAGGCCTCAGGGTCCGCTGGCAGGACGGGGCGGTCACCTCGGCCAGCGCCCGCGAGCTGCGGCTGGGCTGTCAGTGCGCGTCCTGCGTCGACGAGTTCACCCACCGGCCGCTGCTCGACCCGGCCTCCGTCGCCGCCGACATCGCCATCGCCTCGCTGGACCCGGTGGGCAACTACGCCATCCACCTGGTCTTCAGCGACGGGCACGATTCGGGGATCTACGCCTGGCCGCTGCTGCGCTCGCTCGGCAAGGCCGGCTGATCCGCCCCGGCTCAGCTTCACTGGGCTCGGGGCGAACGGCCCCCGCGGTCCCTCCCGGCTCAGGTCCAGCGGAAGAAGCGCAGCGCCAGCCCGAAGCTGACCAGCGACATGGCCGTCAGGATTGCCGCCTGAGGAGCGACCGCCATCATCCCGGCGCCCTCGTTCATCACCGCGCGCAGCGAGTCGTTGAGCGCGGTCAGCGGCAGCGCCTTGAGGAAGGGCTGGATCGCCTGCGGGAAGTTCTCGGCGGAGAAGAACACCCCGGAGCCGATGAACATCGGCATCATCACCAAATTGATCAGCCCGCCCACGGTCTGGGTGTTCTGCGCCCGCGAGGCGACCAGCAGCCCGATGCCGGCGAAGGCCAGTGCCCCGAGCAGCGAAAGCGCCCCCACCAGCAGGAATGAGCCGCGCACCGCCACCCCGAAGGCCAGCCAGGCGAAACCCAACAGCACCGGCACCTCGAGCACCAGGAACACCAGCCGCATCAGGATGAAGGAGAGCAGGAAGTGGCTGCGCCGCATCGGGGTCGCCACCATCCGCTTGAGCAACTTGCGGGTGCGGGTCTCGACGATGACGTAGCCGATGCCCCACATCCCCGCCGACATGATGTTGACCCCGAGCAGCCCGGGCACCAGGAAGTCGATGTAGCGCGAGCCGACCGCGGTCACCGGATGATCGACGGCCTTGGAGACGTCAACCCGGCCCTCGGCCCGCTGTAGCACGTCGTCGACCACTACCCGCGCCAGCCGACTCTCGGGACGGGTGGGATCGAACTCGTAGCCGCGCGGCGAGCCCGGGCACACCACGATCGCCACCTTGCCTACCCGCAGCGCGGTGTCGGCGTCGGCCTGGTCCATCAGCCGCGCCTGCACCTCGCCCTGGCTCAGGGCCTTCACCAGCTCGGCCGCTCCCGGGCCCTCCTGGACCGCCGCCCGCACCGGCTCCGGCGGCCGGTTGCGGAACGCGATGCCCAGCGCCACCGACAGGAGGATCGGGAAGCCGAAGGACCAGAAGACCGCGCTCGGCTCGCGCCAGAAGAGGCGGATGCGGGCCAGGGTCAGCAGGGTGAGCGGGGAATGGCGCACGGAAGGGTCTCGCGAGGCGACGTCAGTCGCGCAGGTTTCTGCCGGTGAGGGTGACGAAGACGTCCTCGAGGGTCGGCGAGTGCGTCGACAGCCGCTGCAGCCCGACGTTGCGCGACTCGAGGGTGGCCAGCAGCGCCGGCACCGCCACGTGGACCTTGTCCACCGTCAGCGCCCAGCCGTCGGCGACCTTGCGCGCCGCCTGCACGCCGTCGAGCCCGGTCAGCTCGGTCTCGGCCAGCCCCTCGGAGAGCGCTGCGAACTCGACGATCTCCCGGCCGACCACTCGCGAGATCAGCTCGCGCGGAGTCCCCAGGGCGATCACCTTGCCCTTGTCGACGATGGCCACCCGGTCGCACAGCTTCTCGGCCTCGTCCATGTAGTGGGTGGTCAGCAGCACGGTGCGCCCCTCGGCCTTGAGCCCGGCGACGATCTCCCACAGCTGCCGGCGCGACTGCGGGTCGAGGCCGGTCGTCGGCTCGTCGAGGAAGAGCAGCTCCGGGTCGCCGACCAGGGCGCAGGCCACCGCCAGCCGCTGCTTCTGCCCGCCGCTGAGCCGCTCGAACCAGCTCTGTCGCTTGTCCTCCAGCGAGACGAGCTTCATCACGTCCTGAGGCGAGCGGCCGCGCGTGTAGAAGGAGCGAAAGAGCGCGAGCGTCTCCTCGACGGTGAGCCGCTCGGGCAGGTAGGTCTGCTGCAGGGTGATCCCCAGCCGCGAGCGCAGCTCGACCGAGTCGTGGTCCCAGCGCCGTCCGAGCACCTCGACCTCGCCCGAGGTGGGAGGAAGCAGCCCCTCGAGGATCTCCACAGTGGTGGTTTTGCCGGCACCGTTGGGGCCCAGGAGGCCGAAGCACTCCCCGCGGTGGATCTTGAGCTCGAGCCCGTCCACTGCCAGCACGTCGGGAGGGTAGCGCTTGACGAGGTTGCGGCAGTCGATGGCGAGCGGCGAGGTCATGGGCAGCGCACGGTAGCACGGCGCTCGGGACGAGCGCGGGCGAGCACCTTGAGATGCGCGAGGGGGCCGCGCGGCGCTACTTGACGATCCGCAGGTGGCCGCGGCGGGCGCCCCCGCCCTCGCCATCGGGCTTGCTCTCAGGCGGCTTCGGCTCCGGCTCGGACGGCTCCTCGACGATGCGAGGAACGAAGCGCGCCTTGGGAGCTTCCTCGGGCGGCGCCAGCCCCAGGCTCGGGGTGTGGCTGGCCTCGCGCTTGAGTTCGTCGACCTCCGCGCCGGTGAGCCCGTAGCGCTCGGCCGCCGCCTCGAACAGCTCGGGCGGCATGTCCTCGGGGAAGAGCCAGGCCTGCTCCTGCGGCCCGCTGCTGGTGATAGCGAAGATCGCCGGCCAGGGCACCGCCACCGCGTAGGGCGTGCGGGCGAAGCTCAGGGTCTCGCGCACGCCCCACTCGCCCACCGCCAGGTCCGGCGGGTCGAAGCGCAGCGAGAGGTTGAGCCGCAGGTTGTGGTCGGTGCGCAGGCGCTCGGGCACCTGCACTCCGGCGCGGCGGGCGTCGAGGTGGATGGTGACGACGCCCTGGGCGAGGGCCGCCTCCAGCCGCTGGCGCTTCTCTTGGGAACGAGCTTCCATGAAATCCCGTCAGCGCTTGCGCATCGCGCGCTGCATCTCGCGATTGGTTTCGCGCTCCTTGATGTCCTCGCGCCGGTCCTCGTGCGTCTTGCCCTTGGCCACCGCCAGCTCGACCTTGGCCCAGCCGCCCTTGAAGTAGACCTGCAGCGGGATCAGCGAGTAGCCGCGCTCGTTGACCTTGGCCAAGAGCTTGTCCAGCTCGCGCCGGTGCAAGAGCAGCCTGCGCTTGCGCAGCGGCTCGTGCCCCAGGTAGCTGGCCGCCTTGTAGGGGCCGATGTTGAGGTGGTGCAGGAAGAGCTGCTCGCGCTCGGGCAGGGCGTAGCTGTCCGAGAGGTTGGCGGTCCCCTCGCGCAGGCTCTTCACCTCGCTGCCCACCAGCTCAAGGCCCGCCTCGACCGTCTCCTCGATGGAGAAGTCGAAGCGGGCGCGCTTGTTGCGCGCCACTACCTTCACGCCTTCTGGTGCTTTGGCCGCCATGGGGTGCCTTATGTAACGCGAACCACTGCCCGTGTCAGCCCGAGGTGAACGCGATCGTCGCGACCGCCCTTGCGATGTGCCTCGGAGCCGACCTGCTCGAGCACCCGAAAGCTGGGACATTTCCACGGCTGCCGACCTGGGGCCCGGCCCATCGCAGTTCGAAGGGCCCGGCGCTCGGCCCATCGTTATCCTCCGCAGAATCGCCGAGCAGCGGAGGATTCTCTTGGACTGCCGCGCCACCTACTTCGGAACCGCCACTCTGCTGCTGGAGATCGGCCCCTTCCGCCTGCTGACCGACCCGGTCTTCGATCCGCCAGGGACGGTCTACGCCTCGGCCTTCGGGATGGCGCGCTATCGGCGCATCGCCCCGCCGCCCCCGGTGCCCGAGCTCGGACGCATCGACGCCGTTCTGCTCAGCCACGATCAGCACGGCGACAACCTCGACCGGAGCGGGCTCGAGCTGGCGCGCAAGGCCGGCGAGATCGTCACCACCGTCGCGGGCGCCCGGCGCCTGGCAGGCAAGTGCGTCGGGCTGGCTCCCTGGCAGACTCATGAGCTGGTGTCAGCCGACGGCTCGCGGCTGACGGTCACCGCCACTCCCGCCAGGCACGGCCCGGCAATCCTGAGCCTGCTCTCCGGAGACGTCGTCGGCTTCGCCCTCAGCTGGCAGGGCCAGAGGAACGGCGCGCTCTACCTCAGCGGCGACACCGTCCTCTTCCGAGGCGTGCGCGAGGTGGCCAAGCGCTTTGAGATCGGCGCCGCCCTCCTCCACGTCGGGCGGGCCTCATTCCGCACGACTGAGCCGGCGCACTTCACTTTCAGCGCTCAGGAAGCTGCCCAAGCGGCCGAGCTGTTCCCCAAAGCGGCCATCCTGCCCGTCCACTACGAGGGCTGGAGTCACTTTCGCCACGGCCGCGCCGAGATCGAGCGCGCCTTCGCCGAGAAGGGACTGCAGCAGCGGCTGCGCTGGCTCCCGGTGGGAGAGCCAGCGCCGCTCGAGGTCTGACCGCCGCCCGCCGCTACGGCCGGTGCCAGCCGCCGCCGCTCATCAGCGACCAGCCGGCCGCCCCGCCCGTCGGGTAGGTAGGATCCAGCAGGAAGCTCTGGAAGCCGGTGCCCGGGGCGAGGATCCCGGCGCCGTTGAAGGCGGTCGCTCCGCTGGTCCGCGCCACCACCACCACGCTCCAGGCATCGGTGTTCATGCAGCCGGCGCCGCCGGGGCAGGTGGCGAACAGCATGCGCCCGTTTTCCAGGAACGCCGCCACCAGATCGCCGTTGATGGTCCGCAGGCTGCTGGCGATGGGAGCAAAGACCCCCGGAGCCACCAGCGTCGAGCTCCAGTTCGCCCCCGGGCCGCCGCCGTTGGCTGCCTGGCTGAAGGCGGCCCCGTTCCAGTAGGCGGCGCAACCCCAGCTGCCGATGTCGGCCGCGGAGTAGCAGCCGGCGATGCGCCAGCCGCGGTCGTAGTAGCTGATGAAGGCGCCTCCGGCGGTGGTGGCGTCGGTCGTCGCCCCGAAGGTGTTCAGGTTGTCGGTGACGATGTGCAGGTCGAGCGCCGTCGCCTGGCTGGTGGTGGCGATGTCGGCGTGGGACCAGGCGGTGGCCACCGTGCAGTCGTGGGCGTCGTAGAAGGGGAAACCGAGTGTCCCGGAGAGCGAATTGCGGACGCAGCCCCAGAATCCGATGGACGGCGTCGCCTCGGGGAATCCGGCGGAGTAGGCCTGCGCCGCCACCCAGCCCCAGGTCGGGTGCGGCATCCCCACCACCGCCCCACCGCCGCTGCCGAGCACCACCGGGGCCTTGGGCGCGGCGGTGGTCCAGTTGGCCGCGTTCAGGCAGCGGGCCGGATTGGCCGCGGCGCCCACGTCGGAGACCATTCCCGGGCCGGGCCACTTGTTCAGCGTGCAGGGAGCGCGGCCCCAGTACGAACCGATGGTGCGCGGGAACGCCGAGCCGCCATCGCAGTAGCTGACGCTCAGCTTGCCCGCTCCGTCGGAGGTGGTGGCCTGCAGGTGCGCGCCGCCGATGCGCAGGGTCGAGGCAGTGTTGGCGGCGGGCCCGATCCCGCTCCAGCCCGAGGGCCAGCCGCTGGCGGTGCTGGTGCAGCCGTTGGCGGCGAAGTCGCAGCCCCCCAGGTACAGGGCGCTGTCGCTCCACCGCCCGCCGCCGAAGACGACCGGCGTGCTGGAGCAGACCTGGCCACTCGACCAGTCGCGCGGGACGTCCGAGGTCAGCTGGAGGCTCTTCCACCCGGCGAAGCCGTTGACGGTCCCCCAGGTCCAGGCCGTGGGATCAGCGCAGCTGCCGGCGACGGCGCACTGCCCCAGGGTAATTCCGTCCGAGCTGGCATAGCCGGAGAAGACCTTGGTCGGGCTGGCGCCGTCGGTGGTCAAGCTGACGGCCATGGCCGTGCTCGGCCCTGGGACGTGCGCCGAGGCGGTCTCGACGAAAGCGCTGGCCTCCCAGGGCCGCGCCGCCGGGCCCGGACCTTGGGCGGTCGAGGTCCGCACCGTGCCGGAGTAGGTGGTCGCCGCCGGCGCGGTCAACTCCAGCTGTCCGATGCGCGGATCGAAGGAGCTGGCCGAGCTCGCCCAGGGAGTGCTCGGCAACCCCGGCTGGTAGCTGACCAGGTAGCTGGCGGCGGTCTGGAACGGGGTCCAGAGGAACTGCAGCGTCCCCAGGCGCGGGCCGACCGAGACTCCGTAGGGAGCGCCGACCAGCGGCGTGAGGACCTGAGGGATCCAGTCGCGGGTGGCGCTGGCCAGGAACAGCGAGTCGCCCACCGCCGCCGCCGAGGGCTGCACGTACTCGGCCAGGGAATAGGCGTCGTAGGTGAAATCGCCGGCCACGGGAGGATTGGTGGTCGCCGACAGCGGGTAGGTCAGCACCTCGAGCGCGCGCGCATTGGGGTCGGAGTAGGCGATCTTCGCTGCCGCGCCGCTGACCGCGAAGGCGACGCTGCTGCGGCCGGCGGCCGGCGCCTGCACGCCCGCGAGGTCGAGAGGCGGCGAATAGTTTCCCGGGTAGTGACAGAGGGTCCCCGGCAGGCCACATCGGCGGAAGTAGACGTGGTCCATCAGCGGCGCCACCCCGGGGCTGGTCGAGTAGCGCGTGGCGAAGGTGACGTAGGCGATGGAGCCCACCGTCTGCACCACCGGCGGCAGCGCGTCGAAGGGCACCTGGCCCTGGTAGGTCCAGACCACGGAGCCGTCAGCGATCGTGCCACTGGACGGCCAGCTCGGCAGGGCGCCGCCGCTGGTGCCAGCGGTGGTCGCCTTGAAGTAGGCGACCCCGCCCGGAGCCAGCCCCTCGATCACCGAGTTGAGGGCATAGGCGGTATTCGCCAGCCAAGGCGGAGTGGCATCGGGAGCGCCCCGGTCCATCCGCCCGATTCCCAGGTTTCCGCAGCTGCTCGACCCGGCCCCGCATCCGCAAGCGACCGCGCCAACGTCGCTGCAGCCGTTGGTGCAGCGGGCCCAGCCGGCCTGCCCCGGACCGGTGGGCTCGTTGTACGGATCAGTCGAGCAGCCGCATCCGGCGCAGTCCGAGGTCCTGAAGCCCAGGTAGGGGCCGGCGTCGGAGCCGGCCAGCGTCACCCGGAAGCGCGGCTCCATCGCTCCGCTCGTGTTGAGGGCCATCGCCGGCAGGTCGTAGTCCACGTCGATCCAGTCGGCGGCCGCGCGGCAGCCGCTGCCGCTGGCCCGGGTGCAGCGCTTGAAGGTGAAGCGGAACGGCGAGTTGCCGGCCGGCGCCGGGTTGGGCTTGCGCAGGTAGCCGATGAAGTGCGCCGAGGCCGAGGTGGCCGCCGCCGGCCAGGTGGCGGCCGCCGGGCTGGCAAAGGTGCGCAGCGTCATCTGCGTCCAGTTCACTCCCACGGTGCAGTCCGAGGAGCGGGCACACCAGGAGGCAACCAGCTTGTAGTTGGCTCCGTCGGTGACGGTCTGGGCCATGAAGACGGTGGCCTGGTCGGCGAACATCGCCGCCGGCTCGTAGAAGCTGAAGCCGGTGCCGCCGAGTGCCATCTGCCCCAGCTGCCAGGAGGCAGGATCGTGGCAGTCCATGCTCGCCGCCCGGCAGTGAGCGACCGCCTCGCTGACCCCGTCGCCGACCGGGTAGTGCGCCCACAGGTCGGGACCGTCGGCGAAGAGCACCACGCTCCCCGGAGCCGCCGACGGGAACGGCACGCTGCCGACGTTGGGCGAGGCCTGCACCGGCGAGCTGTCGAGGCTCTTGTTTCCAGCGCAGTCGATGGCCCGGACCCGGAAATACCAGGCGTGGTACGGCGTGGCCTGGGTGAAGTGCAGCGACATCGGCGGCGCCACCCGCTGGGTGGGGTCGATGCCCTGCCCGTTGGCGTCGCAGGTGCCGGTTCCGGTGGCCACCGTGGTCACTCCGGTGGCGAAGGTCTTGTCGGTGCTGCCGTCGACCTCGAAGTAGGCGGTGTCGGCCGAGGCGTCGGTCCAGTAGAGCTGCACGCCGTCCGGGACCACGGTCACCAGGTTGACGAACGGCGCGGCCGGTGCGGTGTCGTCGAGGCGGACGGTGCGGTTGAGCTGGGTCGGCCCGAGGAAGTTTCCGGCGGTGTCCCGCAGGCAGGCGTAGAGGAAGTAGAACTTCGGGTCCGCTCCGGTGAGAGTCAGCTGGATCGGAGAGATTGCCGCCTGGAACGGCGCGAAGCTGGCGTTCGAGGTGGGCTTGCAGTCGGGCGCGACGGCGATCGGCACCCAGGCCTTGGCCACCGCGTCCCACTTTCCTTCCACCTGGGCGAAGCCGACCTGGAGCCCCGTCACGTCGAGCTGATCGGCGGCGGCGAAGGTCACCGGAACCTTGGCGGTCGACTTGATCGCGCTGACGCTCGTCGACGGCGCGGCGACCCAGTACGGCGGGGTGGTGTCGACAACCACGGTGAGCGAGGCAGTCGCGGACTGCAGCCCGGCGGCGTCGCGCACCGCCAGGTAGATGGTCCTGGAGCCGTCGCCGCCGGCGGTGGCTGCGTTGAAGGTGGCCGCCCCTCCGGCGAAGGACATCCAGGTGGCATCGGCCAGGGTCGGCAGGCTGCCGAAGCCGATTGAGGCCACGCCGCTGGTGGCATCGCTCGCCGAGACGCCCACCGCGACGGTGTTGCTGCCCGCGAAGGAGTTGGGCGCCGGCGAGGTCACCGAGACCGTCGGAACCGCGGTGTCCACCGTCACCATCGCCGACAGCGGGGCGGCGCTGACGTTGCCGGCCTTGTCGCGCAGGCAGACCAGCACCGGAAGCGCCTTGCCGTCGGCGGCAAACGGCGCGTGCAACGCGCTCGTGGCCTGGGTGTAGAGCGCCGCGTTGCCGCAGTTGAGCGTGGTCCCCGGCGGGGCCACCGAGGCGGTGCCGTCGAGGTCGGGGGACGGGGTGTCGAGCGCCAGCGCCACGTCGCGCACGGTGGAGAAGCAGGTCGTGCCGCTGCAGGTGGCGTTGGGCAGCTTCAGGCCCAGCGCCGTGGGCGGCTGGGTGTCGAGGATGAAGCTGGCCGAGGCCTCGCGGATGTTCCCGGCGACGTCGCGCACCCGCAGGTAGACGGTGGCCGGGCCGTCACCGGCGAGGGTGACCGTCGGCGAGGCGTTGAACGGAGTCCAGTTCGGCACGGTGAAACTCGGCGACAGCGCCAGGTCCATCGCGTTGGTCGCCAGCCCGCTGCCGCCGGGATCGTTGGCGGCGATGGTCAGGGTCACCGGATTGGTGCGGACGTAGCCGTTGCTGAGCCCGTTGACGGTCAAGGTGACGGTGGGAGCCACCGTGTCCAGCATCACGTTGACGGCCGGCGCGGTGTAGACATTGCCGGCGTTGTCTCGGACCTGGACGTTGACGGCGTGGGCGCCGTCTACCGCCGGAAACAGGATCGTGCGCGACTTGACCGCAAATGGCTCCCAGTTTCCGGTGAAGGAAGCGCTGTCCACCAGCACCTGCATCAGCGACAGCCCGCTGCTCGGCGCCGGATCGAGCACGCCGGTGAGATCGAGGGTCACGTCGCGGCGGCCGATCACGCCACCCACCGCCTCGGCGATGGCCGCGTTGCCGCCGGGCAGCACGCCGTCAACGAAGACTGAACCGGAGAGCGCGGCCGGGCTCCTGTTGCCAGCCTGATCCATCAGGCACACCAGGACGGTGTGGGCCCCGTCGGCGCTGAAGGTGGCGCTCAGGCCTCCGGTGTAGGGCGCATAGGTCGCGGTCGAGCAGTCGAGCGAGGCCACGTCCGTGGCAATCGCGATCTGATCGAGATCGGGCGGAGCGCCGAGCAGCGAGACAGGAACGGAGAGCGACTTGGAGTAGCCGGTGCCGTTGCCCAGCAGCAGAATCCCCGAGGGCGGCTGGGTGTCGAGCGCCAGCGTGACCGAGGTCTCGGCGACGTTGCCGGCCTTGTCGCGTGCCCGCAGGTAGATCGTCTTGGAGCCGTCCGGGCTCGCCAGGGTGAAGCTCGCCGACGCCTGGTACGGCCCCCAGGTCGCGCCGGAAAAGGTCGGGCTCTCGGAAATCTGGATCGAATTGGTGGCCAGGCCGCTGCCGCTGTCGCTGGCGACCACCGTCAGGTTGAGCACCCGGGAGGTGACCGAGCCGTTGCGCAGGCCGGCCACGGTCACCGAGATGGTGGGCAGGCCGGTGTCGAGGGTGACGTGCGCCGGGACGTCCGGGGCCTCGTTGCCCGCCAGATCGGCAAAGCGAGCGAGGAGATCCTTCGGCCCATCCACTGAGGGCGCGTCGAGGTCGGCGGTCATCGCCGTCTGCAGCGGGCGATAGATGGCCGTGGAGAGGTCGGCCGCATTGCCGGCGATCTTCACCAGCACACCGTCCCCGAGCTGCTCGGTGGCGGAGAGGTGCAGCGAGACCCGCGAGGAATTGGTGTAGCCCGGCTCGGCCCCGGTCCCGGGATCGACGGTGAGCGAGGTCGCCTGCGGCGGAATGGTGTCGACGGTGATCGAAGCGTGGGCGACCGGGCTGACGTTGCCGGCGCGATCGACGAACTGGACGTAGAGATCCTTGAGCCCGTCGTTGGCATGTCCCGCGTCGGAGCCAGAGGCAGGGAGCGTGTAGGCATAGTCGCGGACGTAGTCGAACTCGAGCGCTGGGTTGGCCAGCGGCGGCACCCCGGCATCGACCGCGGAGGTGGCCGGATCGCGCGCCAGCCGCACCTTCCACAGGCCGCTGGTGTCGTCCTGGGCCACCAGGGTGAGCGTGAGCTGCTGGTCTCGGCGGGTGAAGGCGGCGCCGCCCTCGACGGCCAGCGGCGCGATCGAGGGATCGAATGCCGGGCCGACGGTGTCGACGATGACGCTGGCCGAGAAAACCCGCGAGGCGGTCCCGGAGGCGTCCTGGTACTGGGCGAAGACGGTGTGCTTTCCCTCGCTCGGGCCGAGGGTGAAGGCCTTGGTCCCGGAGTAGGGACCGAAGCCGACCCCGGCGAAAGCACCGTCTTCGCTGGCGCGCACCTGCTGGGCGCCCGGCGGGAAGGTGAACTTGAGGGTCACGTCGCGGTGGTGGGTGTAGCCGGCGGCGTGGGCGCTGTTCGGCTCGCCGTCGTCGATGACGAACTCGCCGGTGGCGGCCCCCAGCTGCAGCGTCGGGACGCGCGTCTCCTTGCCCGGGGCCACGGTGACCCGCTGCTGGGCGGCGAAGTAGCCCGGCGCCCGCGCCTCGACGTCGACGTCGCCGATGGCCGGGACACGCTCCAGCCGCCAGCTGCCGCTCGCGGGATCGGCCGGATCGGGTGTGACGACCGCCTGCATCGAGTAGCCGACCACCACCACCGTCGGCAATGAGTCGAGCGAGGCAATGGCCCGCGCGTCGGAGAGGGTGACCATGCCGGTGAGCGCCCCGACGTTGAGCTGCATCACGATGGCGTCGTCGGCCAGCTGGGTCGTCTGGCCGGCCAGCAGCGTCAGCGTGCGGCCGGGATTGGGGTCGTGGAAGTTGGCCAGCGAGACCTGCAGCGAGCGGGTGCCGGCCTCGAGCTGGCCGATCTCGAAGAGCCCGTCGGCGCCGACGGTGAACTGGCCCATCCCGCCGCCGACGACCACCGTGGCTCCGTTGGCCGGGGCGTAGCCGGCGCTGCAGTCGTAGCCGGCCAGCGTCACCCCGCCGCAGTCGACCAGCACCTTGCCTTTGACCACCGCGGGGTTGACCTGCAGTTGCAGGTGCAGCTCGCCGGCGCTGGAGGCTTTGCCCGACTCGATGAGGATGCCGCTGACCGCCCTGTCGAAGTAGTTCGGATAGGTGGCCACCAGGGTGTAGGTCCCCGGCGCCAGCGAGACCTCGAAACGGCCCTGGCTGTCGCAGAGCGACTCCTGGACGAAGAGCGCCGCCTGGCCGGTTCGCTCGAGGAAGACCTGGAGCTTGGCGCCGGCCGCCGCCGTGCCGTTCTGCAGCAGCACCTGGCCCGACACCGTGCCATTGGCCGCTGACGAGGGCAGGCGGGTGGGAGTGACCGTGCCCAGGTCATAGACAGTTCCAGGCCCGATCTCGATGTTGGGCCGGGAGTACGGGAAGAAGCCCTGGGCCTCGATCTGCAGCGAGTAGGTCCCCGGGTCGAGGTTGGCGAAGGAGAAAACACCCGAGGAATCGGGAGTGACCGACGGCTGGCTCAGCCCGCTCGAGTCGGTGAGGGTCACCTTCTCGCCGCCGGCCGGGTTGGAAGTGCGGTCCATCACGCCCTTGACCACGCCCTTGGCCTGCTGGGCGGCGGGAGTGCCGGGGTCGAAGGGATTGGTGTGGGCCACTTCGGTGGTGCAGGCGGAAGCGGCGGCCAGGAAGATGCCGGCGGCGAGGAGACGGCGCATGGAGCCCCCGAGGCTCCCGCGCGCTCGAGATCCTAGAGCCCGCGGGGTTCAAAATTGGCGAACGGCCGGTCGAGCTTACTTCAATGCTTGACCGCCCTGCCGCGCCGGGGTGCGTCAAAAATGCACGTCTCGTTTTGGGGGGCTCGTCGGCTCTAGCCGATGGCTGCGTTGTCGATGAGCCGGGTGCTGCCGCAGAAGGCGGCGACCAGCATCCGCGCCGGCCGATCGAGGATCTCCACCGGCTCCAGGGTCGCGGGATCGACCAGGGCCAGGTAGTCCTCGCGCAGGTTGCGCGAGACCAGCTCGGCGCGCGCCGCCTCGAGGATGAGCTGCGCCCGCCGCTCGCCGCTCTGGCGGAGGCTGGCGGCCGCAGCCAGCGCCCGCGACAGCCCCAGCGCCCGCTGCCGCTCGTCGGGGCTGAGATAGGCGTTGCGCGAGCTCATCGCCAGCCCGTCGCTCTCGCGGATGATCGGCATCCCCAGCACCTCGACCCCGAAGCCGAGGTCGCGGGCCATCCGCTTGAGGACCTGCAGCTGCTGGTAGTCCTTCTCGCCGAAGAGCGCGACGTCGGGCAGGAAGACGTTGAAGAGCTTGGCCACCACCGTGGCCACCCCGCGGAAGTGGCCCGGCCGGCTGGCGCCGCAGTGCCGCTTCTGCAGCTCGGTGACCTCGACGTAAGTCTGGTAGCCCTCGGGATAGACCTCCTTGACCTCTGGCGCCCAGACGAAGTCCGCTCCCGCCGACTCGCACTTCTTCACGTCCCCGGCCTCGTCCCGCGGATAGCGCGACAGGTCCTCCTTAGGGCCGAACTGCGCCGGGTTGACGAAGATGCTGGCCGCGCAGACCTCGGCGCGCCGCTTCCCCTCGCGGATCAGCGACAGGTGCCCCTCGTGCAAGAAGCCCATGGTCGGCACCAGCGCCAGCCGCTTCCCGTCGCGCCTGAGCTGCTGCACCCGCGCGCGCACCTCGGCCGCGGTCCGGAGGATGTCGATCATCGATTGGCTCTCTTGCGGTCAGACCGGGACGCCGTACACCGGTCCCTTTTCGTCCCGCTCCTGGCCCTCGTCCTCCTTGACCAGCCGCATCGAGCTGGAGCGGAAGGAGTGGGCCTCGTCGGGGAAGGAGGAGTCCTTGACCTCTCGCAGGTACTGGCGGGCCGCCCCGGTGACCACCTCGAAGAGGTTGGCGTAGGCCTTGACGAACTTGGGCTTGAAGTCGGGGTTCATTCCCAGCGCGTCGTAGCAGACCAGCACCTGGCCGTCGGCGTAGACCCCGGCCCCGATCCCGATGGTCGGGATGGACAGCCGCAGGGTGATCTCCTTGGCCAGCTCCATCGGGATTCCCTCGAGCACCAGCGCGAAGGCCCCGGCCTTCTCCAGCGCCTGGGCGTCGGCGAGCAGCTTGCGCGCCTTCTGCTCGTCGCGGCCCTGGACCACGTAGCCGCCCATCTTGTGGACCGACTGCGGGGTCAGCCCGATGTGGCCCATCACCGGGATGCCGGCGCGGACGATCCGCTCGACCACCTCGGCGAACTCGGCCCCGCCCTCGAGCTTCACCGACTCGGCGCCGCCCTCGGCCACCAGCCGGCCGGCGTTGCGCACCGCGTCCTCGGGCGAGGCCTGGTAGCTCATGAACGGCATGTCGCCCACCACGTGCGCCCGCTGCGCCGCCCGGCTCACCGCGCGGCAGTGGTAGACCATCTGCTCCATGGTCACCGGCAGGGTGGACTTCTCGCCCTGGATCACCATCCCCAGCGAGTCGCCGACCAGCAGCACCTCGACCCCGGCCTGGTCGAACAGGCGAGCGAAGGAGGCGTCGTAGGCGGTGAGCATGGCGATCTTCTCGCCCGCCTGCTTCATCTTGCGCAGCGTGTGGATGGTGATCTTCGACGGCTGCATCTGGCGCCTCGCTTGGCTCCCTAAGGAGCCTCCAGGCGCGGCCAGCGCCCGGCTCGATGACACCGCACTCGAAGCCGGGCACGAGGGCCTCCTCTTGAAGGAGAGGCCCTCGCCGTCTTTGGCTCCGTCCCGGTCCCGAGGTGAAAACGATGGGATCCGTGCGGGTGCTGCTATGTGGCCCTGCCCTGCTCAAAACGCGTCGCAGTCCGAATTCGGATCCACGCGCGGCCCAAAAACGTAACCCAGTGAAAAGCGCTTGCCAAGATTGTCGGAGCCGGTCTTCGGGGCCCCGATCGTCGGTTGCTCAGCAGAGCTTGGAGCCGCTCAGCCCTCAGCCTTGGTGCCCAGGGGGTTGTAGTACTGCGTCCCCTTGCGCATCCGCTTGACGGTGGCGAGCAGGTTCTCCAGGTCGGTGGGGTTGCCGACGTAGTCGATGTCGCTGGTGTTGACCACCAGGAGCGGGGTCTCGGTGTAGTGGAAGAAGAAGTCGTTGTAGGCGGTGCACACGCTCTGCAGGTAGTCGGCGTCGAACTTGCGCTCGAACTCGCGGCCCCGCTTCTTGATCCGCGCCAAGAGCACGTCCATCCGCGCCTGCAGGTAGATCACCAGGTCCGGCTTGACCACCCGCGGGCCCATCAGGTCGTAGACCCGGTGGTAGAGCGACAGCTCGTTGGGGTCGAGGGTGATCGAGGCGAAGATCCGGTCCTTGGCGAACAGGTAGTCGCTGACGGTGACCTGGTTGAACAGGTCCTGCTGGAACAGCTCCTGCTGCTGCTTGAAGCGGCTGAGCAGGAAGAAGATCTGGGTCTGGAAGGCGAACTTGGCCCGGTCGCCGTAGAAGTTCGACAGGAACGGGTTCTCCTCGACGATCTCGAAGATGGTTCGGGCCTTGTGCTGCTTGGCCAGGGCGTTGACCAGCGAGGTCTTGCCAACGCCGATGGGGCCCTCGACCGCGATGTAGCGCGCCCGCTCGGTGGTCATTCGCTTCCCGCCACGATCCAGAGGAGTTGCCTGCGACGGCGACGCACGTTCACAGGTAAAAAGCGCGCGATTCTAATCACAGCGATTTGCGCCTTGTAAAGGAGGCTTGCCTCAAATCAGCACTTGCCCCAGCGCCCCCGAGGCGCCGCCCGCCCGGGAGGGATCGCCAGTCGCGCCGCGGACATCCGAGCGCTCTCCGGCTTGACCATGACGAGTATCGTCACGTATTGTCACGCCAAGCTCGATGAAGACCAAGGCACCGACAGGGCGCGGGCGGCGCGTCGCCGTCCAAGAGCGGGAGGAGGTCCCTCCTCCCGGGGCGGAGGCCCTCTGGCCGATCGCCATGCTGCGCATCGCCATGGAGCTCAAGCGCCCCGGCTCGCCCGGACTGGAGCAGATCATCGAGGGCGTGGCCCAGCGGATGGGCATCGACAAGGCGGCCTTCGAGAAGTTCCTCTCCGAGAACCTCGGCGTGCTCGAGCAGCAGGCGCGCGACAAGGGCTACCTGCGCTAGCGCTTGAACTGAAGCACCTCATCCCGGCTGCAGCTCCGTCCCCCGCGAACGAAGCAGTCGACGAAGGCGAGAGGCCTCGGCTCCGGCCCCGCAGCTTTTCGTTAGTCGCCCGGAGCGCCGGGCGCGAACGCCCGCTGGTGGGAATGGCAGCGCCCGCACCAGCCGCTCTCGTGCGGCGCGGCGGTCCCCGCCGAGTTGTAGTGCCCGGTCGCCCGGTGGCAGACCTCGCACAGGCCGCTGCCCGCCGGCTGGCCGTCGACGCCCGCCCGGACCAGGCCCTCGGGGCTGGCGCCCTCGGCCTTGGTGACGTGGACCTGAGCGGCGCTCCCCGCCGGCGTGACGATCGACTCCTTGAGCAGGAAGGCGTTGGCGCTGCCGTGGGGCGTGTGGCAGCCGGTGCATTCGGCGCCCGCCGGGTGGGCCTGCTCGCTGTGGCAGTTCGAGCACGGCCGGCGCACGGCGTGGCCGGGCCCGTAGGCGCTGAGGTAGGCGTGGCAGTCCTCGCAGCGGAAGAGCAGCCGGTGCGAGGAGGGATGCGACCAGGGCTCTTCCTTGTCGGCGTGGCAGCGGAAGCAGGCCAGCGGCCCGTCAACGCCGGCGTCGGGGGTCTCGAAGCGGCCGACCTCGACGCACGACGCGCTGGCCAGGGCGGCCAGGATCAGGAGCGCGCCTCTCATTCCAGTACCGAGAGCGGATTGGCCGGGTCGGCGATGTAGGCCGCGGTCCGGGCGGCCAGCGCCTGCTGGGTCAGGGTGGGATTGAAGGCGGTGGAGGTCGGGAACACCGAGCCGTCGGCGATCCAGACGTTCTCGAGCGCGTGCAGCCGGCACCAGGGATCGGTGATCGAGGAGCTGGGATCGGCGCCCATCCGCGCGGTGCCCATCAGGTGCTTGGTCTCGGGCACGCCGAACTGCCTGGCCATGTCCACGTCCATCACCGAGCTGGCGCCGGCGGCCTCGGCGATGCGCCGCAGCTTGGGGGAATAGCGGTCGATCACCGCCTGGTCGTGGGGATGGCGCTGGTAGGTCAGCCGGGCCACCGGCCGGCCGTAGACGTCGCGCACCTTGGGATCGAGCTCGACGCGGTTGCCGGCCACCGGCATGTCCTCGCCCATCATCGACACCGTGGTCATGTTGCGGCGGAAGCGGCCGTCCTTCATCAGCGCCGAGTGCAGCAGCCACGGGTAGCTCGCGCCCTCCTCGACCGGCTGCAGCTGCCCTCCCAGCTCGACGTAGCCGCCGCGGACGAAGCCCGGGCTGCCGTCGGAGACGGTGAAGTCGGCCAGAGCATGGGTGACGATGCGCCCGCGGTAGCCGCGCAACTCCTTGTCGAAGAGCGCCACCGCCGAGAAGACGGTGTGGAACATCAGGTAGCGGCCGACCAACCCGCTCCGGTTGCCCAATCCGTCGGGATGGGCGGCGCTCGAGGAAGCCAGCAGCAGGCGCGCGGTCTCGATGGCGTTGGCCGCCAGGATCACCTGCTTCGCCGTCAGCCGGCACTCGTCGCCGTGGCGATCGAGATACCGGACTCCGCTGGCCCGCTCGCCGCTGGGCTCGGTCTCCACCGCGGTGACGCAGCACTCGGCGAGCAAGGTGCAGTTGCCGGTGAGCAGCGCGTCGCGCACCGCGGTCACCGCCGTCGAGCCCTTGGCGTTGACCGGGCAGCCGCAGCGGCAGAAGCCGCAGTCCACGCACGCCGGCCGCCCGCGATAGGCGACCGAGTTGATCGCCATCGGCATCGGGTGCGGGTGGTAGCCCAGCGAGCGCGCCCCCTCGGCCAAGAGCAGCGCCGCCTTGGGCGGATAGCCCGGCGGCATCGGATAGGGACCGCGCGACTCAGCGAAAGGATCCGACCCGGCCGCTCCCTGGATGCCGATCAACTGTTCGGTCCAGTCGTAGTACGGAGCCAGCTCGTCGTAGGAGATGGGCCAGTCGACCACCTCAGCGCCATCGACCCGGCCGAAGGTGGAGAGCAGCCTCAGGTCCGCGGCCTGCACCCGCGGAGAATCGCCGTCATAGTGGACGGTGCCCCCGCCCACGCAGACCCCCAGCCCCTGGACCTCGCGCTGGGCGGCGGCCTGGTCGGCCCGCTCACGGAAGGTGCGCGGCTCGATCATCGGGTCGTGGAAGCAGAAGTAGCGCCGCAGCTTGATCTCGTCGTTGCCGAAGAGCGAGCCGGTCAGCATCGGCTCGGCGAGCGTCGGGAACGGATTGCGCCCCTTCTCCAGCAGCGCGACCTTGAAGCCGCGCGCGGCGAGCAGCGCCGCCGCCACTCCGCCTCCGGCGCCCGAGCCGACGATGGCCACATCGAAGTCGGCGGCCATCAGCCTTCCTCCGGGTTGGCCATCTGCTGCGCTGAGTAGCCGAGCGGCTGGCGATCGCCCTCGTAGGAGATCCCCTTCCAGCCCAGGTAGTCCTTGTTGCCGCCGTAGACCGGATCGCCGTAGGTCCCCTCGACCGCGTGCTGGTAGGCGAGGTTGACGAACTCCGGATCGTGAGCGCCGACCAGGGCGTGCCGCTCGTCGAAGGGCAGGAAGGCGAAGCCGCGCTGGCGCTTGGCTTGAGCCGCGGCCTCGAGCGCCTCGAGGTTCTCCTCGTAGATCTCGGTCAACCCCTTCACCGGCCCGTTGAACTCGCGCTCCGGGATGCCCAGCGAGCCTTCGAGGTAGGTGCGCCAGCGGATCTCCTCGACCCGGGTCAGCCGCTGGAAGCTGGAGAAGTTGTCGGCGCCGCCGTGGCGCCCGGAATAGGGGCCGCCGGCGAAGATGCGCGGCGGGTTGACCCTGAAGGCGCCCAGGAGCTGATCGAGGTAGAAGGCGGCACGGGTCGCGGTCGCTCCCGGCAGCGGCTTGTCGGCCGGAATTAGCGCGTCGAACAGCGCCGCCAGCTGAGCGAAGCGCTCCGGCGCGAAGGTGGTCTTGGGAGGAATGACCCAGGGGCCGATCTTCAGCTCCTGAGGGTCCTGGGGCCCGCAGCCGGCCAGTGGCGAGGAGCACACCAGCACCACGGCGCCCCCGAGGAAGGTGCGGCGGCTGAGATTTTGAGCGTCCTGCAACTGCCGATCCTCCGTCTGATGAGCAGCTGACAATCCGCTGTTGGAGACACCGAGGTCAAGCGGCAGAAGCCGTGAGGCGGCACCGGCTGGCGGCCAGCAGGCGCCTGTTTGACCGGCTGCTGTGACGCTCACTAGATTGGCCTTCCCCCGAGTCCCCCCCTGACAACTCGGCGGCAGGAGCCCCCGTGCATCCATCTCGTTGGCTAGTTCTCGCAGCTTTCGCGCTGTCGGCTTCCGCGTCTGCCCAAGTACCTCACCTGATCGGCTACCAAGGCCGCCTGTTGAAGGCAGACGGCACGCCCGAGATCGGGAGCAAGAGCTTCGCCTTCTCGCTCTTCTCCGCCGACTCAGGCGGCACCGCGATCTGGAGCGAGACCCAGACATTGGCGCTGAGCGACGGCTACTACGCCACGATGCTCGGCAGCACCCAGCCGCTCGACTCCACGGTCCTCGACGGCCGGCTGCTGTACCTGGAGCTGTCCATCGACGGCACCGCCCTCAGCCCGCGGCAGCAGGTCGCCTCGGTGCCCTACGCGGTGATGGCTGGAGGCGTAAAGGGCGGAGTGGTCGATGCCGCCGAGCTGCGGGTCGGTGGGACCACGGTGATCGACTCCACCGGCAAGCTGACCGGTCCGGCCACGGCGAGCTACAGCGCCGGCTCGGGACTGAGCCTGAATGGCACCGCCTTCTCGTTGGTGACCACCTGCTCAGCCGACCAAGTGCTGCGCTGGAACGGCACCGACTGGCTGTGCGCCGACGCCATCAACCTGATCGCCGGCGACGGCCTGCTGCGCTCCGGCGCGACCCTGGCGGTGATGCCCTGCGCCGCCGGCCAGATCCTCAAGCACAATGGAACCAGCTGGACCTGCGCCGCCGACGACAAGAATCCGGGCACCGTGACCGCGGTGACCGCCGCGCCCGGAAGCCCGCTGTCGGTGACCAACGGCAGCTCGACCCCGGAGATCGCGATCGCCAAGGCCAGCGCCAGCAGCGACGGCTACCTGAGCGCCGCCGACTACCAGGCCTTCGCGGGCAAGGCCGCGGGCAGCGGGGGCACCGGCTACATCCAGAACCAGAGCGCCGGCCCGCAGGCCAACGCCAACTTCGTGATCAGCGGCAGCGGAACTGCCAACGGAGGCTTGGTCTCCTCGGGCCGGACCAGCGCTATCGGCGCACCCGGGAACTCCGCCCTGGCTGCGACCGGTGCCGCCTTCGGTCCTTGCTCCGGCTCGGTCTCGATCGCCGCCGGCACCGACAGCCTGATCGGCGATGGCGCCGCCAAGTTCGCCAGCGAGCTCGCCATGGGCGACGTCGTCGTGCTCACCTCGGGCGGCGGCAGCCAGTACTTCCAGGTGCAGAGCGTGTCCGGCGATTCCGCGGCCAAAGTGAGCCCGGCCGCTCCGGTCGGCGTGCTGATGGGCTCAATGCGGGTCCAGAAGCCCGTCGCCCAGCTGCTCAAGAACGGCGGCGCTCCGGCGATGGTGGTCAGCGGTCAGGGCTTCGTCGGCATCGGAACCGCTCCCGAGGTCGAACTCGACGTCCGCGGCAACGTGAGCGTGAACGGCTTCCTGAATTACCG
>JBBIQS010000057.1:0-52913 GCA_037442205.1 Myxococcales bacterium
GGGATGGCGGCGACCACGGTGGCCTGGCCGTCGTTCTCGTAGTTGGTGCTGCTGTCGTCGCTCTGAGCGATGGCGGCGGCGAATGGATCGAAGGGCTTGTCCGCCGGAGCGGCCGGGGCCGGAGCGGCGCGGGCCGGAGGAGGAGCTGGCGGAGCGGCGGGCGCGGCGTGGACCAGGGCCGGTTGCCCCGGAGCGGTCCCAGCGGGCCCCCACAGCTGGCCGGTGTGGGGCTCCGGATCCTTCTTGGTCGGCAGCGGAGGCGCGTGCGCCTGAGGAGGCGGGGCAGGCGGCGCCACCGGCTGCGGCGGGAAGTCGTCGAACGGCGACATCTCCGCCGGAGCGGAGGCGGCCGGCGCCATCGGCTGGGGCGGGAAGTCGTCGAAGGGCGACATCTCGGCCGGCGTGTTGGCCGGATTGGCGGACAGCTCGGGCTGGGCCTGAAGAACCGGTTGCTCGGCCTCGGCGGGAGCGGCCTCGGCCTTGGCGGCCTTCTTGGGCTTGGCTTCGGCCGGGGCGCTCGAGCCGCCCAGGACGAGCGCCACCGCGACGGCCAGCGCCAGCAAGCCGCCGATTCCGAAGAGGGCCATCTTCTGCTGCTCGGCCAGGGCGCGAAGGGCCGGCTGCTCGGCGACGAGCACCACGCGGCCCTTCTCGACGCCCTCGAGGTCGAAGCTGTGGGCCATCGAGGCGCCGGCGCCCTGGACGAAGAGTGGCAGGGCGATGGGGCCCAGGGTCGGCAGCGCGCCGATCGGGGAGGCGCCTTCCTTGGCGGTGGCCGCCTTGGCGCGGTCGGCTCCTTGCAGCGAGGAGATGGTCGAGTCGCCGGCCGTGAGGGTCACGTCGAGGGTCAGATCCTTGCGCTGGGAGGCGGCGAAGGCGTCGCCGATCAGGTAGGCGGCAGCCAGGCTTCCCACCTCGCGCACGCCGGCCTTCTCGCTGGCCTTGAGCGGGACGGCGACCACTCGATACAGCGCGGTGCCGTCGCGGGTGAAGGTGCCGGCGATGCCCGCCTGCAGAGCGGCCGCGACGCCCAGGGCCTTGGGATCCTCGCGGAAGTCGGAGTCGCCGCCCGAGGCCGGGATCATGCCCACGCCCTTGGCGGTGGCCACCAGCACCAGCGACGGAGTGCGAATCGCCTCCGGGACCTTCTCGAGCGAGGCGTTGACCGCCTTGAGGGCGGCGTTCATCAGAGCTGCCGAGGGCTGGCCGTCCAGGCCGGCGGCGGCCTCGTGCAGGGCGGGGTCGGCGGCGGCGGCGGTCAGGGCCTGGGCGCGGTGGGCCTGGGCGAGCTTGCCGCTGGTCTCGAACAGGACCTGGCCCCAGGCGAGGCGCTCCTGGGTCTGCACCTTCGCCAAGGAAGCCGTGTTCGCCGCCTGCTGCATCTGGCCGAAGACCGCCAGGCCCAGCGCCGCAGCGACGAATACGAGGAACTTGAGTCGAGCCATGGTCATTTTGCCTGTGGGCGGCCTCGGACTGCGCGCGCGCCCTCGCCAGATTTCGGCTGCCTCGGACGGCCGGGCTTCGAACCGGCAAGCGGACGCAACCGTTGGTAATCGTGACGCTTATACCTCGCCCGGAGGACCTGTCAAACCGGCGATACTCGCCCGCCTCCAGCCAGATCGTCCCTCCGCCCGCGAGGCCGCGCGTCGGCGCGGGACGCTCGGTTGCGGCCGAGATCCCGAGCGCACGCTCGCCCGGGCCAGGTGGATGCGGAAGGCCTACCAGCGGCCGAGGGCGAAGGGGCGCTGAGCGCGCCGGACAGGTGCGGAAGGGGAGGGGATGCGGATCCTAGGCGGCTTCGGGCCGGCGAGCAATGGCTCGGCACCGCGCCCGCCGAGAGCGAAATCGGAGGCCGTCCGTGCGTGCTAGCATTTTCCCGGTCGCTCGAGGTGCACACCGAAAGCGAGGTCTGTCCCGATGAGATACTGCCCGTCGTGCCTGGAAGAGTACGAGGACGGCACTGAGCGCTGTGCCGAGTGCGAGGGAGAGACGCTGGTGAGCGAGGAGGAGCTCTCCCGGCGGCCGGAGTTCCGCCGGGTGCATCCCGACGAGGACACCACCGCGTTCGCGGTGGCCGGCACCGCCGAGGATCCCTTCGACGCCGACGCCTTCGTCGCGGCGATCGGCGATGCGGGCATCCCGGTGCTGGTGCGGATGCGCCGCGGCTCGTCGGTCGAGGCGCTGACCGTCAGCGTCCCGCGTCCGTGGTGGGACATCCTGGTGCCAGAGGCCCAGCGCGAGCGCGCCGCCCAGCTCATTGCGGAGACCCGGGCCGAGGTGGCCGCCGGCTCCGCCGAGGCCGAGATGGCCGCCGAGCAAGAGGAGCTGGCGACCGAAGCGAAGGCCTGAGCAGCGCCTCAGGGCGCCTGCTGCCCCTCGAGCGGCTCGAAGAAGCGCATCCCGATCACCTTCCAGGGGCCGAGCTTCTTCGAGCGCGCCACGAAGTGAGGAAGTTCCTCGTCCACCACCCGCCAGACCGGTCCCGAGCCGGCGTGGCGGGCGTAGGTCTTGCCTTCCTCGTGGACGATGAAGCCCATGTGGCTGACCATGTACGGCGTCTTGGGACGGTCCTCGCGCACCACCGCGAAGACGGCGCCGTCGGGGATCGCATTGGCGATCTCCAGGACCTTGTCGATCGGCACGTAGGGAGCGGGGAAGCGGCCGATGGGCGCGCGCTCCTTGGGGAGCTTGATGCGCTTGGCCTCGTCGCGGCCCTCCCACAGCTCGGCGGTGACCACCTTCACGTGCTCCACCGCGCGCTCGCCGCCGACCTCGGAGGTGACCTCGCGGATGAAGCCCTTCTTCTCGTTGGACGCCGCCCACTGGGCCTCGAAAAAGTGGTTGCGCTGCGCGTACTGCGCGCCGGCGGCGTAGCGGATGTCGTCCATGGTGCTCAGCAGCGCGTCCCACGAGCGCGCGCGCGCCAGGGCGAGGACAGTCTCGACGTAGGTCTGGCAATCCACCTGGTCGAAGCGGAGCCGGGGGTCCTCGTCGGGCGGAAGGCCCGGGCCCTCGCCCAGCGGATCGAAGCGGTACTGAGTGCCGACCAGCCGCTCGCCGGCGGCGACCACCCGCGGGCGCATCCCCTCGACCGCCGAGATCTCCTCGAGCAGCTTCTCGGCGCGCGCCCGGGTGGCGGCGGGATCGGGCGGCGGAGCGGCGGGCGGCGCCGCGGAGAGCGCGAGCAGCGACATGAGGGCGAGGGAGATCATGGCTTGGGGCGCCCCGCGAGGATCTTCTTGCGGTCGGCCGAGCTGACTCCCAGCTCCTCGAGGGCGGACTCGATTCGCATCGCCTCCTCCGCGTCGCCGGACTCGGCGGTCCAGACCAACCACTCCACGCCGCGCCCGTCGCCCTGGACAGCCAACACCTTGGCTGCCGCGAGCCGGACCGCGAAATCCTTGTCCTTGAGCAGACCGGCCAGTGCCTGTTTGACCCAAGGGGCGCGGACGTCGGTGAGCAGCTGGACCGCGTCGCGCCGCTCGTAGGCCTCGGCCGAGGCCAGCAGCCCCTCGGCGACCTTGCGGCCCTCGGCATTGCCCAGCCGGCACAGGCTGGCGGTGGCTGCCAGCCGGATCGACTCGCTCGGATCCTTGAGCAGCGGCAGCAGCGGCGCGCCGGCCTTGGGGTCGCCCAGCTCGCCCAACGCCCAGATGGCGACCTGGCGCGGCTCCGGCTCGTGGTCCTCCAGCAGCGGCAGCAGCGCCGGCAGCGCCGCCTTGTCGCCGATGCGCCCCAGCGCCCGCGCCGATTCGCGCCGCAGCACTGGAGAGCTGTCGTCAGTCAGCGCAGCGAGCGATTTGACCGCGTCGCGGGACTTCATCTTCCCCAGGCCCACGCAGGCCCGCTCGCGCACCACCACGTCCGAGTCGTGAAGGGCGTGCAGCAGCGCCTGGGAGAAGTTCTTGTCGGGGACGATCGCGAAGACCTGAGCGGCGTTCTGCCGGGCCAGCGGCTCGCCCTCGCTGAGCACCCGGGCGATGGCGTTGAGGATCTCGCGCGGCTGCCCGAGGTAGCGCAGCCGGTCGATGGCCCGGTTCAACTCAGGGGTCGAGCCGCGGCTGACTGCCTCGAGAATCTGGACTTTGTCGGCCGGCGTCGGGCCGACTCCCAGCGCGGGAGCGGCGAGCGACAGCGCAAGGATCGCGAGGGTCGTTCTCATGCCGGCATGGTAGCAGACCGATCGAGGCCCGATCGGCATTCAGTTCCTGGCGACCCGACTCACGAACTGGCGCAGGATCTGCGGGCCGTGGACCATCGGCGCGGTGCGAGGCGCCGAGAGCCCGGCCAGCATCTGCTCGGTCATCTCCGGGTGGAACTGCACGCCCCAGGCGTTGCTCCCCACCGCGATCGCCTGCACCGGAGAGAGCCGGTTCTTGGCCAGCACCCGGATCGGCGCCGGCGGCTCGGCCACGATGTCCTCGTGCGTCTCGGCCACCAGCAGCTTGTCGGGCAGACCGGCGAAGAGCGGATCCTCGCGGCCCTGGGCGGTCAGCTCGACCTCGCAGCTGCCCAGCTCGAATCCCTGCGGATTGCGCACCACTCTGGCCCCGAAGGCGTAGGCGAGCATCTGATGTCCGAAGCAGACGCCGAGGAACGGCTTGCCCGCCTCGACGACGTGCCGCAGATAGCGGGCGGTCGCCTCCATCCATGGAAGAGGAGAGACCAGCGACGCCAGCGAACCGGTCATCAGCACCCCGTCGAAGCCGGCGGCCTCGGGAAGGGCCTCGTTCCGGTCGGGCTTGGCCACGGTGAAGCCCACCGCCTCCTTCTCCATGGCGCGCCGGAACCAGTCGTCGAAGTCCCCGGCGCTCGGCAGCAGGGACTGGGGAGCGGTCCCCGGCTGGATCATCAAGAGATGAAGCGGACGCATGTTTTCGCTGCCTCGGGCGCTATAAAGTGTCCTCGTGTCGCGCTTCGCCAAATACCACGGCCTGGGAAATGATTTCGTCGTCCTCGATCGCCGGAGCGGCGGCTCGCCGGTCGAGCCGGCGCAAGCCATCGCGCTGTGCGACCGCCGCCGCGGGGTCGGCGCCGACGGGGTCTTGACCGTCCTGCCCTCGTCCTCGGGCGTGGCCCGGATGCACGTGGCCAACGCCGACGGCAGCACCGCCGAGATGTGCGGCAACGGGCTGCGCTGCGTGGCCAAGTTCCTCGCCGACGAGGGCGGGCTCTCCGGCGACTCGCTGCGCATCGAGACGGGCGCCGGAGTGCTCGAGTGCGGGCTGTTGCGCGGGCCGGACGGCAAGGTGGCCGAGGTGCGGGTGGACATGGGCCGGCCCGAGCTGTCGGCCGAGCGCATCCCGATGGCCACCGCCGGCCGCTTCGTCGATCGGCAGCTCGAGGTGCGCGGCCGCGCGATCCGCGGGACGGCGGTGTCGATGGGAAATCCGCACCTGGTGCTGTTCGGTCCGGAGCGCGAGGAGGCGGGGGAGCTGGGGCCGCTGCTGGAGCGCCATCCGCTCTTCCCCAACCGCACCAACGTCGAGTTCGTCCGGCTGAGCCCAGAGGGCTTGGACGTGCTGGTCTGGGAGCGCGGCTGCGGCTTCACCCAGGCCTGCGGCACCGGGGCCTGCGCGGCGCTGGTGGCGGCGGTGGTCGAGGGACGGCTGCCGGCGGGCGCGGAGCTGCCGGTGCAGCTGCCCGGCGGACTGCTCCACATCCAGGTCCTGCCCGATCTCTCTCGGGTTCTGATGCGCGGGCCGGCGGAGCGGGTCTTCGGCGGCGAGCTGGCGCCGGGCAGCTTCGGCTTCTCGCTCAGTTGACCGGCGTCGCCGGGTGGTAGGGCGCCACCGGAGCCGCCGGGTGCGGCGACGGGCGCCAGTAGGAGTGGTGGTGGCCGTAGCCGACCAGGCTGACCACCTCCAGGAAGATCAGGGCGTTGAAGCGCAGCCCGCCGGTGATCGCCGCCGAGGGGCTGTGGCCGTCGATGCTCAAGGTGCTCTCGGCGAACAGCTCGATCATGTCTTTGAACCCCACCGCCACCTCGCCCAGGATGCCGGCGCCCAGGTAGGCGCGGCCGGGCTCGACGAAGGTCCACGACAGCTGCGGGCCGACTCCGACCCGGGCGAAGGGGCTCAGCCCGCCGTAGCCCAAAGACCAGGTGATGAGCGGCCCCAGCTGCAGCCGCGACCACGGCGTCTGGAGCGCTCCCTGGCTGGCGCCGGCATACTTGAGATCGAAGAGCCAGCCGGTGGCCGACAAGCCGCCCGAATCCCACTCGGCGCCGAAGTTCAGGTCGAGCTGGCCCAGCGCCCGGCCGCCGTCGGACAGCAGCGCCCGGCCGCCGCTGAGGCCGATCTCGGGGAACAGGAAGTGCCCTTCGCCCAACGCCGTCGCCGGCGCCGCGCAGAGCGCCGCCATCAACAATGCCGCGCGCAGGGTTGGCCGAGCCATTGAGGTCTCCACGTTTGCCGAAGGGCGGTCCGACCACCGCCGAACCGAGGATAGGCGCCGCCAGTAGGCGACTCAAGAAACCCAGCGACCATTCAGGCGAGCGCTCGAGAGGAACGGGCAGATCTTGAATCGCCGAGAGCGAGGCGCCTATTGTCGCCCAGCCGATTGAATGCCTCACTCGGCAGACCGTCCCCTTGAAGAAGTCTTTTCCCGGAGAGCTCGCATGCTTCGCCACGCCCTCGCCCTTGCGATCCTAGGCGTCGCCGCACCGGCGCTCGCGCAGAACATCAACATGCAGGCCGGCCCCAATGGCTTCGGCGTGTGGGTCGCCGGCCCGGAGGCCGACGAGAGCAGCTACACCCTGACCTACGAGCGCAATCCCAGCGGCGGCTGCGCCCTCCTCATCACCGATCCCGAGGGGGCTCCGGTGCAGGTCTGGGACGGCAAGAAGCTCCTCGCCGAGGACCAGATCCCCACCTCGCTGTGGCCGAAGCCGGAGAAGAAGTACCTGGTCAAGATCAAGATGCCCGACGGCTCGGTGTGGCAGAAGAAGCTCTTGGCCAAGAAGCGCCAGACCGCCACCCTGTCGGTCAACCTGCCGGTCCAGGACGAGGACGTCGACACCGCGGAGGAGACCGGCGAGGCGGACGACGGCGAGGGCCATCGCCACCACCGCCGGCGCCACCACCACGACGAAACGGTCCAGCCGGTGAACCCGCCGGATCCCAACTATCCGCCGCAGCCCGGCTATCCGCCTGCCGCGTACCCGCCTCCGGTCAATCCGCAGCAGCCGGTCTATCCGCAACAGCCCCAGTACGGCCAGCAGCCGCAGTACCCCCAGCCGCCGGCCTATCCGCAGCAGCCGCAGTACGGCCAGCAGCCCCAGTACGCGCAGCAGCAGCCGGCCTATCCTCCGCCGCCGGCGCAGCCTGCGGTCGCCTATGCGCCCGGCGTCTACCCGATGCCCGAGCCCGACTTCATCGCCCTGCGCAACGCCATCTCCCGCGAGTCCTTCTCCGAAGGCCGGCTCAACGTGCTGAGCACCGCGATGTCCAGCGGGACCTGGTTCACCGTCTTCCAGGTCGGCCAGCTGATCGATCTCTTCAACTTCGGCACCGAGAAGATCAAGGTGGTGGAGATGACCAACTCGCATCTCGCCGACCGCCAGAACGCCTTCCGGCTCTACGAGCACTTCACCTTCAGCGCCGAGAAGGAGAAGGTCCGCAAGATTCTCGAGGCGCCCTGAGCCCCTCGGTTCAGGCGCAGGATTCCATGCCGGCCGGTCGGTGCGCTGCCGACCGGCCGGTTCTTCGACGATCCGTTTGACCTCGGGGCTTCACCCGAGGATAACGTCCCGCCCGTCGTGCCCTCCGCCCGAATCCTCGTCGTCGACGACGACCGCTTCTTCCGCGAAGTCCTCTCGCTCCAGCTGCGTAACCTCGGCCACGAGGTCCACTGCGCCGAGGACGGGCAGCGCGCGCTCGCCGAGCTGGAGCCGGGCCGATTCGACGTGGTCGTCTCCGACCTGCTGATGCCGAAGCTGGACGGCCTGGCGCTGACCGGCGAGATTCGCAAGCGGCTGCCGGACCAGGAGGTGATCCTGGTCACCCAGCAGAGCCAGGTGGCCACCGCCGTCGCCGCGCTGCGCGCCGGGGCCAGCGACTTCCTGGTGAAGCCGGTCGAGGAGTCGGAGCTGGCCGAGCGCCTCAACCGCAGCTTGGAGCGCGTGGCCCTCAAGCGCGAGCGGGCGCGGCTGCTGGCCGAAAACCTGGAGCTGTCCCGCGACCAGGTGCTGTTCCAGCGCAGCCTGGGGATGCTCTCCACTCTCGACCTCGAGCGGCTTCAGGAGACGAGCCTGTCGGAGCTGTGCGCGGTCTGCGACGCCCAGAGCGGCGCCCTCTGGCTGTCGGACGAGCAGGGCGAGCTGCACCTGCGCTCCTACCGCGGGCTCGTCGAGCGCTCCCGGCTCGAGCCGCGGATCTCGATCGCCGATGGGCTGTTCGCCGAGCCGCTCAAATCGGGCGCGGCGTTCCCGGCACCCGGCGGGCGCCTGAACAAGGGCTTCTACCTGCCGCTGCGGGCGGCGGGGGAAGTCGTCGGGCTGGTGCTGCTGTCCGATCGGCTCTCGGGCGATTTCACCGCCAGGGAACTGGCCCTGGCCCGGGCGCTGGGGGACTTCGCGGCCACTGCTCTGCGCAACGCTCGGCGCTACTCGGCGCTGGAGCGCCTGGGCCTGCGAGACCGGGAGACCGCCGCCTACAACCTGGCCTACTTCGCCGACTACGCCGCCAAGGAGGCCTACAAGGCCCGCCGCTACGGGCGAGTCTTCTCGCTGCTGGCGCTGCGGCTGGACGGATTGGAGCGGCTGCGCGATCAGCTGGGGCCGGCGCGGGCGGCGCAGCTGGCGCGGGGCGTGGCCTCCTCGCTGGCGGCGGTGGTTCGCGACAGCGATGTGGTCGCCCGGGCCGCCGAGGACGAGCTCTACGTGCTGCTGCCCGAGACCGATCACCTCGGCGCGCAGATCGTCGGCAGGCGAGTGCAGGCCATGGTCGACGCCGAGGGGCTGCTGGAGAGCGCCGGCGCGCCCGCGGTCGGCCTGAGTCTCGGCTCGGCCACCTTCCCGCGCGACGGGCAGGACTTCGACGAGCTGCTGCACGTCTGCCGCCGCCGGTCTGAAGAGGCGCGGCTGAGCCTGGCGAGGAAGCTCGATCTGCGCCGGCTGGATTTCTGGTCGGCGGTCGACCTGTTGCTGGGCGACACGAATTCGCCGCCGCTTCCGGCCGACGACAGCGCGGGGCCATCGCGGCGCGGGCTGCTTCCCGGGGCGCTGTTTCACCAGCTGCAGTTCGAGCTCGCGCTGGAGGTGGCGCGCGATCCCAAGGCCCGCGGGCTGCTCTACGTAGGCTGCCAGGAGATCCGCTCGGACCTGCCGGTGATCGAGGCGCTCAGCGGCGTCCCCGCCGACACCGGGATGCACATCTACCTGCTCGGCCGGCGCGGGGAGGCGATCCCGGCGGGCTTGGCGACCCCGGTCTACCTCGACGGCGACGAGCGGATCGCCCGAACTGAGTTCGTGCTCCTCTACTCCGAACGCGCCGCCTACGCCCTCTTCCAGCGCCGGCAGAAGGACGGGCCGCCCTGGGGCTTTCACACCAGCGACGAGGCGGTGGTGGACGAGTTGGTGAGCAAGCTGCAACAGCGCTACGAGCTGCAACCTCTGTAGGAGGGACATGTCGCGCGCCCGCAAGATCCTGTTGGCCGATCCCGATGCCGAGGTGCAGCGGGAGCTGGCCCGCGCCCTGCGCGAGCGCGGCCATCAGGTCTCGGTGGCCGGCGACGGCTCCCGGGCGCTGGAGGTCTCGGTACTGCGCCATCCGGACGTGGTGCTCTTCGACGCCGACTGCCGGCTGGTCGATGCCCGCACCTTCGTCCAGATCCTGCGAACCAACCCGCGCACCGAGGACATCCCGGTGCTGGTCACCGGCAGCGCCAAGGACGCCGAGCGGCTGCGCTTCCTGCGCGACGGCTTCCTGCGCAAGCCCCACAGCCTGGACGAGGTCCTGGGGCGCATCGCCCAGTTGTTGCGGCGAGTCGATGCCGCCCGCGCCCTCAGGAGCGAAACCCGGGAGATTGAGGGCAGCCTCAAGCAGATGGCGCTCTCCGATCTCTTGCAGGTCCTGGCCGTCAACCGCCGCAGCGGCAGCCTGTCACTCGAGCGAGGGGAGCTGCGCGGCGAGATCTTCCTCGCCGACGGACGGCCGGTGAACGCCCGCGTCGGGCCGGTGGAAGGGGAGAAGGCGCTCTTCCGAATCCTGGCGCTGCACGAGGGAAACTTCGCCTTTGCCCCGGGGCCCTACGCCGGCCCCCGACGCATCGATCGCCCGGTGGAGGAGGCGCTGCTCGAAGCGATGCGGCAGAGCGACGAGATCGCGGCGATGGCCTCGAGCCTGCCGGCGCCCACCGACCGGCTGCGGCTCAACCCCGGCGCCGCGCTCCTCGGCGAGCAGCACCCGGTGACTGCGGAGGTCGCTCGGCTGCTGGCCGAGCCGCGATCGACTTCCGAGCTGCTCGATTTGACCAGCGCCATCGACTTCGAGGTGATGGCCGCGCTCAAGGCGCTGCTGGAGAAGGGGATCGTCCAGACGGCTCCGGCCGACGCCGCGGTCTCCGGCCCGCTGCTGTCGGCGGCGGAGACGCACTCCTTGCGCGCGCGGGTGTTGCGCGGCCGGCCGGCGGCGCGGGAGGCAGTGGGGAAGGTGGCGCTGCTCAGCGAATCGCAGCGGACCACCCGGGCCTTCCTGGACCGCATCCGGACGCTCCCCGGCTTCCGGCTGCAGCGCTACCCGACGCCCGAGCTGCTCGGGACCTGGGCGCGCATCGATCTCTCGGACGGCCTGCGCCTGGAGCTGTGTTCGATCCCCGGGGCCGACGTGGCCCGCCCGCTGTGGCGGCCATTCGCCGCTGGGGCGCTGGGCGCGCTGGCGCTCGATCGAAGTGAGCCAACGGTGGCGCTCACGCTCTTCTTGGCGCGCGAATGCCGAACTCCGGTCCTGCTGGCCGGCGACGGGGCGGTCCCCGCTGCGCTCAAGAACGTCCCGGGCCTCGCGCCGCACGGAGGCAAGCCCATCCAGAGCCTGCGCGGCCTGCTCGACACCATCCTCCGCGGCGGCCTCGAGTAGCGAGAGCGGTTCCCAGCGATCCGAGGGCGGTTCGAGCCTCGTCATCTCAGCTCGCCTGGGTCCCTCAGCTGTGAGGATGTGGATCCGCGGGCGCTGAGCCGGAATTGCGCTTCAAGTCACCGGCGCGCCGAAGCTGCATCGCCTGCGCGGATCAGAGCCCACGCTCGATCGCGGCCGTCCCATCGCAATTCGCTTCAGACTTCCATCGGCCGAGGTGCCGACGGGCAGAAGTCCTCGTCCTTGTTCGAGAGGGCCCCGAGAGAACGAGCAAGAGCTCGACGGAGCGCCGGCTGCGATTTCCCAGCGCGAGCGACTCACTTCTCCAGATGCTGGGGCGCCCCGGAAGTTCCGGCCGGGCAGTTTTGTGATTGGCGAGTTGCCACTGGCTAGCATCGGCAGCCATGAAACGCGCTCCTGCACTGGCCGCCCTGCTGGTCATCGCCACCGGTTTCCACGCCGGCGCCGCGCCGCCGACCCCAGCCAGCTCGGTCGCCGGCGCGCGAGAGGCTCTCGAGAAAGCCCGGGCGAACCTGGCGAAGGCGGTCGAACGCATTCAGAAGGATCCGCCGAGCGCAGCGGACCTGGACGCCTCCCGCGCGGCGGTCGGGGTCCTCAAGGAGGCCATCGACGCCGGGACCGCTTACGAGGGCGAGGACCTGGAGTACGCGAAGGCGGTCCTGGCGGCTCGCAAGGAGCTGCGGACCCAGCGCGACTACGTCGAACAGCGGAACGCCAAGGTCCACATCTTCGACAAGCGCCGAATCATCGACGGCGCGGTGGCGGTCTTGAAAGAACGGACCCTCCGCCTCGAATCCAGGAACCCGAGCGCCGCGGAGTTCGAGGAGGCGCGCGCGGCGGCGACGGCGCTGCGCAAGGCCGTCGACGAGGCGCGCGACCTCACCAAGCAGGACGAGAAGTTCGCCAGCTACCTCGCCGAGGTGGATGCTGCCGCGGCTCGCCAGGAGAAGGCGATCGACGATCGCGCAACTTCCCAGCAGGTCGACAAGCAGCGCGGATCGATCGAGGAGAGCCGCCGGGCGCTGGCGAAGGCCATGGGCTCGCTGGGCAAGGGCGCGAGCGATGCGCAGTTCGAGAGCGCCGACCGGGCCGCGGCCGCGGTGGCCAAGTGCCTCGAAGAGGGAAGGGCGCTCGAGGCCAGGGACCGGGCGTACGGCGCGGACGCGGACAAGGTGCGCTCCGAGCTCGCACAGGCGAAGAAGAAGAGCGACGATCTCTGGAGCGCGACCGGCGTGGAGCGCCTGAAGGCGGAGATCGAACCGGCCCGCAAGGACCTCGCCGCGGCCGGCAAGGCGATGCGCTCCAAGGGCGCGGCGGCCGAGCAGCTGGCCGAGGCGCGCACCGCGGCGATCGTCGTCCGAAAGCTCCTGGAGAAGTTCGCGCCCCAGGCCGCGCGCAGCCAGGCGTTCGGCCAGTACCTTGACGAGGTGCAGAAGGCCCTGGTCGAGATCGAGGCTGAGGTCCAGCGGCGCAGCCTCGATTCGCCGATGCGCGCCGTCACCCAGGCGCTCAAGCCGGTGGAGGGACGCTCTCCGATCCCGACCCCCGAGCAGTTCCAGGCGGCCGACGCCGCCCTGGACACACTCGAGAAAACGCTCCAGCCGATGGAGAACCCGGATTCCTCGATCGCCGCCCTGGTCAACGAAGCGCGGACGCTGCTCCGCGGAGCCAGGACCACGGTGGCGAAGCGCCGCGCGGAGGTCAGCCTCGCTGCACCGGCGGCGGCGGTCGCCAAGGCGCTCAGGAAAGTGGAGGGCAAGTCTCCGGCCGACGAGGACTTCAAGCAGGCCCAGATCGCGATCGACGCGCTGGCGAAAGTGCTCGAGGCGATCGGCAAGCCGGATCCCTCTGTCGCTGCCCAGGTCTCCGATGCCAGGGAGTTGCTGCGCACCGCCCGCGCATCGGCCGCCAAGCGCCAGGCGGAGACCAGCCTCCTCGCCGCACGCGAGGCCGTCGCCCAGGCGCTCAGGCTCGTCGAAGGCAAGAGTCCGACCGAGGAGCAGTTCGCGGAGGCCAACACCGCGTTGGCGGTCCTGGACAAGACCATCGAGGCGGGGAAGGACGCGAAGGAAGCCTCGCAGGCGATCATCGACGCGCGGGCGGCCCTCAACGCCTCGCGGGCGGTCTTCGCCAAGCGCCGCGTGGAGGTCAGCCTGGCGACGCCCCATACGACCGCCACCAAGTTGCTGTGGAAGGTGGAAGGAAAGGCGCCGACCGATGCCGACTTCGAGGCCGCCAACGCCGCGCTGACGGCATTGGAGAAGGTGCTCGAGACGATCCAGAACCCGGATCCGTCGGTGGCCGCTCGGGTCAACGACGCGCAGGTGCTGGTCAAGCTCGGCCGGGTAACGTGGGCCAAGCGCCGCGCCGAGGTCAGCCTCGAATTGGCCCGCAGGTCCGTCGCTCAGGCGCTCAGGCCCATCGAGGCCAAGGGGACTCCGAGCGACGAGCAGTTCGCCGAGGTCAATACCGCGCTGACGATCCTGGAGAAGACGCTCGAGGCGGTGAAGGACGTCAAGGAAGCCTCGCCGGCGATCATCGACGCGCGAGCGGCGCTGCGCGACTCCAGGGCCACGGTCGCGAAGCGCCGGGTGGAGGTCAGCGTCGAGGCGCCGAGGGCCGCGGCCACCCAGGCTCTCGCCAGGCTGGACGCGCCGGCTCCGACCGACGAGCAGTTCAAGCAGGCCGGCGCCAGCCTCGACGCCCTGGACAAGAGTCTCGCGGCGGTCGGGAAACCTCCCTCGTCGGTGGCCGCCCTGGTCGCCGACGCGCAGTGGCTGGTCCGCTCGGGCCGGGCCAAGGTCGAGAAGCGCCGGCTGGAGGTCGACGTGCAGCGCCAGCGCGAGAAGGTCGAAGCCGCGCGGCAGCAGGCGGCTCCGCTCATTGCCCAGCTCTCGAAGGCGGCGAAGGAGCAGGTGCAGGAGACCGAGGCCGCCCTCAAGCAGATCCTGGCGGCCCTCGACGGAGGCACCGAGCTGACCAGGAAGGATCGCGTGTACGCCGTCTACGACATCGAGGTCCGCAAGCGCATTGCCGAGATGAATGATCAGATCGCGAGGCGCAAGATCGCCCTCGCGGGAAGCGACGGCCGGGCTCTGCTAAGCGAGTTGGTCGCCGCCGAGAAGACCAGGCTCCATGCCGCCCGGCAGCCGGAGGCGGCCGACGGCGAAATCGAGGCCGCGGCCAAGGGACTCGACGCCATCCGGCAGGCGCTGGAGGAGCGCGTCTCGCTGGAGGAGCAGGACGCGGGCTACGCCGCTCAGGCTTCTCAGGTTCGCGACGAAGAGCTCGGGCGGCTGAAGAAGGATCTCGAGTTCGCCAAGCAAGCGCGCGAGCTGCGCCGGCGGACGGTCGAAGCCCTGACCGCTGGCATCGCGGCCTCCGATTCGGCGGTGGCCTCCAAGGACCTGCGAGTCCAGAAGTCACAGTGGGACCGGGCGATGGCGCTCTTCGGCTCGTGCGAGAGGGCGGCCGCGGCGGCGCTTGACGAGCGGGGCCCGCTGGCGAGCTTCGCCATGCTCGTCGACGGACGCCTCAGCACCCCCAAGGACGTGGCAGGGCTCTGTGCTGAGCGGACCAAGGCAACCGAGCAACTGCTGAAGCAGGTCGAAGCGATCATCGGCTTCGAGGACGGCCCGAAGATCGCCTTCGAGAAAGGCAAGGCCCTGCTGGGCAAGTCCAAGAAGCGAGAGGCCCTCGAGCAGTTCCGGGAGTGCATTTCGTCCGGCAAGATCCTTCTGCACTGGCATCCGGAGCTCAAGGACCGAAAGTTCGAGGTCGCCCGCGGCAGCATGACCGTCGGAGACCTGATCGGCGAGTGCACCAAGCAGGCTGACGCGCTTCAAGCGAGGGGGGATTCCTAAGGACAGGCGGGGCACCGAGCGGGTCGTCGTTCCCGAGCGGGCGAACGCGCCGCGTAGTCGCCTGGCCGCCGAGCGGCGGTCGACGTTCGAGTTCCGCGATTGGACCGGGACAAAGACCTCTCGACGCGCGAGCGCCGACCGGCGGAGGGGTTCGTCGAGGCGGCCCCGCGAGGCCGCCGTCCGGCGTGGAGGCTCGCGATCCGCGCGCGCGGATTCGGCGCGGCATCGACGAGCGAGGAGGTCAGTTCCCCAGCGATTCCAAGATGGAGCGAACTTCGTTCGCCGAATCGCCGTTGGGAGCCACGCGCAAGTAGGTCTTGTACTCGAGGCGAGCGCGCTCGTTGTCGCCGCGCTCCTGGTGAACCGCGCCCAGCACGACATGGGCCTTGTAGTTCTTCGGATCCAGGTCGAGCGCGCGACTGGCGGCCTCGGCGGCGGCCGCGGCCTTTCCGGCGTCGAGGCGCGCGAGCGCGAGGAGCAGTTGCACCTCAGAGTTCTGCGGCGCCAGGGCGGCAGCTTTCTCCAGCGGAACCAGCGAGGCGACGATCTGCCCCTTGTCGTAGAGAGCCCGGCCCTCGGCCAGCAGCTTGACTGGATCCTGATCAGGCACCGGCGCCGGCGCTGGGCCGGCCAGTGTTTCCACGGTCGGGGCGGGGCCCGGCGGCGGCGCCTCCTCGGCGGTCACCGTCACCGCGGGCATCTCCACCGGAGCTTCAGGTTGGGCGGGAGCCGGCTCGGGAGGCTTGGCGGCCACGGGAGCCCGGGCAGGCGGGGACTCGATTGGCTCGGGAGGCTGGGCGGGCTTGAGCAACCACAAGGCGAGAGCCGCGGCAGCTCCGATCGCCGCGACGATCGCGATGGCTCGCCCGACTCCCGGCGGTTCCGAAGCCAGCTGGGCGAAGTCGGGATTCGAGGTGAAGAACTCCTTCTCGTCGACTGCGTGCTCGTGCGGCTGCGGAGCCGGCTCGGGCGTTGGCTGAGTGGAAACCGGATCGGAGGGCAGGGCAGGAGCCGCCGGCTCGGGCGAGGGATCTTGAGCCGGGGCTGCGTCGGCGGATTGCTTTGCAGCAGCCTGGGGAGCCGGTTCTGCCACCGGATCGAGGGCCGCCCTGGGCGCTTCGACAGGCGGTTCGGTGGCTGGCGCCGGAGCGGGTTCGGGAGCACGAGGCGCCGCCGCCACCGCTGCTGCCGCCGGAGCGGATTCGGAATTCGAGGCCGCCGTCGGCGCCGCGGGCCTCTCCTCTTCACGCTCGTCGGCGGGCGGCTCTGGGGCGGGCTCGGGGGGATTGGGCGCCGCCGCCTCCGGCACTGCCGCGGGCGAAGGCGCGGGCTCGGGCGCGGGAGTCGAGGTCGCGCTCGGCGCGGAAGGCTCGTCTTCGGCCGACTCGGGCGAGAGAGATTCCGGCTCGGGCATTGGCAGCGAGCGCTCGTCCACGATCTCGAGGGTCTTGGGGCCGTTCTGCGGCAGACCACCGAGCGCGCGCAGCGAATTGCCGGCCTCGGCGGCGCTCATCTCGACCCAGCCGCCGTTGTCGGCGTCGAGGAGGTCGCCCATGCCGCCGCGGGAAGCGAAGTCGGCGAACCAATCGCGCACCTGCTTGGGCGCCGATTCCGGCAGCTCGGCAGCGACCACCGGCTCGCCGGCGGCGAACAGCGCGCTCATCGCCCAGTTGGCCTCGTCGGGGCGGGGCTCGAAGAGGGGAATCTTGTTTGCCGGCGGGGGCTGGGAGAGCTTGTCGGCCGGACGCAGCACCTGCAGCATGCACAGCCGCAGCGCCGCCTCGGCCGCGGTCGCCTCCTCCAGCGGAGAGGCCCGCAGCGCTTCGCCCAGCGTCCGGCGGCCGTCGAAGAGGCGCACCACCTTCTCCACGCTGGGCGGCAGCCGGGGCAGCTCCCGGGTCAGGTTCTGGAAATCGACCGCCAGCTTCGCCTGGTGGCCGCCCATCAGCGCCAGCGCGCGCTCGAAGCGGGCGCGCCGGGGCTCGTGGCGCAGCACCAGCTCGCGCACGCTCAGGTTGATGCTGCCGCGCAAGAGCACCGACCCCAGCTCCAGCCGGAACGGGCCCTGCGAAAGCAACAGCAGCCGCCCGATCGCCACCTCGCCACTGAGTGCTCCGGCGCTGGCCTCGACGATCCGACCGTCGCGGAAATGGACCGCGCCGCTCTCGCCGGGCGCAGTGAGCGTTCCGCTGCGCGTGCCGGCGGTCAGCGCCCGCAGCAGGAAGAACATCGGCAGCTGGGAGAGATCGCCCTCGACGGCGGCGTCGGCGCTGCGCTTGCCGGCGAAGAGCCGGGCGTGGACCGCCAGGTCGCGCCGGTAGAGCGGCTTCTCCAGGCAGTCGTCCGCCCCGGCCTTGCGCGCCCGTTCGCGGGCGGCGGCATCGCCGGAGTTGGCGATCAGGACGAAGGGGACTTCCTTGGCCTGATCCAGCTGCCGGGCCGCCTCGCACAGCGCCCAGGCGTCGAGCTCGGCGGAGCCGCACTGGCAGAAGGCCATGGCCGGCGCCCGCTCCAGGGCGCGCAGGGCCTCGTCGTGGCTGCTGGCCTCGACGACCTCGAAGCCCTCTTTGGCGAGGCCGCTCGCCATCAGCGCGCAGGCGCGCTTGTCGGTGTCAATGACGAGGATGCGGGCGAGAGGCATCGGCGACTCCAAGGCAGCGCAAGACGGCCAGCAGAGCAGGAAGGCCCGCCAGCGCGCAAGGCCGCGCCTACCCGTGGGCGACGCGGGCGGAGCGGGTCAGCACGCGATAGCGGCGGTCGAGCTGGGGGAGCATCGCCAGTCCTCCCTTCTTAAGCAGGAAGGCGGCCAGGCGCTCGCGTTTCTCCTCGCTCATTCCCACGAAGCGCAGGGCCTGGCCCGAGGCGGCCCAGTCGGAGCGCACCACCTCGACTTCGAGCTTGAGCATCGTCGCCTCTCCGAGATCCAGGTGGACGATGCCCCGCGCTCCGGCGCGGTCGGGGAACAGGCAGGGAAGGAAGAGCCCGCGCAGACTGAGGTCAGCCCGCTCGGCGAGGAAGGAGCGCTCCTCGCCTTCGTAGAAGACGTCGCAGGCCACCCGGAGCCGGGGATACCGGCGGCGAGCCTGGAAAAGGTTCTCGCGGGCGCTCGTGCGGCGGTCGGCAGTTCGGGGATTCATGCGGGACTCCGTCTGGCTGTCAGCTTGGGGAATCCTGGCATGTAGGACTACGTGGTCAAAAAAACGACCGGCCGCCGGTCTGGCGCTCGCTTCGCCTGCGAATCGCTCCCGCGTCGATCAAAGGCGTGCAAGCTGGCGCGAGAACCGATATCGGAAGGCGGGAAAGGAGCGGGGAAGACAGGGCCGCGTACGGCCGGAGGCCCCAGCGAACCATGCGCCACTCTGCCATCCTGCTGTGCGTGATCGCCCTGGCGTGCTGCCGCTCGCGGGGAGCTGTCGCGGTCGCCGACTCGGGGACCCCCGAGCCGTCGACGCCGGCGGCGATCTCCATCTCGGCCGACCGCAAGGATCTGATCTTCACCTTCACCGACGAGAACGGTCGGCTCAAGGACGTGGACAGCCTGGACAAGATCCCGGTCGAGCGGCGCGGCCAGGTGCTGGTGCGCGACCTCTCCAAGCGGCCGGAGGAAGTCCGCGCCGACCAGTACGCCTACATCGCCGATCTGACCAAGGAACCCGACGCCGATGGAGGCTATCCGTACGCCATCGTGAGCCGATTCAATGTCGAGCGCTCGATCAAGGTGGGCGACTTCGGGGCGGTGGAGGAGGACGCCGGCTCGCACCGGGTGACGCTCTATGGGACCTCGTGGTGCGGCGCCTGCGCCCAGGCCCGGGCCTGGTTCAAGGAGCGCGGGATCGACTATGCCGACAAGGACATCGAGAAGGATCCCAAGGCCGAGGCGGAGATGGGCCGCAAGCTGCGGCGGGCGGGGATGACCATGGGCGGAGTGCCGGTGATCGACGTCGGCGGCAAGGTGATGATGGGCTTCGATCCCAGGCAGCTGGAGATCGCGCTCAAGGCGATCTGAGCGCCGCGCGCGCTCGCCCCGGCTCGAGCACTGCCGGCAATGACAGATTCGCGAGCGAGGAGGTCGCGCGCTGGCGGCTCATCGACCCTGCGCGCCGGCGGAATGCCCGGGAACATTGCCGCGATCGAAGTGGGCCTCAGCTCGCCTGTGCCGGATGAATCCGGCTCACTCGGCGCGGCGATCCGACCCCTCGCGGTTGATTCGGGACTGGCTCCAGCCGTTCGAGGACCGTCCAATTTCGATGCCGGATCGGCTCAGGGGCTTCGGCGATGCCGGGGAGGGATTGAGGCTTCAAACAGGGCGGGCTCGCGAGTCCTGGAGCTCGATCGCCGCTTCGATCTCGCGCGATCCGCTCCCGGAAAATTTGATCCGCTCTCGGACTCTGGGGGACAGCGAACGGCCGAATTTGATGCGACTGTGGAATCCCGGGAACGCGAGGGGCCGGTCTTCAATGCCGCTGTTGGTCCGGAGGATCGAGGGGCCCGGGGAACTTGAACACGGATCGGTTTCTTCGCTTCCGAGCCGCCAGGAAGTGTACTGCCCACGCCGAAGGAACACGCCGCGACGACGGCACCGAAGGCGCGAAATGAAGCTCTCGCGGACGAGTGAAGGGCAGATCGGTGCCTTGGACCTGCCCGCCGCAAAGCCTGAGAAGGAGCAAGCGCCGGGATCGACCGCTGTCCCGGCGCGGTCGTCACCCGAAGCGGTACCAGCTCAAGTTTCCGTCGAAGTAGGTGACGCAGCCGATCACCGTGCGGCGCATCGGCAGGCCGAAGAAGACCTCGTCGGGAGTCTTGCCGGCGAAGGACGAGTGCGGCCGGTCGCGGTTGTAGAAGAGGATGAAGTCGTCGCAGACGCGGCGCAGGTGTGCGTGACTGCCGAGCATCCAGTAGTGGAGGCGAAGCGCCTCCTTGAAGGTCCGCCAGATGCGCTCGATGCGGCCGTTGGTCCAGGGATGAGCGGGGCGAGTGCGGACGTGGCGGATGTCATGCCTCGCGAGCACCTCGGCGACCGGCGGAGCGAAGAAGACGGAGCCATTGTCGGTGAGGAAGCGATCCGGCGCGCCGAAGCGGGCGATGGTGTTCTCCAGCACGCGGGCGATCTCGGCGCTGGTCGGCCACTTCAAAGGCTCGAGGGCCATCAGCCTGCTGCCGTGGTAGTCGACGACGCCGAGCAGCCAGACCGGGAAGATCCCGAGCACGAAGACGACGGCGAGATCGGCGCCCCAGAGCTGGCGAGGGCCGGTGACGGGGATGCGCCGAGGCTTCTTGCGCCGCTCGGCGTCGAGTACGCTGAGGAGATCCTTGCGGCGCATGACGATCTTGCGGATGGTCTCGCGGGCGAGGATCACCCCAGTGACGCGGGCGAGAAGGAAGCGAAGCTGGCCGGAGCCAGGCTGTGGTTGCTCGAGGTGGAGGCGCATGACCTTGCGCTCGAGGTGCTCGGGGGTCCGGTTGCTTCCGCGCAGGTGACGAGGAAGCGGCGGTCTCGACGGAGGCAGCCCGTGGCGGGCGCGCCAAGCTTCGAAGGCTCGGCGCATCGAGCCTCGCCAGCGCCCAATGCTCCGAGGAAGGCGCTTGCAGTGCTGGTCGAGCGCGAGGGCGATTCCGAGGAGCAGATGCACCAGGGCCAGAAGGAGCGCGAGGTAGGCGCGAAGGAGCATCGGTCCAGACTACGGGAGGGAGCGCGCGGATTGGCCGGTCGCGCCTTCCTTGGCAATGGCACAGGCGAGGGCGGCTCGAACCGGCGGTGCGGATTCCGCGGTCTCATCCTGGCGAGGCTCCGGAGCAGCTCGAATCGGTGGGCGGACCCAACGGAGCGGGGCGCCCCGGGCCACGGCCTCGACGGCCGGAGCCCAGAGCGCCCCGAGGTGATCGTCCGGCTGATTCTCTCTAGCTACACCCTCGCCGCGTTCGCCAGTTGCTCAGCGCCGGTGGCGCCGTTGCCGACTTCGTGAGCCGCTGGTTTCACCAGCGCCATCGACGCCTCGGTGCGCGCCGGCGCGGTCCCCGGCTGCTTCGCCGGCTCGGCTTCGGGCTGACTCGTCGGCGGGATCGCCGGCTGGGTCGCCGCATGGTCGGAGTGCACGGTGGTGGTCGCCGCGCGCTTGCGCCGGTGAGCCGGGCGCGCCTCCGAGATCAGCGCCCGCACTCGGTCGAGCATCTCCGCCGGGGCTCCTCCGGTGCCCAGGTTGAGCAGTAGGGTGAGCAGCAGCTCGACTCCCTCAAAAGGCGAGGGCGCTGATGGGCCTCGGTGCTCGAACCGCAAGTGCCGTCCCGGCGCGATCGCCGAAAGGGCATTGCAGGCAGCCGCCCCGGAGAAATGCAGCCGACGAGTCGCGGAACGGATGCCGCTCCCCTCGGCCGCGCCGGCAAAGGGCGTCGTCAAACTGGGCGCGGCCCAGGCGGCGCGGCTAGTTGCCAGGATGGTGTCGATGCCAGGCTGGAGGTCGATACGGCCGGATGGCTGAGTTCAGGTCCGGCGCCCCGTGGGGGCCGCGGGATCCAGTAGTTCTCCGCGGCCAGCGGCACCCAGCCCGCGAGATTGATTTACGGGACCGCTGCCTTCTTGGCGCGCTCCTCGGGGACAGCGGCCGCCGGGAGCAGTTCTGCCTTTGCCACAGCCGCCTCATCGACCGTCACCGGAGTCTTCTCGCGAAGCTCGGCCACGAATGAATCGATCGCCTTGGATCGCTTCTCCGAGGTGAGCCGCGACTCGATTCGGCTGCGCACCGAGTCGAAGGGTTGGTCGAGTCCTGGCTGGCGGCCCATCAGCTTGATCAGGTGGAATCCCTTCTCGGTAGCCACCGGGCCGGAGACTTCGCCAAACGACTGCAACTGCGCAGCCGAGTCGGCAAAGGCCGTGCCCCACAGCCCAGCCAGCTCTTCGCGGGTGCGGAAGCCAAGGTCTCCGCCCAGGCCCTTGGTGGCCTCGTCTTCGGAGAGCGTCTGGGCGCTCTGAGTGAAGGCGGTCTTCACCGGGCCGGCCTCCTTGGCGCGAAGCTCGACCAACAGCTTGGCGGCCTGCTTCTCGGCCTGGGAGCGCTTGGGCGAGTTGGCCGGAGCCGAGATGAAGATGTGGCTCACGCGGACGCGCTCAGGTCGGACGAACTCCGCCTGGTGCTCCTGGTAGTACGCCTTGACCTCCGCCTCTGCGGAAGCCGTCCGAACCGCTTCCTCGCCACGGTCGTGGAGCAGCTTCTGCACCATCACCTTGCGCAGTGCGGTGCGCACCTCCGGGTCCTTGTCCAGCCCGCGTCGCTCGGCCTCCTGGGCGAGGATCTCGAAGCGCACCAACCCATCGAGCAGTTCCTTCTTGCGCTCCGGGGTGGCATAGCGGCTGGCGACCGCAGCCGGCTGCTCGTTCAGCCGGGCCGACAGATCGCCCACGGTGATGGCCCGCTGGCCAACTTTGGCGAGCGCACCGCTTTCGCCCAGATCCTGGGACGGCTTGTCATGGCACGACAGGAGCGACAGCGCGGCGGCAATCGTGAAGACGACTGGCTTCATGGGTGACCTCTTCCCTCGCGAGGTATGGGAGCCCAGCGCCGATCTCTCTGGATCTTGGGCTCGAGATCGTGGAGCATGGTTTGGAATCAAACGTCTTCTATCACGAACGCTTATCGGCGACTTGTTCATGACTTAGAGGGGATCGACTTGGAAGTAGGGAGAGGGAACAGCGCAGTGTTGTGGTCGTTGCTCGTCTTGCTCCTGGCCTGCTCGAGCAAGGAACGCCCTGCGTCCAGCGTTTCTCCGGACGGCGGAACCCTGGTGGCGCGCTTCGCCGGCGGGGTGGTCACCGAGGATGAGTTGCTGCGCGCGGCCCGCAAGCTCCCGCCAGACCTGCGCGATCAGTTCTCCAGCCCGGTCGGCCAGCGCGATCTCCTCCAGTCTCTCGTCGACAAGAAGCTGCTCTACCAGGAGGCGGTGCGTCGCGGCCTCGTCGAGGATCCGGAGATCCGCCGCCAGGTGGACGAGCTGCTGGAGCGCCTCGCCATCCAGGCCTTGCTGGCCCAGGAGGAGAAGGGCATGGGCGCGGCCGGCGAGCCGGAGCTGCGCGCCTACTACGACGCTCACCGCCAGGAGTTCGCGCAGCCCGAGCGCCTCCATCTCGCCAGGATGCTGGCGCGGGTTGGCTCCGCGGCCAGTCCCAAAGAGCGCGCCCAGGCGCGCGAACGAGCTGCCCGCTTCGCCAAGCGTCTGGCGACCGGCGAGGACATCGCCAAGATGGCTGTCGAAGGGGACGGCGCCGAGCGCTCCCAGCGCGGTGACCTGGGGCTGGTGTCCCCGGGCAGTCTCGGGGACCCGGCGCTCGAGAAGGCTGCCTTCTCGCTGGCCGGTCCCGGCTCGGTGTCCGGTGTCATCGAGTGCAGTGAGGGTTTCGCGGTGTTGAAGTTGCTGGAGCGCAGGGAGGCGCGCGTGCCGCCGTTTGAAGAGGTGCGCGCGCAGGTCGAGGGGCGGCTGGCGCCCCAGAGGAAGCGGAAGAGCTTCGACGAACTGGTGGCTCGTCTCCGAAAGAGCGGGGACGTGCAGGTGGGAGTGGCGGCGCGGAAGTAGCTCTAGGAAGGGGTCGACATGCGGGTCCTGACCCGGATGTCGCTGCTGTTCTCAATCTTCGTGTCTCTCAACGTGGCGTTCGCCGTCGGGCCGAAGCCGTCGGTGTCGTCGGCCTATCCGCTGGCGCCGATCTCGATCGGCACCCCCACGGTCGAGGTGGGCTTCGACCTCGCCGGCACCTCGGACCAACTGACGGTGAGCGCCAAGGGTCTGTCCGCGACCGCTGGCACCTTCGCCGATGTCAGCCGCATGGTGGTGGTGCGCGACCAGGCTGGGGCCGTCTCGTTCCACGTCCTTCTTCCCCTGACGCAGGCCTTCCCTGCCGACGGCGTGCTGGACGTGATCGCGGTTCCCTCCGATTCCAGCGGCACTGCTGGCGACCCTCTCACCCTCCATCTTGACGCCCAGGCCAGCCCTCCGGCGATGGGCAGCTCACTGGCGGTTCGCGCCGACCCCGCAGCCAACAACATCATCGTCCAGGTCCCGTTCAGCGGCGATGTGGTCCTGGGCGAGCTGTCCATGGTCGGCGTCTCCAGCCGCACGCTGCGCGACCTGCACGGGAATCTGGCGGACGCCGAGTCGTCGGCCTTCGCCGTCGCCCATCGGATGAGTGCCCGACCGATGGCGAGCACCCCGGGCCAACTTGCCTTCGTGGTCCCGCTCTCGCTGGGGTCGCTGCCGCCGGACGGAGTGGTCATCGCCGACGTCGCTCTGAGCGACAGCTTCGGACGCACGGTCCACGGCTCGGCGGTCGAGTTCACCAGCACCACGCTCTTCGATCCCATTCTCGGCTTGACCGCCTCTCCGTCGCCGCTGCTGATGTCGCAGGGCTTCGGGCAGCGGCAGTCCCTAAGGGTCGTCGGCCATTTCGGCATGGCCGGCGAGGTCGACCTGAGCGGGCCGGGGCAGGGGGTGAGCTACCTCTCGCTGGACGAGTCGGTGGCGGTGGTCAGCGCCGACGGGGTGGTGTTGGCGCGGGCCAACGGCGAGACCGACGTGCAGGTCAGCTACGGCGGCTACACCGAGCAAGTCCACGTCATCGTCGACTCGAGCGCCAAGATGCAGTCGGTGCAAGTGTTGCCGCCCGGCGCCACCATTCCTCGGGTCGGCTTGTCGCTGCAGCTGACCTTCTCCGGTGCTCTCGACGATGGCCGCCAGGTCGATTTGACCCCCGGTAGCCTGGGGACGGTTTGGACCAGCAGCGATCCCGGAATCATTTCGGTCACGCCGGACGGCAAGGCCACCTCGCACCGGCCTGGAACGGCGGTGATCTCCGCCCAGCAGGCTTCGTTCGTCGCCTCGCTGGTGGTGGATGCCCTCGACGGGCCGCCGCAGATCACGGTCTCGGCGCCTTCGTCGATCGTTGCCGGCGGCACCTTCCCGTTCATCGCCAACGTGGTGGACGACGTGGGAATCGATCACGTCGAGTTCCTGGTCAACGGGGTGCTGGCCTCCTCGCTCCAGCAGGCTCCCTACCAGCTCCAGGTCCAGGCGCCTCCTTTCGAGGGAGCGGCGATGACGCTGTCGGCCATCGCCGTCGACACCGCTCAGCACCGGGTCTCTTCGGCCACGGTCACGGTCAAGGTCGTGCCGCAGCCTGGCCCGAGCAGCAAACAGGTCGTCTACGAGGCGCCGATGCCGGGAGGCATCCTCATCGAGGGCCTGCCGCAGATCATCCGGGTCACCAGTGGCATCTGGCGGTCGGGCACCCTCTCGACCCTCGACTTCCAGGTCGCCAAGTTCTTCGTCAACGACGCCCCGCTTGGCACCTCGTCAATCCCGCGAGTCGAAGTCCGCATGGTTTGCGACGAAGAAAAAGGATGCCGCGGGATTCCGGTGCCGCTGTGGGAGCTGAGCTACGTGCCGCCGAAGGGGACGGCGGGGACCACCGCCGTCATCCGGGTCGACGCGGTGGATCGCTGGGGCCGGCCGGTCAACGGAGAAACCTCGATCGTCCGCATCGCGCCCAACACCGCGCCGCTGGTGGTCCTGCAGAGGCCAGCCGGGAGGACGGCGGACGCGGTCGCCGAGGTCCCGATGACTATCTCCGGGACGGTGTCCGACGACACGCTGCTCTACGGCGACAACCTGTCGCTGCTGGTCAACGGCAGCGTGGTCGCCCAGCAGCGCGTCAGCGGACCGGGGCTCAACGGCACCTCCGCCGACTCTCGCGCTTTCAGCTTCAGTTGGACTCCGCCGCGCTCGAGCATCGGGCGAGTTCTGCAGATGTCAGTGGAGGCGCTCGACGTTGGCCTGGCGCTGGGCTCGGCTTCGGTCGACGTCACGGTCCAAGCGCCGATGCCCCCGCAGGTGGCGATCCTCACTCCCGCCGGCCAGAGCTCGGCGGCGGTGGGCACCGTCTTGGAGCTGACCGCCGCCGTTCAAGCTCAGAGCGCCGGCGCCGTCCAGGTGTCGTGGTCGGTGAACGGAGCGCCGGTCGGCGTCAGCTCCTCGAACCCGTACCGGGTGCTCTATCCCATCGTTGTCGGGCTGGCCGGACAGACGCTGAGGCTCGTCGCCACTGCCGTGGACTCCAACGGCAACCAGGGGACCGCCGAGATTACGACTTTCGCGACGGTCGACAGCTCGCCCCCGACCGCCGCAATCGTCACTCCGCGCGACCAGTCCGGGCTGACCGAGAGCGTTCCCGACAGCGCCGATCTGCTGGTGACCGTGGCTGGCATCGACAACGTCGGCGTCTCCCGGGTCGAGGTGTTGTTCGACGGAGTGGTGGTCCTCGAGGACAAGACACCCGGGACCAACGCGGGCAGCGCCGGCTCGTTCCTGACCCACGCCGTCATCCCCGCGGCCCAGCTCAAACCAGACGGCGACCACAAGATCTCGGCGCGCGCCTACGATCCCTCGGGAAACGTGGGAGTGGCGCCGACGGCGACCATTCACACCAAGGCCGACCAGCCGCCGACGGTGAAGTTCGCCCGGCCGGCCAATGGATCGAAGGCCTACCTGCGCACCACGCTCGAAGTGGTGGTCGACGCCAGCGACGACGTGGCGGTAAGCAAGGTCGAGCTGCTGGCGGACGGCATCAGCTTGGGCGTCAAGACCGCGCCTCCCTATCGGTTTTCCAGCCAGCTGACCGGTCAGGCTCGGACGGTAAATCTGCAGGCAGTGGCCACCGACAGCGCGAGCCAGATCTCGAGCGCCGCGATCCAGGTCCAGGCGGTGCCGGACGACCAGGCCCCGCTGGTGGCCTTCCGGTCGCCCACCGGCGGCGGCAAGGTCTTCGCGGGACGCACTGTCCCGGTGAGCGTGGTGGCCACCGATGTGGTGGAGATCTCCAAGATCGAGCTCTTCCTCAATGGCTCTTCGCAAGGAGCACAGACCCAGGGGCAGCCGCTCGGGCTCTACACCCTCTTCACCTGGCAGTTGGCGGTGCCCGCCAGCGCCGCGGGAAGTACGCTCAGCCTGAAGGCGGTTGCCAGCAACCCGGGCAACCTCACGGGTGAGAGGACGATCTCGGTCGACGCGGTCGCCGACCAGCCGCCCGTGGTCTCGATCGTCGCGCCCGCCTCCGGGGCCGCCTATCTCGAGGGGCAGGACGTGAAGATGTCGGTGACCGTCGCCGACGACGACGGAGTCATCGGCTTGGTCCCGACTTCGGGAGGGCAGCCGCTGCTGCCGCTGCCGTCGACGGGACCGGTGATCGACACCAGCCAGCAGCTCGTGTTCACCGTCCCGGCGCCGATCATTTCCAAGAACCAGCCGCCGACGGTGGGCGCGCTGGCGAGGGACACCGGCGGACAGACCGGAAGCACCGAGGTGTCGCTGCGGGTCGACCGCGATCTCGAGCCCCCCAGCGCCGTGCTGACCGCACCCGTGGCTTCGTCCAAGGCGATGGAGGTCACTCAGGGCGGCTCCATCGCGTTGCGCGTGGAGACCAGCGACAACGTCAAGGTCTCCGGGGGCCAGGTGCTCGTCGATGGTGAGCGCCAGTTCGACATCTGGGGCTCGGACCTGGTCGCTTCCAGCGATGGCCACCTCGAGCAGACCAAGATCCTCAACCCACTGCAGCCAGGGAAGATCATCGTCGACGAGCGTTACCTGGCCACCTATACCGGCGTGCTGCGGTTCGCGAAGTTCGCACCCGGCCAGCACTCGATGGTGGTCCGGGTCTTCGATCCGGCGGGAAACAGCACCAATACCGCGACGGTTCTCTTCAACATTACTCCGGTGGTGGATCGCGACCCGCCTCGGGTGGCTCTGAAGATCGAGGAAACCCCGTCGACCGAGGTGTGCATCGCCGGCTCCACCGTGACCGCCACGGTCAACGTCGTGGACGACGTGCTGGTGAGCAGCTTCGCGCTCTCGCTGGACGGGACGGCCATCCCCACGCCCGACTTCCAGGTTGCGGGAGGCTACTACGACCAGATTCCGGTGGTGCTGCCGCAGCTCGATGCCTTCGGGCCTCGGCAGGTGGTCTTGCTCGCCGCCGCCACCGACAGCGTCGGCCACAGCGGCCAGGCGAGCGCGAGCTGCCTGCTGTCTCCGGACGAGCCGCCCACCGTGGCTCTGTCCGCTCCAGCGCCCGGAGCGCCGCTGGTCGAGGAGCAGCTGCAGCGGATCGGCCTCCAGACCGAGGACGACGTGAAGGTCTCCTCCGGCTTCGCGGCGCTGTCGACCTCCGCGATCTCCACTGCCAGTCCCACCGCGTTGACCTTCGCCGCTCCTCTGGCGGCCGCGGGGCCCGGCAGCGCGACGGCCTCGCTCAAGCTCGGCGAGGATCTTCAGGCCTCGGCCGTCGTCCGGGATTCCAAGATCGTCGTCTCGCCGCCGTCATCTTCTTATCTGGGTAAGCTTCCCGGGCGGCTGCTCCTGACGGTCGCGCCTGGAGCGGACGGGATCTCGGGCGCGACTGCCCAGGTGACCTATCGCTACCACATTCGCCCTGGGCAAGAGAGCTCGGCCGGTGCGCTCTCCTTCCTGCAAGCGGCCCCCGGCGGGCGCCGAACCGTCGTCCTGTCGGCGCCGGATTACCGCGCGGATCTCTCCTCTGATCCTGCCTATGTCGACGTCCGCGAGGTCGAGATCGAGCTGGTATCCACTGGCTCCGCCTCGGCGCCCCTGGTGAATCGGCTGGGGATCGTCTACCCGGTCGAACCCTATGAGGCACTTCAGTTCCGGGTTCGGGCAGCTGGGGAGATGGTGGCGGCGCTCCCGCTGCCGAGCATGAACGCCAAGCCCGGGGCGACCAAGGACACGCTTGCCGGCATCCGGCTGCCGATGGGATGGTCGCCCGCTCCGGTGAGACTGTCGGCGGTGGTGTTCGACACTGCCGGGCACAGCGTCACCGCATCCCAAGCTCAGCTCGCCCAGCCCGACCGGCAGGAGCCGGCGGTGTCTTTGGTGTCGCCACGCAACGGCGGCTCGGTCGTGGCCGATGCGCCGTTCAAGGTTGACGTCTGGTCGAGCGACAACGTGGCGGTGGAGAGCATCGACCTGTTGGTCGATGGCGTGCCCCGAGACATGGTGCGGCCGTGGACGGACGGCAAGGGGCAATTCGAGCTGACGCTTCCGTTGCCTGACCTCGGCGCGCCGGTGGCTCTGGCGGCGGTGGCTCGCGACTGGGCCGGGAACGCGTCCACCAGCGCTCCGACGTTCGTCACCGTCCTTCCCGACAAGCCGCCGTCGATTCACTTCGAAGCTCTCTCCTCGAGCCTGGAGCGGATCACCGACGCCGAGCTTCAGAGCGGATACGTCTCCCTGCGGCAGGGCGAGCCGGCGGACCTCTACTTCAGCGGCCTGGACGACGTCGGCATCGTTCGGCTGACCGTCGACTACAACGGCCAGCGGCTGGTCGACGAACCATACGCGCCGAGCCGGCCGTCAGTGTGGAGAGCGGTCACGATCACTCCTCCGATCGCGGCCGACGGGACTCCGAGCGTGGTGCTGGTCTCGGCGGTCGACACCAAGGGGCAGACCGACACCGCGCGGCTGATCATCGTGGGTCGAAAGACCGAGCCTCCGGTGGTGGCCTTCGCCGCTCCCTTGGACGGGTCGACGATCGCCGACGGCAGCATCCAGCTCGGCTACCAGATCGTCGCCGGCGACGACCTTGGGCTGGACAGGTACCAGATCCTCATCAACGGTCGCTTGGCCGCCAGCGGCCACATCAACAGCTGCAACAGCTACGGTCTGGATTGTCTCCGACCGATTGAGATCGTCCCAGACCATCTCGGCGAGGACGGGTTGCCCATCGCCCAGGATGCCAACGTCCGCAACGCCGCCAAGGTCCTTCCGGCGCCGTATAACGACGTGACGCGGCTGAAGATGGCCAAAGGCATCATTCAGCTGCCGGCCGGGTTCGTGGCTCTGGATCCGACGCGGACGCACACCACCATCGATGTCCGTGCCACGGTGACTGATATCGAGGGGCTGCAGTCGGTCGTCGATTCGCAGGTGGAGGTGGTGCCGGATACCGAGCCACCGGTGGCGGAGATCCTGCGGCCCACCTTGAGCGAGCAGGTCATCGAGCAGACCCCGATGCTGGTGCAGGTCGCGGCGCACGACAACGTGTTCGTCGACCAGGTCCAGATAGTCGCCGGAACCGATCCAAACAACCTCGCGGTCGTGCACCAGGAGGGCGGTTTCCCTCCGGTCAACGCGGTTTCGGGGTCTGACTTTTCGGTCTATGCGCCGCTGGTTGAGTACGAGCTGACCGTGCCCTCTCTGACCGCGCTGGGCGCCACCGGGTTTGCGCCGTTCTTTGTCGGCGCCAGGGCGAAGGACATCAATGGGAATTGGAGCGCCTTGTTCATCCAGCCGGTGAACATCGTTCCCGACATTCCGCCTGCGGTCTCCATTGTCTCGCCGTCCGATGGCGCCTCGGTGGTCGCCGGGAGCGCGGCGACGGTGCTCGTCGCCGCCCAGGACGACGTGGCCATCGCCAGCGTGCAGCTGTCGGTGGACGGCGCCCCCATCGTCCCCACGCTGTACGCGCCTCCGTTCGCCTTCCAGGTGCCAGTCCCGACGGCGGCCGCCGAGATGTCGCTGCACGCGCGGGCGGTCGACTCCTTCGGCCACACCGTGGACAGCCAGTTGGTTCGCCTCTCGGTGGTGGCAGATCAAGCTCCCACCGTGGAGATAGCCTATCCGCGCCCGGGCTTGAGCCTGGTCGAAGGGAGGGACATCCAGTTCCTGGTGGCGGCGCAGGACGACGTGGGAATCACCGGGGTCGAGGCCAGCGTCGAAGGCGGGCTCAACGGACCGGTGCGCTTCGCCAGCAGCGCCCGGCCGTACGCCTTCCGATTGCCGCTGCCCTACGGCACCGCCGGGCGCACCCTGACCTTCCACGCCAAGGCGCGCGACACCGCCGGTCACACCACCGTGGCTCCGGACATCAGCGTGCCGGTGATCAAGGACACCGTCCCGCCGACGATCTCGTTCATCAGCCCGGCGGACGGCTCCCAGATGATCGAGGGAGCCAGCCTGGCCATGGAGGCGCGGGCCGACGACAACATCGGCGTGGCCAGCGTGGCCTTCTCGCTCGGGAGCACGCCGCTGGCGACGATGCCCGCGCCGCCCTACCGGTTCACCTACCGCATTCCCAAGGGGACGGCCGGCCAGTTCCTGGCCTTCTCCGCCCAGGCCACCGACACCTCGGGCAACCAGACCACGGTGACCAGGACGATCCAGGCCATCACCGACGACCCGCCGGCGATCACCTTGACCCCGCCCACCCGGTTCGTGGCGGGAGTGCCGTACACCCTGCGCGCGGCCGCTTCCGATGACACCGGGATATCGTACGTCGCCTTCCTGCTGGGCCAGTCCTCACCGCCGCCAGAGATCGGCCGGCGCTACCTGCTGCCCTACGAGCACATCTTCACACCCGACGCCAGCTTGGTCGGCAAGCAGGTCCAGGTGCAGGCGAGCGCCATGGACCTGGCGGGGCAGACCACGCTTTCGGCGCCGGTGATGGTGCCGGTGGTGGCCAACCAGCCTCCAGTCGTCTCCATCGTCAGACCGCTCAGCGGGGCAGTGGTTTTCGACGGCGGGCACGTGCGCATCGAGGCCCAGGCCTCGGACCCCGACGACAAGGTGGCGCAGGTCGTCTTCCTGGTCGACGGCAAGCGGGTCTCGGCCACCACGACGGCGGCGGGGATTCCCGGCGCTCCGACCATCTTCGTCGGTGACTTCGTCGTTCCGGTGGGCGGCGGCAATCGCACCTTCACGCTGACCGCGGTGGCCAGCGACAGCACCGGCCAGCAGACGGTCTCCGCCCCGGTGGTGATCGGCACTGTCCACGACACGGTGCCGCCATTGGTGCAGGTGGTGGACCCTCCGGCGTTCGACGTGGTGACCGAGGGCGATATCTTCCAGGTGTCGGCGGCTGCGGAAGACAACGTCTCGGTGGCCAGCGTCGAGTTCTTCTCTCAGGGCACCTCAATCGGCTCGACGGCGGTGGCAGGGGTGAGCGCCGCCAACCGCTCGCTCTACAAGGTGCCGTGGCTGCCGCCCACCGGGTTGGCGGGCCAGATGCAGGTGCTGTCGGCCTCGGCGAAGGACCCGGCCCTCAACCTTGGGACCTCCGAGCCCATCTCGGTTGAGCTGGGGCTCCGGCCGGCGCATCAAGTCGCTGTGGTCGCCGATCACCATCAGGAGGTGTCGGCTCTTTCCGCGCGGGGCGACGGGATGGCGCTTGTGGGATTTGCCAATCCCAAGTCGCCCATCAATGGCGTGCGCGTGGCGGCGCTCCAGGAAGCGGGGCTCCAGGCGATGGGCTCGGCGCCGGTGGCCGGCCCGCCGGTCGGGCTCGCCTTTGCCGGGAGCCTGGCGCTGGTGACCAGCGACCTTCTCACCCAGGACAACCAGCCTCCCGTGCCTCCGGCCTTTACCGTCGTCGACATCTCGAATCCCGTGGTTCCGGTGGTCCGGGGAAGTGTCGATCTGGCCACCAAGCCCGAGATCGGGCTGGTGGCGCGCGACCACCTGGCGTTCGTGGCGGATGGCGCCATGGGCGTGGTCCTCATCGACATTGGCGATCCGGCCGCCCCGCAGCGCATTTCGACCGTGCCCATCGTCGGCGATGCCCGGGACCTCGCGCTGGCGGGAGACCTGCTGCTGGTCGCCGGTGGGAGCGCCGGGCTGCGCATCCTCGATCCGACCCGGCCGTATCTCCCCGAGCTCGGCTTCGCGGCGGTGCCGGGCAAGGCGGTCGCGGTCCGTGCGGTCGGCAAGCGTGCCTTCGTGGGGTGCGAGGGACCGGGCGCGTCGCTGGCCGTGATCGACATCTCGGATCCGACCAAGCCGGTGCTCCTGTCGCTGCTCTCCAATACGCCCAAGCGCCGCGACGTCATGGCCAGCGGGCTGGTGAGTGTGGCCGCCGGTGGCGATCTGGCGATTGCCGCTGGCCAGTGGCTCGATCAGGTCGGCGAGCCGGTCAAGGGGATGTTCTCCGCCGCGGTGGTTCGGGCGGACGGCGTCGCACGCACCTTTGTCCACGCCAACATGCCCTGGGCAAGCCCGGTGGCGCTGGCCGGGGATCCGCTGGCGCTGATGGGCCGGGATTCGCTGGCGAGCTTCGTTCTTCCGCAGCTGTTGGTGGTCGGTGTCTCTCCGGCCGATGGGGCAGACCAGGTCGCCTTGGCAGCTCCGGAGCTGGGCATCGAGGTCGAGTTGTCCGCCCCGCCCGATCCGGCCACGGTTGCCTCCGCGGTGACCCTGCGGGCGCTGGATTCGGCCCTGGGGCCGGCAGTGCCTATCTCGGTCGCGGTCACTGGCCAGCGGATCGCGGTGACGCCCGCGGCGGCGCTCTCTCCGGCGACTCGATACTTCCTCGCGTTGGAGACCACCATCGCGACGGCCGACGGACTCGCGCTGCAGGAGCGGTACGTCACCTCTTTCCGTACCCGGGCGTCGGCCGGCATTCCGCCGACGCTGTCGGCGGTGATGCCGCCTTCCGGACCTGAGGAGGGAGGGACGACCGTCACGCTTTCCGGGAGCCACTTCGCGCCCGGGGCGCGGGTCTACTTCTCAGGCTTCGAGGGGACCAATGTCCAGGTGGCCGCCGACGGCAATTCGCTGACCACGGTCACTCCGCCGCAGATGCAGGGTCCTGTGCTGGTCGCGGTGGTCAACCCCGACGGCCTGCAGGCCTCGCTGCTCGGCGGATACGTCTATCTGCCAATCCTCGAGGTGAACTTCGTGGTGCCGGCCACGGGGAGCCTGGCCGGTGGCACCTTGATCGACATTTCCGGGTCGGGATTCGAGCGAGGGGCCTTGGTCCAGATTGGCGGCAGCCCCGCCAGCCAGGTGGCAGTGCTGTCGCCTGGCCGAATTCGCGTCAAGACTCCGCCGGGTCCCTTCGGTCCGGCCGATGTGCTGGTGTCCAACCCCGACGGCAAGCGCGCCTTGGCGACCGGCGCTTTCTTCTACTCGGACCTGGTGCGGACCTCGGTGGTGGCGCGCTACAACCCGCTCCTCGACGGCCCCATCCGCCCGGCCCAAGACCTGGCGCGCGGCGAGCCGCGGCGCGTAGTGCTGGCAGAGAGCCGGGCGTGGGTCATTTCCTCGGCCAGCATCCTCACTGGCGCACAAGACGCGGCGAGCCTGCTGGCCAATAGCGTCCAAGGCTCGCTGGCCGTCGTCGATCTGTCGCAGCCGGCGGCGCCGCACATCAGCGGCGGGCTCTCGTTCCCGCCGCCCTACGACCCGAAGGCGCTGGCGCTCCGGAACGGGCTGGCCTACGTGTTGGCCGAAGGGCCGTCACTTCCCTATGTCGACGTGCAAGGGGAGGGCGGTCCCTCGCTGCTGGTGGTGGATGGGAGCGATCCCACGCAGCCGGTGCTCGTCTCGACGACCCAGTTCAACGGCACCGCCTACGATCTGGCGCTGGCCGACGACCTGGCGCTGGTTGCCGCGGGCGACACCGGGTTGGTGCTGCTCGACCTCTCGATCCCGACTCATCCGGTGATCCTGGGGGCGGTGACGAATTTCGCGGTCAATGGGACGGTGGCCCCGCGCTCGGTCCGGCGAGTTGTCACCTTCGGCAGCCACGCGCTGGTCGCTGTCGCTCAGCCCGGCTTCGGCGGCTTCAGTTGGGTCGTGGTCGACCTTGCGCTTCCGGGGCTTCCGGTCGTGGCCCAGGTCGGTGGTGCCGGTGAGGACGATCAGGCGTCCGCGCGTGCGCTGAGGGGACTGCTGTCGTTGAGCGGGCCCCTCCAGTCACTGTCTCTTTCTCCCCCGGCGCGATCGCGTCAGGCGGCTGAGATTTCCGGACTCATCAACCGAACCAAGTTTGGGCGTTCGGCAATTGGACCGCACCTCGCGGCTGCTGCTGGTAGCTCAGGAGCTGCGCTGGTCCAGATTCTGGCGCTGGGCGACCCGGCTCACCCGGTGTCAGTCGATGCGGTGGATCTGTTCCCTGCGGGGGAGCTCGCCGACGTCGCCATCGACCGGGACCTCGTCGTGGCCTCGGTCAAGAGCATCGCAAAGGAAGGGGCCAAATCCAACGACGCGCTGGAGGTGATCCAGCTCCCATTCCCGATGGTCGTCGGCGTGGCTCCCGAGGAGGATGCCCAAGGGGTTCCGCCCAGCGCCCCGATCTCCGTCCGGATGAACCGCGCAGTCTCCGATGCCAATTCGACTACCGTCCGGTTGATTCGCAGCGACGGATCGGCCGCCGGCACCGCGGTGGATGCGGCGGTTAGCCTCTCGGGGACGACGCTCACCATCGCCCCGGGCTCGCCGCTGGCTCCGTCGGCGACCTACACCTTGCGCGTCGAGGGACTGCACGATGCGGTGACCGGCTCGCCCATGCCGGCTCCTTTCTCGATGACCTTCGGCACCGCGTCGAGCCCAGTGGCCGTGCCAGTGACGCTCTCGAAGCTGACCCCGCGCCAGGGCCCGGTGGCGGGAGGAACGACCGTCACTCTGAGCGGCACCGGCTTCCAGCAGGGGATGGAAGTCCGCTTCGCGGGCGCCATAGCCAACCTCAACTCGGTCTCGCCGGACGGCACGACAGCGGTGGTGACGACCCCGCCGAACGGTGTGGGAGCCGCCGCGTTGAGCATCCGCACGCCCTCGGGAACGGGGCTGTCGCGCATCGGCGCCTACCTCTACGTGCAGCAGCTCTCGCTCGCTTCGGTGACGCCCAGCCGCGGGCCGTCCTCGGGCGGAACCCGGGTGGTGATCCAGGGAACGGGCTTCGAGCCTGGGGGCGACGTCAAGGTCTTCTTCGCCGATCTGCCCGCGCTCCAGGTCCGGGTCCTGGGCCTGAACACCATCGAGTGCAACACGCCGTTCGGCCTGCACGGTGCGGTCGACGTGTCGGTGCAGAACCCCGATGGCACCAAGGTGACTTTGGCGGGAGCCTTCACCTTTGATCAGCCGACGGGTTCCTCGGTGAACCTCGGCGGGCGAATCAGAGACGCCATCGTCATCGGCGACCTGGCCTACGTGGCCGTTGGTTCCGGGGTGACGGTCGTCGACTTGTCCGGGCTGGAGCGCTTCGGTCCGACGGCCGGCCTGCTGATTCCTCCGGACCGCCGCGCCGAGCTGGTAGATCGGAACAAGGACGGATTGGACGACAGGATCATCGGCTGGGTGTCGCTGGGCGGGGAGATCCGCTCGCTCTCCTATCCTCCCAGCGGCGGGACCATCCTCTACGCCGGTACCCGGACATTCGATACGGACGGACGCTCACCAACGTGGGGCCAACCGATTCGCGGGGACGTGTACCAGATCGACTTCAGCGACCCGGAAAACCCGGTGGTGCTGTCCGCCAAGCAGGCGGGCAAGGAAGGCGCCTACGCGGTGGACGGCCGGGATGACCGGCTGCTGGTGGCTGCAGGCAAGACCGGGCTGCAGGCCTTCGATTCGACCCACGGGCTCTTCCAGCTGAACACCACTGCTTCGGTGCCCGGGGCCCAGGGGCTGGTGGTCCACGAGGGGCTAGCCCTGGTGGCCCTCGGCACTCGAAATCTCCAGACGGACGCGGTCACGGGCGGGCAGCTGTCGGCGTGGTCGGTCGTGTCGAACCCGGCGCTGCTGGGATCGATGCCGCTGTCGGTGCAGCGCGTTCGTCGGCTGGGAACGGTTGCGGTGGCCGCCGCCGGCGCCGACGGGCTGGTGCTGGTCGATGCCGCCAATCCCGCGTCGCTGCAGAAGATCGCTTCGGTGGACGTCGGCGGCTTCGCCTGGGACGTGTCGCTGTCGGGGAATCTGGCCTACGTAGCGGCGGGGGCGGCCGGCATCGCGGTAGTCGATCTCTCCGATCTGCTGCACCCGAAGGTCCTGTACCACGTCAGCGGCGCCAAGGGCGGCGTCGCGACCTCGGTGGCGGTGGGCGGCAACGTGCTGCTGAGCGCGCGCGACCGCGGGACGCTGGGCTGGTCGCTGGACTTCGGCGAGCCGGGTGTCCTCTCGGTCACCTCGGCGACCGTGGCCCAGGGCCAGCTGGTCCCGCTCGATTTGCCTTCGGTAATGGTGACCTGCTCGACCGCCGTCTCCGCCGCCAGCGCGGTGTCGGCCTTCTCGCTCACGATCGATGGTGTTCCGGTCCCTGGCACTCTCGAGGCCGGCACTCCGGATGGCCCGCCGGTGAGCACGCTGCTGTTCCGGCTGGCCGGGCCGCTTCCGCCCAACGCGCAGGTTCACCTGTCGGTTTCGACCGCGCTCACCACGCCCGACGGAATCGCGCTCGTTTCTCCCTTCGACCGCGACTTCCAGACCGCCGCCGGGCCGGGGCCAATCCCCATCGTCCAGCAAGTGGTGCCGCGCATCGGCCCAACCGCCGGCGGAACCTTCAGCGACGTGCTGGGCTCGGGCTTCGACAGCAACTCGGTGGTGAAGATCGGCGGTGTGGAGGCGACCGTTCTGGCGGCCTCCTCCACCCGCTTGGCGTTGACTGTGCCGCCCGGGCTCCCTGGACTTTCCGACGTCGAGGTGATCAACCCATCCGGCCTGAGTGGACGGCGCTCCGGCGGCTACTTCTACGTGGCGCCAATCCTGGTGGCCAAGACCACGCCGCGCTTCTTCAACCCCAAGGGAGGAAGCGTCCTGGAGATCGAGGGGACGAGCTTCCTGCCGCCGTGGACGAGCGTGTTGGGCTCGACGCGGGTGTTGGTGCGCGGGCTGCCGGCGCTCTCGGTCACGGTGAAGTCGCTGGAGCAGATCACCGCCGTGGCGCCCCCAGGCTTCTTTGGCGCGGCCGACGTGGTGGTGGCTTCGGCGGATGGCATCGAGAGGGTCAGCTCGCCTGAGCCGCACGGCTACGGTCTCTCCTTTACCGGCCAGGCGACCGCGGCGCTAGTAAGGCCGGGAGCGCTGGCGTCCGACCCGTCTTCTCCGTTGTTGGTCTACTCGTCGGCCGGATCCTCGGGGCAGGGCAACAAGTTCGACCAGCCCTTCACCGGCGTCTTCATGGGCGCCGCGACGGTGCCCGAGTCATTCCGCGTCGCTAGCTACGACGTGGCGCTTCCGGGGAAACCGCGGGTCGCGGGCGGGCAGATCGTCAATCCGCCCACCGCCGACGTCGACCGGCTCTACGCCACGCTGATCGGCCGCCTCCCGGCGGAGGGGAAGCCGGACGTGGAGATCCTTCCGGACTCCCTCGGGGTGGCGGTATCGGGCCACAACGTCCTCATCGCCAATGGCGAGAGCGGCTTGGTGATCCTCGACGGCAGCGATCCGATGATGTTGACGATGCTGGGGTGGGCCAGCCTCGATGGAAGCTTCGCCACGCGAATCCTGCCGCAGCCCAACGGCGCCCTGGTCGTGAACAATGAGATGGGCACCGAAGGCTGTCAGCCAGCGGGAGAAGTCATCCGCGGATACACCGCTCCGCTCGCCTTCATCGATACCCGCTCGGTGGCCGATCCCCTGGTCGTTGGAAGCATCTCGGCACCTATCAACGAGGAGATCTTCGGAGCCGTCGTCTCGAAGGGGCGGCTGTACGTGGTCGGCGGAAGCCACGGCGGTGGCAAGTACGGGCCCAAACCGTATCCCTTGCCTCCTCCCCAGCCGCCGTACTTCACCGAGGCCCCCGGTCAGCGCACGGACTACTGCGGCGGGACGCATCCGAGCGGCGGACTCTACGTCTACAGCTCTGCCAGCTCCGGTGCGTCGGTCGTTGGCCAGCTGACCTTCCCGTACAACCTGACCGACGTGGTGGTGGTGGACGACGTGGCCATCGCCGCGGCGGCGGAGATGGGATTGCTCTTCATCGACGTCTCCGATCCGGCGGCGCCGAAGGAGCTCTTCCGCATCCCGTTCGACAAGAACCTCTCGAACCAGCCCGGGCAGCCGCAGCGGCTGCAACTGGTGGGCAACCTGCTGTTCGTCTCTGCCAGCGCCGGCGGAGTGCTGGTGACCGACGTCTCCGATCCGCGCAACCCGAACCTGATCAGCGGAGGCAACACCGAGCAGGCGATGGACACCATGGTGGTCAGCGACCGGCTCCTCCTCGCCGGCGGCGGTCGGCTGACCGAGCTGTCGTTGCCGTTCTCATTCGCGACGGGCGTGACGCCGTCCCGAGACGAGCTGGTCCCTCCCTCGATTGCCCAGGTAATCGTCCGCTTCAACCGTCCGATCGCCCCGCCCAGCGTGACCGGCGATAGCGTCCATCTGATCGGCCCCGAAGGCGCGGTGCCGCTCGGGCTGACGGTCACCAAAGACGACGCCACGCTGACCTACGCCATCGTCGCGCAGCCGCAGGCGACACTGCTCCCCAGCTCGACCTACCAAGTTCGCGTCGATACCTCGGTCACTGACCAGCGGGGCGGCTCGCTCCTGTTGCCGTTCACCAGCCGCTTCCGAACCGGCGCCGCCGGGTCGCTGGCTCCGGCCATCGCCTCGATCCTGCCGTATACCGCTTCGACCGCCGGAGGCACCGCGCTCTCGGTCAAAGGCAGCGGGCTTGCCAACGCCGCCAGCGTGACCATTGGCGGCACTTCGGCGCCCTTCACCGTGGTCTCGGACACCGAGCTGGCGGTCGTCGCGCCGCGGCGGCCCTCGGGGCCCGCCGACCTGATGGTCGTGGATTCCGGAGGGCCGTCGGCGACCTCGCCACAGGGCGTGCTCTACGTAGACTCGCTGGCCTCGGCGCATGCGACCTTCACCCCGGATCACGGACCCGTCGACGGTGGCGACCGGATCTCGGTCAAGCTCTCGAATCGGTCCCTCATCCCAGGAACCACGGTGGTCATCGGCGGGAAGCCAGGCGTGGACGTGGACATCCTCGACCTCAGCACGCTCCACTTCACGACCCCGCGCGCCGGTGGCCCGGGGCTGGTCGCGGTGCAACTCGAGCGGCCGGGCGAGGCGCCGGTCACCATCGGGACCTACTCCTACGACCTGCCGGTGGGAAGCACCCTGACGCTCCCCGGCTTCCCGCCGCTCACGGCGTCGGAAATCAAGCTCGTCGGCACCACTCTCTACGTCGGCGTGCCCAACACCAATGCGTCGGGACTGCAGATCTTCGACGTCTCGCTACCCGAGCGGCCGATTCGCCTCGGCATTGCGCACACCGACGGTCCGGTCCGCGGGCTGGACGTCCAGGGAGGCCTGGCGCTGTTGGCCACCGATGACTTCGGGTTGGTGGCCGCCGACGTGAACGATCCGTCGGTGCCCTATCTGGTCGGGCGCGCGCTGACCTTTGGCCGCGCCACCGGCGTGCGCATCGAGGGAACGCAGGCCTTCGTCTCCACCGTCGACAAGGGGCAGGGTAGCGGCTACGTGCAGAAGTTCGACGCCGCTGATCCCTCGCTGCCTCTGCTCGAGTCGATTCCGCTCAACTCCGACGCCTTGGCGCTCGACCTGGGAACGAATCGCTTCTATGCCCTGACCTCGCAAGTCGTCGGAACTTCGGGCAGCGCCCTGCACCTGACCATCTTCGACCGCGTGGGAAACCAGCTGGGCGACGTGGCAGTGGGGACTGCCAGCGATAGCTATGAGCGCCTGGTCTCCGCCCGGGTGGCGGTCCGCGGCAAGCGCGCCTACGTGACCTACGCCCAGCGGCTGTACGTCTACGATCTGTCCAACGAGGCCGCGCCAGTGGCCCTGCAGGCCACGGACCTGGCGGCCGAAACCTCGGGCATGACCTGGGCCGGCGGGTCGCTGTACGTGGCTACCAACGGAGGCGCGGCGACTGCGGTGGCGGTGCCCCCGACCGATCTGCTGGTGGTATCGGTGCGCCCCGCCGACGGCTCGCTCGCCTTGAGCGACTCGACCATCGCCGTCGAGATGAGCCTGCCGGTCCATCCCGACTCGGTCACCGAGCAGACCTTCGTCGTCACTCAGGACTCCGGCAGCGGCCCGGTTCCGCTCGCCGGCACTCGCACCTCGGTGTTCGCGGTCCACGGCGGCTCGCTGGTGTTCAAGCCGGACGCGCCGCTGACGCCGGGGGCCACGGTCTCGATCCAGGTGAGCGGCGTCACCACCTTCGATCTGCGCCCACTGGCAGTCGGCTTCCAATCCAGCTTCGCCATAGCCGACCTCCAGGCGCGCGCGCCGCAGATCGCCACCGTGGTTCCGAGCAGTGGCTTGGTCACCGAAACCACGGCGGCCGTCATCCGCGGCAGCGGCTTCCGCAGCGGAACGGTGGTCAAGGTCGCCGGGCAGCCGGTGTCGGTGACCGCAGCTACCGAGACCGAGCTGTCGGTTTCGATTCCTCCTTCGCCCGCCGGCTCGGCCGGCCCCGCCGACGTCGAAGTGATCGACCCGAGCGGCATATCCAGCGTGCGCCTGGGCGGATTCGTCTATCGCCAGCCGCTGCACCTGACTTCAATTACCCCCGATCGCTCACCGCAGCGCGGGGGTGTTTCGGTCAGGCTGCTGGGCGAGGGCTTCGCGCCGGGGCTCGCGGTCGCCTTCGGAGCCACCAACTCCTTCTATGTCACCGTCTCCTCGTCCAAGAATGCCGTGGCACTGGTGCCGCCGGGCAGCGCCGGCCTGGTCGATGTGACCGCCTCGCTTCTCGGGCACGCGCACACATTGCCCCACGCATTCCTCTACGGATCGGGAGCGGTGGCGAGCATGCCGGCTCCGCCGGTGGCCCACGTGCTGGTGGACAAGGGAGTGGCCTATGCCGCGTTGGGCGCGGTGACCGACGTCGTCGCCTCCGACGGAACGGTGCTGCGCTACGGCGCCGCCAGCTCCAATGGCGGGCTGCTGGTGGCCGACCTGGGCGAGCCGACCGCGGTCAAGGAGGTGGCGCGGCTGACCTTCGACGGAGCAGGTGGCGCGCGCCGGGTTGCGAAGCAGGGGAACAAGCTCTTCGTGGCGGCCGGTGCCGCTGGCGTCAAGGTGGTGGACGTGACCCTGCCGGCCAATCCGGTGGTCATTGCCACGCTGCCGGTCAGCGGTCTTGCTCAGGACGTCGCCGTCGAGGGGGCGCTGATCTTCGTCGCCGACGGACAGGGCATCACTCGCTTCCTCGATGGAGAGACGGCCGCCCCACTGCAGCTCGGCAGCAGGCCGATCGCTGGAGGCGTGAGCGCGTTGGGGTTGAGCGGACGGCTGCTCCTGGCAGCCAGCGCCGACCCGAACAACCCGGTGCTCCACGTGCTGGATGCCCGCACCGGTGACCTGACCGAGTTGGGGACGCTCCCCATGCCGGCCCCGGCGCGGCACATCGCCTTCGAAGGCACGCGCGCCTTCGTGTCGCTGGGGCGGGCGGCCCAGGTGGCGATCGTGGAGCTGACCGATCCCAGCGCGCCGGCCCCTGTCGGCTCGCTCTCCCTGGCGGATCCGCTCGGCGGACACTGGATGTCGGCGGAGCAGGCGCTGGTCTCCGGAGGGGTCGTGTATGTCGCCGGAGGCGGCGGCAAGGTTCAGCGCTTCCGAGCGCTGCCCGGGCAGACGCCGACGGCTCTCGAGACCGCAGCGGTCTTCGGCGACGCCCAGAGCATCGCCTTCCTCGGCCGCTACCTGCTGGTCGGCACTCTGACCCTCAGCGTCGCCGGAACCCCGGTGGAGATGCCGGTGGCAGACCCGATCTTGAGCTCGTGGACCCTCGCCGGATCGCTCTCCTCGGTGGCGCTGGAGCATCTGGAGCTGCGGGGAACCACCCCGCGCGAAGGCGAGCTGGCGCCGCTCAACGCGGTGGCAGTGGCGCAGTTCACCGAGCTGCCCGATCCCAGCACCACCGGGGCGCTCTCGCTCGAGTCGGGAGGAATCGCCATTCCGGTCTCCAGGCGCGTCGCCTCGGTCTCCGGGGGCGGCTCGGTAGTGCTCACCCCGGGAAGCGCGCTGTCCCCGTCCACGCACTACCTGCTGCGCATCGGCTCATCGGTCGCCGACCTGCAGGGTGGCGCGCTGGGGGTGGAGGCCCAGGTTCGCTTCACCACCGCCGCCACCGCGGATCCGAACGTCCCGCTGGTCGAGAGCACGAACCCCGCCTTCGGCCTCGAGGACGGCGGCGAGGAGATCCAGGTCATCGGCTCCGGCTTTGCTCAGGGTTGCGCGGTGCGAATCGGCGGCGCGACGGCGCTGGTGAAGTCGGTCGCAGTCGATGGAACGCAGGCCACGGTGGTGGTCCCAGCCGGCAAGGCAGGACCGGCGGCGGTCGAGGTCGTCAATTCCAGCGGGCTCGCCGGCATGCGCCTGGGTGCGTACCGCTACCTGGTCAAGCCTTCGATCGTCTCCATCACGCCGCCCTCCGCCGCGTTCTCTCGGCGAGAGACGGTGAAGATCTCTGGCAACGGCCTGTTCCCAGGCTCGCAGGTGAGCTTCGGCGGCGTGCCGGCAGTTTCCGCCAGCCTTGATGACAAGGGCGCGCTGTCGGTGGTGGTTCCGGACGGCGTCACCGGCACCTTGGACGTCACCGTTTCCACGCCCGGGGCAGGGGGCAGCCTGGCGAGCTTCACCGCGCCTGGCGCCTTCACCTTTACCTTGGCGCAGATCTCCTCCCGCTCGCAGGCGGTGGACGTGATGCAGCCGCTGGGCTCGGCGCTTCTGGTGGCGCGCAGCGGCATGCTCGACGTGCTGGACATCTCCGTGCCTGAGAACCCGGTTCCCTGGGCGTCGGTTCCCGGGGTGAGCGGCGCCACGGCCATGGCGCTTTCGGGGAACACGGCTTTCCTCGCCGGCAATGGGCAGGTGGTCCGCTACGACATGGGGAGCTGCGGCAGCGGAGCGTTTGCCGCCTGCTCGCCCATCGAGTTGGACCGCGTGTTTGTTACCCCCACTGGCGCCAGCATTACCTCGGTGGCGGCAGCCCCAGGAGGCGCCTACCTGGCTGTCGGCGGCGCGGCCGAGTTGGCGGTGCTGGGCAACGTCAACGGCAGCTACCAGGTGGTGGCCCAGGACTTCGTCGCCTCTGGCGTCGTGCGCGGCCTGGCCATGGCACCCGGCGGGCTGATCGCGCTGGTCGAGGACGGCTCCTCGGCCAGGGTCGAGGTCCGCAGCCTCCAGAGCGGGTCTCTGCCCGTCCTGGGAACGCTCTCTGGGCTCAAGGCGCCCGCGCGTGCGTTGGCGGCGCATGGCGCGCGGATGGCGGTGGCCACCGGCGACGGCATTCACCTGCTCGATGTCAGCACCCCGCTGACTCCCGTTGAGGTCGGATTCTGGATGCAGCCGGCGGGAATCGCCGGGCCCGAGACGGCGATGTCGCTGTTCGGTCCCTGGCTGCTGGCGACGAACGGCACGCGCATCTCGTTGATCGACACGACTCAGGGGCTGGTCGAGAGGACCTTCGCCAGCCCAGGCGGCTACATCAATCGGGTGGCGATCGCCGACGGCGTCGCCGTCTCTTCCAATGGCGGCCAGATCTCGATCTACGAGTTGCCGTACCCGATGGTGGTCGAGACGCAGCCGGAACCGGGCGGCACGCTGGCCAGCGACGCCGCGGTCTCGGTCGCACTCTCCGGGCGACTGCCGCTCAGCGTGTTGAGCGCCAGCTCGCTGGCCATGCTGTCCGGGGCCAACGCAGTGCCTGCGACCGCCAGTGCAGTGGGGGCCACCCTGCGCCTGGCGCCGTCCTCGCCGCTGACCGACGGACAGACGTACCAGTTGAATGCCACCTTCGGCGCGACGCCGTTCGTGGGCGGGACGGTGCTCGCCCCGTGGTCCTACTCTTTCACCGCCAAGGCGCCCAACGACGTGAGCATCACGTCCGTGGCTCCAAACTACGGCAATGTCGCCGGCGGGACGCTGGTGCAGATCGCCGGAAGCGGCTTCGACAGCGGCACGACGGTGTACATCGGGGGCCAGCTGGTGCCGCAGTTCGCGCCGGGAACTGCCAGCCTGCTGCAGGTGACGGCGCCGCCGGCGCAGGGCGCCGGTCCGGCTCTGGTGCGCGTGGTAACCGGCACTGGGGCATTGGCCGAGGTGCCTGGCGGGTTCGTCTATCTGTCGCCGCTGACCGTGGCCAGCATCGCCCCGAGCTTTGTGGACCTCAGCGGCGGATGGGTGCACATCAGCGGAGCCGGCTTCACTCGCGGATTGACCGTATCCTTTGACGGGGCGTTGGCGAGCACCCGGAGCCTGAGTAGCATCGGAATCGACGCGCTGGTTCCGGCCGGGCCGGCGGGGCCGGTGGCCGCGGTCCTGAGCCAGGCTGGAACCGCGCCCATCTTGATGGCGTCGGCCTTGAGTCGCCGTGACCTGGTGCCGCCGCAAATCGTCGCCTGGGACCCGTTCGATGCCCAGGGCGTCAACAACGTCCCGCTGGCGTCCACGTTCACGCTGCACTTCAACAAGCCCATCGATTCCGCGACCGCCGGCAAGGTGAGCATCAGCGGTCCGAGCGGTGCGGTTCCCGGGACGGCGAGCGTCGCTGCCGACCAGCGAAGCATCACCTTCGTTCCTGCGGCCAACCTGGCCTCGACCACCAGCTACTGGCTCTCGGCGGTCGGCGTCGCCGACCTCAATGGCAACGCCATGCCGACAGGATCGTGGCGCGGCTTCAAGACCGTCGACGTCGTTCCGCCGGCCGTTTCGATCCAGTTGGCGGGCACTGGCCAGACTATGGCCTCGGCGACGCCGCTGGTCGCCAATGTCCCCTGGACCTTCGCCGTGGTCGCCACCGACGACAGCAATGGCGTGGCCGAGGTCACCTTAGCCGTGGACGGGATCCCAGCCAAGCCGCTTGGCTACCACCAGTTCAGCTACACCTGGCCGCCCGCGGCGGTGGGCTCCACCTCGACTGTGGTCGCCACCGCCAAGGACTACGCCGGCAACAGCGCCCAGTTCGCGGTCACCGTGCAGATCGTGTCCGACGCTCCGCCCTCCTGCGCCTTCACCGTGCCGGCGATGGCTTCGGTCAGTCTGGAAGAGGGTTCGACGCTCGGCTTCACCGCCGGTGCGACCGACGACCATTTGGTTTCGTTCTTCGAGGTCGCTCTCGACGGACAGCCGCTCCAGCGGGCGGCGGGGGTGCCTGCCGCATCCACCTCGGTTTCCGGAAACGTGCGCCTGACGCTGTCGGGCAATGTCGCAGAACAGCACGTGCTGTCCGCGCGGGCCACTGACGACCAGGGCCAGTTGACCGCGTGCCAGACGGTGGCGGTCACCGTCACTCCTGACGCCGTCGCTCCGCAGGTCGCTCTGCTCCAGCCCAGCGGCTCTAGGCTGGTGGCGGGCACGCGGGTGAGCCTGCAGGCCTCAGCGTCCGACGCCAACGGGATCGCTTCGCTGACCTTCTCGGCCGACGGAATCGACCTGGCGACCATGACCGCGCCTCCGTGGCAGGCCGCCTGGACCGCGCCGTCGGCCAGCGCCGCCACCAGCGTCACTCTTGTAGTGCGCGCTACCGATCGCCGCGGGAACGTCGGGACCGCCTCGCGCGTCGTGACCATCGACCCTCCCTCGAGCAAGCCGGTGGTTTCGATCTCGGCCCCCACCGCAGGACTGTCGTTCGTCGAGGGAACTCCGGTCGCGGTGACCGTTGCCCCGGCGGCCGCCGCCGGGGTCGCCAAGGTCGTCCTCAACCTGGACGGAGTCTCGGCGACTTTGACCGGACCGCCCTGGAACTCCACCTTCGTCGCCCCTCCGACCGCAGGCTCTCCGCGGTCGGTCGTTCTCACTGCGGTCGCCATCGACGCTGCCGGAGCCCAAAGCGCCACCGCCATCCGGACGATCACCGTCACCGACAACGGCAAGCCGGCGCCGACGCTGAACCTGAGCGCGCAACCGGGCGGCCCGATCTTCCTTGGCGGCTCTTCGCTGTTGGCCAGCGCGACCTCTGACACCGGGACCGGGAGCGCGACCTTGTCGGTGGACGGAGCCGCCTTGGGGAGTGGGCCGATCCCCGGCAGCTCCAGCTTCACGGTGCCTTTCGGGCCCGAGGGCGCGGCGATTCACCTCGGGGCCTTGGCGACTTCCCTGGGTGGAGATTCCAGTGCCCAGGCCATCGACGGCAGCTTGGCGGTCTTCGCGGCGGCAGCGCCTGCGGTCGTGGCCGAGTTGCCGGCGTCCGATGCCATCGCCGCGATTGTCCTCGGCGGCGATCGGCTGGCGGTGCTGCGCGATGACCACGGCGGCCACGGAGCCCTCGAGCTGCGAGCTCGAGGTGACGGCGCCAAGCTGGCGGAGAAGACCATCTCCGGGACGCCGATCGCCGCGGCGTTCGGAGGGGTAGGCAAGGTCGTCGTAGCAGCCCGTTCCGCAGGCGCGGGCTCGCTCGAGCTCTTCGCCGCTGCCGACCTGACCGCGGGTTCGAGCATCGCGCTGACCCGTGCGCCGGCGGCCCTCTGCTCGTTCCGGGACGGCTTTGCCGTGGGAACCGACGAAGGTCTGGATGTGCGCGATGGAGCAGGCCTGCTCTCCGCCAGGCTGCCTCTGGGGTCGGTGTCGGCGCTGGCAGCCGACGGCACCTGGGTCTACGCCGGCGGCGCTTTCGGCCTGTCGGCCATCGATCTCTCGGTTCCCTCCGCACCGCGTATTGCCGCGCAGGTCTCGCAGGCTGGGGTGATGGCAGTCGCGGCGCTTCCTGGCGGCAAGGTGTGCGCAGCGGGTTCGAGCCTGGCCTGCTTTGCCCTCAGCGGCAGCAGCCTGGTGCCCGCCGGAACGGCCGAACTGTCGTCCCCGGCGATCTTCGCCAGCGGCCACGGTCCTTACCTGGCGATCGGCCGGAACGATGGCGTGCTCTTCTTCGATGCGCGCGCCGGGCTGACAAGCGCGGGCCTCTTCCCGGCGGCAAAGGGGTTGGTCGCATTCAGCGGAGGCGACGTTTACAGCGCGAGTTCGGGAGAGCTGGCTCATCTGTCGCTGAGCCGCGGGCCGGCGCCGGCGGCGGTCAGCCTCGGAATGGCGAGCTCGGCCGCGCCAGGCGCCCGCATCGCCCTGGGCGCCATCGTCGCCGATGAGGCCGATCCTCTGAACGCCTACACCGCCGAAGTGCGGGTCAATGGCGTCCTGGTGCAGACGCTGGACAGCCAAATTCCGGCCACGGTGGATCTGCCCGCCAGCGGCAGCTCGGCCACGGTCTCCCTCGACATCCGGGACCTCGCCGGCAACTTCTCCACCGCGCAGCAGACCGTCTCTCTTGTGGACGACGGCACTGGACCGTCGCTGGCGGCGCTGCAATTTCCGGCCGAAGCTTTGTCCGGGACCCGGGTGCGAGTGGCGGCGGTTCCCACCGATCCGAATCGGGTGGCTAGCGTTCTGCTGACTCTGGGCGGATCGTCCGCGACCGCCTCCTCGCCGGCGCTGTGGGCCGAGCTCACCGCGCCCAGCGCGGCGGTGGATACCACCGAGGTCGTGACCGCCGTCGCCGTCGACGCTCAGGGCCGGCACGGCCAGCCGCTCACGGCCTCAATCCTGATCCATCCAGATCCGACCCCCTGGTCGCCGGTGGTAAGCCTGGCTCGCGTCGGCAGCGGGATGATCTTCGAGGGCACCAGCGTGGCTGTGGCCGCCGCGGTGACCGGAATCGATCCTACGGCCGAGGTTCGCTTTGCGATCAATGGCGTCCCGGCAGAGGTGGTCAGCGCACCGCCGTTCCAGGCCAGCCTGCGGATGCCGATCATCACCGGAACCCAGAACGTCGTCGTCGAGGCCGTGGCCGTCGACACCTCGGGACGCGTCTCCGCTCCGGCGACACTCAACCTGACGGTAGTGGATGACCTGGTTGCGCCCGCCATCGCACTGGCAGTCGACCCGACCAGCGCTTCGCTGTCCGCGGGCTCGCGGCTGTCGGCGCTGGCCACCGTCACCGACGCCGGCGGCGCGGAGCAGGTCGGGCTCCAGATCACCTTGAATGGAACCGTGGTTGCCAGTGGCGGGGCGGCGGTCGTCTTCGATGTTCCTCTCGCCACTGCGCCGGGTTCGACCATCGAAGTGCTGGCGATGGCGATGGATCGCGCCGGGAACATCGGCCGGGTTCGCACTTCCAGAACGGTCATCGAACCTGCGGTGCCCTCGGCCGAGGTGCTGGCAGGCGGCGCCTTCCAGGGGGCGAGGTCGTTCGCGGTGCTTGGAGATGAGCTGCTGGTCGCGGTTCCTCAGGGGCTGGTGGTCGCGAGCTTGAATCGCTCGGCGAGCCCCGGCGCGACCGTTCTTGGTACCTACGCCAGCGCCAGCGCACCGACGGCGGTGGCGGCACTTGGTTCGTTGGCCGTGCTCGCTCTCGGCAGCGGCGGACTCGACGTGATCGACCTGTCGACTCCCGGCGCTCCGGTTCAGGTCGGTCACTTGGCGGGCGCCTTCGACCGGGTGGCGGTGGGTGATGCGGTCTATGCCTCGTCGAGCGACAGCGCCAGGGTCCAACGAGTCGATCTGAGTGATCCGTCGCGGCCGGTGCTGGTGAGTACCAACATCGACGGGAGCGTGCTGGCGGCGAATGGAAGCGGTGTTGTGTCCCGCTCCGGGAGCTCGCTGTTCGCGACCGTCTGCGGCGGTCTCCTGCCGGGCGGCATTCCTCAGGCGGCTGAGTTGGCGGGCGATGTATTGGCAGTCGCGACCGACCTCGGCCTGTCGACCTACTTCGTCGGCCCGAGCGGCAGCTGTGCGCTTGTCGCCAAGCTGAGCCTGCCGTTCTCCAGCCGCGCGCTGGCGACCGCCGACGGCTTGGCCTACCTCGGCGGCGCCGACGGCGTTCTCCGCATCGTGGACATCCGCGACCCGCGCAATCCGCGCCAGATCGCTCAACGGCCGCTCGACGCCACGTCTCTGGCGGTGTCGGGGGGAGTGCTGATCTCCGCCAGCGCGGCGGGGATCCGATTCGACTCGCTGCCGGCTCCTGCTGGAACGGGTGCTCCGTTGGCGTCGCTGTCTCTGGCCGATCTGCCGGCAGGTGTCTCGGCGTTCCGGCGCGGGGCGCTGGTCGCGGCCGGCTCGGCCGGGGTCCGCAACGTCGATCTGGGGATTGTCACCTCGCCGCTCGACGCTTCCTCGGCGGCAGCCGGGACCGCGGTGCGGCAAGTCGAGCGTTCCGGCAAGACCCTCTTCGTCCTCGACGGCACCACGCTTTCGGCCTACGCCGAGCAGTCGAGTGGCACTCTGACGGCGACGCTGCAGCAGCCGCTGCAGAAGCTGACCAGCGTGGACCGATTCGACGGCACTGCTCGCAGGTTGTGGACGGTGGCCGCGGGAGCGGTGGCGACGGTGGAGCTGTCCACCGCGGTCAGCGGCTCCCTCCTGCTCGGCTCGGTGACCAAGGATGTGGCTGGCGACGACGGGCGGGCAGTGGTGGCGCTCGGCAACGCCGGGTACGCGGTGGTCGGGCTCGATGCTCTGGGCGGGATCCGCAAGCTGGGCCAGGGAGCAGAGGTGGCGCTGGCAGTGGCGCTGAGCGGAAATCAGGCGGTGATCGGCGGTCCGGCCGGGCTGAGCGTGGTCGATGTGACCGACGCGACGGCGCCGGTGACGATCGGCAGCGCGAACACGGCAGGGCAGGTCCGCAGGATTCGACTGGCAGGGCAGCTTGCCCTGGTCAGCGAAGGAGTGGCCGGGCTGGAGCTGTGGGACCTGTCCAACCCGGCCCAGCCGAGCCTGGTGAAGAAGCTGCCGGCGAGCCGCGCCGACGACGCGATTCTGGCGGCGGGCAATATTGTGCTGAGCGACGGGCTGGCCGGGCTGTCGATCTTCGAGGCGCCGGCGACGCAGGCGCTGCCGGCGGTGGTGCTCGGCTTGCCGCTGGAAGGCGCGACCGTCGAAGCGGGCAAAGGGCTGGAAGTGGAGGGGCTGACCAGCGGGATCGGGGTGGACGACAGCGAGCTGGTGGTGAATGGCTTGACCGTGCTGCGCCTGGGCGCCAGCCCGCGCGCGCGCTGGACCGTTCCGCCGTCCTACGTTCCTGGGACATTGCTGAGCGTGCAGATGCGGGTTCGCTCGCTCGGCGGCAAGCAGGCGCTTTCGGTACCGAGAGCGGTGCGAGTGGTGGGCACCAGCACTCTGCCGCCGACACTCCAATCGCTGTCACCCATCCCTGGCACCACCCTGGCCTCCGGGCAGTCGGTGATGGTGCAGGTCAATCGCAACAACGGCATCGCGCCATACTCGGCGACGGTGCGGTTCGGGCAGACGGTCCTTGGCTCGCTCCTGGACGATCCCGCGCGCCCCGGATGGCTCCAGGGCCGGGTACAGATGCCGGTGGTGGCCGCGACCCTGTCGGACTCGCTGGTGGTCGAGCTGACCGACGGTGCGTCGCGCACCGCCTCCGCCCAGTCGACGTTGACGCTGACCGGAAATCCCAACCCGCCGACGGCGCCGATTGGCTTGCCGACCAAGCTGCGGGTCGAGCCGTTCGTCAATTCGCTGTCGGTCTCCGCCAACTCGGACGGAGCATTCCAGCTGCGACTGCTCGTCGACGGGGCCTTGGTCAGCGCGAACGAGGTGGCCTCGGGATCGGCCACGACGAGCTACGCGCTCAGGCTTCCGCCGAGTGCCTTGGGAAGCCAGGTGACGCTAACCGCCGAGGCCGAGGATGCCGCCGGTCGCAAGAGCGTGGCCAGCCAGAGCTACACCGTGCTGCCCGATCACGACGCGCCGACCGTGGCCTTCGGCCAGAGCTACCCGCCGGCCAGCGCCATGGAGCGCTCCACGGTGACGGTGAACGTGCAGGCGACGACCACCGATAAGATCAGCTCGATCGTCCTGAGTGCCGATGGAGTCGAGATCGCGCGGTCGAGCACGGCTACGCTGTCGGCGACCTACCAGCTGCCGTTCCTCAGTGCCCAGAGCCAGGTGGTGTTCACCGCTACGGCCACCGACAGCGCCGGGTTGTCCTCGAGCGCGACGGCGACCACGGCGCTGACGCCGCACCCCGCCCCGACCGTCTGGTTCGCGACCGGGAGCCCGCCCGCCAGTGCCTCGGAGCGCTCGTACATCCCGGTGGTCGTCCGGACCAGCGGAACAGGGGCTATCAGCTCCATTGCCCTGAGCGCCAACGGCGTCCAGGTGGCCACGTCGAGCAGCGGCACGCTTTCGACGAGCTATCAGGTGCCATGGCAGGCCAGCGCCAACTCGGTCATCTTCAGCGCGGTAGCCACGGACGTGGCCGGCTTCTCCGGGACCGCGACCGTCACTACCAACGTCACCCCGGGCGTTCCCCCGACGCTGGCGTTCACCTTGACCCCGAGCGCGCCGCTGCTGGTCGGGGAGATGGCACACCTCTGTGTGAGCGCCACCGACGCTGCCGGGATGACCGATCTCACGGCGACGCTCGACGGTGTTCCGGTGGTCGGGACGCTGGGCAGCTGCGGAGCGAGCTGCGTGCAGTTGTGCGCCGACGAGCAGGTGCCTGGTGCCACCCAGACCGTCCTCGCCGCGAGCGCCACCAATTCGCTGGGCCTGGTCGCGAGCCAGTCCAAGAGTTACGCGGTCCAGCCGAACCAGCCGCCGGCGGTGACGATCAGCGCGCCGTCGGTGATGCTGCTGAATTCTGCGGTGATGCTGACCGGGCGGGCAAGTGACGAGCGGAGCCCGCTGGCCTGGGCGCAGTTCCAGGTGAACGGCGTCTTCGTGGGCACGCGAATCAACTACCCGGCCTCCGGGAGCACTGTCAGCTTCGTGTACGTGCCGACTCAGGTCGGATCGCTCGCGGTGAGCTTGGTGGCGCAAGACTCACTCGGAGCGCAGGGCAACGCGACAAGCACGGCGAACGTGGTCAGTCAGCCGGCCGATGTCACCGACCTGATCGCCGCGGATGATCTCCGCTTCGAGGGGCTGGACATCGTCATCAATGCCAAGACGCTGCGCATCGATGGCAAGCACAGCTTCAATAGCCTCTCGATCATCAAGGGCGGCGTGCTGACACACAGCCCCCAGACGTCGGCGGGAATGGTCGGGATCGATCTGCAGATCGGCAACGGGATCGTGATCGACAGCACCAGCAAGATCGACGTTTCGGGGCGCGGCTATTTGGGCGGGTACGCGGGAGACAACGCGGACATCTCGGGTCGGACGCAGGGGAACCTGCCGTCGGGGTTGGCGCCGACCAACGGAAGTTACGGCGGATATGGGACAACGGCGGTGACGCCGGCGGGATACATGCCGGTGT
>JBBIQS010000058.1:0-51335 GCA_037442205.1 Myxococcales bacterium
TCGACCTGGGTGGCGGGGGCCGGGGCGGTGGAGGGGAGCGGGGCGGCGGCGGTCGGCGGTCGGCGGGCGGGCATCTGGCCGGTGCGCCCGGTATGCAGCTCGTTGGCGGCGGAGAAGCTGGGCAGGTTCCCGGTCCTGGGGGCGGCGGCGCGGCCGGCGGTCAGGGAAGTCGGCGCCCCGGCCGCCGGCGAGGCGACCGCGGCGGTCCCGGTCATGGTCTTGGGCCGCTCGCCGGTGAGGATCGACAGCTGGCCGGCGACGTAGCCGTCGTTGGGGCGCAGCTTGAGGGCGCGCTTGTAGCAGGCGGCGGCCTTGAAGATGTTGCCCTCCAGCCGGTAGAGGCTGGCCAGTTGCACCAGCACTCCGGCCGAGTCCGGGCTCTGCTCCAGCGCCGCCTCCAGCTCGCGGATCTTGGGGTTCTTGGCCTCGGCGAAGGAGAGCTTCTGCTCGCTGCATAGCTTGGTGAACAGCGCCTCGCTGGCCTTGTCGGAGGGGGCCAGGATCAGCGCGCGGTAGAGATCGAGGCAGGCCTGGAACAGTTCTCCGGGCCCCTGCTCGAGCCGCTTGCGTGCCTGGGCGGTGTAGACCGCGGCCTGGGCCAGGTCGAGCCGCTGCTTGGTCTGCGCCGGGTTGGCCAGGTAGTGGGCCACCAGGTTGTCGCTCTGAAGATTTTGCGGCTGCTGGGGGGCCAGCTCGGCGACCACCTCGGCGGCGCTGCGGTAGCGGCGGTCGGGATCGCGCTCCAGGAGCCGCTCCAGCACCGCCTCCAGCCCCGGGGGGACCGAGGGATCGACCTCGAACAGCAGCTGCGGCGAGGCCTTGAGGACCTTGAGCAGGGTGGTGGACTCGTTCTCGCCCAGGTAGGGATTGATGCCGGTGAGCAACTCGTAGAAGACCACCCCGGCGCTGAACAGGTCGCTGCGGGCGTCGATCGGCTTGCCGCCGGCCTGCTCCGGGCTCATGTAGGCCGGGGTGCCGATCAGGCTGCCGGTCTGGGTCAGGGCCGCCGCCCCCTGGGTCTTGGCGATGCCGAAGTCGCAGACCTTGAGCCGGCCCTGCCGGGTGAGCATCAGGTTGGCGGGCTTGATGTCGCGGTGGACGATGCCCTTCTCGTGGGCGTAGTCCAGGCCGCGGAACAGCTGCAGGGCGAGGTTGGTGGCCATGGCAGCCGGCAGCTTGCGGGTCTGCTCCTGCAGGTCGGCCACGGTGCCGCCGTCGACGAACTCGGTGGCCAGGTAGTAGCGGCCGGCGTCCTCGCCGCAGGCGATGACCTCCACCAGGTTGTCGTGGCGCAGCCCGGTGGTGGCTCTCACCTCCTGGAGGAAGCGCTGGACGAAGACCGGGTCGTTGGCCAGGTGCGGGTGCATCAGCTTCAAGGCCACCTGGCGGCCCGAGGGCAGGTGCTTGGCGTAGTAGACGGTGGCCATGCCGCCCTGGCCCAGCGGGCGCTCGATGGCGAAGTCGCGGACCTGCGCGGGCTGCTCCTGCGTCGGCTGCTGCATGGCCACTCCTGGACTCTGTCGGGAAGCGAGAGATCGGCTCGAGGCGCGCCGATTATACTGGCGCTCCATGGCAAGAGCGGAATGGGCGGCAATATTTTCCGGCGGGTACCTGGCGACGGTGTTCGCCTGGCATCGGCTGCGCCTGCGCCGCAAGCGGCGGGAGGGGCCGTCGCTTGCGGCGCTGTCGCGCTTCGACCACCGGGCGCTGTGGGACGAGCTGGCTCAGCCGGAATGGAAGCAGCCCGGGGCGCGCGCGCCGCACGCCGACTCGGCGATGGCGCCCTCCTTCTATCGGGAAAGCCCGTGGGAGCTGCCTGAGCCGCCGGGCCACCGCGCGCTGCGCGATCAGCTGTTCTCAGGGCTCAACCCGGCGATATCACGGGAAGATCCGGTGGCGACCTGGCTGGTCGCCCACGCCGCGGTGAGGCGGGTGCTGGCCGGGGAGCTGGATTCGGCGGCGCAGCTGGCGCCGCTGCTTCCCGAGGCGAGCGGGGAGAAGCTGCTGATCCAGCTGGACCTGGCGCGCAGCGAGCGGGCGCAGGCGGTGCGCGATTCCTCGGCGGCGCGGGGCTTCGCGCTGGCGGCGCTGGCGCGGGGGCAGGGGCTGCAGCGGCGCGCGCCGTCGGCGGGGCTCGCCTACCTGGCGGCGCACGTGCGGCTGTCGCACCTGACGCACGCGGTGAACCTGGAGATCTCGGTGTTGCTGGCGGTCGCCGGGCTGCGCCGGGCCGTGGGAAGGTACGGGCAGGCCCCCTGGCTTCACCTGGGGCTCGCGCGGGCGCAGGCCATGCTGGGTCGCCATGAGGAGGCGCTCGACGAGCTGGGCCGGGCGCTCTACCACGCCCGGGCCGACCGCTTCTATGCCGAGGCGGTGCTGGCCGGGGGCTTCGCCCAGGCCCAGCGGCCGGCGCTGGCGGTGCGCTGCCGGGAGATCATGGAGGCGAAAGGTGGCGGGAGCTGAGCTGGCGCTCTACAGCAGGTGCGACAGGTTCTCGATCGCGATGCGCCGCCGTTCACCGCAGCCTCGGTTGCTCGCCGGCAGAATACTGACATCGCGGCCCCGCATCGCCGGACATTGGGCGCTCCGCTTCCGCCCCCACCGCCCCGGCGCTACACTTGCCGCCCCACCTTGAGCGGACAGCCCGTGCACTTCACCATCCTCTCGCGCTCCAGCGCCATCTACACCACCCGCCGCCTGGCCGACGCCACCCGCATGGCCGGCCACCGGGCCCGCGTGCTCGATCCGCTGCGCTGCGAGATGCTCCTCTCCGAGGGCAAGAGCGGCCTGCTCTACCGCCGCAAGCCGATCGGCCGCACCGACGCCTGCATCCCGCGCATCGGCCAGTCGATCCAGAACTACGGCCTGGTGGTGGTCGACCAGTTCGAGCAGGAGCAGGTCCCGGTCCTCAACGGCGCGGCGGCCATCGCCAGAAGTCGCAACAAGATCCGCTGCTTGCAGCACCTGGCCTCCCACGCCATCCCGGTGCCGGCCACGGTGATGGCCAACGACGCCGGCGACATCAAGTCGATGGTCGAGCTGATCGGCGGGGTGCCGGTGCTCTTGAAGCTGCTGCAGGGCGCCGACAAGGTCGGGGTGATGGTCTGCGAGACGCACAACTCGCTGCAGGCGGCACTGGAGGCGCTGCTGGGCCTGGGCCACAACGTGATCGTCCAGCAGTACGTGCGCGAGGCCAAGGGGCGGGACATCCGCGCCTTCGTGGTCGGCGGCAGGGCGATCGCCGCGGTGCGCCGGGTGCCGCGGGTCGGCCGGCTGCGGCGCACCCTGGGGGCCGGGGCCCGCATCCAGGCCACCCGCCTGCCGCCCGACTTCGCCGCCATGGCCGAGCGCGCCGCGCAGCTGGTCGGCCTGGACGTGGCGGCGGTGGACATGCTCGACCTGGCCGGCGGCCCCCGCGTCTTCGAGGTCAACAGCTCCCCGGGGATCAAGGAGATCGAGGAGGCGACCGGCATCGACCTGGCCGCGGCCATCGTCGAGCGCGCCGCCGAGCGGGTGCGCGAGGCCCGCTCCCAGGCCCGCTCCGCTGAATCGAAAGCGCCTCCCGCCGGTTCCCAAAAGCCCGCCGCGCGCAAGGTGGCCAAGCGCTCTTGACCTTGACCCTCGCGCCTCCCGCCGCTAGGGTCCCGCAACTTCTAGGAGATTTGGAGACCAGCCATGAAGAGAAGCCTCCGCGCCGCCGCCTTCGCGGCGCCCCTGCTCGCCGCCGCCTGCGCCCTGGCCGGCCAGTCCGACTCCCTGTACCAGGTCGAGTCCAAGGCCGCCCCCGCCGAGCTGCAGGCCGGCGCCAAGGGCCAGCTGGAGATCAAGATCCGGACGAAGAAGGGCGCCCACATCTCCGACGAGGCGCCGCTCAAGATCTCGCTGGCCGGCAAGAACGTGAAGGTGGAGAAGGAGCAGCTGACCAAGGCCGACGGGGCCAAGCAGGAGGACGGCCCCAAGTTCGAGGTCCCCTTCGTCGCCGAGCAGCAGGGCCAGGGCTCGATCGAGGCGGACATGGTCTTCTTCGTCTGCACCGACAAGCTGTGCGAGCGGCAGACCAAGAAGCTGAGCGTGCCTGTGAGCGTGAAGTAGATGTCCCGCCACGTCTTCGGAATCCACCCCGCCCTCGAGGCGCTCAAGGGAGCCCCGGGCCAGGTGGAGAAGGTCTACCTGGGCGAAGGGCCCTTGCGCGGGCCGCTGCTCGAGGTCGCGCAGCAGGCCAAGAAGCTCTCGCTGCCCACCGAGTTCATCGACCGCGGCCGCATGGCCCGGCTGGCCGACGGCGGGGTCCACCAGGGCGTGGTCCTCAAGGTGGCCGAGTTCAGCTACGCCGAGCTGGCCGACATCTGCGAGAAGGCCAAGGCCGCCGGGCCCTCCGGGCTGGTGCTGGTGCTCGACGGCATCGAGGACCCGCACAACTTCGGCGCCCTGGTCCGCTCGGCGAGCGCGCTGGGGGCCCAGGGAGTGGTCATCCCCAAGGACCGGGCCTCGGGCGTCACCGGGATCGTGGTCAAGGCGAGCGCCGGGGCCATCGCCCACATGCCGGTGGCCCGGGTCACCAACCTCGCCCGCGCCCTGGGCGAGCTCAAGGACGCCGGGCTGTGGGTCGCCGGCGCCGACATGAGCGGCGACCGGGCGCCCTGGCAGGTCGATTTCCGCGGGCCGACGGCCCTGGTGGTGGGAGGCGAGGGGCCCGGCGTTCGGCGGATGGTGCTGGAGAAGTGCGACTTCACGGTGCGCATCCCCATGGCCGGCCCACTGGGCAGCCTCAACGCCTCGGTCGCCGGCGCCATCCTGCTCTACGAGGTGGCCCGCCAGCGCGCTCTGCCCCCTCAAGCGGGGAAGGGCTAGGCCTTCTGTGCGATTTTGTCTTTAAGCGCTTGACACCGGGCTCGTGAAATCTGTAAAAGGGCCCGCTTTCAAGGCGCCGACCTGCCCCGCGGGCTGGGGGTGGGCAAGCAGGGAAGAGCGTCGGCGTAGCTCAGCTGGTAGAGCGCCTGCCTTGTAAGCAGAGGGTCGCGGGTTCGATTCCCGCCGCCGGCTAGCAGACGGTGCGGTGTGCCGCGCCGAGATTTTTTGAGGCAGCAGAGAGGTTTCAAGCAGCGACGAGGACGGGTTCCCGAGCGGCCAAAGGGAGCAGACTGTAAATCTGCCGGCTCATGCCTACGAAGGTTCGAATCCTTCCCCGTCCAAAAAAGTGAAGTGTCGCGGCGTTCGGAGGTTGCGCGGGAATAGCTCAGATGGTAGAGCGTCAGCCTTCCAAGCTGAATGTCGCGGGTTCGAATCCCGTTTCCCGCTCTGAGAAGGCGGCAGGTCGGTAGGCGGGCGGCAAAGAAGTGGCAGGACAGGCAGTCGAAGAAGAGCAGCGGTTGCCCCTGTAGCTCAGTTGGTAGAGCGCATCCTTGGTAAGGATGAGGTCACCAGTTCAATCCTGGTCGGGGGCTCAAGCAGCAACTTAGGAAAAGGGTGAAGCGATGAATCGCAGCATCATCTCGCTCGAGTGCGGCGTCTGCAAAGAGCGCAACTACTCGACGACCAAGAACAAGCGCACGATGGCCGACAAGCTCGTGCTCTCCAAGTACTGCAAGCGCTGCAAGAAGCACACGGAGCACAAAGAGACCAAGTAGGGCACGCTGCGCCGGCTTCAAGGGGCCCTGGGCAAGGGTCGCTGGGGCTTCGAGGGCTCGGGGAGCGCGCCGGTAACATCTAGGCCAGTAGCTCCAATTGGTAGAGCGGCGGTCTCCAAAACCGTTTGTTGGGGGTTCGAGTCCCTCCTGGCCTGCATCGGCGCCCCACCTGGTCGCCTCTTCCCAAAGGGGAGGGCGTCGGATGGGGCTTCTGGTATTTGGGCAGTGGTCGCCAGGCTAGCGAGCTGGCGCGAAGAAGGACGTGAACGATGGATGCAGCGACGACCGGTTCGATGGGCGGCTCCGGCAAGCTGGAGCCCAAGCGCCTGGTGGGCATGTTTTACTTCGTGTTCGCCCTGGCCGCGGGGGCCTTCCTGCACCAGATCGCCGAGCTCGTGCTGACTGCCCTGCGGGTGCAGGACAGGCAGCTGTTCGGCATCGACGAGCTGACCCTGAGCGCGGTGCTCGGCTTCGGGGTGGCCATCGCCATCGCCGTGGTCGGCTACCTCAACCCCAAGGTGCACGCGGTGAGCATTGACATCGCCACCGAGCTCAAGCGCGTCACCTGGCCGAGCCTGGCCGAGACCCGGGTCTCCACCGTGGCGGTGATCATCGCCAGCGTCGTCAGCGCCCTCGTTCTCTTCGGCTTCGACTTCATCTCCTCCAAGGTGATGACGGTCTGGGTCCCCGCAGGCCTCAAGTGGATCGCCAAGATCTAGTGCGACTCGAGCCCGACCGATGCCAAAGAAAGACGAGGGAAGGGTTGTGAGCAAGACTGCTCAGTCCACCGCGAAGCCGCACGGGGAGCTGGCGACGAAGAAGTGGTACGTCGTCCACACCTACTCCGGCTTCGAGAACAAGGCCAAGAAGTCGCTCGAGGAGCGCATCAAGCTCGAGGGGATGAGCGACTGGTTCGGCGACATCCTGATCCCCATCGAGACCGTGCAGGAGATGGTCAAGGGAGAGAAGCGCACCACCAAGCGCAAGTTCTTCCCCGGCTACATCCTGGTCCAGATGTCGATGGACGACCGCAGCTGGCACCTGGTCAAGAACACCCCCAAGGTCACCGGCTTCGTCGGCGGCACCCAGACCATGGAGCCGGACAAGATCCCGTCGATCACCGACCCCGAGGTCCGCCGGCTGACCACCCAGATCAGCGAGGGCACCCTCAAGCCCAAGCCCAAGGTCCAGTTCGAGGCCGGCGACGGGGTGCGGGTGGTGGACGGACCGTTCTCCAACTTCAACGGCACCATCGAAGAGGTCGACGCCAACAAGGGCCGGGTCAAGGTGCTGGTCTCAATCTTCGGGCGCGCCACCCCGGTCGAGCTCGACTTCATGCAGGTGGAGAAGACCTGAGCAGGACTTGCCGCGCCGGTCGATGCGGCGCGGCGAAAAATGGCGAGGCGGGCCACTCGAGACCGAGCGTGCCCGCTTTCGCGTTGAGTGGGAGGGCCAAACGGCCCGCTTGAACCACGACGAGAGGCAGTGCCATGGCAAAGAAGGTAACTGGACAGGTCAAGCTGCAGATTCCCGCCGGCAAGGCGAACCCGGCGCCCCCGGTCGGCCCGGCGCTCGGCCAGCACGGCGTCAACATCATGGACTTCTGCAAGCAGTTCAACGCCGCGACCCAGTCGCAGGCCAAGGACGGCCTGATCATCCCGGTCATCATCACCGTCTACTCGGACCGCTCCTTCAGCTTCGTGCTCAAGACCCCGCCGGCGGCGATCCTGCTCAAGAAGGCGGCCGGGCTGCACACCGACAAGAAGAAGGGCTCGGGCGCCCACAAGCCGGGCAAGGAGAAGGTGGGCAAGGTCACCAAGAAGCAGGTCCAGGACATCGCCAAGATGAAGATGTCCGACATGACCGCGGCCACCCTCGAGGCGGCGATGCGCACCATCGAGGGCACCGCCCGTTCGATGGGCCTCGACGTCGAGGGCTAGTCTCCCCAGGCTCCCAATCCCCCTTTCGAAAATTCGCGACAACCGGTGGGAGAGCCCGCAAGCGCTCGCTATCGACCACCGCAAGGAGAGCAACACATGGCAGGCAAGGGTTACGAAGAGGCCAAGAAGCTGATCGAGGCCGACAAGCGCTACGCGGTGGAGCAGGCCTTCGACCTGCTCAAGAAGACCCACGACAAGCGCATGGAGATCAAGGGCAAGACCGGCTCCAAGGCCAAGAAGGACGGCCGCAAGAGCTTCGACGAGTCGGTGGACGTGGCCATCGCCCTGGGCGTGGACCCCAAGCACGCCGACCAGATGGTCCGCGGCGCGGTGGTGCTGCCCAACGGCACCGGCAAGTCGATGCGGGTGGCGGTGTTCGCCAAGGGCGAGAAGGCCAAGGAGGCCCAGGAGGCCGGCGCCGACGTGGTGGGCGAGAACGACCTGGCCGACAAGATCAACGGCGGCTTCCTCGACTTCGACGCCACCGTGGCCACTCCGGACATGATGGGCGTGGTCGGCCGCCTCGGTAAGGTCCTCGGTCCCCGCGGCCTGATGCCCAACCCCAAGCTGGGCACCGTCACCGTCGACGTGGCCCGCGCGGTCAAAGAGCTCAAGGGCGGCAAGGTCGAGTTCCGCGTCGAGAAGGCGGGCATCGTCCACGCCCGCCTGGGCAAGGCCAGCTTCACCGCCCAGAAGCTGCGCGAGAACTTCACCGTCCTGATGGACGTGATCATGAAGGCCAAGCCCAGCTCGGCCAAGGGCGTCTACCTCAAGTCGGTGGCCGTCTCGACCTCGATGGGGCCGTCGGTGAAGATCGATCCCTCGGCCATCGCCGCCGCCCACAAGGAAGAGTAGCCAAGTCGACAGCGTCATCTCGGAAGCGGGCGGCGCCCGGCGCCGCCTCGCCGATTTGACAGCGGCTCGCTTTTCGCATACTAAGCCGCGCACTTTGGAGGATGGCGGGGTCCATGTCGGACCCCGCCGATTCCTGGTTCAAGACAGCAGGCACCGCCAGCCACCCTACGGGACCCGTGACAGCCGCGAAAAGTCGAGCGCGGAGCGGCCTCGAAGGTTAGAAGGCAAACGGTTTAAACGGCGAGCGAAGGCATCGCCAGGCCTGCCGAGACGGGAAGCAAAAGGGTTTTTCCCTTGAAGTCCTGCTCCTTGCACCAGGCAGCAACCGGCCGCTAACGGCCGACGCGAAGGGTGGTGATACTGGTGCTCAACAAGAGTGAAAAGGAGCAGATGATCACGGAGCTGCACGAGAAGCTGGCCAAGGCGAAGGTGGCCATCGTGACGGCGCCGAAGAACATCGACGTGGCCACGGTCACCGAGCTGCGCAAGGAGTTCCGCGCCTCGAAGGTCGAGTTCAAGGTCATCAAGAACACCCTGGCCAAGCGCGCGTCCAAGGGGACGGGCTTCGAGTCGCTGGTGGACCTGATGGAGGGTCCCACGGCGCTGGTGCTCGGCTACGAGGACGTGGTCTCGCCGGCCAAGGTGCTGCAGAAGTTCCTGGACAAGAAGACCGACAAGCTGTCCGTCAAGGGCGCGGTCATCGAGGGCAACAAGATCGACGCCAAGGGCGTCGAGGCGCTCTCGAAGATGCCTGGCCTCAACGAGCTGCGAGCGATGCTGCTGGGGATGATGATGCGCCCGGCGCAGCAGCTGGTGAGCGTGATGACCCAGCCGGCGGCCGGCTTGGCCCGGGTCCTGGATGCCAAGTCGAAGAAGGCTTGATCGATTGCCTCGAGGCGCGAGCCTCTGGGCTTCAAGGGAAACCAAGAGGGCGGCCTGAGCCGGCCTCGAGAAAAGAGAGAAGAAGAAAATGGCTGCTGATCTGAATGCGATTGCGTCGAACCTGTCGGGCCTGACCATCATGGAGATGGCCGAGCTCGTGAAGAAGCTGGAGAAGGATTGGGGCGTCTCGGCGGCGGCCCCGGTGGCCGTGGCCGCGGGCCCGGCGGCTGGCGCGGCTCCGGCCGCGGCGGCCCAGACCGAGTTCACCGTGGTGCTGGCCAACGCCGGCGCCAACAAGATCAACGTGATCAAGGAAGTGCGCGCGATCACCGGCCTGGGCCTGAAGGAGGCCAAGGACCTGGTCGAGGGCGCTCCCAAGCCGGTCAAGGAGAACGTGGCGAAGGACGAGGCCGAGAAGATCAAGGCCCAGCTCACCGCCGCCGGCGCCACGATCGAGATCAAGTAAGAAGTCGAGCGCTTCTGAGGAGGCCGGGGCCGCCTAGCGGTAGAGCCCCGGCCTCCTCGTATCACTGACGTTCGAGATTTTTGGGCTGGTCGGGAACAACGAGCCTTCCTTCGAAAGTTACTTGAGGCATTCCCCGACACAGTCCGGCGTTTTTCAAACGGTCCGTTTCACGGCGCTAGCCGCCGTTCACCTGTTGGGTTGAGCGGCAGGCAGGCCGCGATTGGAGCTGGGATGGCGACCCCGACGATCCAGAACAACTTCCGCGTCCGCAAGAGCTTTTCGAAGATCTCGAAAGTCATTGAAATCCCGAACTTGATCGACATCCAGAAGCACTCGTTCGACAAGTTCCTGCAGGCGAACGTGCCCCCCGACAAGCGGGAGGACACCGGTCTGCAAGGCGTCTTTCAGGACGTCTTCCCGATCCGGGACTTCAACGAGACGAGCTCCCTGGAGTTCGTCAGCTACCACCTCGAGAAGCCGAAGTACGACGTCGACGAGTGCCACCAGCGTGGCATGACCTACTCGGCGCCGATCAAGGTCGTCGTGCGCCTGGTCGTCTGGGACAAGGACGAGGAGACCGGCGCCCAGTCGATCCGCGACGTGAAGGAGCAGGAGGTCTACTTCGGCGAAATCCCGCTGATGACCGAGAACGGCACCTTCATCATCAACGGCACCGAGCGGGTGGTGGTCAGCCAGCTGCACCGCAGCCCGGGCGCCTTCTTCGACCACGACAAGGGCAAGAGCCACTCCTCCGGCAAGCTGCTGTACAACGCCCGGATCATCCCCTACCGCGGCTCGTGGATCGACTTCGAGTTCGACCACAAGGACATCCTCTACGTGCGCATCGACCGGCGCCGCAAGCTGCCGGCCACGGTGCTGGTGCGCGCGCTGGGCGGGGTCCCCGACACCTCCAAGAAGAACCCGCTCGACTTCCGCGGCTCGACCGAGGAGATCCTCAACTACTACTACGCCACCGAGACCATCTTCATCGAGGGCAAGGACCAGTACGAGAAGTCGGTCGACATGGACCTGCTGCCCGGCCAGCGGGCGACCCGGGACATCAAGAACCCGAAGACCGGCGAGCTGATCGTCAAGAAGAACCGCAAGTTCACCCGCGGGGCGATCAAGAAGCTCGAGGCCGCCAAGATCAAGACGCTGCCCCTCGACGAGGAGGAGCTGCTCACCAAGATCTGCGCTCGGGACATCGTCGACGAGGGCACCGGCGAGGTGCTGATCGAGTGCAATGAGGAAGTGACCTCCGAGAAGCTCGAGGAGCTGCGCAAGCGCGGCCTCAAGGAGCTGAAGGTCCTCTTCATCGACAACCTCAACGTCGGGCCCTTCCTGCGCAACACCTTGAACCTCGACAAGATCGTCTCGCCGGAAGAGGCGATCATGGAGATCTACCGGCGGCTGCGCCCCGGCGATCCCCCGACGGTCGAGACCGCCACCAACCTGTTCATGAACCTCTTCTTCAATCCGGAGAGGTACGACCTGAGCAAGGTGGGCCGGCTCAAGCTCAACTTCAAGTTCACCCTCGACGAGCCGCTCGAGCACACCGTGCTCACCAAGCGCGACGTCCTCGAGGTGGTCCGCTACCTGCTCGACCTCAAGAACGGCAAGGGCGAGATCGACGACATCGACCACCTCGGCAACCGGCGGGTGCGCGCGGTGGGCGAGCTGCTCGAGAACCAGTACCGCATCGGCCTGGTCCGCATGGAGCGCGCGATCAAGGAGCGCATGAGCCTGCAGGAGATCGAGACGCTCATGCCGCACGACCTGATCAACGCCAAGCCGGTGACGGCGGTGATCAAGGAGTTCTTCGGGTCCAGCCAGCTGTCGCAGTTCATGGACCAGACCAACCCGCTCTCGGAAGTGACGCACAAGCGGCGGCTGTCGGCCCTCGGGCCCGGCGGCCTGACCCGCGAGCGCGCCGGCTTCGAGGTGCGCGACGTCCACCCGACCCACTACGGCCGGATCTGCCCCATCGAGACCCCTGAAGGCCCGAACATCGGCCTGATCGCCTCGCTCTCCACCTACGCCCGGGTCAACGAGTACGGCTTCGTCGAGACCCCCTACCGCAAGGTGGAGCAGGGCCGGGTGACCGAAGAGGTGTCCTTCTACTCGGCGCTGGAGGAGGAGAAGCACACCATCGCCCAGGCCAACGCCTCGATCGACAAGAAGAGCCAGCTCACCGAGCAGTTCGTCTCGGCCCGCCGCGGCGGCGACACCATCCAGGTCAAGAGCGAGGACGTCGACTTGATGGACGTCTCGCCCAACCAGCTGGTGTCGGTGGCGGCCTCGCTGGTCCCGTTCCTGGAGAACGACGACGCCAACCGCGCGCTGATGGGCTCCAACATGCAGCGCCAGGCGGTGCCGCTGCTGCGCACCGTGGCCCCGCTGGTCGGCACCGGCATCGAGGGCGTGGTGGCCCGCGACTCCGGGGTGTGCACCGTGGCCCGCCGCGACGGCGTGGTCGACTCGGTGGACGCGGCCCGCATCGTGGTCAAGGCCGACACCGCCGCCAGCGACGTCGGCTCCGAAGTCGACATCTACAACCTGATCAAGTTCCAGCGCTCGAACCAGAACACCTGCATCAACCAGAAGCCCATCGTGAAGCGGGGCGACCGGGTGAAGAAGGGCGACGTGCTGGCCGACGGCCCGGCCACCGAGACCGGCGAGCTGGCCCTCGGGCAGAACGTGGTCGTGGCCTTCATGCCGTGGCAGGGCTACAACTTCGAGGACTCGATCCTCCTCTCCGAGCGGATGATGAAGGAGGACATCTTCACCTCCATCCACATCGAAGAGTTCGAGTGCATCGCCCGCGACACCAAGCTGGGCAAGGAAGAGATCACCCGCGACATCCCCAACGTCGGCGAGGAAGCCCTCAACGACCTGGACGAGTCGGGCATCATCCGCATCGGCGCCGAGGTCCGCCCCGGCGACATCCTGGTGGGCAAGATCACTCCCAAGGGCGAGACTCAGCTCAGCCCCGAGGAGAAGCTGCTGCGTGCCATCTTCGGCGAGAAGGCCGGCGACGTGCGCGACAGCTCGCTGCGTGTGCCCCCCGGCGTGCAGGGGACCATCATCAACGCCAAGGTCTTCTCGCGGAAGGGCGTCGACAAGGACGAGCGCGCCAAGCAGATCGAGTCGATGGAGGAGGAGAAGCTCCTCAAGGATCAGAACGACGAGATCAAGATCCTGCAGGACTCGGCCTACAAGCGCGTGCGCTCCATGCTCAAGGGCAAGGAGTGCCAGGCCAAGCTGATCGACGACAAGGGCAAGCAGCTCTTGAAGAAGGGCGACGTCCTCGACGACGCGCTGCTGGATCAGGTCCCCTTGAAGTACTGGACCGAGATCGCGGTCGGCGGCGGCATCGAGGACCGGGTCCGCAAGATCGTCGAGTCCTTCGAGGAGCAGAAGGAGCTGGTCAAGCTGGTCTTCGGCGAGAAGATCAGCCGGCTCAAGAAGGGCGACGAGCTGCCTCCGGGCGTGATCAAGATGGTCAAGGTGTACGTGGCCATCAAGCGCAAGCTGGCGGTGGGCGACAAGATGGCCGGCCGCCACGGCAACAAGGGCGTGGTCAGCCGGGTGCTGCCCGACGAGGACATGCCCTACATGGCCGACGGCCGGCCGGTGGACTTCGTCCTCAACCCGCTGGGCGTGCCCAGCCGCATGAACATCGGGCAGATCCTCGAGGTCCACCTCGGCTGGGCGGCCAAGTCGCTGGGCGAGCAGCTGCAGCGCTACATCGACGAGAAGTTCAGCCCCGACGCCCTGCGCAAGGAGCTCAAGAAGGTCTACGACGACAAGGCCTTCCACGAGTTCATCGACACGGTGAAGGACGCTGACGTCACCAGCCTCTGCCAGCGGCTGCACAAGGGCGTCCACCTGGCGACCCCGGTGTTCGACGGCGCGCGCGAGCACGAGATCGACGGGCTGATGACCCTGGGCAACCAGCCGGTGTCCGGCCAGCAGGTGCTCTTCGACGGCCGCACCGGCGAGCCGTTCGACCAGGACGTCACCGTGGGCGTGATGTACATGCTCAAGCTGCACCACCTGGTTGACGAGAAGATCCACGCCCGGTCCATCGGGCCCTACTCGCTGGTCACCCAGCAGCCGCTGGGCGGCAAGGCCCAGTTCGGCGGCCAGCGCCTGGGAGAGATGGAAGTGTGGGCGATGGAAGCCTACGGCGCCGCCTACTCGCTGCAGGAGTTCCTCACCGTCAAGAGCGACGACGTGGTCGGCCGCACCCGGATGTACGAGGCCATCGTCAAGGGCGACAACGTGCTGGAGTCCGGCCTGCCGGAGAGCTTCAACGTCCTGATCAAGGAGCTGCAGTCGCTGGCTCTGGACGTCGAGCTGCTCGAGGCGGTCCCCGCCGGCGAGGCGCAGCCCGCCCCGACCGCCGAGGCGCCCAAGAAGACCGGGACCCTCTAGCTCGCTCCCTGAGGAGCCCAGCCTGAACGGCTGGGCTCCTCGAAACCTTTTTCGGGCGCGGCTGCTTGGCGCCCAGAGACATTCGAAGTTCGAGAAGTTTTCGATCAGGAGATGCAAGTGAAAGACATCTTCAACTTCTTCGAGAAGCCGAAGGATCCGCTGTCGTTCTCGGCCATCCGCATCTCGCTGGCTTCGCCGGACAAGATCCGCCAGTGGTCGCACGGCGAGGTCAAGAAGCCCGAGACCATCAACTACCGCACCTTCAAGCCGGAGCGGGACGGCCTGTTCTGCGCCAAGATCTTCGGCCCGGTGAAGGACTACGAGTGCAACTGCGGCAAGTACAAGCGCATGAAGCACCGCGGTGTAGTCTGCGAGAAGTGCGGCGTCGAGGTCATCCAGAGCAAGGTCCGCCGCGAGCGGCTGGGGCACATCACCCTGGCCACCCCGGTGGCCCACATCTGGTTCCTCAAGAGCCTGCCCAGCCGCATCGGCAACATCCTCGACATCACGCTCAAGGACCTGGAGAAGGTCCTGTACTGCGAGAGCTACATCGTCATCGACCCGAAGAAGACCTCGCTTAGCGCCGGCGAGCTCCTCTCCGAGGAGAAGCTGCACAAGGCCTACGAGGAGTTCGGCGAGGCCGCCTTCACCGCCGGCATGGGCGGCGAGGCGGTGCGGGAGCTGCTGCGGGCGGTCTCCAAGGCCGACGGCTCGGGCGTGGCCACGCTGTGCAAGGAGCTGCGCGAGGAGATGCGCAACGCCACCAGCGACGCCAAGCGCAAGAAGCTCGCCAAGCGCCTCAAGGTGTCGGAGAGCTTCCGCGCCTCGGGCAACAAGCCCGAGTGGATGATGCTCGACGTCATCCCGGTCATCCCCCCTGACCTGCGCCCGCTGGTCCCCCTCGACGGCGGCCGCTTCGCCACCTCCGACCTCAACGACCTGTACCGGCGGGTGATCAACCGCAACAACCGCCTCAAGCGGCTGCAGGAGCTGAACGCCCCGGACATCATCATCCGCAACGAGAAGCGGATGCTGCAGGAGGCGGTGGACGCGCTGTTCGACAACGGCCGGCGCGGCAAGACCATCACCGGCCCCAACAAGCGCCCGCTCAAGTCCCTCAGCGACATGCTCAAGGGCAAGCAGGGCCGCTTCCGCCAGAACCTGCTCGGCAAGCGCGTCGACTACTCGGGCCGCTCGGTGATCGTGGTCGGCCCGGAGCTGAAGCTGCACCAGTGCGGCCTGCCGAAGATCATGGCCCTCGAGCTGTTCAAGCCGTTCATCTACAACAAGCTCGAGGAGAAGGGCTACGTCACCACCATCAAGAGCGCCAAGAAGATGGTGGAGAAGGAGCGCCCCGAGGTCTGGGACATCCTCGACGAGGTGATCCGCGAGCACCCGGTGCTGCTGAACCGCGCCCCGACCCTGCACCGCCTGGGCATCCAGGCCTTCGAGCCGGTGCTGATCGAGGGCAAGGCCATCCAGCTGCACCCGCTGGTCTGCGCCGCCTTCAACGCCGACTTCGACGGCGACCAGATGGCGGTCCACGTCCCGCTGTCGATCGAGGCCCAGCTCGAGGCCCGGGTGCTCATGATGAGCACCAACAACATCCTGTCGCCGGCGCACGGCAAGCCGATCATCGTCCCCACCCAGGACATCGTGCTCGGCATGTACTACCTGACCCGGGCCCGCGAGTTCGCCAAGGGCGAGGGCAAGGTGTTCGCCAGCCCGGCCGAGGTCCGCGCCGCCTACGACCACGGCGAGGTGGAGCTGCAGGCCAAGGTCACCTGCCGCATCGACGGCAAGCGCAAGGATACCACCCCGGGCCGCGTGATCCTGGGCGAGGTCGTCCCCAAGCGCATCGGCTTCGACGCCGTCAACAAGGTGATGGACAAGAAGCAGCTCGGTAACCTGATCGACACCTGCTACCGGCTGTGCGGCGAGAAGGAGACGGTGCTGCTGGCCGACCGCATCCGCACCCTGGGCTACAACAACGCCACCCGCGCCGGCATCTCGATCAGCATCAAGCACATGCTGATCCCGTCCAAGAAGCAGCAGTTCCTCGAGGCGGCGACCAAGGAAGTCCAGGAGATCGACAACCAGTACCTGGAAGGCCTGATCACCGACGGCGAGCGCTACAACAAGGTCATCGACATCTGGGCCGACGTCACCGAGCGGGTGGCCCAGGAGATGATGGGCGAGATCGGCAGCGAAATGGCCGAGGGGATCAACCCCAAGACCGGCAAGGCGGAGACCCGCAAGCAGCCGGCCTTCAACCCGATCTACGTCATGGCCGACTCGGGAGCCCGCGGTAGCGCCCAGCAGATCCGCCAGCTGGCCGGCATGCGCGGCCTGATGGCCAAGCCCTCGGGCGAAATCATCGAAACCCCGATCACCGCCAACTTCCGCGAAGGCTTGACCGTGCTGCAGTACTTCATCTCCACGCACGGCGCCCGCAAGGGTCTGGCCGACACCGCGCTGAAGACCGCCAACTCCGGCTACCTCACCCGCCGGCTGGTGGACGTGGCCCAGGACGCGATCGTCACCGACTACGACTGCGGGACCATCGACGGCCTGGACATCGGGCCCTTGATCGAGGGTGGCGAGATCATCGAGCCGCTGGGCGAGCGCATCCTGGGCCGGGTGGCCCTGGAGGACGTGGTCGATCCCAACACCGGCGACCTGCTGGTGGCGGCCAACGAGGAGATCGACGAGGCCAAGGTGGCCAAGATCGAGGCCACCGCCATCGACAAGGTGAAGATCCGCTCCACCCTGACCTGCCGGGCGCCGCGCGGGGTGTGCGTGGAGTGCTACGGCCGCGACCTGAGCCGCGGGCGCAAGGTGAACCTGGGCGAGGCGGTGGGAGTGATCGCCGCCCAGTCCATCGGCGAGCCCGGAACCCAGCTGACGATGCGCACCTTCCACATCGGCGGCGCCGCCACCCGGCGGGCCGAGCAGTCGAGCGTGGAGAACCGCAACCCCGGCACGGTCAAGTTCCACAGCCTCAACGCCGCCAAGAAGAAGGACGGCTCGCTGATCGTCATGAACCGCAACGGCGAGGTCCTGATCGTCGATGACGCGGGGCGTGAGCGCGAGCGCTACCAGGTGGTGTACGGCGCCCGGCTGCTGGTCAAGGAAGGCCAGAAGCTGGAGGCCAACACCATGCTCGCCGAGTGGGACCCGTTCTCGGTGCCCATCCTCTCCGAGGTGGCGGGCGTGGTGAAGTACGGCGACGTCATCGACGGCGTGACCATGAGCGAAGTGCTCAACGAGGTCACCGGCCTGGCGAGCAAGGTGATTGTCGAGTCCAAGGATCCCGACGCCCGTCCGCGAGTGTCGATCAAGGACGAGAGTGGCCAGACCAAGAACCTGCCCAACTCGGACCAGCCGGCGCGCTACATGCTGCCGGTGGGCGCCAACATCGTGGTGACCGAAGGCGACCAGATCGACGCCGGCGACGTGCTGGCCAAGATGCCGCGCGAGACCACCAAGACCAAGGACATCACCGGCGGTCTGCCGCGCGTGGCCGAGCTGTTCGAGGCCCGCAAGCCCAAGGAGCACGCGGTCATCTCCGAGATCGACGGCGTGGTCAGCTTCGGCAAGGACACCAAGGGCAAGCGCAAGATCGTCATCACCCCGGAGATCGACGGCAAGCAGCGCTCCGACCTGGCCAAGGAGTACCTGATCGGCAAGGGCAAGCACATCAGCGTGCACCAGAACGACCGGGTGCGCGCCGGCGAGCCCCTGATGGACGGCGCGGCCAACCCGCACGACATCCTGCACGTGCTGGGCGAGAAGGAGCTGGCTCGCTACCTGGTGGACGAGATCCAGGAGGTCTACCGGCTGCAGGGCGTGAAGATCAACGACAAGCACATCGAGACCATCGTCCGCCAGATGCTGCGGCGGGTGCGGATCACCGACGTCGGCGACACCAACTTCCTCATCGACGAGCAGGTCGAGCGCAACGTCTTCGAGGAGGAGAACCGCAAGGTGGAGGCCAAGGGAGGCCGGACGGCCAACGGCGAGCCGCTGCTGCTCGGCATCACCAAGGCCAGCCTCTCGACCGAGTCGTTCATCTCCGCGTCGTCGTTCCAGGAGACCACCAAGGTGCTCACCGAGGCGGCCATCTCCGGGAAGATCGACTACCTGCGCGGCCTGAAGGAGAACGTGATCATGGGCCGGCTGATCCCCGCCGGCACCGGCATCGCCTCCTACAAGCACCTCGAGCTCGAGGTCGAGACCCCAGTGGACGCGGTGGAGCAGGCCGAAGAGGCCCTGGCCGCCGGCGGGCAGGAGTAGTCGCTCACCGAAGCTGCTTGAAGTTTCAGACGACGCCCGGTTTCTCTCTCGAGGAACCGGGCGTCGCCGCAGGTGGAGAGGAAGATGAGAACGTCCTTCAATGTCCTCGCGGCTGCGTTGACGGCGGCAGTCGCATCCGCGGGCTGCGGCGGCCGGACCTGCGGCGCCGGCACGGTCGAGGAGAACGGCGTGTGCGCGGTCGCCCAGGCTGGCAAGGCCACCGGAACCTACGAGGAGCGCTGCCAATACTTGTGCGTCTCGCCCGACACGCTCCCCAGCTGCACGCAGCAGGAGCGCGATGGCTGTCTCACCGAGTGTCGCGTTCGAACCAACGCCCTCAGCGTGGGATGCGCGAGCTGCCTGTTCGACCACTCGTCGCCCCTGACCTCGCCGGACCCGGGCTACACCGACTGCCATCGCATGAGGATGCCCATGGTCTCCGATCCGGTCTGCGTGGACTTCTGCAAGAACGGCTGAGCATCGGGCCGACAGCGGCGTGTCGTTGAGTCCGTGACGCCCGGCTCCCTCCGCGGAGGCCGGGCGTCGCCGTTGCGGGGCGAGGCAACGAGGATCGCCAAACCGTCGCCACTCCTCAGGCAAGCGCCCGTCCGGGCCCCGCCACTCGGCTCTACAAATGGGAGGGAGAGCGGGCGCCCACTTCCATGGGGGGCCGACCGGTCCCAAATTCCCCCGAAGTCCCATAGGCCAAAGCCACGGCGGGGCGCGAGGAGGGGGAATGAAGAGGGACCTGTTCGAGCCCTGCTACGAGTACCAGGAGCCGGAGTTGGTGCGCGCCACCGGGCTGTATCCGTATTTTCGGGCGCTGTCGGGGTCGGAGGGCCCGGTGGTCGAGTTCGACGGCCGTCCGGTGGTGATGCTGGGCTCCAACAACTACCTGGGGCTCACTCACCACCCGGCGGTGATGAAAGCCGCTCACGAGGCGATCGACCGCTACGGGACCGGCTGCACCGGGTCGCGCTTCCTCAACGGCAATCTCGACCTGCACGATCGGTTGGAGGAGCGGCTGGCCGAGTTCCTGGGGAAGGAAGACTGCCTGGTGTTTGCTTCCGGCTTCCTCGCCAACTTCGGCGTGGTCGGCTGGCTGGCGGGGCACGAGGGGGCGGTCGCCTTTTCCGAGAGGGGCAACCACGCCAGTCTCATCGACGGCGCGCGCTACTCGCGGGCGCAGGTGCGGGTGTTCGACGGGCCCGAGGACCTCGAGCGTCAGCTGAGCGAACACGAGAAGTGGCCGCACGCGCTGGTGATCACCGACTCCGTCTTCTCGATGACCGGGGCAGTGACCGACCTCAAGCGCATCGCCGAGCTGCGGCGGCGGCACGGGTTCCGGCTCTACGTCGACGACGCCCACGGCTTCGGGGTCTTGGGCCAGCAGGGGCGAGGGACCTGCGCAGAGCAGGGCGTGGCCGACCAGGTCGACCTGATCTTCGGGACCTTCTCCAAGTCACTAGCCAGCATGGGAGGCTTCGTCGCCGGCGAGCGGGCGGTCATCGACTACCTGCGGCACAAGGTGCGGACGCTGATCTTCTCCGCGGCGATGCCGCCCTCGGCGGCGGCGGCGGCCTTGGCTTCGCTGGAGATCATGCAGAGCGACAATGCGCTGTTCGATCGGCTGTGGGAGAACGTCCGCTTCTTCCGCGAGGGGCTCGAGCGGCTGGGCTACCACACGATGGGCTCGCGCACGCCCATCCTGCCGCTGTTCGTGGGCTCGGAGTCGCTGTCCTTCCGCATGACGCGCGAGGCCCTCGACCAGGGAGTGTTCGTGACCCCGGTGATCTCTCCCGCGGTGCCGCTGGGGCGGGCGCTGCTGCGCACCAGCGTGATGCCGACCCATACCCGCGAGCACCTGCAGAAGGCGCTCGACGTGCTCGGCGGCCTGATCGAGAAGTATCCGGCGGTGCAGGTGGATCCCGACGAGGTGCCGGAGAGGGAAGAGATGGACTTCTCCTACCTGCTGCCTCAGGAAGCCGAGGCGGCCGAGGTCGCTGCCCAGCCCGAAGCTCTCGGATAGGGCCCAGCTCGCCGGCGCCGGAGCTGCGGGCCCGTGCTGAGCTCAGGCTCGGTGGCTCGCCGGAGGAGTAGCCCTACGCCTTGGTCGTGCTCCAAGCTGGAGCCAGCCTGACGAGGCGAGCGCTTCCCGCTGAGCGCGCTCGCGCCCGGCCGTCAAGGACGCTCGCGGTCGTCTGCCTGCGGCGAGTTTCCCGCCCCTCTTCCGGTGTTGAGATTCCGGTTCCGACCGTCAACAGGTCGGTGACCGCGGGCGCAAGGGATGCTTTGATGGGCGACCGGCCGTGGCCGCCGAATCCTGGCGAGCGAGCGGCGGGCCGAGAGGCAGAGATGACCGAGACAGTGCAGTCGGCAGCAGGGCAGGGGAGCCAGAGCACCGCTACCGGGTTCGCCGGTTGGCGGCGGCTGGCCGTGATCCTCACCGTGCTGGCGGCCTCCATCGCCTGCGACCGGGCCACCAAGCAGGTGGCCGAGAAATCCCTGGCCGGAGTTGGGCGGCTCTCGTATCTGGGAGACATCTTCCGCTTCGAGTACGTCGAGAACCGCGGCGCCTTCCTGAGCCTGGGTGCCAATCTGCCCGACGGCATGCGCGGGCCGCTGCTCACCGGCGGGGTGGCGGTCGTGCTGCTGGTGGTGCTGGCGGCGGCATTCCTCGGCAGGCGCTCCCGGGCCGAGGTGGCGGCGCTGGCGCTGCTGGCCAGCGGCGGGTTGGGCAACCTCTGGGATCGGGTGGCCCGCGGCGGAACCGTGGTCGACTTCATGAACCTGGGGATCGGCCCGGTGCGCACCGGCATCTTCAACGTCGCCGACCTGGCGATCATGGGCGGGCTGGCGATGTTGCTGCTGCTCGGGCGCCGCCAGCGCGCGCCGGCCCCGGCTGCCGGGGCGCCGCCTCCCCCTCCGCCGCAGGGCGGGGCCCCCACCGGCTGACCCTCGCCAGAGGGCCGTCGAGACATCCAAGGCGGGCAAAAAGTTGACAGCGACCGGTCTTTCGGGTCGCTCGGCTGCTTTGGGACTTGACAGCCGGCGCCACGCGCCTAATATGTCGCGCCTTTTGTGGAGCGGTTCCCCCGCCGCGCCTCCTGTCGAGGTGCGGCTCTCGTCACAGACGGACGGAAGAGAAGAATGCCGACGATTTCCCAGCTGGTCCGCCATGGCCGGACCAAGATGAAGAACCGGACCAAGAGCCCCGCGCTGCAGGGCAGCCCCCAGCGCCGCGGCGTCTGCACCCGCGTCTACACCACCACTCCCAAGAAGCCGAACTCGGCTCTGCGGAAGGTGGCCCGCGTGCGCCTGACCAACGGGATCGAAGTGACCAGCTACATCCCGGGCGTCGGCCACAACCTGCAGGAGCACTCGGTGGTCATGATCCGCGGAGGCCGCGTCAAGGACCTCCCCGGCGTGCGCTACCACATCATCCGCGGGACGCTGGACTCGGTCGGTGTCCAGGGCCGCAAGCAGGGCCGTTCCAAGTACGGCGCCAAGCGCGCCAGCTAGTTTGAACATTCGCCGCGGGCCGCCTTCGTCGGCGGCCTGTGGCTCTCGAAGGAAGAAACGATGCCTCGTCGCCGCGAAGTACAGAAGCGCAAGATCCTGCCCGATCCCAAGTTCCAGGACCGGCTGGTCACCAAGTTCATCAACAACCTGATGCGCAAGGGCAAGAAGTCGACCGCCGAGCAGGCCTGCTACGGCGCCTTCGAACTCGTCCAGCAGAAGGTCAACGATGAGCCCCTGAAGATCTTCAAGAAGGCCCTTGAGAACATCAAGCCGGTACTCGAGGTGAAGAGCCGCCGCGTCGGTGGCGCCACCTACCAGGTGCCGGTCGAGGTCCGCCAGGACCGCCGGGTGGCCCTGGGCATGCGCTGGCTCATCACCTACGCCAAGGATCGCGGCGAGAAGACGATGCGCGAGAAGCTGGCCGGCGAGATCCTCGACGCCTCCAATAACCGCGGCAACGCGGTGAAGAAGCGCGAGGACACGCACAAGATGGCCGAGGCCAACAAGGCCTTCGCGCACTACCGCTGGTAGCGCCAGCGGGCGTGGCAGTTCGGGCGGCGCTCCCAGGTGCCGCCGCAGCACGGCTCCCCGGACTGGAAATCGGCCCGAAGCTCGGTCGGTTGAGAGGGGAGTTGACAGGGGGCGACGGCTTTTGTTAAAAGCCGCGCCTCTCTGGTTGTTCTTGAGAGCAGGAAGCTGTCGCAAGGTAGCGTTCGCTCTTTGACACGAGCGCTCGTGTGGTTCGCCGGAAGGCGCCGAGCTCGCCCGGGAATGGTCCCGGATGAAGTGCAGGCGTCAGCGCAAGGAGAAGGAGACAGGTCATGGCGAGACTGAATCCTATCGAGCGCTACCGGAACATCGGCATCATGGCTCACATCGATGCCGGCAAGACCACCACCACTGAGCGCATCCTGTTCTACACCGGTGTGACCCACAAGATCGGCGACATCGACGAGGGCACCACGGTGATGGACTGGATGGAGCAGGAGCGGGAGCGGGGCATCACCATCACCTCCGCCGCCACCACCTGCTTCTGGCGCGAACACCGCATCAACATCATCGACACCCCGGGCCACGTCGACTTCACCATCGAAGTCGAGCGCTCGCTGCGCGTCCTCGACGGCGCGGTGGCGGTGTTCTGCGGCGTGGCCGGCGTCCAGCCGCAGTCCGAGACCGTCTGGCGCCAGGCCGACAAGTACAATGTTCCCCGCATCGCGTTCATCAACAAGATGGACCGCGTCGGCGCCAACTTCTTCCGCGCCGTCGACATGATGCGCGAGCGGCTGCACGCCCACCCGGTGGTCGTGAACATGCCGTGGGGTGCCGAGGATGCGCTGGTCGGCGTCATCGACCTGCTGCGGATGAAGGCCCTCCGCTTCGACGAGGAGTCGCAGGGCTCCACGTTCAAGGTCGAGGAGATCCCGGCCGAGCTCGCCGGGGTCGCTGCCGAGCAGCGCGCCAAGCTGCTCGAGGCCGCCGCTGAGTTCGACGACGCCGTCATGCACGCTTGGATGGAGGGCAAGGTGCCCTCGGTCGAGCAGTTGATCGCCGCCCTGCGCAAGGGCTGCGTGGCGATGAAGATCGTCCCGGTCGTCGGCGGCTCCGCCTTCAAGAACAAGGGCGTGCAGCCGGTTCTCGACGCGGTGGTCGACTTCCTGCCTTCTCCGAAGGATGTCCCGGCGGTCGAGGGACTCAAGCCGGAGGGCGGCACCGAGAAGATCGCCCGCCCCTGCGACGACAAGGCGCCGTTCAGCGCCCTGGCCTTCAAGATCATGAGCGACCCCTTCGTGGGGACGCTGACCTACTTCCGCGTCTACTCCGGCGTCATCGAGACCGGCGACCACGTCTACAACCCCGGCAAGAAGAAGCGCGAGCGCCTCGGCCGGGTGCTGCAGATGCATGCCAACAAGCGCGAAGAGATCACCGAGGTCCGTGCCGGCGACATCGCCGCTGCGGTCGGCCTCAAGTTCACCACCACCGGCGATACCCTCTGCGAGGAAGGCCGGCCGGTCGTGCTCGAGCGGATGGAGTTCCCCGAGCCGGTGATCCACATCGCCATCGAGCCCAAGACCAAGGCCGACCAGGACAAGCTGGGCGTGGCGCTGCAGAAGCTGGCGGTCGAGGACCCCTCCTTCCGCGTGCGCACCGACGAGGAGAGCGGCCAGACCCTCATCGGCGGCATGGGCGAGCTGCACCTGGAGATCATCGTCGACCGCCTCTTCCGCGAGTGGAAGGTCGAGGCCAACGTCGGCAAGCCCCAGGTCGCCTACCGCGAGACGGTCACCCGGGCCGTCGAGATGGAAGGGCGCTTCATCCGCCAGAGCGGCGGCCGCGGGCAGTACGGCCACTGCTGGCTGAAGATCGAGCCCAACACCGGCAAGGGCTTCGAGTTCGTCGACGGCATCGTCGGCGGGGTGATTCCCAAAGAGTTCATCTCGCCGATCGAGAAGGGCGTCGAGGAGGCGCTGCAGACCGGCGTCCTCGCCGGCTACCCGCTGGTCGACGTCAAGGTCACCGTGTTCGACGGCAGCTACCACGACGTCGACTCCAGCGAGATGGCGTTCAAGATCGCCGGCTCGATGGCCCTCAAGGACGGCGCCGCCAAGGCCGCGCCGATCATGCTCGAGCCGATGATGGCCTGCGAGGTGGTGACGCCGGACCAGTACATGGGCGACGTCATCGGCGACCTCAACGCCCGCCGCGGCCGGATCCTGCACATGGAGCCGCGCTCCGGGGCCCAGGTCATCAACGCCGAGGTGCCGCTGGCCTCGATGTTCGGCTACGCCACCGACCTGCGCTCCCAGAGCCAGGGGCGGGCCACCTACACCATGCAGTTCTCGCATTACCAGGCCATGCCGGCCGCCCTGGCGGACGAGCTGGTCACGCGGTTGAGGGGTCACTGAATCGCAGCTGACTGAGGATTCCGCGCTTCCCTCGAGGGAAGGGCGGAGATGATCGAATCGACGCAGTAAGGGAAAACCCGTAGACGACGGGAAAGAAGGAGCAAGGAAATGGCCAAGGAAAAGTTCGAAAGAAAGAAGCCCCACGTCAACGTCGGCACCATCGGCCACGTCGACCACGGCAAGACCACCCTCACGGCGGCCATCACCTTCACCCAGGCGGCGAAGGGCCTTGCCAAGGCGAAGGAGTACGCCGACATCGCCAAGGGCGGCACCGTGCGTGACGACTCCAAGATCGTCACCATCGCCGTCTCGCACGTCGAGTACGAGTCGGAGAAGCGCCACTACGCCCACGTCGACTGCCCGGGCCACGCCGACTTCATCAAGAACATGATCACCGGCGCGGCGCAGATGGACGGCGCGATCCTGGTGGTCTCGGCCGCCGACGGCCCGATGCCCCAGACCAAGGAGCACGTGCTCCTCGCTCGCCAGGTCAACGTCCCGGCGATCGTCGTCTTCCTGAACAAGTGCGACCTCGTCGACGACAAGGACCTGCTGGACCTGGTCGAGATGGAAGTCCGCGAGCTGCTCAGCAAGAACCAGTTCCCCGGCGACAAGTGCCCGGTAATCCGCGGCTCGGCGCTGCCCCCCGTCCAGAGCAAGGGCAAGGACGGCACCGAGTGCATCAACAACCTGATCAACGCGCTCGACACCTTCATCCCCGAGCCGGTCCGCGCGCTGGACAAGCCGTTCCTGATGCCGGTCGAGGACGTGTTCTCGATTGAAGGCCGCGGCACCGTGGCCACCGGCCGCATCGAGCGCGGCAGGGTCCACGTCGGCGACAAGATCCAGATCATCGGCCTGCGCGACACCCAGGAGACCGTGGTCACCGGCGTCGAGATGTTCCGCAAGCTGCTCGACGAGGGCATGGCCGGCGACAACGTCGGCTGCCTGCTGCGCGGCCTCAAGCGCGAGGACATCGAGCGCGGCCAGGTGCTGGCGGCCCCGGGCTCGGTGACCCCGCACAAGAAGTTCAAGGCCTCGATCTACGTGCTGGGCAAGGACGAGGGCGGCCGCCACACCCCGTTCTTCAACGGCTACCGGCCCCAGTTCTACTTCCGCACCACCGATGTGACCGGCACCGTGCAGCTGCCGCAGGGCGTGGAGATGGTGATGCCCGGCGACAACGTGGCCATCGAGGTCACCCTGATCACCCCGATCGCCATGGAGAAGGAAGTCCGCTTCGCCATCCGCGAGGGTGGCCGGACCGTCGGCGCCGGCGTGGTGTCCGAGATCATCGAGTAGTTCGACGCGAGACTGCCGGGCGGTCGCGCAGCGGCCGCCCGGCGTTTCTTGCCCTCAAGACAAGCCGCCCCGCACAAAGTCAGACGCGGAGCGGAGGAAGCACCGGGTGGACTGACGGGACCTTTGAGTCTCGGAAAGCACCTGGCATCGAGGCGATTGAATGGCAACCCAGAAGATCCGGATTCGGCTGAAGGCCTACGACCACAAGCTCCTCGACCAGTCGGCCGGCGAGATCGTGGAAACCGCCAAGCGCACCGGCGCCAAGGTGGCGGGCCCCATCCCTCTGCCCACGCGGATCAACAAGTTCACCGTGCTCCGCAGTCCGCACGGGGACAAGAAGAGCCGCGAGCAGTTCGAGATCCGCACCCACAAGCGCTTGCTCGACATCCTCGAGCCCACCCAGCAGACCCTCGACGCTTTGATGAAGCTCGATCTGTCGGCGGGCGTGGACGTCGAGATCAAGTCCTAGCGCGAAAGCAGAGACCCGCCATGGCAAAGTTTGACGTCATCGACATCGACAGGAAGAAGGTCTCGGAGATTGAGCTCTCCGACGCAGTCTTCGCCGCCGAAGCCAACGAGCACCTGATCTACGAGGTGGCCAAGTTCCAGGCCATCAACCGCCGCGCCGGCACGGTGGCGGTGAAGAACAGCTCGCTGGTCTCGGGCGGTGGCAAGAAGCCCTGGAAGCAGAAGCACACCGGCCGGGCGCGCCAGGGTTCGACCCGCGCCAGCCACTGGGTGGGCGGCGGCAAGGCCATGGGCCCCAAGCCCCGCGACTACACCTACCGTCCCCCCCGCGACGTGCGCCGTGGCGCGCTGCGCGTGGCCCTCTCCCAGCGGGCTCGCGATCAGAAGCTGCTGATCGTCGACAAGATCGAGCTCAAGCCGGCGGAGAAGAACGGCAAGAAGAAGTTCTCTTCGACCGCCGCCAAGCTGCTCACCAGCAACCTCAAGTTGGAGTGCGCGCTGGTGGTGGACATGAAGAAGAACGAGAGCCTGCACCTGGGCGCGCGCAACCTGCGCGACTTCGACGTGCTGGCCCCCGAGGGCCTCAACCTCGAGAGCGTGCTGGCCCACGACACCGTGGTCCTCACCGCCGAGGCGGCCAAGATGCTGGAAGGAGCGCTGGCGCCATGAACCTGACCGACGTGATCAAGGGCCCGATCATCACCGAGAAGCTCGACAAGGCCCGCGAAGAGCTTCATAAGTACAGCTTCCTGGTCGACCGGGACGCCAACAAGACCGAGATCCGCCACGCGGTGGAGAAGCTGTTCAAGGTCAACGTCACCGAGGTCCGCACCGTCATCGTCCGCGGCAAGTCGAAGCGGGTGGGCAAGACCTTCGGACGCCGGCCGAACTGGAAGCGCGCGGTGGTGACCCTCAAGGACGGCCAGTCGATCGACCTGTTCGAGACGGCCTAAAGCCCTCGGCCCCGCTCTTTGAGCGGGGCCAGGCAAGGTTGAGAAGAAAATGGGAATCAAGCAATTCAAGCCCACCAGCCCCGGCCGCCGCCTGTGCTCGGCCTCCGACTTCGCCGAGCTGACCCGCGGCGCCCCGGAGAAGAGCCTGACCGAGGTCATCCGCAAGAGCGGCGGGCGCAACAACCACGGTCACATCACCACCCGCCACATGGGCGGCGGCGCCAAGCGGCGCTACCGGATCATCGACTGGAAGCGGGAGAAGGATGGGGTGCCGGCCAAGGTCGCTCACATCGAGTACGACCCCAACCGCACCGCCCGGCTGGCGCTGCTGCACTACGCCGACGGCGAGAAGCGCTACATCCTGGCGCCGGTGGGCGTCAACCAGGGCGACACCCTGGTCTCGGGCGCCAGCGCCGACATCCGCCCGGGCAACTCGCTGCCGCTCAGCGCCATCCCGCTGGGCACCGTGCTCCACAACGTCGAGCTCAAGCCCGGCCGCGGCGCCCAGATGATCCGCTCCGCGGGCAGCTGGGGCCAGCTGATGGCCAAGGAGGGCAAGTACGCCCAGATCCGCATGCCCTCCGGCGAGGTCCGCATGGTCATGCAGGAGTGTAAGGCCACCGTGGGCCAGATCGGCAACATCGAGAACGAGATCGTCCGCATGGGCAAGGCCGGCCGCACCCGCTGGCTGGGCGTGCGTCCCACCGTGCGCGGCCTGGCGATGAACCCGGTCGACCACCCGCACGGCGGCGGCGAGGGCAAGTCCGGCCAGGGCAACCCGCACCCGGTCTCGCCTTGGGGCAAGAAGACCAAGGGCCTCAAGACCCGCAACAACAAGCGGACCAACAAGTACATCGTCACCGGCCGGCGGCGCGGCGTGCGCAGCCAGGCCAAGTAGAGAAATCGCTTTTTTTGGCCGCTCCGCTGACGGCGGGGCGGCCGCAAGGACCGACACATGGCGCGTTCGCTCAAGAAGGGCCCGTTCGCGGACAAGTACCTCGTCAAGAAGGTCGAGGAACTGGTCCGGACCAACGCCAAGAACAAGACCATCAAGACCTGGAGCCGTCGCTCGACGATCCTGCCGGAGTTCGTCGGCTTCACCTTCATGGTCCACAACGGCCGCAAGTTCATGGCGGTCTTCGTCACCGAGAACATGGTCGGGCACAAGCTGGGGGAGTTCGCCCCCACCCGCACCTTCCACGGCCACTCCGGGGAGAAGAAGGTCAAGGTCGGCGCTGGCGCCGGCGCTCCCGCCGCGGCCCCCGCGGCTCCCGCTGCGGCCCCCGCCAAGTAACAGGAGAGACTCATGCAGAGCTCCGCGAAACTCCGCTATCTGCGCATCGCCCCTCGCAAGGTGCGGCTCATCGCCGACCTGGTTCGGGGCAAGAACGTCGGCCAGGCGCTGGCGCTCCTCAAGTACACCCCCAAGGCGGCCTGCAAGCCGGTGGAGAAGCTGCTCCGCTCGGCCATCGCCAACGCCGAGGACCTGTCGAAGGGCCAGCTGGACGTCGACCAGCTCAAGGTCAAGACCATCACCGTCGACCAGGCCCCGACGCTGCGCCGCTTCATCGCCCGGGCGCAGGGCCGGGCCACCCGCATCAACAAGAAGACCAGCCACGTCACGGTCGTGCTCGCCGACCGCTAGTTTCTAAGGAGAATTGCCTTGGGCCAGAAAGTCCATCCCGTCGGATTCCGCCTCGGCGTCATCAAGAGCTGGGACTCGAAGTGGTACGAAGAGAAGAACTACGCCAAGTGGCTGCACGAGGACATCAAGCTTCGCGAGTTCGTCAAGAAGTCCCTGGGCCACGCCGGCATCAGCAAGGTCGAGATCGAGCGGGCGGCCAACAAGGTCAAGGTCAACGTCCACACCGCGCGCCCGGGCATCGTGATCGGCAAGCGCGGGGCGGGGATCGAGGGCATCAAGAAGGACCTGCAGAAGTTCACCGCCAATGAAGTGTTCCTGAACATCGTCGAGGTCCGCAAGGCCGAGACCGATGCTCAGCTGGTGGCCGAGAACATCGCCACCCAGCTCGAGCGCCGGATCGCCTTCCGCCGCGCGATGAAGAAGGCGGTGCAGACCGCCATCAAGTTCGGGGCCAAGGGCATCAAGGTCGCCTGCTCCGGCCGGCTGGGCGGCGCCGAGATGTCGCGCTACGAGTGGTACCGCGAGGGCCGGGTGCCGCTGCACACCCTGCGCGCCGACATCGACTACGGCTACGCCATCGGCAAGACCACCTATGGCACCATCGGGGTCAAGGTGTGGATCTTCCGCGGCGAGGTTCTGCCCCGCGGCAAGGGCGCCTCGGCCGCCGCGGCGGTGGCTGCCCGCCCCCAGGCCTAATTCAGGACTGAACAAAATCTCGGGCCCGTGGTATAGCCGCGGGCCCCGACGGAGAGTGTCATGCTGCAACCCGCACGCACCAAGTACCGGAAGATGCAGAAGGGCCGGATGAGGGGCCAGGCCACTCGCGGCAACAAGCTCAACTTCGGCGACATGGGTCTGATGGCCCTGGAGCCGGTGTGGCTGACCAGCCGCCAGATCGAGGCCGGCCGCGTTGCCCTGACCCGCCACGTCAAGCGCGGCGGCAAGCTCTGGATCCGCGTCTTCCCGGACAAGCCGATCACCAAGAAGCCGGCCGAGACCCGCCAGGGAACCGGCAAGGGCGGCGTCGAGTACTACGTGGCGGTGGTCAAGCCGGGCCGGATCCTGTTCGAGCTGCAGGGCGTCAGCCCGGAGATCGCCATGCAGGCTTTCCGCCTGGCCCAGTACAAGCTGCCGATGGCCACCCGCATCGTGAGCCGCGCCGAGGAGTCGATCTAAATGCCTACCGCCAAGGAAATGCGGGCCCTGTCCGTCGAGGAGCTGACCCGCCGCGCCGCCGAGCTGCGCGAGACGCTCTTCAACCTCAAGATCAAGCACCGCACCGGCGCGCTGGAGTCGAGCGCCGACCTGCCCAAGAACCGCAAGGACCTGGCGCGGGTGCTGGGGGTGCTCAGCGAGAAGCAGCAGGCCGCCAAGGCCGAGGCCAAGAAGGCCTAGCCCAGAGCCCCTTCACCTTTCGAATCGATAACGGAGAACGACGATGGCTGACCAGGTCAAGGCCACTTCCGAGAGCAAGGGCGCCCTTCGCGGCCGCCCCAAGACGCGCGTCGGAGTGGTGACCAGCAACAAGATGCAGAAGACGGTGGTGGTGCGGGTCGAGCGGCGGGTCAAGCACCCCCGCTACGGCAAGTACGTCACCAAGGCGGTCAAGTACAAGGTGCACGCCGCCGACCACGACCCCAAGACGCACCCCACCGTCGCCGAGGGCGACATCGTGCGCATCGCCGAGACCCCGCCGGGCAGCAAGGACAAGCGCTGGCGGCTGGTGGAGACGGTGCGCAAGGCCGCCCAGGTCTAGTTCTCGCCGCTGAACATTTTCCCCCGCCGGCTGCCGGCGGGCCACGGGCCCCGACAACAAGCCCTCCGCCTCGGGATAGAGGGGAGGGCGGGGCGCCTCGAAGACGTAGAAGGGATTTGCCATGATTCAGACGACCACCGAGCTCGATGTCGCCGACAACTCGGGAGCCAAGCGGGTGGCCTGCATCAAGGTGCTGGGGGGCACCCGGCGCAAGTACGCCACCATCGGCGACGTGATCGTCGTCGCCATCAAGGAAGCGATCCCCAACGCCAAGGTGAAGAAGGGCGACGTGGCGCGCGCGGTCATCGTGCGCACCCGCAAGGAGCTGGCCCGGGCCGATGGGAGCTACATCAAGTTCGACGGCAACGCCGCGGTGCTGATCACCAAGGACCTGGAGCCGATCGGCACCCGCATCTTCGGGCCGGTGGCCCGCGAGCTGCGCGCCAAGAAGTTCATGAAGATCATCTCGCTGGCGCCGGAAGTCCTGTAAGCGACTCTGTCGCGCCAGAGACGGCGACCGTTAAGGAAGAGAAGCCATGCAAAACATCAAGAAGGGCGACACCGTCCAGCTGATGAAGGGCAAGGAAGCGGCCCAGCTGCGCGGCACTGGCAAGACCCCGCGCGGCACGGTGATGGAGGTCCTTCAGAAGAAGGATCGCATCCGCGTCGAGGGGCTGCGGCTGGTGAAGAAGCACCTCAAGCGCGGCCGCAACCCCAAGAACCCCGAGGGCGGGCGCATCGAGATCGTGGGCTCCATCGCCCTGGCCGACGTGCAGCTGGTCTGCCCGGCCTGCGACAAGCCGACCCGGGTCGGCGTGCGCCAGGTCGAGGCCGGCGGCGAGAAGAAGGGCACCAAGGCCGCCCGCTTCTGCCGCAAGTGCAACGAGCTCATCGACAAGAAGAAGTAGTGATCCACTGATCGGCGGGAGCTGTCCCCAACGAGCCCGACCGACGCAGACCGTGAGGAAATCCGATGGCTGACGAGAAGAAGGAAAAGGCCCCCAAGGCCGCCGCCGAGGGCGCCGAGAAGAAGGCCAAGCCCGAGGGCGAGAAGGCTCCCCGCGCCGAGAAGAAGGGCGAGGGCAAGAAGGGCAAGAAGGGCGAGCTCGGCTACGAGCTGGCTCCGGCCGGCAAGGCCGACCAGAAGAAGGGCCCGGCCCGGCTGAAGACCCACTTCGAGAAGGAGCTGGTCCCGGCGCTGATGAAGGAGCTGGGCCTCAAGAACAAGTTCGAGGTTCCCCGGCTGCAGAAGGTGGTGGTCAACATGGGCATGGGGGAGGCCATCACCAACCCCAAGCTGCTCGACGGCGCGGTCTTCCAGCTGGCCACCATCTGCGGCCAGAAGCCGGTGATCACCCGCGCCCGCAAGGCGATCAGCAACTTCAAGCTGCGTGCCGGCCAGCAGATCGGCTGCATGGTCACCCTGCGCAACGACCGCGCCTGGGAGTTCCTCGACCGCCTGATCAACGTGGCCCTGCCCCGCGTCCGCGACTTCAAGGGCATCAGCCCCAAGGCCTTCGACGGCCGCGGCAACTACACCCTGGGCCTGCGCGAGCAGATCATCTTCCCCGAGGTCAACTACGACCAGATCGAGAAGGTCAAGGGGATGAACATCTCGATCGTGCTCTCGGCCAAGAACGACGAGCAGGGCCGGGCGATGCTGCGCGCGGTGGGGATGCCCTTCCGCACCTAGTCGGTGAGGGGCGGCGACAAGCCGGCTCTTGCACCCGAGGAGGGCTTGGGGTACAACCCCGCGCCCTCGCTCGGGAAACAGATTGACGGTTCGAAACCGGTAGAGAGAGAACCAAGATGGCAAAGCTTTCCAAGATGGCCCAGGCCAAGCGCAAGCCCAAGTTCAAGGTGCGCGCCTACAACCGCTGCTCGGTCTGCGGACGCCCCCGCGCCTTCCTGCGCAAGTTCGAGATGTGCCGCATCTGCTTCCGCAACCGCTCGCTGGCGGGCGAGATCACCGGCGTGATCAAGAGCTCCTGGTAGCTCGACGCCAAAATTTTTGAGCCTGCCGCCTCAAGGAAGCGCCGCCAAGGCGCGGCGGCGGGCGACTCTTCGAAGAGGATAGGAACATGCCGACGACCGACCCCGTGGGCGACATGCTCACCCGCATCCGCAACGCGCAGAAGGCCGGGCACGAGAAGGTGACGCTGCCCGGCTCGAAGCTCAAGGAGCGCATCGCCGCGGTGCTGCGCGACGAGGGCTACTTGAAGGACGTGGTACTCCACAAGGCCGAGAACCAGGCCAGCGAGATCACCCTGATGCTCAAGTACGGCCCCAACCGCGAGCCGGCCATCACCGAGATCCGCCGCATCAGCCGCCCCGGGCTGCGCAAGTACGTGCCCAGCCAGGAGATCCCCAAGGTCCTCAACGGCCTGGGCGTGGCCATCGTCTCCACCAGCCGCGGCATCATGGTCGACCGCGACTGCCGCACCCAGAACGTCGGCGGCGAGCTGATCTGCACCGTCTACTAGGCGGCGCCTTTTTCTAGAGAGAGAAGGACTTCCATGAGCCGCATCGGCAAGCTGCCCATCAAGATTCCGGAGAAGGTCAAGGTCGCCATCGACGGCACCCAGGTGCGCGTCGAGGGACCCAAGGGCAAGGTCGCAGTGCCCTTCCACCCGCTGGTCGCCGTGGCCGTCAAGGACGGCCAGGTGCTGGTGTCGCGCAAGGGCGAGGAGCGGCTGGACCGCTCGCTGCACGGGCTGACCCGCACCCTGATCAGCAACGCCATCAAGGGCGTCACCGCCGGCTACGAGGAGATCCTCGAGGTCAGCGGCGTCGGCTACAAGGCCGACGTCAAGGGCCAGACCCTCAACATGAGCCTGGGCTTCTCGCACCCGGTGGACTTCCCGATCCCCGCCGGCGTCAGCTGCGAGGTCGACAAGGCCAACCGGATCATCCTCAAGGGCGTGGACAAGCAGCTGGTCGGCTCGGTGGCCGCCAAGATCCGCGCCGTGCGCAAGACCGAGCCCTACAAGGGCAAGGGCATCAAGTACGTCGGCGAGAAGGTTCGCCGCAAGGTCGGCAAGCAGGGCGCCGCCTAGTCCGTAACTCCCATCTCATCGAGCTGGCCCGACGGCCAGCTCGAAGGAGCCAGAAACACCATGAGCACCTCCCTCAATGAAAGCCGGCTCAAGCGCAAGGAGCGCATCCGCCGCAAGCTCTCCGGCAGCACCGAGCGTCCCCGCCTGACGGTCTACAAGAGCCTCAAGCACATGTATGCCCAGGTGGTCGACGACGTCACCGGCAACACCCTGACCGCCGCCAGCGACCTGGAGCTCAAGGACCTCGCCGGCCAGAAGCTGAAGAAGGTCCAGGTGGCCGCCAAGGTCGGCGAGCTGGTCGCCAAGAAGTGCAAGGAGAAGAGCATCGAGGCGGTGGTCTTCGACCGCAACGGCTTTCCCTACCACGGGCGCATCAGCGCCCTGGCCGACGCCGCCCGCAAGGCCGGCCTCAAGTTCTAAGGAGTCGACACCGTGGCGCATCCTATCAATCCCAACGACCTGGAGCTGACCGACCGGGTCGTTCACATCAACCGCGTGGCCAAGGTGGTCAAGGGCGGCCGGCGGTTCTCGTTCAGCGCGCTGGTGGTGGTCGGCGACGGCGCCGGGCACGTGGGCGTGGGCCTGGGCAAGGCCAACGAGGTCCCCGAGGCCATCCGCAAGGGCGCCGAGCAGGCCAAGAAGCACCTGTTCAAGGTGCCGATGGCCGGCGACACCATTCCGCACGAGGTGCGCGGCCACTTCGGCGCCGGCAAGGTGCTGCTGAAGCCGGCCGGCCCCGGCACCGGGGTCATCGCCGGCGGGTCGGTGCGCGCGGTGATCGAGGCCGCGGGCATCCGCAACATCCTCACCAAGAGCCAGGGCAGCCGCAATCCGCACAACGTCGTCAAGGCGGTGGTGGCGGGGCTGCAGGCGCTCAAGAACCCGGCCGCGGTGGCGGCGCTGCGTGGCAAGACCGAGCAAGAGCTGCGCGGTTAAGGAGAGAGACACCATGGCAGGGATCAAGGTCACGCTCGTCAAGAGCCGCGCCGGTCGCAGCAAGGATCAGCTGGCGACCCTGGCCGGGCTCGGGCTGTATCGGATGAACCAGTCGAAGGTTCTGCCCGACAACGCCGCCACGCTGGGCATGTGCGCGAAGCTGCAGCACATGGTGGTGTGGGAGAAGGTCGCCGCTGGGCCGGCCAAGAAGGCCGCCGCCAAGGCCGCCAAGGCCTAGGGCGCATCCTGAATAGCTAGCAGGGCAGGCCGGCGACCCCGAGAGTGGGCCGCCGGGAATGCCCGGAGAAGGTTCGATGATTTCGCTTTCGCAACTGAAGGCTCCCAAGGGCTCGCGCGAGGTCAAGAAGCGCGTCGGCCGCGGGCAGGGCTCGGGCTGGGGCAAGACCGCCGGCCGCGGTGGCAAGGGCCAGAAGGCCCGCACCGGCAACATGAACTTCGAGGGCTTCGAGGGCGGCCAGATGCCGCTGCAGCGGCGCCTGCCGAAGTTCGGCTTCGCCAACTTCTTCCGCAAGGAGATGGCGGCGGTCAACGTCGGGCTGCTCAACGAGCACTTCGACGCCGGCGCGGTGGTCGATGCCGCGGCGCTCAAGGCCAAGGGCCTGGTCAAGGACCTCAAGGACGGCCTCAAGATCCTCGGGGACGGCGAGCTGAAGAAGGCGCTGACCATCAAGGCCCACCGCGTCAGCGAGAGCGCCAAGAAGGCGATCGAGAAGGCCGGCGGCAAGATCGAGCTCATCGTCGAGAAGGAGCTCAAGATCCCCGCCCGCGGCGAGGGCTCGCGCGCCAAGCTGTACAAGGCGCGGCAGGCCAAGCGGGCCGCGAAGAAGAAGGCCTAGCTTCCGGCTGCTCGGTCGAGGAGGCGCCCCGGAGAGCGGGGCGCTTCCGCCGTCCGGGAAGTCAGAGGCGGCGCGGCTGTTGTAGACAATTGCCAAGAGCCGGGCGCGAGGTCCCTTTCCCTTAAGGGCGAAGGTCGGCACCTCAACACGGTTCGCAAGGAGGCACGTTGCTCACCCGCGGCATCGCCAACATGTTCCGCATTGCGGAGCTCCGCAAGCGGCTGCTCTTTTCCTTCGGGATCCTGGCCGTCTACCGGCTGGGCATCTTCATCACCACTCCCGGCGTCGACCGGGACGCGATGAAGGCCCACGTCCAGTCGTCGGGCGGCCTGCTGTCGCTGTTCAACCTGTTCAGCGGCGGAGCCCTCGAGCAGCTGTCGATCTTCGCGCTGGGCATCATGCCCTACATCAGCAGCAGCATCATCCTGCAGCTGCTGACGGTGGTCATCCCGGCGCTGGAGAAGCTGCAGAAGGAAGGGGAGCTCGGCCGGCGCAAGATCACCCAGTTCACCCGCTACGGCACCATCGTGCTGTCGGTGATTCAGGGCTTCTCGATCGCCGCCTACCTGGAGTCGATCGGCAGCGGCGGCGGCACCGGGGCGCTGGCGGGCGCGGCGCGGGTGGTGGCTCATCCGGGCTGGGGCTTCAAGCTGATGACCGTCATCTCGCTGGCCGCCGGCACCGCCTTCATCATGTGGCTGGGCGAGCAGATCACCGAGCGCGGCCTGGGCAACGGCATCTCGCTGATCATCTTCGCCGGCATCGTGGCCCGCATCCCCGACGCGGTGACCCAGACCTTCGTCCAGTTCCGCGCCGGCAGCGAGGAACTCAACCCCTCCAAGATCCTGATCCTGGCCCTGCTGATGGTGGCGGTGATCGGGGTGATCATCTTCTTCGAGCGCGGCCAGCGGCGAATCCCGGTGCAGTACGCCAAGCGGGTGGTCGGCCGGAAGATCTACGGCGGCCAGTCGACCCACCTGCCGCTCAAGGTGAACTCCTCGGGCGTCATCCCGCCGATCTTCGCCAGCTCGATCCTGATGTTCCCGGCGACCCTCGGCGGCTGGTTCCCCTGGATGCAGAAGGTGAACAACGTCATCCGCGACGGCGGCTGGATCTACAACTCGCTGTACGTGGCGATGATCGTCTTCTTCGCCTACTTCTACACCGCGGTGACCTTCAACCCGGTGGACGTCGCCGACAACATGAAGAAGCACGGCGGCTACATCCCCGGCATCCGCCCGGGCAAGAAGACCGCCGAGTACATCGACAAGGTGCTGACCCGCATCACCTTCGGCGGGGCGCTCTACCTGGCGGGCATCTGCGTGCTGCCCACCATCGTGATGAACTACTTCTCTGTCCCGTTCTACTTCGGCGGCACCAGCCTGCTGATCGTGGTCGGCGTGGCGCTGGACACCGTCCAGCAGATCGAGGGGCACCTCATCACCCGCAACTACGAGGGCTTCACCGGACCGCGCGGGCCGCGCATCCGCGGGCGCGCCACCCGGGTCGCCGCCTAAGGCCTCGGCTCCGCCGCTGGCGGCGGGGCGCCGGGCTGCTCACATTGCCAAGGGGCGCGCTGGAGTCGCCGGCGCGCCCCTTGTCGCAGGCAGAGGCGGGTCGCCCGGGGCGGGACCGGGCGGTGGAGGCCGACGATGAGGCTCATCCTGCTGGGGCCCCCGGGCGCGGGGAAGGGGACGCAGGCCAAGAAGCTGGTGGCGGACTTCCGCATCCCCCACATCTCCACCGGGGACATGCTGCGCCAAGCCGCCCGCGAAGGCACCGAGCTGGGAAAGAAGGCCAAGGTATTGATCGACGCCGGCTCGCTGGTCCCCGACGATATGGTGATCGGGCTGATCGCCGAGCGGCTGAGCCGGCCGGACGCCGCCGCGGGCTTCATCCTCGACGGCTTCCCGCGCACCGTGCGCCAGGCCGAGACGCTCGAGCCCTTGCTGGGCAAGCTGGGGCGTACGCTGGACAAGGTCCTGTCGCTGGAGCTCGACGAGGGGGCCGTCGTCGAGCGCATCAGCGGGCGGCGCAGCTGCCCCAAGGACGGCTCGGTCTACCACGTGGTGGCCAACCCGCCCCGGCGCCCGGGGTACTGCGACGCGTGCGGCGCCGGGCTCATCCAGCGCGACGACGACCACCCGGAGAAGGTCAAGGAGCGCAACCGGCAGTACTGGGCCAAGACCGCCCCGCTGATCGACTTCTACGCCCGGCGGGGCCTGCTGGCCCCGATCAACGGCGCCGGGACCGCCGAGGGCGTCTACCGCGACATCCGCCGCGCCCTGGAGGGGCCTCGCGGCGGCAGGAAGGGCTAGTCGGGACAAGTGGCCAGGGGCGAAATCCAGCTCAAGACCCGGGACCAGATCGCGCGCATGCGCGAGGCCGGGCGCATCGTCCAGGAGGTCCTGCTCTCGCTGCAGCGGGCGGCCGAGCCCGGGGTGACCACCTGGGAACTGGACGCGTTGGCGGCAGACCTGGCTGAGCGCAAGGGCGCGCGGCCGGCGTTCAAGGGCTACCTGGGGTTTCCAGCCAGCCTGTGCGCGAGCATCAACCACGAGGTGGTCCACGGCATCCCCAGCCGGCAGCGGGCGCTGGCGGCCGGCGACCTGGTGAAGCTGGATTTTGGCGTGGTGTTCAAGGGGTACTACGGAGACGCGGCGGTGACGGTGGCGGTGGGCGGCGTCTCGGCCGAGGCGCAGCGGCTGCTCGAGGCCACCCGCCGCTGCCTTCACGAGGGCCTGGCGCGGATGCGGCCGGGCAATCGGGTGAGCGACATCGGGGCGGCGGTCCAGTCCTGCGCCGAGTCCAAGGGCTATTCAGTGGTGCGCGAGTTCGTGGGACACGGAATCGGCACCGCGCTGCACGAGCCCCCCCAGGTGCCCAACTTCCGCTCTGGCGCCGGGAGCGACCCGCGCCTGGAGCCGGGGATGGTCCTGGCGGTGGAGCCGATGGTCAACCAGGGAGGCTGGCAGACCAGGACTCTCCCGGACAAGTGGACGGCCGTCACCGCGGATGGCAAGCTGTCCGCCCACTTCGAACACACCGCCGCGGTGACCGAGGAGGGGCCCGAGATCCTCACCCTGGCCTAGGCCGGGAGAGGGGCGCCTCCTCGGAAAGCCTCCCGACGAGGGAGAGGGCAACCGGCGGCCCTTGCATTCGCCGTACAACAGTGCTATACGCCCGCGGTTTCCTGCAGGCTACCGCCAGCGACGGAAAAGGAGTCCGATGCCGAAGGCAGACGAAATCGAAGTCGAGGGGACGGTGGTCGAGCCGCTGCCCAACGCCATGTTCCGGGTGGAGCTGGACAACGGCCACAAGGTGCTGGCCCACATCTCCGGCAAGATGCGCATGCACTTCATCCGCATCCTGCCCGGCGACAAGGTGAAGGTGGCCCTCACCCCCTACGACCTCACCCGCGGGCGGATCACCTTCCGCGCCCGCTAGCGCGGCACAAGCGGTCAGCTTCACAGCGATTTTTCACAAGCGGCCCGTCGCCGCGAAAGACGGCGGACGGGCGGAGTCAGTCATGAAGGTCAGAGCGTCGGTCAAGAAGATCTGCGAGAACTGCAAGGTGGTGCGCCGCAAGGGCGTGGTCCGCATCATCTGCAAGGCCAACCCCCGCCACAAGCAGCGGCAGGCCTAGGGAAGCTAAACAATGGGCGCGGTCCGCTAGTCGGACCTCGCTTGGATCACCTGTCACAAGGAGCAGCAAAGAGCCATGGCACGCATCGCCGGCGTCGACCTGCCGAAAGAGAAGCGCATCGAGATCGCACTGCAGTACATCTATGGGATTGGCAAGACCACGGCCAAGAAGATCTGCGCCGGGGCCAAGGTCAACCCCAACACCCGCACCCATGCGCTGACCGAGGACGACATCCACCGGCTGCGCGAGACCATCGAGGCCACCTGCAAGGTGGAGGGCGATCTGCGCCGCGAGAACTCGATGAACGTCAAGCGGCTGATGGACCTGGGTTGCTACCGCGGGCTGCGCCACCGCAAGGGCCTGCCGGTCCGCGGCCAGCGCACCCACACCAACGCCCGGACCCGCAAGGGCCCCAAGCGCGGCATCATCCGCAAGCCGGCGGCCACCGCCCCGGCCGGCGGCGGCGCCCGCTAGGCGAGGCAGAGGCTTTCGACGTTCGGATTGGGCTCCTTGCCCGCTCCATAGGAGAGCGGGCAGGCGAGCCCCAGACCAGCCGGGATGAGACCTGGCACGCAGCATAGAAAGAGGCAAGACGATGGCTGAGGAAAAGAAGCCCGCGCCGGCCGCCGCCGCACCGGCGCCCGCCGCCGAGAAGCCGGCCGAGGCCGGCCCCTCGATGCCCAATCTCGACGCGCCGATGGCGATCACCGCTTCGGCGGTGACCCCGAAGAAGGGCAAGAAGCGCGTCAAGAAGAACATCAACACCGGCGTGGTCCACATCCAGAGCACCTTCAACAACACGCTGATCACCATCAGCGACGTCTCTGGCAACGTGATCAGCTGGAGCTCGGCCGGCGCCCGCGGGTTCAAGGGCAGCCGCAAGTCCACCCCCTTCGCCGCCCAGGTCGCCGCCGGCGACGCCGCGGCCAAGGCCATGGAGCACGGGCTGAAGTCGGTCACCGTGTTCGTCAAGGGGCCGGGCGCCGGGCGCGAGTCGGCGCTGCGGGCGCTGTCGGCGGCGGGTCTCAAGATCTCGCTGATCCGCGACGTCACCCCCATTCCCCACAACGGCTGCCGGCCTCCCAAGCGCCGCCGCGTCTAACAATTTCCGGTTCCGCGACCCGATCGTCGATCGGGCGGCGGGACGATCATCTTCGGATGAAGGAGTAAAGCCTTGGCTCGTTACACCGAAAGCGCCTGCCGCCTCTGCCGGCGCGAGAACTTGAAGATGTACCTCAAGGGCGACCGCTGCTACACCGACAAGTGCGCCATCGAGCGCCGCCCCTATCCCCCCGGCCAGCACGGCCAGGGCCGCGCCAAGTTCAGCGAGTACGGCGTGCAGCTGCGCGAGAAGCAGAAGGTCAAGCGCATGTACGGCCTGCTCGAGCGCCAGTTCGAGCTGTACTACGCCCGCGCCGCCGCCAAGAAGGGTAAGACCGGCGAGAACCTGCTGCAGGCCCTCGAACTGCGGCTGGACAACGTGGTCTTCCGCGCCGGCTTCGCCGACACCCGCAACGAGTCGCGGCAGCTGGTGCGCCACGGCCACTTCACCGTCAACGGCCGCCGGGTGAACATCCCCAGCTTCGCGGTCAAGAAGGGCGACGTGGTCGAGGTCAAGGAGCCCAGCCGCAAGATCGTGCGCCTGACCGAGGCCCTGGAGACCGTCGACCGCCGCGGCATCCCGCAGTGGCTGGACGTCGACAAGAAGGGCTTCAAGGCCACCCTCAAGGCCTCGCCGCTGCGCGAGGACCTGACCATGCCCATCAACGAGCAGCTCATCGTCGAGCTCTACTCGAAGTAGTCGGGCCAGAGTGGACGGCGCCGGCGGCCTCGAGGCTGCCGGCGGCCGGCCGAAGCTGTGCCGGCCGACAAATCGGCCGGCCCGGAGTCCGCCAGGGCGACCTGCCCCAGCAGCCAGGGGCGAGGGACTCCGCGCGGCGCCTCTTAGAGAGAATGGGGCGGCGCGAATCAACCAGAAGCCTTGCCGGGCAGTCACCCGCTCTCGCTCGCGAGGGCCTCGGCCAGGCACTTCAGGCCAGTGCTTGGGGTCTTAGCCCCCTCGCCGCCTCAAGGAGTGAACAAAGCCATGGCAGACGCCAACATCGCCAAGAACTGGCGCGACCTCATCAAGCCCCGCGGGCTGTCGGTGGACAAGGACAGCCTCTCCGACACCTACGGCAAGTTCGTCGCCGAGCCGCTGGAGCGCGGCTTCGGGACCACCCTGGGCAACAGCCTGCGCCGGGTGCTGCTCTCCAGCCTTCAGGGCGCGGCCTTCACCGCGGTCAAGATCGACGGCGTGGACCACGAGTTCACCACCCTCCCCGAGGTGGCCGAGGACGTCACCGACATCATCCTCAACCTCAAGGAAGTGCTGCTGCAGATGCACACCAACGAGACCAAGACCCTGGTCCTCGAGGCGGTGGGCCCCAAGGAGATCAAGGCCGGCGACATCACCACCGACGACCAGGTGGAGGTCCTCAACCCCGGGCACCACATCTGCACCATCAGCGAGGGCGGCAAGGTGCGCATGGAGCTGAGCTGCCGGCGCGGCCGCGGCTACGTTCCCGCCGAGCGCAACAAGGTGGCCGGCGCGCCGATCGGCACCATCCCCATCGACGCGCTGTTCTCGCCGATCAAGAAGGTCAACTACCAGGTCACCAATGCCCGCGTCGGCCAGCAGACCGACTTCGACAAGCTGACCCTGGAAGTGTGGACCAACGGCTCGGTCAAGCCGGCGGACGCGGTGGCCTACGCCTCCAAGATCCTCAAGGAGCAGGTGACGGTCTTCATCAACTTCGACGAGACCGAGGAGCCGCTGCCGGTCGAGGCTCCGCGCGAGGAGGTCAAGCTGAACGAGAACCTCTTCCGCTCGGTGGATGAGCTGGAGCTGTCGGTGCGCTCGGCCAACTGCCTGCAGCAGGCCAACATCAAGACCATCGGCGACCTCGTGCAGAAGAGCGAGGCCGAGATGCTCAAGACCAAGAACTTCGGCCGCAAGAGCCTCAAGGAGATCAAGGAGATCCTCTCCGAGATGGGCCTGCAGCTGGGGATGAAGCTGGAGAACTGGCCCCCGGCCAAGGCCGCCGCCCCGATGGCTGCGCCGGTGCCGCCGGCGGGCGCCACCGCGGTGGGCCCGGCCAAGCCGCCGATGGCCTAGTCGCAATTCACGAGCGCGGCTCCCGGCGACAGACGCGTGGGAGCCGCCTCACTTTCCTGAACTTTCGATAAGAGAAGAGGCAGCCATGAAGCACGGAGTCGTCGGACGGAAGCTGGGGCGCTCGCGGGCGCACTTTCACGCGCTGATGGACAACCTGATCACCTCGGTGCTCAAGGAAGAGTCCATCAAGACCACCCTCCCCAAGGCCAAGGAGGTCAAGCCGCTGGTGGAGAAGATGATCACCCTGGGCAAGAAGGGGACGCTGCACGCCCGCCGGGTGGCCTTCAAGACGGTGCGCGACGAGGAGGTCCTCAAGAAGCTGTTCGAGGACATCGCCCCGCGGATGAAGGAGCGCAAGGGCGGCTACCTGCGCATCCTGAAGCTGGGTGCCCGGCTCAAGGACGCGGCGCCGATGGCGCTGGTCCAGCTGGTGGACTACACCCCCAAGGCCAAGGCCGCTCCGACCAAGAAGCCCGAGGCCGAGGCTGCCGAGAAGACCGAGGAGAAGAGCGCCTAGCTCTTCCTCGCCGTGATGTGACGCGCGGGCCGCCGCCGACCCTTCGAGGGCCGGTGGCGGCCCGCGCCATTTCCTGAGCCGAGACCTCGGGGCCTGCATCGGGTGCGCCGAGCAGGTCGAGGTGCCGAGCGCGGACCGAGCCGGGGAGATGCCGAGCGCGGGCCAGCTTGCGCCGAGGAGTCAACCGAATGCCGCCTGGCGGCATGGCGCTCGGTGGGAACCCGCCGTTGGCGGCAGCCGATGGCCGGCGCGCGGGCGAATCTCGGAACGGGAGGTTCTCGGGGAGAGCTGCCGACGCCTCTACTGAGGCGCGTCGCGCAGGTCGATGGTCGCCTCGCCCTCGTTGCAGCGCAGCTCGATCAACTGCGGCTTGAGGTCGGCGGGAGCGGTACGGCCCTCGGAGTTGATGAGCTTGTCGAACTGGACCACGGTCTTGATTCCGGCGCGCACGCCAGGGACGGCGACCGAGTAGACGCTGTTGACCTTGACGAACAGGTCGCCCCAGTCATCGCCGCTGGTGTTCTCGATGTAGATCACCGGAATGTTGCGGTCGAGGGCCACCACCTGCTCGACCTTGACCACCGCTCCCAGGGAGTTGGTCGGGCCGTGGCTGGCCGAGGGGCAGGCGATGACGACGGTCGCCGCGCTGAGGGTCAGCCACAGCGCGATCACCCCGGCCTTGTACTTGAAGAACCTGTCCGAGGCCCGGAAGTCCTCCACCAGCTCCAGCGCCAGCGACTTGGCGGTGAGCAGGGTCTCGATCGCCCGCTCCTTGGCGTTCTGGGGCTCCTGCACCAGCCGCAGCTCGCCCTGCATCCGCGGGCGCATCCCCGGCGAGCTCGGAGAGCTGGGCGAGGGAGGGCTGGGCTTCTGGTCGAGTTCGAGGGAGTCGGAGTCGCTCATCGCAGGCTCGGGGGCACTGGCAAGTGCCGGGAAGGGCCCTAGTGGCCGCAGCCGCAGCCGCCGCCACAACATCCGGACGAGGCCTTGGAGGCAGTGGAGCAGGCGCCCTCGCCGCAGGACGCGGGCTCGGCGGCCCCGTGCGCGGCAAACGTGGAGAGCTGGCGCTTGACCTTGCCGCCCTTGCAGTGGGGGCAGCGGACCTTGGGATCGGAAGAGAAGACCAGCTCTTCGAAGGAGAGGGCGCAGGCGTCGCAGCGGAACTCGTAGAGGGGCATGGCGCCCGGAGTGTAGCGCAGCCCCCGCGACTGCGAAACATCCTCAGCTCGCCATTGTCGGCCCTCGAACGGCAAGGCGAGCGGACCCCAAGTCTGGGAAGAACCTGGGGCCCGACGCCGGGCGCAAACGCCCGTCCTCGCAGGATCGGGCGCGGCGAGCTGGCTCAGTAGGTCGTGCCGGACTGGCCGGAGGAGCTGCCGCTCGAGGAGCTGCCTCCACTACTTCCGGTCGACGGGCTGCTCCCGGTGCTTCCGCCGGTCGAGCTGCCCGCTCCGCCGGTGCCGCTCGGCTGGTTGGCCGGGCTGGGGCAGATGCAGTTGTCGCTCGAGCTGCTTGAGGTGGAGCCGCCGGTGGCGGCACCGCTGCTGCCCAGGCCCTGGTCGCTCGTGGCGGCTCCCTGCTGCTGGGCGCCGGAGGTATCGGCCTGGCTGCCGCTCACGCCGCCGGAGGCCGCAGAGCCGCCGGTGCCGCTGGTGCCCTGATTGCTGGCCGAGCGTGGGACGCCGAGCGAGCCGTCCGGGCACAGGCACGTCTGCTGGCTTTGCGAGGTGCCGCTGGAGCCGCCGAGCCCCGAGGTGCCCATGTCGGAGCTGCCGGTCCCCGTGCCGCCGATGCCCGGGGTGTTGCTGCCAGAGCTGGCCGCGCCGGAGGTGTCGCTCCCGGAGCTGGAGCTGCCGGCGCCTGAGCTGCCGGCAGCCTGCGCGCCAGCGGCCAGCGGCAGCAGCAGGGCGGCGGCAAGAGTTGCGACCAAGCGCTTCATAGGTTCCCCCCTTGAGCCGGCAGCGCCGGCTCTTCCCAAGAGTGGCGACCGATGGCCTGCGCGACACCCGACGGCCCCACGGACGCCGAGCAATTCCTCTTGCTGCGCGGCGCTCGCCGGCTCGCAGCGGCGCCGCCTCCTCCGCCGCGGCGGCGGGGCGTCCGCGCCCAGCCGGCGGAACGCGCGTGCGCCGCCGGCTCCGGCGCGGCGCCCTCGCTCCAAAAAAGCCGATACGAGACTTTGACTCGGGCCGACTGTTGGCATGTAAATAGGACGGCAAAAGGGGAAGCAGCGGAATGAGCGAGCCGTCCATTGGGATTGACCTGGGGACCACCAACAGCGCGGTGGCGAGCCTCGTCGATGGACAGCCTCGGATCATCGAGCGCTCCACCGGGCAGCGGCTGCTGCCGTCGATGGTGGCGTTCAGCGAGGGCGGCGAGCGGCTGGTGGGAGAAGCGGCGCGGGCGCTGACCGAGATCCTGCCCGAGAACGTGGCCTACGCCACCAAGCGCTTCATGGGGCAGCGCTGGACCCCGGAGTTGGCCAACAAGGTTCGAGCGCTCTACCCGTTCACCGTGGTCGCCGGGCCCAACGAAGACGTTCGGGTCAGGGTCGCCGGCCGGACGCTGCCGGTGGTGGAGATCGCCGCGGCGGTGCTCGGCCAGCTGCGCGCCGATGCCGAGGCGTTCTTCGGCCGCGAGGTCCACCAGGCGGTGATCACCGTCCCCGCCAACTTCAACGACGCCCAGCGCCAGGCCACCAAGGAGGCGGCCAAGATCGCCGGGCTCGAGGTGCTGCGGCTGATCAACGAGCCGACCGCGGCGGCGCTTGCCTACGGGCTGAGCAGCGGCTTCCAGGGCCGGGCGCTGGTGTTCGACCTGGGCGGCGGCACCTTCGACGTCACCGTCCTCGAGGTGCGCGACGGGGTGTTCGAGGTCATCGCCACCGGCGGCGACCCGTTCCTGGGCGGCGAAGACTTCGACAACATGCTGGTGCAGTGGCTGATCGCCCAGATCTCCGACGCCCCGCTGCGCGAGCGGGCCTCCAAGGACAAGGCGGCGCTGCAGAAGCTCAAGGCCGCCGCCGAGCACGCCAAGATCGCCATCTCCACCACCGAACAGGCGCGGATCTCCACCACCCTGCTGCCGGAGCTGCGGGCCCAGGGCGGCGGGATCTCGCTGGAGTCGATGCTCACCCGCGGCTTCTTCGAGCGCCTGGCCCGCCCGCTGGTCGAGCGCTGCCTGTCGATCGTCAACCGCACCCTGATCGAGGCCGGCATCGCCTCGGAGTCGATCGGCAAGGTGATGCTGGTGGGCGGCATGACCCGCATGCCGCTGCTGCGGACGATGGTGGCCGAGCGTTTCGGGCAGCCGCCGGCGACCAACGTCAACCCCGACGAAGTGGTCGCCCTGGGCGCCGCCATCCAGGCCGCCGAGCTGTCCGACAAGGTCGGCAAGGTGCTGCTCCTGGACGTGGTCTCCAGCACCCTGTCGGTGGGCATCGCCGGCGGGACCTGCAAGCCGCTGATCCGCAAGAACAGCTCGCTGCCCCGCCGGGCGGCGGAGATCTTCCATCCCAGCCGCGACGGCCAGACCCTGGTGCGCATCCCGGTGGTCCAGGGCGAGTCGTCCCGGTCCTCGGAGAACTTCCTGCTGGGCGAGCTCACCCTGGGGCAGCTGCCGGTGGCCCGCCGCGGGGACGTGGAGATCGAGATCGGCTTCGAGATGGGCACCGACGGCATTTTGGCGGTGTCGGCCAAGGACGTGGCCACCGGGCACGCGGAGTCGGTGCGGCTGGTGGCCCGGACCGACCTCCCCGCCAGCGAGCTGGAGCGGCTGCAGGAGAAGGAGAAGGGCTCCCGCGACGGCGCCGCGCTCATCGAGCAGCAGTCCCGGGAGCGGTCGATCAAGGCCCGCACCGCGCTGCGCGAGGTGGCCACCCGGGTGCGCAAACTGCACCGCGAGCTGACCCTGGCCGCTCAGGACAACCAGGCGCCCGAGGCCCACGCGGTGGTGGAGGCCCTGGGGCGGCGCCTGGTCGAGGCCGAGCAGACCGAGCGCAGCGGCTCGATCGACGAGGTCGAGGCCAAGACCATGGAGATCAAGGACGTCCTGGTGAAGCTGGTCGGCGCCTGAGCGCTGCCCCGGTCAGCGCAGGTCGTCGCGCTCGATCGGGTGCGACAGGCAGTGCGGGCCGCCGCGGGCGCGGGAGATCTCGTTGCTGGAGAGCAGGATGCAGGTCCGCCTGGCGCCATCCAGGGCCACTTCCTCCTGCCCGAGCAGCACCGCCTCGGCCTCCAGCACCCGGAACCCGCGGGCCGCCAGCGACTCGGCGGTCTTGACGTTGCGGTCGTAGAGGATCACCACCCCCGGGGCGACCGCCAGGGCGTTGGCCCCGTCGGTCCACTGCTCGCGCTGCTGGTGGACCGGGTCGTTGCCGCCGCAGGCCACCGGCTCGAGCTTCACCCCGCGCCTGGCGGCGGCCTCCAGCAGCGAGCCGACCTCGGCGGGCTCGGGCTCCTTGGCCTGTAGGTCGATCTCGTAGACCTGGGCGTGGTCCGGCCCCTCGATTAGCGGCGGGTAGACCAGGGCGGCGTCGCGGTCGATGGGGGTGAAGACCGTGTCCAGATGCATGAAGGCGCGCCCCTGGGGAAGGTGGACCACCAGCAGCCAGCGCGGGCCGCCCTGGGCCCTGGCCAGCGAACGGGCCAAGAGCGAGACGGCGACGGTGTTGGTGCGCTCGGAGACCCCCACCGCCACCACCTCGCGGGAGAGGACCAGCACGTCGCCGCCCTCCAGGCGCGGGCGGTGCAGCCCGAGGAACAGCGGCCGCTCGGCATCGGCCTGCAGTGGGTCGAGCAGCACCGGGGTGCCGGCCAGCTCGGGGTGGAACTGGAAGATGGCGCGCATCAGCATCGCCTCGCGCCAGCGGGCGGGAGTGGCCATGGCGGCGAAGACCACGCCCTTGCCCAGCACCACCTGCGGGTCGCGCTGGAAGCACCAGTTGGCCAGCGGGGCCACGCTGTAGAGGTCGCCGAGCCCGACCCCGCCGGCGCCCTGCTGGCGGCGGCCGGCGACCAGGATCGACGCCAGCTCCGCCGTCGAGGCCTCGTTGAACAGCGGCCGCAAATCCTGGGTGGTGTCGTGGAGCAGCACCTGGGTCAGCCAGCTGCGGGCCTCGGGGATGGCCAGCGTCTCCCCCAGCATCCGCCCGGCCTCGAGGACCTCGACCCCCAGCAGCTGCAGCAGCCGCCGGAAGCGCCGGTGCTCGTCGCGGGCGCGCTCGCCGAAGAGGATGTCGTCGAAGAGCAGCTCCTCCATCATCGACGGGACCATCCGGTCCACTTCCGGGCCAGGCTCGTGGACCAGGACCTTGCGCAGCCGGCCGACTTCCGAGGTGACGTTGACCATGGCGCCTACTTCTTGCCCGATCTACGGGCCGGGCGCAATTTGGTCAGGAGCCGGCCACTGTCCGGTGGCCGACAGCCATCGAACGTCCGTTCAGGTGTCGGCGCGGAGGGTCAGCGCCTGCCGACCAGGTGCGGGCTGTGGCCGAAGTAGACCTCGGCCGCCTCCATCAGCGTCTCGGAGAGCGTGGGGTGGGCGTGGATGGTGAGCATCAGGTCGGTGGCCCGCGCCCCCATCTCGATGGCCAGCACCGCCTCGGCGATCATCTCGCCGGCGCCGACGCCGACGATGCCCACCCCCAGCACCTGCTCGTTGTAGGGGTCGACGATCACCTTGGTCAGCCCGTCGTTGCGCCCCAGGGTGGTGGCGCGGCCGGAGGCGGACCAGGGGAAGCGGGCGATCTTGACCTCGCGCTGCTGGCTGCGGGCCTGCGACTCGGTCAGCCCGGCCCAGGCCAGCTCGGGGTCGGTGAAGACCACCGCCGGGATCGCCTTGGGGTCGAACGAGGAGGGCTGGCGGGCGATCACCTGGGCGGCGACGCGGCCCTCGTAGGTGGCCTTGTGGGCGAGCATCGGCTCGCCGGTGAGATCGCCGATGGCGAAGATGCTCGGCTCGCGGGTGCGCCGTTGGCGGTCGACCCTGATGAAGCCCTTGTCGTCGATCTCGACCGCGGTCTTCTCCAGGCCCAGCTCGCGGCTGTTGGGTTTGCGCCCCACCGACACCAGCACCTTGTCGAACTTGGGCGTCGAGTCGGGCAGGTCGAGCCCCAGCAGCTTGACCCGGATCCCGTCGGGCTCCTCGGTCATCTCGGCGACGCGGGTGTTGAGGTGGACCGCGTGGAACTTGTGCCCGACGCGCTGGGCGAGGTGGGTCACCAGGTCGCGGTCGGCGCCCGGGAGCAGGCCGCTGGTCATCTCGACCACCGTCACCTTGCTGCCCAGGGCGGCGTAGACGCTGCCCAGCTCCAGCCCGATGTAGCCGCCGCCGACCACCAGCAGGCTGCCGGGGACGTCGGGGATCTCCAGGGCGGCGGTCGAGTCCATCACCCGCTTCGAGCTCGGCAGGCCGGGGATCCGCGCCGGCGACGAGCCAGCGGCCAGGATGGCGTAGTCGAAGGAGACCTTCTCCTCGGCGCCGTCGGAGCGCCGCACCAGCGCGGTGTGGGCGTCCTCGAGGCGGGCCTGGCCCTGGATCATCCGCACCTTGCGCGCCCGGCTCACCTGGCCCAGGCCGCCGGTGAGGGTGCTCACCACCGAGTCCTTCCAGCCGCGCAGCTTGGCGAGGTCGATCTTCGGCGGGGCGAACTCCACGCCGAACTCGGAGGCCTCGCGCGTCTCGTTGAGCAGCCGGGTGACGTGGAGCAGCGCCTTGGAGGGGATGCAGCCCTGGAACAGGCACACGCCCCCGGGGTTGGCCTTGTGCTCGACGAGGGTGACCTGGCACCCGAGATCCGCCGCCAGGAAGGCAGCCGGGTAGCCGCCGGGGCCGCCCCCGATGACCAGCACGCGCGTTTGCGACATGTCGAAAAGCCTCCAGAAAGACAATGTGATGCGGCGCGCACGATGCCGGTGCGCGCGCGAAGCGGGCTGGCGCGAGGCTAACCCTCGAGCGCCAGGAGCAGCGGCTGCTCGATCGCCTGGACGATCCAGCTCAGCAGGCGGGCGCCGTCGGCGCCGTCGAGCACCCGGTGATCGACGTTGATCGCCAGCGGCAGCATCAGCCGCGGGCGGAACTGGCTGCCGTCCCACACCGGCTCGGTCACCGCCTTGCCCACCGACAGCAGCGCGACCTCGGGGGCGTTGACGATGGCGGTGAAGTGGCCGATGCCCATCGCCCCCAGGTTGCTGACGGTGAAGCACCCGCCCTCCAGCTCGGCGGGAGAGAGCTTGCCGTCGCGGGCCTTGGCCGACAGCTGGGCCAGCTCCACGGCGATCTCGACCAGGCTCTTCTTGTCGACCTCGCGCACCACCGGGACCAGCAGGCCGCGCGGGGTATCGGCGGCGAAGCCGATGTTGTAGTAGCGCTTGAGCACCAGCTCCTGGTGCGCCAGGTCGGCGCTGACGTTGGCGGCCGGGAAGGCCCGCAGCGCCGCCGCCGAGACCTTGAGCAGGATCGCCGTGAGCGTCAGCTTGCCGCCCGTGGCCTCGGCCTTGCCCTTGTACTTCTGCCGGAAGGACTCCAGCTCGGTGATGTCGGCCTTGGCCTGCAGGCTGACGTGGGGAACGGTGTTCCAGGCCAGCGCCATGGCCTCGGCGATGTGCTTGCGCACGGTGGGCATGGGCTTGCGCTCCACCGGCCCGAAGCGGCTGAAGTCGGGCAGCTTGGGCGCCCGCAGCGCGCCCGCCGGGGCCGGCCCGGTCCCGAGCTCGCGGGCGTGGCGCTTCACGTCCTCCAGCGAGATGCGCCCGCCGGGCCCGGAGCCGGTCACCGCGTTGATGTCGACGCCGATCTCGCGGGCGAACTGCCGGGCGTGAGGGGCCGCTGCGGGCGGGCCGGCGTGGCGTTGCTCGGCAGGCGCGGGCGCGGGTCTGGGCGCCGCCTGGGGGGCCTCGGGCAGCCTTGGCCGCAGCCTGCTGGACCGCTGGCGCGGCCAGCGCAGCCTTGCGCTGATCGATCTGCGTCTGCATCGACGAGATCTGGCCGTCGAGCTTGGTCACCTTCGCGCTGGTGTGGATCTTGATGCCCTGCTTTTCAAAACTCTTGCGTGCAAAAGCCTGAATCTCCTGATCCTCGACCGGAAGAATCTGCGGCAATACTTCGACGACGGT
>JBBIQS010000059.1:0-50086 GCA_037442205.1 Myxococcales bacterium
GGCGGCGGGACCGATGCCGGCGGCGGCGGCGGGACGGACGCCGGCGGCGGCGGCGGGACCATCACCCCCGCCAACTGCACCCCGATCGACAACACCGGCTGCACCGGCAGCGACCAGTGCACCATCGCCACCCTGACCCAGGTCGGGAACAACCTCAACGTCCAGCTGGGCTGCGGCGCGGTGGGCACCGGCGCCCAGGGCGCTACCTGCAGCAGCTCGCTGGAGTGCGGCGCCAAGGAGGCCTGCCTGGCGCTGGGCGGCCCCGGCAAGTGCGTGGGCTTCTGCGCCGGCGCCAGCAACACCCCCTGCACCGGCACCGCCGCCGCCCCGACCAGCTGCTCGCTGATCACTGCCAGCGCCGACTGGGGCGTCTGCCTGCCGGTCACCCCCTGCGACATCTTCGCCCAGAGCGGCTGCAAGACGGGCGAGGCCTGCTACCCGGCCTCGGGCGGCTTCGGCTGCGCCCAGACCAACAACGTCGCCGACGGCGCTGCCTGCCAGTTCCTCAACGACTGCGTGGGCGGCGACATCTGCGCCAACATCAACGGCGCCGGCAAGTGCGTGAAGATCTGCAAGGTGGGCGGCACCCCGGCCTGCACCACCGGCACCTGCACCGACACCGGCAAGGGCTTCGGGATCTGCAAGTAGTCTCAGCGGTTTGCGGCATCTGAGCGGCCGGCGGGCTCCCCATGAGCTCGCCGGCCGCTCTTTTTGGGTTTCTTGGCTACAATGCCCCGACCCTCACGGAGCCGCGCATGACCTTTCGCCTGTTGCCCCTCTCGCTGGCCGCGCTGCTGTGCGCCTGCGGGACCAGCACCTCCACCGCCGACGCCGGCCAGCCCGAGGATGCCGGGGATCCGGCCGACGCCGGCGGCAGCGAAGCCGACGCCTCGACCCCCGACGCCGGCGCAGGCCGCGATGCCAGCACCACCCCGGTCGACTGCACCCCCAACTCCAACGCCGGCTGTCCCAGTGGCAGCCAGTGCACCGTCCTCGGCTTCGACTCCAACGGGATACTGCAGCTGACCTGCGAGCAGGTCGGCACCGGGGCCAAGGGCTCCGCCTGCACCACCTCGATGGACTGCGGACCCAAGCTGGGCTGCCTGACCATGTCCACCTCCGAGGCCACCTGCATGGCCTTCTGCGACAGCAGCACCAGGTGCCAGGGCAGCGCCGCGATCCCGGAGAACTGCGGCAAACTGGTGAGCGGCGCCTCGTGGGGGCTCTGCTTCTCCCTGCCGCCCTGCGACCCGTTCGCCCAGGTCTGCCTTGCCGCCGGCCGGGCCTGCTATCCGGCCAGCGGCGGCTTCGGCTGCATGCCCGAGGGAAGCCTGCAGCCCGGCGCCGACTGCACCCGCATCAATGCCTGCGCCAAGGGCTCGGCCTGCGACGCCAGCTCTGCCACCTGCCGGACCCTCTGCAACCCCGACGTCACCCCCAGCACCTGCCCTGGCCAGGCCGCCTGCGCCAAGCAGCCCTCCGCCAACTACGGCTACTGCCCGTAATCCCTGAGAGATCCGACATGCGCCTCATCCTTGCCCTGCTGCTCGTCCTCTCCGCCTGCGGCTCCCCCACCGCCAATGGGGAAGCCCCCGACGCCTCCGCTTCCTCCGACCTCGACGCGGGCGCGACCAGCGACGGCGGATCGAGCGCGCCGGACGCCGGCGGCACATCCACCGACGCGGGAGCCCTCACCGACGCCGGCGCTGGCGGCCAGTTCCGGGTCGAGACCACCAACGTCACCACCACCTTCCAGGCCGTCTGGGGCTCGAGCACCGACAACGTCTACGCGGTGGGCTTCGGCGGAACCGCGGTGCGCTGGAACGGCAGCGCCTTCAGCCCCGAGACGGTGCCGGCCACTTCCTCGGCACTGGTGGCCATCACCGGCACCGGCCCGGACGACATCTGGATGACCGGCACCACCCAGGCCCTGTTCCACAAGACCGCCGCCGGATGGAGCAGCAAGACCGACTTCGCCACCAGCAGCAGCCAGTACGGCCTGCTGGCCTTCTCCGCCTCCGACATCTTCGCCGTCGGCCAGAGCGGGACCGGGCACCGCTACAACGGGACCAGCTGGTCGCCTCTGGACACCGGCGCCACCCTCTGGCTGCGGACGGTGTGGGGCGCGGCCCCCAACGACGTCTGGATCGGCGGGCTGGGCGGGACCCTGCGGCACTGGACCGGCCAGTCGGCGGTGACGGTCGATCCGGGCGTCACCGGTGGCCTCTACGGGATCTGGGGCAGCAGCGCCTCGGACATCTGGGCGGCCTGCGGCGGCGGCGACATCCTCCACTACACCACCAGCGCCGGCTGGAAGCCCGTCTCCCCCAAGCCCACCACCCAGAACCTCCACGCAATCTGGGGAAGCTCGGCCAGCTCGGTTTGGGCGGTGGGCAACGCCGGGACCATCCTCCACAACGACGGATCCGGCTGGGCCCAGTATCCCAGCCCGACCACCGAGGATCTGTGGGGCCTGTTCGGAGTCGGCGGCGAGGTGTGGGCGGTGGGCGCCAAAGGCACCGCGGTGCACCTGCGCCCCTGAGCGCCAAGCCGATCACCTGCCGGCGATCAAGAACTCTCTCTCCCCGCGCGGCCTCGATTGCCGAAAAGGGACAGCCCAGGCGCCCCAAGGGGACCGTTGATCCCTGAAGTCAAAGGGAGCACGGTCTGCCGTCTCGGCCGCAGTCCGGCCGGCGGGGGAGAGAGATGCGGGGGCCAATCCTGATCGTCGAGGACGATTCCGACACGCGCGAGCTGCTGCGCGAGATCCTCGAGGTCGAGGGCTACCGGGTCGAGACCGCCGCCGACGGAGGCAAGGCGCTGCGGCTGTTGAAGAGCGCGCGCCCGCAGCTGGTGCTGCTGGACTTGATGCTGCCCGGGCTGAGCGGGCGGGAAATCATCCAGGCCATCCGCGCCGACCCGCAGCTGTGCGACCTGCCGGTGGTCGCGCTGTCGGCGTCGGTGTCGCGCCAGCCGCTGGCGCCGGGGGCCACCCGCTTCTTCTCCAAGCCCTTCCGGCTCAACGAGCTGCTGGAGGCGGTGCAGGAGCTGACCGGCCCGGGGTCCTCGACCCAGCCCTTCGCCTGAGCCCCTTGCGAATCAGCCCACCGAGACCTTGGCCACCCCGCGCCGGGTCAGCCAGTCGCGCACCCGCTCGCGCTGATCGCCCTGGATCACCAGCGAGTTGTCCTCGACCGCGCCGCCGCAGCCCAGCGACTGCTTGAGCTCCTTGAGCCACTTGTCCAGCTCGCGGGTCCCCAGGCTCAGCTGCTCGACCACGGTCACTTCCTTGCCGCCCCGGCCCTTGCGCTCCAGGCGAACCACTGCCTTGGGAGGCCCCTTGGGCGCCGGCTTCTCCCTGGGCGCCGGGCCGGCGGGCAGCTCGCCGCGCTTGCCGCTCAGCGCGGCGAACGGGTTGTTGAAGGGCGCGGACTTGTCGTCCTTGGGATCGTTGGCGGACATGTCGGCAGATTCTCCCGGTCGGCGCGCCCGAGGCAAGCCGCCCTTCGCCCGGCGGCGCCCCGAATCGTGGTCGAAGAAGGGCGCTCTCCGGCCCTCGGCGACCTCGGAGTCGCGGCGGGAACGCCAGGGCCCGCTTGAATCGCCGGGCTTCGGCTGCCATCCTCCCGCGCCCGACGATGCTCAAAGCCCCGCTCACCGAACGCGCCCTCGCCGCGCTGTGCCGCTCGCTGGGAGTGTCGCGGGTGGCGCGGGTGACCGGCCTGGACCGCAGCGGAATCGAGGTCGCCTGCGCGGTGCGTCCGAACGGGCACGTGCTGCAGGTCTGCAACGGCAAGGGACTGGGCTGGGAGCGCGCCCGGGCGTCGGCGGTGCTCGAGGCCGCCGAGCTGTGGGCCGCAGAGCGCGTCAATCCCTCGCGCCTGATCTTCGGCTCGCGCAACGAGCTGGCGCCGCGCCTGGGATCCGCGCTGTGGGACCCCGGCGATCTGGGCTCGGCCGGGGAGCTCGCGGCGCCCGAGCTCTGGTCGGACGACACTCGCATCGCCTGGATGGCCGCGCGCGAGCTCTTCACCGGCGAGGAGGTCCTGGTGCCGGCGCAGGCGCTCTACTGCCCGCCGCAGAGCTCGGTGCCGCTGGGCCCGGCAGTGGTGCGCTGGACCAGCAACGGCTCGGGAGCCCATCCCCAAGAGGCGCCGGCGATGCTCCACGCGCTGCTGGAGGCGATCGAGCGCGATCAGCTGGCGCGCGCCTTGCCCTCGGGGTGGACCGCCGCCGAGGTCCGCCGACGCAAGCTGGCCGAACCCACGCTTCCCCAGGAATTGTCCGAGCTTTGCCGGCAGCTCGCCGGTCGCGATTTCGCCGTCCACCTCTTCGACCTTTCGCCCGAGGAGGGCGCGGTGGGACTGCCGGTGGCCGGTGCGCTGCTGGTCGATCGCCAGCCCGGGCCGCTGCCGATCACCGCCGGCTACGCCTGCGGCCTGCGCCCCGAGGAGGCCCTGCTGGGAGCGCTGCTCGAGGCGGCCCAGTCGCGGCTGACCGACATCCACGGCGCCCGCGACGACGTGGTGGCGCCGGCGCTGGAGCAGGCCCATCGCCTGGCGAGGATCTGCGAGCGGGCCGCCGGAGAGCGCAGCGCCAGGAAGATGGCGCGCGTTCCGGCGCGCTCGGCGGACCAGGCCGTGGCGCAGGTGCTGCGACGGCTGGGCCGCGTCGGAATTTCGCGCGCCGCCGCCGTCGACCTGGCCCCGCCGGAGCTGGGCATCCACGTGATCAAAGTGCTGATCCCCGGAATGCAGGTCTCGGAGTTGCTGTGAGCCGACGCGCGCCAACCGACGAGCTGGTGGTCTTTCTCGGCCCTTCCCTGCCGGTGGCCGAGGCGATCCAGATCGCGCCGGCGACCTTCCTCCCTCCGGCGCGGCAGGGAGATCTGTGGCGGGCGCTGTCCCGCCGGCCGGTGGCCATCGCCCTGATCGACGGAGTCTTCGAGTCGCAGCCGTCGGTCTGGCACCGCGAGATCCTGGCGGCGCAGGAGGCGGGGGTGACGGTCTTCGGCGGCTCGAGCATGGGCGCGCTGCGGGCAGCCGAGCTGTGGACCCGCGGCATGATCGGGGTCGGGCGGATCTTCCGCGACTACCGCGACGGCGTGCTCGAGGGCGACGACGAGGTGGCCCTGCTCCACGCCGGTCCCGAGCACGGCCATCGGGCGTTCACCGTGCCGCTGGTCAACGTGCGCTACGCCGCCGAGCAGGCGCGCGAGGCGGGAGTCCTCACCCGCCGGCAGGAGCGGCGGGTCGTCGACGCCGCATGCGGCCTCTTCTACCAGCACCGCACCTGGCCCGACCTGCTCGACGTCGCTGGCTTGAGTCGCTCGCGTCCCGCCTTCGAGCGCTTCCTGGCCAAGGGCGGTCTGGATCTCAAGAGGCTCGACGCCATCGAGTGCCTGAAGGCGGCCGCCGAGTTCGTGCGCGCCCGGCGCGGCCAGCGGACCGAGCCCGCGGCGCCGACCGTCCCTTCTTCGCTGGTGCGCCGACGCCGGCTCCTCGACGGCCAGTCGCGCGCCCGCCTCGGCGCGGTCCCCAACGCCGAGGTGCTGGAGGCGCTCTCCCGGCGGCCCGAGGCCGACGAGCTGATCCGCGCCGGCCTCACTCGGAAGCTGCTGGCCGGCTGGGCCCGGGAGCTGGGACTGCGCGCCAGTCGCTCGCGGATCCGCCGGGCGGAAGCCGCTTGGCGGAGCGCCGCCGGATTCGGCCCCACGAAGCGAGACCAGTTCTTCGCCACCAGCGGTCTGGACGCGGGCACCGCCAGCGCGCTGCTCGAAGAGCTCGCCCTGGCGGAGCTGCTGCTGGATCACGCTCCGCGCCTGCTCAGCGATGGCCCGTCGCCGCTGGAAGCCCTGGCCGATCAGGCTCGGATCCTGGGCCTGTGGGCCGAGACGACCCGGCGCCTGGCCCGGCCGCGCCGCCGCTAGCCTCCTGATTTCCCGCAGTGTTTTGGTCAATTTGAGGGCGGACCCGCGGCGGCGGTGTCCGAGCTACAGGAACGCAGGTCAGGCATCAAAAGGGAGCAGAGGTTGTTCGAGCGGTGAATGGGCCGACCGTTCGACGACACGCCAGTGAGAGAGGACATCGTGCCCAAGCCGATATCGCTGACGCCGTGGAGGGGAATGTCGCCGTCGACGACGCTGGCGGCGTGCCTGCTGGTGGTGGCCCTGCTGGGCCTGGGCGACTGGTGGACCGGCTACGAAGCCTCGCTGCTCATCTTCTACCTGGTGCCGATCCTGGTCGGGACCTGGCGCGCAGGCCGGTCGGCCGGGCTCCTGCTGTGCGCCGCGAGCACTGCGGCCGGAGTGGCCGCCGACCTCGCCGGCGGGCTGGTCTACTCGTCGCCGCTGGTCCACCTCTGGAACCCGGTGGCCTATGCCTCGATGTTCGCCACCATGACCGTGGTGCTCGACATCCTGAAGCAGGCGCTCGAGCGCGAGCGGCGGCTGGCGCGGCGCGATCCGCTGACCGGGCTGGCCAACCGCAACGCCTTCTTCGAGCTCGCCCAGACCGAGGTGGCGCGCTGCCGGCGCTACCGTCGGTCGTTGACGCTGGCCTTCGTCGACTGCGATCACTTCAAGGAGGTCAACGATCGTCTCGGACACGAGGCGGGCGACCGCTGCCTGCAAGCAGTGGCGGAGGCAATGGAGACCTCGGTCCGGCGGACCGACCTGGCGGCGCGGCTGGGAGGCGACGAGTTCGCCATGGTCTTCCCCGAACTCGAGGGCGAGCGGGCGCGCGAGGTGGTGGAGAAGGTCAAGGAGCGCCTTGAGGCGGCAATGCGCGCCGGCGGCTGGCCGGTGACCTTCAGCATCGGAGTGGTCAGCGCCCGCGAGCCCCTCTCCGCCGACGAACTGCTGCGGCGGGCCGACGCGCTGATGTACCTGGTCAAGCGCTCGGGCCGGAACGCAATCGAGCTCGAGTTCGCCGAGGTCGCAGTGGGGGCGGCGTAGCCGAACCGCGGTCGTCGCGCTAGGCCCGCGCCATCGCCCGCTGCAAGGCCCGCCGGTTGGCCTTGAGCCAGTCGCCGAATTTCTGCGGCGCGGCACCAGTGAGCTCCTGGAAGTCACCGCTGATCTCCGCGACCCGCCCGGCCTTGGTGTTGGTGTCGAAGGAAGCCATCACCTCGGCCAGCGGACGGGGCATCCCGATGGCAGCCATCATCCCCTGGATCAGCCCTTCCACCGGGACCTCGACCACCGCGATCGCCTTGCCCAACGCGTCGCTGAAGAGCCTGGCCAGCTCGCCGGTAGTGAGGGCCTCGGAACCGGTGAGGGTGTAGGTGGCCTTGCGGGTGTCGCTCGAAGCCAGCGCCGCGGCGGCAGCCCGAGCGCAGTCCTCGCGCGAGATGTAGGCGACCTGGCCCTCGCCGGCGGCGCTGTGCCACTTTCCGCTGGCGGCCGCCGCCGGCACGTTCATGAACAGGTTTTCCATGAACCAGCAGTTGCGCAGAATGGTCCAAGACAGCCCGCTGGCGGCCAGTGCCTGCTCGGTGCCCAGGTGATCCGGAGCGAACAGCAGCGGCGAATTCTCCGGCAGCGGCATCGAGGTGTAGACCACGTGCCTGATTCCGGCTTGAGCCGCGGCCCGGATCGCATTCTGGTGCTGCGCCAGCCTCCGGCCGGGGCGGTCCAGGGCGTCGGTGCTGATCAGCAGCATCCGCGTCGCGCCGGCGAAGGCCGCCGGCAGCGAAGCCGGGTCCTCGAAATCCGCCTTGCGCACGCTCACGCCCTTGGCGGCCAGGGTTTCGAGGCTCTCCGGCTTGCGGGTGGCCGCGACAATCCTGCTCGCCGGGACCTTGAGCGTCTCCAGCAGGTGGGCGATGACGCGCTGACCGAGGTGCCCGGAGGCGCCGGTGACGAGCAGGGTGTCGGACATGCCAGGCCTTTCGAGCGAACGACGGCAGGAAATGGAGCTCCGCATCCTCTCCAAATCGCCGTCAATTTCACTTGGATTCCGGCCGGCGCAATTGGTCGCGGCTCACGGCAGGGGTCTTGCCCACTGACATCCAGGTCGCCGGGCCGAGGAAGTCGGCATGACCCCCGCAAGCCCACGGGAAGACTGGCCGAGCCGTGCCCGATCCGCGATGTCCTCGACCGGATCGGCGCTGTCGGCTCGCCGATCGGCAAGGCGTTGCGAGAAGCTCTTCCCCCTATCCCTCGCCGCGCCTGGGGCCTTGCTGCTGAACCGCCCAGCTATGGCCGCAGCCGCGCGATGATCGCCAGCTCCGAGCCCCGCGCCGGCGTCAGGGCAATCTCCCCGGAGACCCCAGGGGCGAAGACCGTCGAGTCGCCGGTCTGATCGCTGGCGACCAGTATCGAGCCATCGTCGAGCGCCGCCAGCCCTTGATTCCAGAAGCCGGCAGCGAGCACTCGGGCTGACAGGATGTCCCCCGACTCGTCCACCGTGAGCAGCACCAGCGGCAAGCCGTAGCCGGGATAGGCCGTCACGCTGCCTGGCCCCTGCGTGGTCGAGAACGAGTCGATGCACCCTGAGTCACAGCGCACGACCAGGTGGCACCGCTTGCCCGAGCAGAAAGCGCCGTCGGCGACGGTCTCCAGTGGCACCTCGATGCGGCGTGCCCAGAGCAAGTCGCCGTTCGCCCCGAATCGGGCAAACACCGTCGTGGACGAGTATCCGAGCGGATTGGCGGGCGTCAGGACCTCGCCCGAGGGATCGAAGGTCACCGGGCCGCGGGAGGTGCCAAATACCACCACCGAGCCGTCCTCCAGCATCCCGGCATCGTAGTAGTAGCTGCCGAGAGCGGGGTCGATCACCCGGCGCACCCATTCGAACTTCCCGTCATTGCCGTACTTCGCAATGAACGCCTGATAGCCATTGCCGGGGGCCGGAAGCGTCGTCTCGCCCGGCTCCCCGGCTCCGAAGGTGCTCGGTCCTCCCCAAAGCCTGCCGAAGGCGATTGCCGAGCCATCGGCGGCGGCGAAGACCTTCAGCGGCTCGTTGAAACTGGTGAAGCGCTTGGCCCAGCGAGCGGTTCCGTCGGCGCGCAAGCGGGCAATGAATGAGTCCTGTCCCACCGCAGTCGCAAGCTCGAGACCGGCTCCCAGGCCCAGGCCACCCGACGCTCTGCCGACCAGGGTTGCCTCGCCCGTGCCGTGGACGGCGACGCCGCTGACGCCAGCCCCCCCGCTCCCGTGAGAGGACCCCTTCCACAGCCAACGCATCCTGCGCTCGGGCCCGAATGGTCGGTTGCGCCCGAAGCGGAGAGCTCGTCGTCACCCCGAGCCAGCTCGACCTGGGGCTGGTGGGTGTGGGACAGGTGGCCGAGGCGCAGGTGGCCTTCTCCAATCCTGGCGGCTCCGACGTCCACCTCACCGATGTCTCTCTGTCGGGCGCCAATCCGGACTCCTTCCAGGTCGACCTCACGCCCGGGACCACGATTGCGGCGGGGAGCAGCGTGAGCGTGAAGGTCGCCTTCCGCCCCGCCTGGCGAGGAATTCACCGGGCGGTCCTTGTCGCCTACAGCGATGCCCGGAACCTGCCGGTGCTCGCATTCGACCTGAGCGGCGAATCGACGGCGGTGGCGTGCTTGAGCGTCTCCTGCAACACCCCGCCGGCTCGCTTCTGCGTTGATGGCGTCACCAGCCGCCGCTACTTCGCGAGTGGCACCTGCCTGGACGACGGCAGCTGCGCCTACCAGCCTTTCGACGATCGTTGCCCGGTGGCCTGCATCGACGCGGAGAACGGCTGCGCCTCGCACTGCCCCGCCGGACAGACCCAGTGTGGCCTGAGCTGCTTCGACTCCCACGATCCGAGCCACTGCGGGCCAGGCTGCCAAGTCTGCCAGACCCTGGGCGACGGCCTCCCGTCCTGCGACGGCACGAACTGCGGGATGAGCTGCAACGCCGGTGCGACCAACTGTGGCGGAACCTGCGTCCGCTGCTCGGCCGGGCCAGAAGTGGTTTCGACCGAGTGCATTGGCCCCATGTGCAGAGCCCGTTGCGGCGCCGGCTACCACAGCTGCGAAGCCGGATGCTGCTCGAATTGGACGGTGGACGTGGTGGATGCGGCGAGCGCGGGGGAGGGCAAGGGCCTAGCCATTGCCCTGGAGAGAAACCTGGTCCCGAAGATCGCCTACTTCGTCAGCGGAACTCCAGACGAGATCTGGCTCGCCTTCCCACCCCTCCGACCCGCCACGCCGTGGAGGACAGAGAAGGCTGGGACCGTCGCCGAGGGGACCGGACGCGGGATCGGGGTCTTTGCCCAGTCCTCGAATATCTGCGCCTACGACCGCACCGCCGGAGTGCTGCGGCTCTTTGCGAAGGACTACAGGCAGGGCGGCTGGACATCCAAGGTCATCGACTACTCGGCAAACACGGGCGAGTACCTCGGCCTGCGCGAGCTGACTGGCTCCTCTCTGGTTGATCACGTGATCGCCTTCGACGCGGCGAACGCGGCGCTCCGTCACCTCTGGTGGAGTCAGGGACCGACGAGCAGCGAGCTGGTGGATTCCGGCAATGCCCTCGGGCCGCTCGCCATGGCGCTCGACTCCAAGGGGGACCTCCACGTCGCCTACTACGCCACCGGGCACGTCCTCCGGTATGCGTCCCAAGAGGCCGGGGTCTGGTCGATTGAAACGGTCGATAGCGCCGGGGATGTCGGCTCGTTTGTGGGGCTGGCCCTCGACTCCGCCGATTCCCCCCACCTGGCCTACTTCGATGCCACCAACGGCGCGATGAAATACGCCCATCTCTCCGGCGGGAGCTGGAACGTCGAGACGGTCACGGCTACGGCCGGCGCAGTCGAGGGGACCTTCGCGTCAATTGCCCTCGACCTCTGGAACGAGCCGCATCTGGTCTGGAGGCGCACCCCCGAGGGCTGGCTGCGCTACGCGCGCAAGACCGCTTCCGGCTGGGACCTCCAGACGATTGACGCGTCCGGCGACGCCGGGAGCTACGCGAGCATCGCGGTCGACTTCACCGGTCAGGTGCACGTGGCCTATGCGGCCTCGCCTGCCGGAAGTGGCCGCTTTGAGCTGCGATATGCGAAATGAGCTCGGGGACTTCCCGAGACTCCACCTCTGGCGACCTTCCGCACGCGCTCGACCTCGGCGGTGGCACTGACCAAGCGGGCGCGCAGCCGCCGCGGGGTCGAGCTCGCGGAGCCCACCGGAGCCGAAGACGCAGCGCCGCCGCGAGCGCGGGAGCAGCCCCAAGTTCGATCCGCTCGGGGTTCTGCCCGGGCGCGGGCTACTCGGCGTTCCAGTCGCTGGCGGGCAGGATCTTGAGCCCGGTGTCCACGCTCCCGCCCTGGAAGCGCACCACCCGCAGCGGCCAGCGACGGACGGTCTTGTCCTCGTGGGCGCCCTCGAGCGTCTCGATCCAGAAGAGGTCGATGTCGGCCTGGTAGCGTCCCTGCTTGCCGGCGTCGGCCAGCAGCTTGCGGAACGGGTTCTTGGGGTGCCAGTAGACCTGCCGGTCCACCCGGGCGATGTAGGCGAACACCGGGTGGCTCTTGTTGAAGGCGCTGGCGCGGGCCTTGGTCGGGCCCAGGATCTTGGCGGCCTGGTCGCTGGTCAGCTCCTGCACCGCCAGCCCATCGGGATCGGCGCCCGGGCCGCCGCCCATGATCCGCGACAGCGCGTCGCGGCCGGCGCGGTCCACTGAATCGACGTTGGCGTGAAGGTCGGCCAGCTCGCCCTCCTCGTGGCGGTGCTTCTCCCGGCCGACGATCTTGAAGTTCTCCAGGGTGAAGATGCGCGCGGTGAGGGTGGCGCCTCCCAGCAGCGACTCGATGGCCGAGTCGCTCCCCTGGTGCGACACCGCCTTGAGGTAGCCCTCGGCGGCGGAGTGGGCCTGGTCGTCGGCGTCCACCGCCACTGCGGTCTCGGTCACCTGCGCCTTGCCGGAGGCGCCCGGTGCCTTCTTGGCGGGAGCGCCGAAGGCCAGAGCGGGAAGGAGAGCTGCCGCCAGCAGCAGTGCACCGCGTGTCATGGGAACCCCACCGAGGAAGAGAGAGGGGCCCAGCCTATCAGCGGCGGCGACGGCGAGAGAAGCGCTCGCTCAGTCTCCGAAGCCGCCGCTGTGGCAGCTGTTGCAGCCCTGGCTCTTCCAGTCGGCGGCCCAGGTGGCACCGGCGCTGTTGGCGGGCGAGGCGAGAATGCCCGGGTGGCAGGTCAGGCAACGCTCGGGATGGTTCCAGTTGCCGCGGAAGGTGCTCTCGCCGCTGGGATGGCTGGCGACCCTGGCCACCTTCGACTGGTCGTGGCAGCGCAGGCAGGAGGGGCTCGAGGCCGAGTAGTCGAGGATGCCGCTGTGCTTGGCATCGACCCCGCGGGTGGCGTGGCACGAGGCGCACTTGAGCCCGTTGAGATCCGACTTCTTGGCCGAGCCGTGGCAGCCCGAGCAGCTGGCGGCGTGCGAGGTCTTGGAGCCGATCGGGAACAGGGTGTGGGCGAAAGAGCCGTCCTTGTGGCACTGCACGCAGGCCGGGCTGTCGTACTGGTACCCGCCGACGCCGCTGTGGATGGGGTCGGTTTCGGCCTTGGTGTGGCAGGTCAGGCAGTCGAACTTGGTGAAGGTGTCGAAGGCCCCGTGGCAGCTGTTGCAGTCGACGCCCTCGTGCGCGGTGCCCTGCAGCGGGAAGTAGTCGGCGTGGGTGTCGTACCCCGGGGCGGTGACGGACTGGACCTGCGGCCCGCAGCCGGCGGCGAGCGCGGCGGCCAGGGCCAGGCCGAGGCTGACGCTCCGCCTCGCTCGATGCCCCCAGGTCGTTTCGCTCGCGCTCATCCTCGCTCCTCTGGGCTGCTCTCACCCGACCTGCGCTCCGGCGCGCCGGCCACCTCGAGCTTGGCACGGCAGGCGCCGGCATGGCGAACCCGCCAGACCATCCAGCCGCGCGGCAGCCCGGCGTCCTCTCGATTTAGTAACCAGCCGCTTTTCCGCGTGCCGTTCAAATTTGGTGCAACTCCGGGGTGCTCGGAGAAGCCCGCCATCATTCACGCCGGCCTTTGGCAGCTCGAGCGCATGGCAGGTGAGTAAGCGCCTGTCTCCTCGGCTGCCCGCCCGGTTCTCGGGCTGAAGACGCTTGGTCAGGCGCTTGGCGAGTGAGCGAGCTGGACCGGGAAGCTCCCCGCCGAATGGCGGGGTTGATTCAGTGGCGCAGGCCGCTGGGGCCGTAGCGCCAATGCGTCCGCGCCCTGGCAACTCGCGCGCGGGCGGGAGCAGCCGTCATGGTCTCCGACCAGGCCGATGCCCAGCTGCGTTTTCGGCTCGAGCGAGCCCTGCTCGACATCGACTCGCTCGGCGCCCGGCGCCTCGTCCGAGAGGCGTGCGCCCGCCGCAGCTCGATCGAGGTCGTCGAGAGCGTCATCGTCCCGGTGCTCTCGATGGTGGGCCAGGCTTGGCAGGAAGGCACTGCTTCGCTGTCTCAGGTCTACATGAGCGGGCGCATCTGCGAGGAGCTGGTGGAGGCGGTGGTGCCGATGCCGCCTTTGGACCGCAACCAGCGCCCGCGGATCGCCATCGCCACCCTGGAGGACTACCACCTGCTCGGCAAGCGGCTGGTGCTCTCGGCGCTGAGAGCCAGCGGCTTCGCGGTGCGCGACCTGGGCCGCGGCGACGCCCGCGAGATCGCTTCCCGGGCGCTCGAGCAAGAAGTGGACATCCTGCTGTTGTCGACGCTGATGCTCTTCGCCGCGCTGCGGGTGGAGCAGGTCCGCGCGCTGCTGGGCCGGCACCAGAGAAAGGTGCAGATCGTGGTCGGCGGGGCGCCGTTCCGCTTCGACCCCGCGCTGGCCGCCGAAGTGGGGGCCGACGCCTCCGGGAGGAACACCGCCGACGCCATCGCCATCGTGCGGCGCCTGACCGGGAGGCAGCCATGACCTCCGCCGAGCGCGTCGCCGCCGCCATGAGCCACCGCGAGGCCGACCGGGTGCCCCTGCTGTTGGCGCTGACCACGCACGGCGCCCGCGAGCTGGGGCTCTCGATCCGCGAGTACTTCTCCGAGCCGGCGGCGATGGTCGAGGGGCAGCTGCGCATGCAGGCCCGCTACGGGCACGACTTCCTCGGGGCCTTCTCCTACGCCTCTCTCGAGCTGGAGGCCTGGGGCGGAGAGACCCTCTACCGCGACGATGGCCCGCCCAACGCCGGCGCGCCCATCGTCCAGCGCCCCGAGCAGATCCTCTCCCTGCGGCCGCCCGAGGTGAAGGACGCCCGCTGCCTGCGCGGGACCCTGGAGGTCCTCGCCGGGCTCAAGGCCAGCGGCCGCAACGTGCCGGTGACCGGGACGGTGATGGCCCCGTTCTCGCTGCCGGTGATGCAGCTGGGCTTCGAGCGCTACTTCCAGGTGATGTTCGAGCGGCCCGAGCTACTCGATCGCCTGATGCGGGTGAACGAGGAGTTCTGCGTCGACTGGGCCAACTCCCAGCTGCGGGCTGGCGCCGACGCCATCGTCTTCTTCGATCCCTGCAGCTCTCCGACCATCACTCCTCCGCAGTTCGCGCGGAAGACCGGCTTCGCAGTGGCCAGGCGGACGATCTCGCGGATCGAGGGACCGGTGCTCACACACTTCGGCTCGGGGCAGTGCCTGGGGGTGATCGACGACCTGTGCGCCACCGGGACGGTGGGCATCGGCAGCAGCTCGATGGACGACCTGCGCCAGCTCAAGGACGCCTGCCGCGGGCGCCTGCTGGTGGTCGGCAACCTCAACGGCATCGAGATGCGCCGCTGGTCGGCCGAGACCGCCGAGGCGCAGGTCAAGCAGGCGCTGGCCGCGGCGGCCCCCGGCGGCGGGTTCGTCCTCTCCGACACTCACGGCGAGATTCCCTGGCAGGTGCCGGAGGAGGTGCTGTCGGCCATCGCCCAGGCTGCTCGCCGCTGGGGGAGCTACCCGCTGAACTGGATCGAGGCCTCGGTCCCGCCATGACCTTCTCCATCTGCCAGTGCCTCGAGCGCGAGGCTCGCCTGGTGCTCAGCTCCCCGGAGCTCCGCGAAGTCGAGATCGAGGTCGCCCCGTGCGGCGCCGCGTGCGCAGGCCTCGAGCTCGTCGCCCCGCCCGGAATGGCCGAGGGTCTGCGCGCCTCGGGCGCCTTCCTGCTCGCTCCGGGTTGGCTGGACCTCTGCTTCCGGCGGGTCGACGCGCTGCGCGGCGCCCTGCTCGCCGAAGCTGCGCGGCGGCTGGTGCTGCTCGACACCGGGGTGGATCCCGCCGCCGGCGAGAAGTTCGCAGCGCTGGCCGGGCAGGTCGGGTTTCCGGCGGAGGTCGTCCCGGTGGGCCTGGGGCCGCTGCGCGCTTCTCTCAGCAGGCTGCTCGCGGAGCAGAACCTCGAGCAGGCGCAGGCGGCGCTGGGGGCCGCGCGGCGCCAATCGGCGAACTATGCGGCGGCCTTCGATCTCATCCGCTCCCTCACCGATCTGACCGAGGAGCGTGCGGCGGTGCGCCGAGCGCTCGAAGTCTTCCGGATGCTCTTCGCTCCCCGGACCATGGCCTTCGTATCGCTCGAGCGCGGCACCCCGGCCTTCGCCCTGTCGGAGCCGGAGCGCGCGGTGGACCCGGCGGCGCTGCTCGACAAGCTCGCCGCCCGAGGCGACCAGGCGGTCGGGGAGAGCGGCTTCGCGCTGGCGGTCCGCCACGCCGGCGAGCTGCTGGGCGCGCTGGAGATCCAGGGAGTTGCCGCGCCCGAGCACCTGCCGGTCGACTTCCCGCTGGCGGTCAGCGTCGCAGGCATCTGTGGCCTGGCGATCAGCAACTCGCGCAAGTTCGAAGAGGTGAAGCGGGCCGACGCCGCGCTGGCCGCCCAGAGCGAATTACTGGAGGTGACGCTGCACGGCATCGGCGACGCGGTGATCAGCACCGACACCGAGGGGCGGGTGCGGGTCCTCAACCCGGTGGCCGAGGAGCTGACCGGGCGACCGCAGCGAGAGGCCCTCGGCAAGCCGCTGCACGAGGTCTTCCGGGTCTTCGATCCGTCCGGGTCGCCGAAGGATCCGGTGCGCGAGGTGCTGGAGCAGGGGGCGATCAAGCGCGAGGGCAGCGCGATGCTGCTCGGCCGGGACGGCCAGTGCTTCGCCATCGCCCACAGCACCGCTCCGGTGCGCGCCAGGGACGGCCGCGCCCTGGGGGCGGTACTGGTGTTCCGCGACGTCTCCGCCGAGCGCGAGGCCCAGCGGGAACGCGACGTCACCATCGACTTCCTGCGGCTGATCAACGCCAACCCCAGGATGCCCGAGCTGCTCCGGGACGCCGCCGGCTTCTTCCAGCAGCAGTCGGGCTGCGAGGCGCTGGGCATACGGCTTGAGGACGGCGACGACTTCCCGTTCCGGGAGACCCGCGGCTTTTCCCGGCAGTTCGTGCTCCAGCAGCGGAAGCTGCTGGTCCGCGACGCCGCCGGGAACGCCGTGCGCGATCCCGGGGGCGATCCCACCGCGGAGTGCCTTTGCGGCAAGGTGATCCTGGGCCAGGAGGAGCCCGGCCTCTTGCCTCCCGACGCCGCCTTCTGGACCAACCGCGCGCCGCAGTGGCATACCGAGCAACTGCGCCGCGAGCGGCCGGTGCGCACCTGCCCCGGCTGCAGCGGCGAGGACTTCCGGTCGATGGCGCTGCTTCCTCTCCACGTCGGCGATCAGCGGCTGGGCCTGCTGCAGCTCAACGACCGGCGCGAAGGCCGGTTCAGCCCCCAGCGCATCGCCCTCTGGGAGCGGCTGGCCGGCTACCTGGCGGTGGCCCTCGCCCGCTCACGCGCCGAGGAACTGCTCTTCGTCGCCAATGACCAGCTGGTCGAGGCCGACCAGCGCAAGAACGCCTTCTTGGCGATGCTCTCCCACGAGCTGCGCACCCCTCTGTCGGCGATCCACAGCAGCCTCCGCCTGCTCGCTCGCGCCCCGTCCGACAGCGACCAGGCGCAGCGGGCGCGGGCGGTGATCGACCGCCAGCAGCGCCACATGGCGCACCTGGTCAGCGACATGCTCGACATCACCCGCATCGCGCGCGGCAAGATCCAGCTGCGGCGCGAGCGGCTCGATCTGGCGGAGCTGGTGCGGCGCACTACAGAGGACCACCGGTCGCTCTTCGCCGCCAACGGCGTCGAGCTGCGGGTCGAGTTCCCCCAGGAGCCGCTCTGGCTGTCGGCGGACCCGACCCGCCTGGTGCAGGCCGTGGGCAACCTGCTCGGGAACGCGGCCAAATTCACTCCCCGAGGCGGCACGGTCGAGGTGCGTGCAGGCCGCACCTCGGACCCGGCCCTGGCCGAGATCCAGGTGCGCGACACCGGGGTGGGCATTCCTCCCGACATGCTGGCGCGCATCTTCGAGCCCTTCGCGCAGGCGGAGCAGGCGGTGAGCAAGGGCGGGCTCGGCCTGGGGCTGACCCTGGTCAAGGGCATGGTCGAGCTGCACGGAGGCACGGTCGCCGTCGAGAGCGCGGGGCTCGGCAAGGGAGCGACCTTTGCCCTCACCTTGCCGCTGGAGGCGGCGGCCAGTTGCTCGATCCAGATGGCCACCGACTCGGCGCTGGACCGCGTCGGGGGCCTGTCCGACCAGACCCGCCTCGAGCACTAGCCGGGTCAGCGGCTCTTGGCCCGAGGCGCCCACTCCACCAGGTAGATGGCCGATTTGCCGTCGGCAGCTTGCGAGGCGAGCCGTCCTTGGCCGGTCGTGCCGCACAGGTCGAGGCCGAAATCGATCACCCCCAGCCACGCCTCCCAGAACGTCTTGGGCATGGCCACCGTCAGCTCGACGCATAGCTCGCCCGAGTTGTCGCCGCGCGGCTGGTAGCGGTAGTGGCTGCCGCGGTCGGTGAGCATGGTGAGGGTGGACAGCCGGCTCATCAGCGACGCCGGGCTGCTGCCGAAGATGCTGAGGGTGGTCTTGAGCACCGGCTCGATCATCCGGCCGATGGAGGTGCGGGTGGCGTCGAAGACCAGGCGCCGGCCGGCCTCGGCGCCGCGCAGCTTGACCACTATCTCCAGCAACTCCACCAGCAGCGAGCTGTCGAGCCAGGTAATCGGATTGGGCGGCGAGGCCAGCACCCGCTGCAGCTCGGGCGAGGCGCGGCTGCGCACCTCGGCGGCCAAGCCGCTGCGCGTCACGGCTTCGGCGTAGGCGCGGTACACAGCACCGCTGTACTGGTGCAAGGCAGACCCCGACTTCATCCTTCCTCCTCTCCTCGAGCCGCAGGCGGACAACCAGCCGCGGCTCGCCCCGTTCTGTCGGCTGTTACAGCGAAGTGTCCGGGTTCACGTAGGGGAACCAGCCCCAGTTCACCGGATTGGTCAGGTCCACGTACCCGACCACGGTGGCCGGCATGGCGATGAGCAGCGAGCCGGTCGCGGTGGAGGTGGCCGGGTGCGGGTGCGAGTATCCGTTGATGTTCGGGCCCAGGTGGGTTCCGGTCAGGGCCCAACTGGTGCTGATGCCATTCGCCCAGAAGCCCACGATGGTGCCGGCCTCGAGCTTGGTGAAGGCCGCCGTGGTCATCGAGGGCTGGTCGGGGGCGTGCTGGAAGAAGGTCCAGCTGCACGGGCCATTGTTCCAGCCCAGGCGATAGACGTTGAAGGCCCGCTCGATGTACTGGGTCCCGGCGCGCCCCATCGCCGTGAGGAGTGCCTGCTCCTCGGGGGTGCGGTTCGCCCAGAGCACGTTGGTGTTGACCGTGAACATGTAGCGCAGGTAGACGCCGCAGGCGGCGTTGGCAGACCAGCCATTCACCGTGTCGTTGTTCGCACTGGTCCCGCCGGTGGTCCCGGTGAGGATCTGGTTCGAGCTGATCCGGTAGAACGGGAACATGTTCATCAGGTTGTTCGGGCCGATGAAGATGTTGCCGCCGGCGTGGAGGTCGCCGCCGAAGGTCCCGGAGCCGGTGATGTTGAACGAGGCGGTCTGCGGGCTGGCGGTCTGGTTCTGCAAGTAGTTGGGGCTGCCGCTGGCCGGAGCCTTGGAATTGAAGGTCGTCCAATCCGCCGAGGAGAGATAGCCGTCGGTCGAGCCGTCGGCCTTGGCGATGCTCAGGGCGGGCGTCGAGCTACCGGTGGCCACCGAGAGCGGCGCGCTGGCACTCACCGAGGTGACGGTCCCCACCCCGGCGCAGGCCCAGCCGTTGGCCGTCGCCTGCAGCACCTGGCCCGTCGGACAGCTCGACAGCGAGAGGGCGGTGCCGTTGAGGGAGAGTCCGGAGCCGGCCGCCGCCGAGTAGGCCGCCGCGCCGGTCAGCTGGCCGGAGCTGCTGATCACCTGCGTCCCGTTCACCAACACGCTGCTGGCGTTGACGGCGCCGCCGCTCACGCTGTTGCAGGTGAGGGCATAGGGGACCGAGCCGATCTTCTGGCGCGGCGACAGGGCGGCGCCGTCCACCGTCAGCTCCAGCCAGCGCTCGCCCCCGCCGAAGACGCTGGCGTCGATGGCGGTCTGCTCGCCGAGGAAGGTCGCGTAGTAGCCGTCCGACAAGGCCAGGGTCTGGGACTCGGACCAGAGCGCGGTGCCGCCCTGGTTGGCGGCGAAGACCGCGAACCCCAGGGTGTGGGAGCCGGCCTCCGGCGAGCCATCGGCCTTCAACAGTCGACCTTGGTATCCGATCTTGGCGGGGGCTTCGGCCGCGGCGAGGCACGGCACGAGAAGCGCGGCAGCGACGATACGGAGCATCAGTCAACCTCCATCGGCACGAGGACCGGCCGAATTTCGAGACCAGAGCAGCGCCCACGCTACCACGACAATCGGGACTTCCGGTCCGCTCCGACTCACTGCACCACCGTCACCAGGTCCAGCTTGGGCACCGGGATGTACATCCACTGGCCGCTCGGGTCGAAGGTCAGGCCCGAGGCATTTCCCGGCAGCCGGTAGTTGGAATAGCTCGCCAGTCCGGCCCGAGGATCGAAGTAGAGCAGCCGCACGGAGTGCTCTCCGAATTCCTCGCTGAGCCAGGCCAGATACCGGCCGTCGGGCGTGGCGCGCCCCAGCAGCGGGCTGCTCATGGCCGAGGGCAGTGGGTGGGCTCCGCCGGCCTGCAGCTCGGCGAAGGTCAGGATCGCCGGCCCGCCGAGGGACGACTGGGCGAAGAGCGCCGCCGGCCCGTCGGCGAGCAGCGCCAGCCCCATCAGCTCTCCCAAGGATGACGGCAGCGAGAGCGTCTGCTTGGCGGCGCCTCCGGAGCGCAAGGCCTCGGCGGTCCAGATGCCGCCCCCGTATCCGCCCGACGCGCTCCACAGCACCAGCACCTGCGAGCCGAAGCTGTTCAGGGCCGCCAGCGAGGAGCCGTCCGGCAGCGACACCCCGCCGGCGCGCACCAGCTCCTCGTTGCGCCACTCGAGCACGTCGATCGAGCCGGCATTGCCGAGCGCCACCGAGCCGTCGGCCAGGGCGGCCACCGCCACCGGCGTCGTCAGATTGCTGGCGACCAGGCGCTCGCCATCGACCTCGATCAACCCCAGCTCCCGCCGGTGGACGACCAAGGCGCGCAGGTCGGAGGTGGCCAGCAGCCGCTGCGGCTCGGAGGAGCCCTCGGCCAGGTGAACCGGCTCGGCCACGTCGAGAGAGCTCGGATCGAGCTTGAGCACCATCCGCGCGCTGCGCGCCAGCACCAGCATCTCGGGCGGGCGGGAGGGAGCCGCCGGATCGTAGGAATAGGGAGCCACCGCCCCGCCGTCGCCGTCGTCGGCGCTGCCCAGGCCCAGGTTGAACGAGATTCGCCCCAGCCAGGTGCCGCTGGCGGCGGCGATGATGTCCACCACGTTCTCCTCGACGTTGCCGACCGCCACCTCGCCGAGGTCGGCGGCCACGTCGAGCACCGTGGGCTCGCCGCGCAGTTGCACCGACCAGTCCACGCGGTAGCGGGCGACGTCGAACTGGAGGACGGCGCCGTCCGAAGGCTTGGTGAATACGATCTTCTCCGGAGTGACGCCGGCCGAGATTCCGCCCACCAGCCCGTAGGAGACCATCAGCTCGTGATGGAAGACGCGGGTGGTGAGGTTGACGAAGCCCAGGTCGCCGTCCGCCAGCCCGAGGACCACCACCGGATCGGTCGTCTGCGCCAGGGCGATCGGCCCGGTGGGCGTGTGCCCGTCGCTGTCGGGGGTCCACAGCCGCTCGAGCTTGCCGTCCGGGGCGATGCGGGCGAGCACGGTCTTGGGGCCTCCCTGATCGGCCACGGTCGCCACCGCCAGGACCGTGCCGTCGGGAGCGGCCACTGCTCCGGTCACCTCGATGACTTCGAGCCGGGTCTGGGTGGCGGCGAGAGTCGAGCCGGTGCGCTCCCAGGTGGACAGGAACCAGTTGCCATAGGGATCGATGCCCAGGGTGCGGGCCGGCCCGGCGCCTCCGGCGACGATGACCTTCTCCACCCGCTTGCTGGAGGCCGAGGAGGCCTGGATTCTCCCGTTGGTGCCATCCGCCTCGAGCAGCTGGCCGCGCCCGTCGCGGGACTTGATCGACACCAGCGCATCGGGTCCGCCGGGCGCGCGGGCAAAGGCCACCGGCCGGCCGTCGAGGCGCACCGAGTCGCCGTAATCGGTGACCAGCAGGTCGAACAGCGTCGAGGTCATCACCACCGAGGTCGTGGAGTCGAGCAGGCCCACCGGGCGATGGCGGAAGCGGACCTCGGCGACGAGCGAGCCCTGGTTCGGATGGCCCCAGCCCAGCGGAACGAACTGGACTGCGCTCGGGGCGCTGCGCGCGGTGGCGGTGCTGACAGTCACCGGCCCGGTCTCCTGCAGTGCCCTGGGGACGACCACCTGGATGCGCTCGGAATTGCCCCCGACGGCGCGGACCGAGGCGCCGTTGGCGAAGGTCACCTCGTTGTTGGCCGGCGTGGGATCGAAGGCTTCTCCGACCAGCTCGATCACCGAATCGCCGAAGGCGGCGCGCGGGACGATGTCGGTGACGACCGGGGTCGTCTTCGCCGGCTCCAGCGTGAAGTCCTTGCAGGCCGCGAGGCCCAACAGGCAGGCAAGGAGGATCACACTCAGACGGACGGGACGTGGGGAGGACACGATGCTCCATTCTGCCTTGCGCAAGTGAGCCGAGGACCGAGGGCCCAAGTATGCCCGGTTGTTGACGAAACCGTTGGAGACCCGCGCTGACGCGCCGCCGACGGAGGTCAGCATCTTCACTGTGGAGGACGGCGAGGGCAAAGGCCAGAGGAAGCTCTCGAACGGCACCCCGAGCATGGAGGAGGGGCGCCTCCCGGCCGCCGCCGGCACGCGCCCCTGCACCCCGTTTCCCTGCGGCGCCCTCTGCCGTAGAGTGGCGCGCTCGCGGAACCGGAGGGTCCATGCTCGCCAAGTGCGCCAGCTGCTCGCACGTCTTCAACACCGATCGCTACGGGCTGCAGTACTGCCCGCAATGCGGCGCCCAGTTGATGCTCTCGCCGCCGCCGGGGGCCCAGCCACCGGGCGCGCCGCAGGGGCAACCTCCGGCCGCCGGTCCGACGGCGCCGCCAGCCGGCTCCCCTCCTCCGGCGAGCACCGCGCTCCCAGGCTGGACCCCGCCTCCACCCTACGGCGGCCCAGCCGGCTACGACCTTCCCCAGGACCAGCCCTCGCCGTGGGAGGAGCGGCACAGCCGCGGCGTCTTTCCGGCGCTGATCGAGACCATCCGCAAGTCGATGTTCGAGCCCGCCGCTTTGTTCGAGCGAATGCGAGTGGACAACGCCGCCGGGGCCGTCTCCTACTTCTGGATCATCAGCGCTTTTTCCTCGGTTGTTTCTACGATTTGGGCGCTGGCGCTCCTTCCGCTCACCAACCGGCTCTCGTCCATGCCGGTGCTCACGCCGGACAACCCGCTGTCGCGCCTGCCGCCGGAGCACCCGTTCTCGCAGCTGCTTCACATGCAGGTGCAGAACACCCCGGGGATGATCGTCTCCTCGATGGTCGGCCGGATGCTCTTTGCCCCGGTGATCCTGTTCGTCATGGCCGGCATCCTGCACGTGTCGGCGGCAATATTCGGAGCCTCGAAGAAGGGCTTTAACGCCACCCTGCGCGCGCTGGCCTACTCGTCGGGCCCCTCGGTGGTGGTCCTGGTCCCCTTGGTCGGCGGGCTCGGCGCCGCGATCTGGTGGCTGGTGGTCTTCGTGGTCGGGCTGTCCAAGACCCAGCGCTGCTCCACCGGCTCGGCCATCGGCGCGGTGGTGCTGCCGGCGGTGGTCTTCCTCTGCTGCGGCTTCATGGCGGTGATTGTGATTGCGGTCTCCGCCGCGGCCGCCGTGGGCGGACTTGCCCATCCCTAGATGACCGTCCACTTCCATAGACCGGCGCGCCCGGTCTTCGGAGTGCCGGAGTGGCTGGGCGCCATCGGAGTGCCGCTGCTCCTGGTGGCGCGGTTCGTGCCGCTGGCGCGGCTGCCGGGCTGGGGGTGCCTGCTGCGGCTGTCCACCGGGATTCCCTGCCCGACCTGCGGCATGACCCGCTCCTTCGACTGGTTTGCCCAGGGGCGCCTCGGCGACTCGCTGCACATCAACCCGCTGGGCGGGCTCTTGGCGGCCTCAGTGGCGTTCGGCTTCGTCTACCTGCTCGCCTATCCGCTGCGGCCGCCCAGGCTCGCGGTTGAGCTGTCACCGAAGGCCAGCCTCGGGCTGCGCATCGCCGTGGTGATCGCGCTGGCGGTCAATTGGGCCTACCTCGTCGTCCACTCGCTGCGGGTGCAGACATGACCGGCCCGCTGCTGATCGCCGTCGGCTACTTGCTCGGCTCCATCCCCTTCGGCCTGGTCCTGGGAAAGCTCTTCGCCGGGGTGGACGTGCGCACCCAGGGAAGCGGCAATATCGGCGCCACCAACGTCGCGCGCACCGTCGGCAAGAAGGCGGGAGTGGTGGTGCTGCTGCTCGACGTGGGCAAGGGCGCCTTGGCGGCCTGGCTGGCGCTGCGCTTCGCGAGCGATCCCTGGATGCAGGCGGCCATCGGCGGCGCGGCCATCGCCGGACACATCTTCCCGATCTGGCTCAAGTTCCGCGGCGGCAAGGGAGTGGCGACCGCGGTCGGGGTGTTCGCGGTCCTCATTCCCTGGTCGGCGCTCGTCGGCACGGTGGCCTTCGCGCTGGTGGTCGCGGTCAGCCGGATCGTCTCGCTGGCGTCGCTGGTCGGGACCACCGCGGCACTGGCGGCGACGGTGGCCGTGTATCGAGAGGGCCCGCCGAGCGCGCTGGCTGCCTTCGCATTGGCCCTGATCGCGCTGCGCCACCGCGAGAACATCGGGCGGCTGCTGCGCGGGACCGAGAACCGGCTGTAGCGGCAGGCCGTGGCGCCCCGACTCGCGGGCGGTCTACAGTCAGACACCTTCTCTTCGGGACAAGCTCGATGCGAATCAATCGCCTTCTCCTCGCAGCCGCGCTCTCGACGCTGTCGCTCGGCTGCAGCGCGACGCCCACCTGCCCCAGCGGCAAGATCTTCTGCGACTCGACCTGCATCGATCCGCTGACCGACCGCGCCTGGTGCGGGGCCAGCGGCGACTGCCTCGACCTGCGCGGCGGCTCGGCCTGCAAATCCAACGAGACCTGCAAGAACGGCCAGTGCACGCTGATCTGCCCCGACGGCCAGGTGGCCTGCCACGGCAGCTGCATCGATCCCAGGGCCAGCGCGCAGTACTGCGGCGCCAAGGACGACTGCCGCGGCGCCAACGCCGGCGACTCCTGCCGCGCCGAGGAGTCCTGCCAGGACGGCAAGTGCCTGCTCAAGTGCGGAAAAGGGCTGGTCGGCTGCGGCAGCACCTGCATCGACCCGCTCGGCAACGGCGCCTACTGCGGAGCCACCCTCGACTGCCAGGGCGCCAACGCCGGGGCCACCTGCGCCTTCGGCGAGTGGTGCCGCGGCGGCCACTGCCAGTGCAAGGACGGCTGGGTGCGCTGCGGCGGCAACTGCATCGACCCGAAGAACAACCCCAACTACTGCGGCGCCAGCGGCAGCTGCTCGGGGACCGAGGCGGGCAAGCAGTGCGGCCCGGGGATGGTGTGCAGCGGCGGGGTCTGCGCCAAGGACTGCCCGGCCGGCCAGAAGGACTGCGGCGGGAGCTGCGTGGACATCCTCGGCGATCCGCAGCACTGCGGCGGCTGCACCACGGCCTGCAGCGGGGCCACCGACGGCTGCACCAAGGGCAGCTGCACCTGCGGCACTGGCGGGGCCTGTGCCGCCGGCAGCCGCTGCGTCGGCGGCAACTGCGTCTGCGACCCGGTCTCCTGCCCCGACGGCTGCTGCCAGGCCGGCGCCTGCCTGACCTCGACCCGCGGCGCCACCGAGTGCGGCAGTGGCGGCGGCGCCTGCGCGCCATGCGCCGCCCCGTTCGCCGACGCATGCTCGGCCACCGGCAAATGCGTGTGCGGCAACGGCGCCACCGCCTGCGCCGCCGGCTCCTTCTGCGATCCCACCGGTTGCCTGGCCTGTGACACCGCCGCCCACTGCGGCCCCGGCTGCGCCGCCTGCTCCGGGGCGACCCCGGTGTGCAAGACCGGCGGCAGCAGCTGCGTCGCCTGCAACGCCGAGACGGATTGCGCCGGGGTGGCGTCCTGCGCGGCGACCGGCTGCGCCTGCAGCAACAACGCCTGCGTCCCCAAGAAGACCAGCGGGCAGTGCACCCAGGCCGCGGAGTGCGTCAACGGCCTGTGCGTGGACGGCTACTGCTGCAACACCGCCTGCACCGGGCTGTGCCTGAGCTGCGCGGTGGCCGGGCTGGAGGGCACCTGCTCGCCGATCCCCAAGGGCACCGATCCCGCCAACGAGTGCGCCGGCACCGGGACCTGCGGCGGCACCTGCGACGGCGCCGGGGCCTGCCAGTTCCCGCCCACCACCGTCTCCTGCGGCAGCTGCAAGCGCTGTGACGGCCTGGGGGCCTGCGCCAACGCCGCCGATGGGACCAATCCCAACAACGACTGCGGCACCGGATCCTGCAGCGGAACCTGCCTGGCGGGCGCCTGCAGCTATCCAGCGAGCACCGTCTCCTGCGGCACCTGCAAGCGCTGCGACGGCGCCGGGGTCTGCGGCAACGTGAAGGCCGGGACCGACCCCGACAAAGCCTGCCTGCTTTGCCAGGCGTGCGACGCCTCGGGCGCCTGCGCGAATTTGGGAGCGGGCGTCCAGGCGCTCAGCGGCTGCGCCGCCGGCGCGGCCTCGACCTGCGGGCTCGACGGCACCTGCGACGGCTTGGGGGCCTGCCGCAAGTGGCCCTCCGGGACCCAGTGCCTGGCGGCGAGCTGCGCCAGCGCCCTCGAGGTTCCCGCCCACACCTGCGACGGCGCCGGCGTCTGCCAGACTCCGACCAGCATCTCCTGCGTGGTCTACCAGTGCGCGGGGACGGCGTGCGGGACCCGCTGCGCCTCGAGCACCGACTGCGTGGCGCCGGCGACCTGCGACCTGGTCACCAGTACCTGCAAGTAGGGAGCAGACCGCAGGCGAGAATCCGCGAAGCGCTACAGCACGCCCTTCAGCGCGGCCACGATCATCCGCGCCGCCGGGGACTTGTTGAGGGTGAAGAAGTGGATCTGCCGCACCCCGCGGTTGATCAGCTCCATGCACTGCACGGTGGCGTGGGCCACGCCGAGCTGCATGATGGCCGCCGGATCGCTGGCGCGCCGCTCGAGCTCCAGCCGCAGCCGCATCGGGATGGTGGCCCCGCACATGCGGGTGAAGCGGTCCACCTGCTCCAGGTTGGTGATCGGCATGATCCCCGGGACGATGGGGACGTTGATCCCGGCGCGGCGGGCGCGCTCGACGAAGTCGAAGTAGAAGGCGTTGTCGAAGAAGAGCTGGGTGACGACGAAGTCGGCGCCGGCGTCGACCTTGCGCTTGAGGTTGGCGAGGTCCTCGTCGCGGGAGCTGGTCTCGGGGTGGCCCTCGGGGTAGGCGGCCACGCCCAGGCAGAAGTTGTAGCGGCGCTCCTTGATGAACGTGACCAGCTCGTTGGCGTAGCGCAGGCCGTCGGGAGGGCTGGGCTTGAAGGGCTCGCCCACCGGCGGGTCGCCGCGCAGCGCCAGCACGTTCTCGATCCCGTCGGCCTGCAGGCGGTCGAGCAGCTCGGAGAGCTCGGCGCGGGAGTGGCCGGTGCAGGTGAGGTGGGCCATCGCCTCGACGCCGGTGATGCGGCGGATGCGGGTCACCAGCTCTACCGTGCGGTCGCGGCTCTTGCCGCCGGCGCCGTAGGTCACCGAGACGAAGCCGGGATCGAGGGTGGTCAGCTCGCCGATGGTCTGGAACAGGGCGTCGGTGCCCTTGTCGTCCTTGGGCGGGAAGAACTCGAAGGAAAAGCAGTGCTTGGACTGCGCCAGCCGGTCGCTGATCCGCATGATGGGGAGCTTGTAACATCCGCCACACTGTCGCGCGAGAATCAGTCGCCGCGGGCTGCCTGCGGGGCGAGCGAGCGAGCGGCGATTTGAGGGGCGGCGGGAAGGGTGCTATCGACAGCGGAACTGCGGACGGAGGACTGCCATGGGCGGCAAGAAGACGGCGATCTTGGCGGGAGCACTGGCGATTCTGGCACTGGGCTGCGACCCCAAGCCGGACTTCATCGAGATGGACCCCAAGGAGCACGCCTTCAAGCGGCCGGGCGAGGATCTGTGGTGGGGGATCGTGGCCAAGACGCGGCAGGGGAAGGTGCTGACCAAGCAGAAGGGGAAGGCGGTCTGGTCGTCGAGCGACGAGAAGGTGGTGACGGTGGAGGCGGCCACCGGCAAGGTGAAGGCGGTGGGGCCGGGGAGCGCGATGGTGCGGGCCAAGCTGGGGACGCTGACCGCCGAGGCGCCGGTGGAGGTGCTGGCGGTGGGCAAGGTGACGGTGGAGCCGACCGAGCTGAAGCTGGACGCGCGCGGGGACCCGCAGGAGCTGAAGATGGAGGTCTTCGACACCCGCGGCCGGCCGCTGAAGGACCGGCTGCCGATCGCCCGCTGCCGGAACGAGGAGGTCTGCCGGACCGCGGGGAGCGAGGTGCACCCGGTGGACCCGGGGCAGACCAAGATCGTGGTCAGCTCCGAGGGAGTGGAGACCGAGGTCCAGGTGACGGTGGCCAAGGGCAAGAGCACGCCCAAGGACTAGCTCCCGAGTTGACAGGAGCGAAGAGGCGCTGTACTCCCCCACCCGCCGCGCCGTTAGCTCAATCGGTAGAGCACCGGCCTTTTAAGCCGAGGGTCGCCGGTTCGATTCCGGCACGGCGCATAGCGGCCGGATGCTCGGCCTCGTAGCTGTCGTAGACGTCCCCATCGTCCAGAGGCCCAGGACGCTGGCCTTTCAAGCCGGTAACAGGGGTTCGAATCCCCTTGGGGACAAAGGCAAGCCCTCAGAATCCCTGCGGATTCTGGGGGCTTCGTCTTTGTTGCCGTCAGGTTGCCATTGGTTCGCTCTCCGGCTCCCGTCCGGCGGTGCCCTGGACCTTCGCCGCGTCGCCGTCCAGCACGGCGATGTAGCCCGCCGCTCCGCCGGGGGCGAGGTGGGCATAGCGCATCGTCATCGCGATGGTGGAGTGCCCCATCCACGCCTGCACCTGGAGCAGCGGCACGTTCTTCATGATGAGCTGACTAGCGAACGTGTGCCGGAGATCGTGCCAGCGGATCCTCCGGAGGCCGGCGCGGCGGAGCGCGCCCCAGAGCCTCTCGTGGAGCTGGTCGATCTTGAGCGGCGAGCCATCCGGCCTACAGAAGACCAACTGGCTCTTCAATTGGCGCAGCTTCATCGCCTTGAGGGCCTTCGCCAACGAAGCTGTCATCGGGACCCGGCGCTCGCGCCCACTCTTGGTCGGGCCGACGACGCCGCCAGTGGAGGAGCGGCGAAAGATGACCAGGCCGTTGTGCCAGTCAATGTCGCCCCACTCCAGCGCGAGCTGCTCCCCTGCCCTCGCTCCCGTGTGCAGCGGAAACATCAAGAGCGCCAGCTCATCTTCGGTCCTTGCCGCAGCCATGACCTTCTCCGACTCCTCGGGCGTGAGGAAGTCCCAGGGGCTATCGGTCGTCTTGATCTTGGGGAAGCGCGGGATCGCCTCGATCACGTCCCACTCGACGGCAGACACCAGGGCGCGACGGAGCGTCGCCCCGACGTTCTTGATCGTCTTCGCGTTCAGCCCCTTCTTCCGCATCTCCGCGAAGAACTTGTCCAGCACCTCGCCCCTGATCTCATCCAGGCGGCGCTTGCCCAGCAGCGGCTTGAGGTAGCGCGTCAGGTGCGCGTTCTTCTCCTTGATGGTGGTGTGGCGGTTTCCGGCTGCGGCGGGGTACGTGGGCATCCACCGCTCGTCCACGAACGCCTCGAACGTGGGCACCTCCTTCCTCGGCTTCTTGGGGTTCAGGAGCGCGTCTCGGAGCTGCCGCTCATACTCCTGTGCTCCGCGCTTCGTCTGGACAGGCGACACTTTCCGAGCACGCTCGACGCGACCGTCGGCGTGCTGAAAAGCTACGTCAACCATCCAGAACCACCTCTCCGCGCCCGTTTCGGGGTCGCGGCGCTTCTCGCGTCTAACCGTCATCGAGACCTCCTCGACGGCGGGACGCGACCTTGGCTCAGCCAATCTAGCAGCACCGACCGACACAGCCGGATGGAGCGTCCGACCCTGATGACGCCAGGCACCTCTTCGCGCCGGATCGCCTCGTAAAGTGTCTTCCTGTTCACCCGGAGGAGGTCCGCGCCCTCTTCAACGGTCAGCGCCAGAGGTTCGCTTGTGCTGTCCTGCGCCTCACTCTGGACGGCGGTGTTCTTCTCTGAATTGCCCATGCACTTCGCCCGCTTCACCCGCTCAACCCAGGCAGTTCCTGGGGAGCGGGAAGGGGCTGGGGCTCTCAGGCAGGTCGCGCGGACTCGGCCGGGCTACTGTGCCCCTCGGCTCACAGCCGTGGTGGTCACTGCAAACGGCTGCCTGCTCTTGGCGCTGGGCCGCGACACGATGCGGGGCACGTAGCGCACTCGGCGGCTACCGCTGTCCTGCGTCCAACTACTACGGCCTCCGGAGACCCATGCTGACCTGGAGCAGCGCGCTGGCCATCTGCTGCCGGGCCTCCCGCTGAGAGCCGACCTGGATGATCTGGATCGCCAGCACCTGGATCAGGTCCCCTGCCGAGTCCATCAGCGAGCGCAGCCGATGGATCTCGGCGATGGCCGGCTCCTCTTCAGTGGTCGCAGCATGCGCGTCCACGTCAGCCGTCAACGACTGCTGATCTTCTTCCGCCAGCTTGGAAAGCTTCATCTGCTGAGCCATCCACTCGCGGTGGGCCTCATCGTTGTAGTCCGGATCGTGGAGCAGGCGGTCATCGGCAGCCAGCGCTTCCTGCTCCTGCGCGTCCAAATCGACGCTCGGCTGGGCCACAGCCTCGACCTTCTGGACCAGCTTGAGGTGCTCCTCGTGCAACAACGCAATCTTCTTCGTCAACGCCTTGATCTGCTTGCTCGTGTTCACGTTCATGCCCTAGTCCTTCACTTGCTCGGAACCCCTGGCGCAACAAAAGGTGCCGCCCCTCACGAGGCCGTGGCAGCGGCTCGGGGGCGGCGGTGCTGCTCATGTCGGGAAGGGGCGGGTCTGCCAACCAGCCACGCCAGGCAGCCTAGCAGTGCGCCTCTTGTGGTATCAAGAATATTTTCTGATACCACAATCGCATTCGCTTGTGAGAGTGTGGTGCCACAGACAAGAGAACTCGCTGGGCCGTGCTGGCCACTTGGGCTTCCTGGGCCTGCCCGGCTTCCGCTCCATGACCGTGTTCGCTCACACGAGCGCGGCGGCTGTCCCGAGAGCCTGGGCGATGGTGAACACGCTCGACAGGCTCATGTTCTGCCATTCGCGCTCTATGCGCTGGACCTGGCGAGTCGCCGTCTCCAGGCAGAGCGCCAGCTCCTCCTGAGTGAGCCCTCGGCGTATTCGCCAGCGCCGCACGTCCGAGTGGACCTGTTGGTGGAAATCCACGAGCTTGAGAGGATCGGGCTGGCTCATGGGCATGTCCCTCTGGCGGCGGTTCCCGCCCACGCCAAGTATGTCGAGAGGACGAACAGCCCCTCCCCAGTTTCTCGGCTAGCCCGCAGGCTGATCCATTCGAGGAACTGCGAATAGCTCCTCGTCTAGCCGACGAACGCGGGGGCTCGCCCACAGTGAGCCAAGTACCATTTCTTCTGGCTGGCGCACATGCACGGCCAGATCTGCCTGACCTTCCACTCCGGCATCTCCAGGAGCTGCGACTGCTCCCGGCCTCGCCGGATCTTCATCTTGAAGTCGGTCCTGCGGTACGCCACCTGATGGCGGCCGAGACGCCACAGGAGCGTAGAGAGCTGGTTCGGCGTGAAGGCTCCATGGGCTCGGTAGTACTCGATGAACGAGACGATCTCGAAGTCCTCATCCTTGGAGGACAACGCCACGAGCGCTGTGATGACACGGCGGGTCTTGGCCTCGGTGATGAGCCTGCTCCGGTCGGCATCGACACGTCGCGCCGCTGCCTCCTTCCCGAGGCGCTGCCCTTCCTCGATCACCCCGATCTCGAAGCGCTTGATGCACTCGGAGCCGATGAGGAGCGGGTTGGAGTTGTGCCGGTTGACGATCTCGAACTGGAACCGGATATCAGGGTGATCACAGAGCTGGCAGGTCTCGTCGGGCGCTTCGAGGTCGTAGGTATTCCCGTGGTACTCCCACTCCGCTAACGCACGCTTCAGGTCCCGCCGCTCGACGCTGACGGGGAAGAGGTTCGCGGCGACACGTCGCAGGTAGGCTTCATCCATCGGGACCCCCAGCCGCTACTGCTTCCATCCTCGGGCACGACCTGCCGAGGCCAGTAGTCTAGGCTCGTTGTCCGGAGCAGGACAGAGTTGACCGCCTCCAGCGAGAGGGCCGGTGGTAGGCTCCCGGCACTGGAGGAGACACCCGCCATGCGCCCCGACGTTGCTAAGCAGAGGTTCGAGGAGCTGGAGAAGAGGGCCACCGAGATCGCGGCGACGCGCGAAGCGGGGGAGAGGTGTCCCGACGGCTCGTTCAAGTACCACGTTGCCCGCCCTGCGTTCATGGAGTGGGGCACGGGGGTCTTGGATCTGCTTCAGCAGTCCTGCGGTGAGCAGAGCGTCTACTTCCGTGAGTTCAAGCTCCGGTACGAAAAGTTCCACGGGCGCGAGTCGAGGTTCCAGGAGGCGAAAGCCATCTTCGATGCGGCTCGGGACGCCTACTTCAAGGGCTACCTGCCGAACTTGACCGAAGTGGTACACGCCAGCGTCTTCAGCGACTACCTGAGCGCCGCAGATTACTTGAACGGCGAAGGCTACAAGGATCCCGCCGCCGTCATCGCCGGGAGCACGTTGGAGCAGCACCTGCGGGCCCTCTGCCAGAAGCAGGGCGTCGCGGTCCTAGACGCCAACGGCAAGCCGAAGAAAGCCGATCTCATCAATGCGGAGTTGTGTAAGGCCAACGCCTACAGCGGCACAGAGCAGAAGCAGGTCACCGCTTGGCTCAGCATTCGGAACCATGAAGCGCACGGGCACTACTCCGAGTACACGAAGGAGCAGGCCGCGTTGCTCATCCAAGGCGTGCGGGACTTCGTGACCAGGCATCCCGCCTAGATCTACCTCGCCTCGGCGGTGACCGAGGCAGGGTGAAGAGAGGACGACATGGTGAACATCGACGATGCGAATTTTAGCTTCTCCGCCGGCACGCCGACCATCTCGCAGGTCATCGGTCGAGGACTGGTGCTTGGTCTTCCGGTCCAGGTCGATGCCAGGAAGTACGGTCGGACTGAGCAGTCATCTAAGGTGAGGATCAGCATTCGCCCGTCCGAGCTGAAGCTCTACGAAAAGCTGGTTGGCCTGACGCTGCCCGATCAAACGCACGGGATGGAGATCACCTCGACCAACACGACCCAGCTCTTCCCGCGTATCCAGATCTCGGGGGATGCTTTGCTTGAGCTTGAGGCTGCTCGGGCTGGACGGGCCGCTGAGTTCACTCTGGCCGCCCGCCTTGTTGTTCAGGGAGAGAGGGGGGACCAGATCCCAGAGGAGGGCATCAAGTTCCGCGTCGCAGCGAGCGATTGGACTGACATGTTGACCCGAGTTGGTCTCTTCAGCTCGCTCATTGTGGAAGTTCCGTTGTCCGGGTCGCTCGATCCGACGACCAACGGGCATCTTCAGGGCGAGCTGCGTCGGGCAGAAAGGCTTTACCAGCAAGGTGACTTCACCTCTGCGGTCGCCACTCTGCGAGATGTTTGGGATCCCGTGGTGAAGGAACTCGACCCTTCCGGCAAATGGGACACGATCTTCGACAAGAAGCTGCCCACGCAGATGGCATCGGAGATGAAGGACTACGCCACGCGCCTCCGCGCCATCATCAACAAGGGTCATCATCGCCAGGAAAAGGCGGCCTCGGGCGTCACCTTGTACGACTTCTCCGCCGCCGACGCCGAGTTCGCCTACCAGACGATGATGAGCTTCCTTCGCTACCTCGGGAAGCTCGCCCGCTAGGTGCTGTGAGACGTGGAGAACAATGCCGCTCAGGGAAAGCAGACAGGAGCACGATCAACGGCCCGCCTTCTCCCACGGCAGAGGAATCCTCGGCGGCTGCCAGTTGAAGTCCACGCCATCGACCGCGAAGGAGACGGGCTGGCGCGGCTGCATCCGCTCCACGTCAGGCGCGAGCTGTCCTCGCATGAGATCGGTCATCATCTTCGTGAACCTGTCGTCGAACGCCCCTCGGATCGCTTCTATCTCCCGAGGCCCGGCCGCGTGCGGCGACAACCTGTAGAAGACGTAGGAGTCGAAGCCGTTCGTCTCCATCCAGATCGTGATGCTGATGATGGCGTCGAACTGGCTGGAGTCCTTCTTCGCGTACCGTTCTACTTGCTCGGCGAACAGGTCGTGGGGGTAGCTCGCGAAGCCGGTGTTCATGAGGATGAGGCCGCCCCGGAGCCCCGGGTTGCCAAGAAGGGCCTTCGTCGCCTTCACCTGCCTTGACGCCTTCTTGACGTGGCCATGTATCGGGCCCCCAAGGATGTCCAGGTAGGTTCTGAGGTCGGTCTTGGATAGCCTCGCCGGATCCAGAGGGACCGACGGCTGGCCAGGGAAGTAGGGCGCGAACAACGCGGCTAGCCTTTCCTGGTGTCCCCCCTTCTCCTGGGCGTCCTCTTGCAGATCCTTCAGCTCGAACACGTAGTCGCCGAGCAGGAAGTCGGCGTTGAGGGTCGCCTGCGCTGAGCTGTCCTCCACGAGCCGGCGTCCGCCCGCGTCCTGGATGACCTCCGTCATGAAAGACTCGCTGATTCGAGCGGGCCGAATCAGCGGTGGTCCGTCCCTGCCGGCACCGAAGTGCTCCGGGAAGACCTTAAAGAAGATCCCCTCCTGCTGAGCCAAGACGTATGCTGCCCAGACTTCGCCTCCCTCGGCGCGCACACGCTGCTCGATGAGTGTGCTTTTGTTGATGCACTCCAGCAGCGACCACCTGCGGCGCTCCAACTCAGCGCGAGCAGTGCCAAGGGCCCGCTCCCGATCCGCGTCCCTTACGAACATGCAGATCTTGGCGGTCTGCCACTCGAAGTACTCAGGATGATCTCTGCTCGGCTTGGCCCGAACGACGATGTTCTGGATGTCGCCTCCAGGTGCTCCTGTCATGTCTCATCGCCTCCACGGCCCCGGCAGCTTGAAGGGCAGAGCCAAATGCGCCGGGGTGATGTTCATCCACGCGCGCCCCCGACGCCCACCGTCCCCGGCACGGTAGAACAGCTCAGGCGATACGACCGCTCAGACAAGGCCGGCCATCTTGAATCCAGGCGCTGGAACGGGCCACGCGCTCGGCCCAGAGCGCGACTTCGCACATATAGAGAAGGCGCTGGAGTACCATCCCGATGTAGTTGTCGCGGTGGGGCCGGATGCGAAGCCAGTCAGCCTCCAGATCCTCCGCCGAGTGGAAAACCTCGGCGTTGCAGACGATGTTGACGAGCTGCGGGGCCGAGTACTCAATCTCCTTCCCCGTCTTCGGCTCGATCACGAAGAAGCGAAGTGCCCCAGGCTTGTCGTCCCAGGACAGATTCGCTTTCGCCTGCTTCACCTGCTTGCGATCATCGTCCGTACCATAGCGGCCGATCAGATTCAGGATCTTGAAGATCGAGGTCGGTTCGTCGTTGGCGACGAGCTTCCTGGCGATGGTAAGGAACGACCGAACATCGTCCGCGTCGTAGTCGGGCGTCTGAATGAGCCATGTCCCGTCCGGCTGCTTCCACATCCTGGTCGCGTGGTCCTGCTTGTTCCAGTCGCGGACAAGCCGGCAGCTCCGAATGTCGGAGCAGACGCGGGGCAGTACGGCGAGCGTTCTCCGTTCTGGAGCGGTGAAGGTGGGCGCACTCACGAACCGACGCCTCTCCGGAGAGGGACCACGTTGTCGGCGTCCGCCCCGTCCAGCTCGCCCCCGCTCGTGACCCAGCCTCTTCGTCTTCGCCTTGCGAAAAGCTCCAACTTAGGCCCGGCCGGACAAAGACCTTCCACCAAATTGTAGAACGCCTCCGGCTTCTGCGAGTGCGCCCGGCTCTGCTCCCTGATCAGTGTCGCCGGCCGCCGGACGGAGATTATCGGGGTGCCCTTGGTCGCCAAGATGCAGTGCTCGGTCTGGCCTCGCAGCCAAAATCCGAGGCGCGGGATCACCTTGTCCCAGGTGAGAATCGACTTGGGCTCGAAGCCCCAGCTCTCCAGCACGTGGAACGCGTCGTGCATCTTCGAGTTGGTGGTCCACAGCCAGACGATGCAGTCGGAGGTCGCCGGGATCTTCAAGGAGGCGATCTCCTCGTCGCTCATCGTCGGATAGTCAGGCGCGCCCTCGCGCCGCTGGTCGTCGTCCTCGAAATACCGCCACGGCGGGTCAATCACGATCACGGGATAGCGGCCCTTCGGCATCTCGTACGAGGAGATCGCCGCGACCTGCTTCTCGCGCGTGATCACCCGGAGCGCGCCGGCAAGCGTGAGGTAGCCCCGCTCGACCTGCCGGGCGAGCTTGGGGTCCTCGTGCAGGATCTGCTTCGCTGCCTCGACGTATCGGGAACCCACCCCCAGGGACTTGGCGGCGTGCTCGCTCGCCTTGCCGGGTGCGGAGCGCATTCGTGCGCTGCTCAGGTTCGAGCGGACCTTGTGTCCGAGCTGGCGGTGGCGCTGCGTCGCCGATTGGCGCAGTCGATCCCTCGCCTCAGCCTCGAACAAGGGCAGTGCTTTGGCGGCGATCATCGCCTCCTGGCTCTTGGTCAGGTGTCGCCGCCGGAGGTTGGCGCTCAGCACGTAGGCCGTGGGGCTTGATCCCTCGAACTCGACGAAGCGGGGCTTCACCTTGGCGATCCCGCAGGCGAGGAGCCGGTTCCGGCCGTCGAGAACCTTGCCGTCGAGGAGGACGACGGGGTGCTGGAGGCCGTTGATCTCGATGTCGTTTGCGAGAGCCAGCAGCTCGGGCCGGCGAAGAAGTGGCAGTAGGTTGGCGGCAGGATGCGCGGCATGTCCGGCGAAAAGCATGCGGCTACATCATTCCACCAAGCTCCATCTTCCACCAGCACGCCGGCCAGGTTGGTGGCTTTGGCGAGTGCAGCGCAAGCAGGGCGCTGAACCTCGGTCGATGGGAGCACACTGCTGCGGCGGCAACACCGTGGCATCCAGGGCTCGGGGCAGGAGGCCGACGACGGTGAGCCCGAGGATGTCACCGCACTCGCCAGTAGCCCTGCACCGCAGCCGCCACCTGCTGGCGAGTGCGATGCCGCCAACTGGCGAGTGCGATGACGGCCGAATCAGCCCAGGTGGCGAGTGCGGTGACAGCGGGGGGCTGAAGTGGCGAGTGCGGTGACAAGATCCGGCCTCAAGAGCAGGCATAACCGTGCAGAGGAGATCGGAAGAGCCGAGTCTCGCGGAATCCGGAACAAGAATAAACATGAAGAGAGAAGAAGCTTCTTGAAAAGAGATAAGGGAACTGCGCGAGCGCTGGGGCGCTCGCAGCCTCCTCCACCGGCAAGGCGGAAAAGCCGGTGGAGGTTGAGCCTTCCACCAGAGGACTTCGGAAAGCTGGAGAAGAAGAGAACTGGAAAAGAAGGATTCCGCCGCCAGCCCGTTACTCGATGGCATCGCCGGCACCCTCGGCAATGGCCAAAGGAGCGTCCCCAGGGCCGCTGGCGGCCTCGGCGCTGGCCTGCTGGCCTCCGACCATGGCCCGGCCCGTCTCACCGCGCAGGGCGCGGAAATCGCGGCTTCTGAGCATGTCGAACGCCCTGCGGCCATGCCAAGCCCGCTTGTGCCCCACCAAAGGCGTGAACCGCATGGCAATGGCATCGAGGAAGCCGAGAGCGTCAAGCCTGCGGAGGGCGCTGCGCGCCCTGGCGTACCCGCAGCCGGTGGCGCTACCGAGTCCCAGCTTGCCGTCCCAGACCTCGCAGCAGAGGGGGATGACGGAGCGCCGCTTTTCGGTGATGTAGCCCTTGGCGATGAAGTGGCGCTGCTCCTCCTCGGCCGCCTCGTAGAGCCTGCTGAGGAAGTAGAAGTCGAAGCTCTTCCGAACGCAGAAGACGGCGGCGGCCGGCACGGGGACGAAGGCCGTCAGCAGCTCGGGCAATTTGTTCGAGGTGGGCAACTGCACGGACCAGCGGCCCCGGTCCCCGATGGCGCGCTCGATGCCTTTGGCCGCTAGCCAGTCCTGCACCAACTTCCACCGCTGGCGCGGCAGCCCGAACATCTCGGCCACGGTCTTGGGCTTGAGGAAGCACGGGCCGGCAACGCTGAAGTACCTGAGCGCGGTGTCCACCCGCAGGCCGAGGAGGGCGAGCGACTCGCGGGAGGTGCGCCGCTCCCACGGTTCCGACAAAGGGCCGCAGTGCCTTGAGTTGACCCGTTCAACGTAGCCGGCGCGGATGTAGTCCAAAAGCACGTTGAGCAGAGCCAGCGAGACCAAGGCGGTGGACTGAGGGATGAAGATGTCCGGCTGCATCTGGCCCCCAGTGGGCTGAGGGCTTGGTGTGGAGGAAGTAGTAGACTGCATGTCGTCGTCTCCGAACGCCGCGCCCTTGACCTTGGCGGGTTGGGCGCGGTGTTCGCATCTCGGGCGCGGAGAGCGCCCACAGCCGCCACCACGGCGGCAGCGTCATCTCTTGGAGGAAGCAGCGGCGACTCGTTCAGCGATCTCGTCGCCGAGCCGCTGACGGACTGCTTCGAGTGGAACGAGCAGGCAGCGGCGACCGACGCGGAGTGCACCGAGAGCGCGGGCAAGGCGATAGGCGCTCGCTTCCGAGATCGGCAGAACCGCCCGTAGGCTGGCGGCGCGGACGAAGTGGGGTTGATCGGGGTGCTGCGGCGAGGGGGTGGACGGAGTGGAAGATCGGCTCATGCTCGACTCGCACACAAACTCCGCTCCCAGGGCGGTGCCATGGGGTCGGGGATGCGCGCCGAGTGAGGATGAGGTGGTGGAGGGGTTGCTGCCTCCCTCCTCCGAGGGTCCCGTCGTCGTCGCTTTGGCCTCGTTGCGATGCCCCGCGCCGAGTTCAACACGGCAACTGTACGGTTCCAGGTAGATCCGTCAAGAGGACCCGGGCTGTCACGAGTGTCAGGACCGTCAACGACCACGTGGTCGCCGACGTGCTGGCGACTCCGCCGGGGAGCTGGCTTCCCTGTTCAAGCCGTCTGATGCGGTCCCCGCCGCCTGGGCGGCGAGACGCTCGAAGACCGCGCGCTCGGGCACCCGTGCGAAGGCTTCCTCAATCAACTGGATCAGGGTGTCGTTGAGCGAGAACCCGCGTGAGGCCGCGAGGATCTTGATCGGTCTGTGCAGCGACTCGGGCAGTCGCAACATCAACGACTTCGCCGGACCGAGGGTGCTTCGGTACGCAGGGCGTCCCTTTCTCCGGTTCGCTGGATTTGGCTGCGCCATGAAGGGCCTCCCAGGCTCTCTCTTCCACCTAGCACTTCCAGAACGACATTGACAAGCGCAATACATTGTGGTATCAGAATTCATGTCCTCGACGACGCCCTCAAAGCGCCCGATCAAGTCGCTCTCCTTCGCCGCAGAGGCCAACGATCTCGAAGGCGCTCTCGTCGGCGCGCTCTGCATGGCCGAGTCGATGTCCGAGAGCACCATTGAACCAACCAGCGGTCGCACAGCCGAGGCTCTTCGAGGACTTCTGACGCTCGTCGCGTCCCGCCTCTCGCTGGTCAAGCAAGTCGCCACGGGTCAGGTCGATCCTGCCGTGCTGCTCACCGAGACCAACTCAGTCCCCATCGAGGTGGATTCGGTCAACGGCCTGTTGGTGGAAGTCTGGGCTCGCCGCCGGCAAGTCCAGACAGCCGAGGAGGAGGTCGAGCGGCTCCGGAACGCGCTCGGCATCACCCGCAGGCCCGGGAGGGACTCCTGATGGCGACCCAGAATCCAGTCGCTGCGATCTACCTGCGGCATGTTGGCGAGCGACTTGCACCGGGCTGACCTCGCTCGCGTCGTGCGCGCGAGGCAACTTCCACTCGCTACAATCTATGAAGACGCGAGCCCATCAGGGCGCGTTTCCGAGGTCATCTCGGGACTCCTCGTCGATGCCCATGCCGGCAAGTTCACCATCCTCGTCCTCCACTCGATCTCGGATCTGGGCACGAACCCGCACAACGCGCTCTCGAACGCCGGCAAGTTGGCTGCCGTCGGCGTCATGCTGATCTCGTTGGAGGAGCCCTGGGCCGAAGCCGAGATCGCGTCCATTGCGAAGGTGGGGGCCTGGCTGGATCGGCAGCAGGTGCTCCGCCGCCAGGCCGAAGGTCGCGAGTCAGTAAGGAAGGCGAAGGCACTGGGCCGCTGTGGGCGACCCCGAAAGACCTTCGAGATCGAGCGGGCGCGGGCGCTGGTCGCAAGGTTGCCTCTCGCGCAGGCTGCGAGGGCCCTAGGCTGCTCGCCCTCGCTCCTGCGAGCCCGCCTCAAGAATGCCGAGTCCTCGCCCTCCGCTCCTTCGACGCCAGCGGGGGCCTGCATCAGCGACGCTCTTCAGCGCGCTTGCGAGGAAGCACCTCAGACTACTTGAACGGCAGAGGAGCCCAATGCCTTCGAAGAAGAAGACCGTGACCAGGACCGAGATCCAGAAGGCGCTCGCGAAGCCGCTGGCCGAGGCATTGGAGAAGCTGGGCATCACCAAGGCCGACCCAACCAGTGCCCGGCGCGTTCTCCGTGCCCTCGTGACCCTGGGCGCGAAGCCATACATCGACCATGGCGTGGAGCCGGAGCACATCCTGATGCACTGCTTCGAGGCGATCTCTCGCGAGGTCGCGCGACAGGAGCACGAGTCGAAGCGCGGAGAGGGGCTCTTCGGCGAACTTCCACCGGCCAAGGCTTAGGAGGTGCCATGCAGGCGCAAGCGCTCGTCCGTGTCTCCTCCAGATCGCAAGACCACGCTACCCAGCGCGACGCAATCGAGCGAGCCGCTGCGGCGCGCGGCGACACGATCACCTGCTGGCGAGTGGAAACGCGCTCCGGCAAGACCATGGCCAGGCCGGAGCTGGACCGCCTCCGTGAAGACCTGCGGACTGGTCGGGTCCCACGAGGGACCCCGATCTACGCATTCAAGCTCGACAGGCTGACGAGATCCGGGGTCGCGGACACCTACCAGCTCGTCGCCGAGATCCGGAAGGCGCAGTGCCCGCTCGTCGCCGTTGCCGACAACCTCCTGATCAAGCCGGACTCTGATGACCTCACCAGCGAGGTCTTACTCTTTGCCCTCGCACTCTGCGCCCGAATCGAGCGCACCTCGATCAACGACCGCATCTCGGCTGCGCGTGATCGGGTTGAGGCGGCTGGCGGGAGCTGGGGCAGGCCGCCGAGACTGACAGCCCAGGAGCGCGAACGAGTCCTCGCCATGCGGCGCGAGGGCCGGTCCCTCCGCGAGATCGCTGTCGCTGCCAAGGTGCCCCTCGCCACCGTGGCGCGTGCGTGTCGAAAAGCTGGTCTCGGAGGGCAGCCCGCAAGTGCCCGATCTCTCGATCAGCAGCAGGGTGCGTGCAAGTAGCCTACTTCTGGATCAGGAGGAAGCCATGGCCGAGGTCGTCAGCATCACGGCGTTCGCCAAGCAGAACGCCGAACGCCGGGACTTGATCGTCCGGGCAGTATCCGAGATGGAACGGATGGCCGGCGAGGCCCTCGCGCTGGCTCTGAACATCGCCTGCCTCGGTTCTCTTGCAGCTTGGAACGAGCAGCAGCCCGTTGGGCGGCTCGTCGTGCCTCCACTGGAGATGTTGGAGACCACGGAGGACGAGGCGGTGCTCCAGCTCGTCGGTGCCAGCCAGGCGGCCGAGGGCGCTGCCGAGGTGTTGAAGACGCTGCTGTAGCAGTGAGGGAGCTGCGCGATGACAACCGACAGACACCTCACTCGCCGGGACCGCTCACTCGGAGCCCTCGTCGGTTTGGTAGTGGGGGATGCACTTGGCGTGCCGAATGAGATGGCACACCTCTCCGCGCCGCCGTTCCCGAAGCTCGCGACCGGCCCTGTCACCGGGATGATCGGCGGCGGCCCCTTCGCTCTGAAGCCTGGCCAGGTTACGGACGACAGCCACATGGCGATCATGCTCGCCACGAGTTTATGGGAGTTCGGGGCATTCAAGATCGACGACGTGGCGCAGCGGTACGTCGAGTGGGCGTTTGGCCCCGCCTTCGACGTTGGTGGGACAACGCGCAACGCCCTCGGCCTGGTTCGGCAGGGCATCCCCCCCATCGAAGCAGGGCTGCACTACTGGCGTCACAGCGGGCGAAGCGCGGCCGGGAACGGTTCGCTGATGCGGACTGCGCCTATCGGCGTGTTCTTTGCCGACGATCCGAAGGGGCGGCGGCTGGCCTCCATCAAGGACAGCATGATCACTCACGCAGATCCGAGATGCGTCATCGCCTGTTGCGCCTTCAACGCCGCCATCGCGGCGGCGATCATGTCCGAGGGCGAGGTGGACAGGGAGGCTCTCCTCGCCGCTGCTGATTGCGAGATCGACGAGGCCGTCCAATGCCTCATCAACTTCCCATCCGTCATCGGCAACGCCGCCGTCGATCCTCGTCATCTCACTGGGGCAGCCGCCGACCTTCATCGGGACCTACTGCGCGCCCAGCACGACGACCCACTCCTGGCCGGAGAGGAGCTTGATCTCAACCGCCAGGCGGGGTTCGTAAGAGTGGCCTTTCGGGGAGCGTTCTGGACCCTCCTCCATGCGCCAACGTTCGAGGCGGGGCTCATTGAGGTCGTGAATAGGTACTCGGACTCCGACACAGTGGGAGCGACCACAGGTGCCCTAGTAGGGGCCACCCTCGGCGAGCAGGGCATCTCCGCGCAGTGGAAGGATGTCGTCTTTAAGGCGCTCCGAGATGGCCCTTCGAGCCCATTGCGCGATGACTTCCACCCGCGCCGGCTCATCGACCTGCTCCCAGCCTGATGCGTCCACTGCCGAACCCTCACTAGGCACGTTCGCTACTTGACGGAGCCTTCGGCCGCGACCTACAAGTCATGCCGTGAGTTCCCCCAGCAGACGCACAACCCGCGACCCGGCTCGTGTCATACCCATCCGGCAGAATGTGCGTCCGGCCCTGGGGAGGAACCGCATGAGCCAACCTGTCGCGCTCTCTGTCTTCTCTGGCGCTGGCGGAATGGATCTGGGGCTTGAGTCCGCTGGCTGGTCGATCTGCGCCCAGATCGAGATGGACCACGATTCTGCCGACACCCTCCGTCGCAGGGCGGACGCCGCTCGGCTCGACACCAAGGTAATCGAGCAGCGGATTGAGGATGTGGACCCAACAGTCCTGCGACGAGACCTTGGACTTCGACCAGGCCAGCTCGAACTGCTTGCAGGCGGCCCCCCGTGTCAGCCCTTTACGACCACGGGACTTCGGCAGGGCATCAACGACCGCCGGGCATCCTCCGCTTTTCCTACCTACCTCAAGTACATCTCCGTTTTCGAACCCCAGATTCTCTGGATGGAGAACGTCGATGGGTTCCTGTCGGCGGCGCTGAAGCACCGGCCGCTGACCGAGCGAGGGAAAGATTCCCCCGCGCTAAGCTGGGAAGAGCGCAAGGGCTCATTCCTCTACTGGCTGCTCGGCGAGCTGTCACAGCTCGGTTACTCCGTGAGTTGGGGCGTCCTTGAGGCTGCCGACTATGGCGTCGCACAGTTTCGCCAGCGTGCGTTTCTAATCGGTGTCCGCGAGGACATGGGTTGCTTCCCGCCGTCCCCGATGTTTGGTCAACCGAAGATGCCTCGGTATCGGGACCTGCGCGATGCGCTTAAGCAGGTCAAGGTGCTCGGGCCGGTGCAGCCGCTGAGCGAGCGGAAGAGGTCTGTCTTCCAAATGATCCCGCCAGGCGGCAACTGGCGCGACCTCTCCGAGGCGACCCGGCGAGCCACCATGGGAGCCGCCTTCCACGCGACGGGCGGCAAGAGCGGTTGGTGGCGGCGACTTGCATGGGACGAGCCCTCCCCAACGATTCTTGGAATGCCAGATCATTCCAGCACCGCGCTGATACACCCTGATGATGTGCGCTGCCTTTCGGTGAACGAGTGCGCGGCGGTCCAGAGCTTCCCGGCCGAGGTGTCCTTCTGTGGTCGGCCCAGGTCGCAGTACCAACAGATCGGCAACGCTGTCCCGCCTCTCCTCGCAGAGGCAGTCGGTAAGAAGCTGATTCGCTTCCTTGAGGGCGAACGGCAAGAACCGCCCCCGCCCCCGCCTTGGCGCAAGCTGTCGGCGAACAGGCGGATCGGCACGCACGGCTGGTGCAAGCGCGAGCGCGGTGAACTCCGCTGCCACCTGATCAGCCGGGTCCGGGAGGATCATGTCTGGGCAGGGAAGCAGCAGGAGCTTCAATTCGGCTGAAGAGGCGACGATTGTCGCCAACGTTCGCAGGCTGAGTAAGGTTGCCGCTGGAGACGGCGGCCCCAGCGACGCCCAGATCGTCGCTGGAGTAAAGGGTTTCGCCGAGGCGTTCGACTTCTGGTACACGCGCGTGATGCGCGAGGCCGTTCCCGCCTACCGCGACCTCATCATCAAGCGGATCAACCCGTTCATCCGGCGCGTAGAGTGCGACGGCCTCGGCCCGGCAGCCACCGCTGGCAAGCTCGTAGAGGACTATAACGCCCGCAACTTCGTCACGGCGGGCGGATGGGCGCTCGAAGAGCTGGCGGTGTGCCTCGGCGTCAACACGAAGAAGAGCACCGCCGAGGGCATCGACGTAGAGCGGTTCGATCCCGGGACCAGCGAGTACCACCTCTACGTCCTGAAGAGCGGCCTGGTGACTCGAAACTCCGACATCCTCAAGGCACTCAAGAAGAACGCGCGCCAGGCCGAGACCCTGCTCATGCAGGGGCGCGGCTCCCAGCGCGTGAAGGTCTTCGCGAACTACGCCATCGTCGCCGGGAAAACTTCGAGCACCTTCGAGGATGGCATCCGGCGGCCATCGTCAGCCGAGTTCTGGAGCGAGATCACCGGGCTCCCCGATCCTGACTGCATCGAGCTAGCGCTCGCCGTCGCGGCCGAGGCAGGGAAGCTCGTCAGGAGGGACGCTTCGGCGCACATCGACGCGATGAAGCTCCTGATCGCGGACTACATTGGCATGCGAGACCGGCCTGGCGTAGTGGACTGGGAGTTCATCGCCCTGCGGAACATGCAGGACGATGCGAAGTGGAAGGACCAGGATCGTGAGCGACACCAACGAGCGCTCGGAAAACTCGCGGCCACCGGGTATGTCGTCGCGAAGAAAGCCAGCCGCGCCCAAGCGCCCCCGCTCCCAGAAGAGTGACCGCTCGGATCTGCGAGCGCACGGAGATTTCCTCCCCTCACGCTTGGTGGCCGTGACGCAGCGCCGGCCGCTGAGCCGGCGCACGGTAAGCGTGGGTGATGGCAGGCGGCTGCCCTACCCGCTTCCGACTGACGCAGGCGTGACCAAGCGGATGCTGGGAAACCGCAGCAAGGGTACAAAGCCGGAGGTGGCGCTCTGCGCGTCTTTAGCCGAGCGCGGACTCCGGTTCCGGCGAGACTACCAGATTGCCATCAAAGGCCGTCGGCCGACGAAGCCTGATGTTGCCTTCGTGCGCGAAAAGCTCGCGGTCTTCATCGACGGCTGCTTCTGGCACGGTTGCCCGCTGCACGGCCGCGCCCCGTCGAAGAACCCGGCCTACTGGCTCCCGAAGCTACAGCGCAACAGGGAGCGTGACCGCCAGCTCTCAAGGGAGCTGCGGAAGGCTGGCTGGACCGTGGTCCGCTGCTGGGAGCACACGACAGTGGAACGCGCAGCGGCAAGGATCATGGCTGTCCTCGCCCGGCTTCGCCCACCAGGTCGGGTCGGAACAAGGAGTTGCAGATGATCGCAGGAAAGGCGGCCGTGGAGGTCGCCCGAGCCACGAAGCGGGCGTTCGCGGATTGCGACCACGACACTTGGCGCTGGTCGCCCGACTTCCGCGAGGCCCTTGAGTCCGACGACCTTCCACCGTCGCTCATCGCGGAGCTTGCGAACGGCTCAGTCGCTAGGACCAAGGACTCGATCCTCAAGCTCAAGTTCGGCTACCTGCTGCATGGTGCGCCATTCCGAAGCGAGTGTATGGAGTACCTGAAGGTGGCCACGTCCGCCGAAGCCGGCGAGGAGGCGCTTCGTCGCCTGGCGACGATTGCCAGAAAGAAGCTCGTGGCGGACCTCGACTACTGGAGCGGGCCTGGGTTCCAGGACGAAGTGGAAGAAACGAATCGCGCGATCTCCGCTCTCGACGGCGAGATGGTGGCGGCGGGCTATCGCTGGACGGATTCTGGCTTCCGGCGCGATACGGTTACTGCGGTCGCGCAGGTTCCAAGCGTGCCTGCGCTTGTCGATCTCGTCACGAGGGCGAAGCTGGCCAACGAGGCCCTGCTGCTGAGCCAGTTGGAACTCGCGGAGCAAGGTTTGGCACAGGGCGGCCCTGTTGGCTGGCAGGCGGCGTCGGACAAGGCCCGAGATGCGATGGCGAAGGTGTTCGAGGGGGTGGCGCTGAAGGTTCAGCCAGGCGTTAGGACCACCTCGGCGGCTGCGGTCAGGGACGCCCTGGAGCAGGGCGGCGTGGTTGACTCCTCCCAGAAGACGCGCCTTCAGCTCGTGTACAAGGCACTCTGCGAGACCGCGCACAACGTTAGCAGCCGAGAGGATGCGGTCTTCGACATGGCGGCGGCGCTGGCGGCCTCGGAGTTCGTCCTCAAGCGCTACCTCACCAGGCTGCCTCCCTCGTCACCCTAGATCGAGGAGCCAGACTCGCGAACGGGACGAACGGTCCGGTTCGCGCAGGAATGCGCGAACCGTGGGCGCACCCCGATCTCGGTCGCCTCTCCGCGCTCGAACTACTTTCGCCGGTTGTTCTTGCGACGCAACAGGAGAGCCGCCCGCTTCCTGCCTCGTCCATGCAACGGGATCGCGATTGCCCGGTAGAGCCTGCGCCTGGGTCGCCGGCCGAGCTGGACCCTCGCGTACTCGTGCCGGAGACAGAGCCGGCACTCGACGCAGGTGATCTTGCCGCCACTGGTCACGCCGGGACAGGGGACCGCTAGAGTGTTCGGGGCAACCTCGTAGAAACTACGGCCCTTGAGCTTTTCGACGGTCAGCAACGCAGCGTACCCGCGCTCCCGCGCGTCTGCGATCTCGGCGGGCGTCTCCACGCTGGCGAGGACGTTGATGACGCCCCATGCTCGTCGCGGGACCCTGCGCCAGTCATGGGTGTACGTCCAGATCTCGCCACCGCCGCGCTGCTTCCACCTCTTCGCCGCTCGGGCCAAGCGTTCGACGGCGGCCACTGATCCAGCAACGTCCCCGGCTACGTGCAGGCGGAGGTCTCGCTTCCCGCCGTCGCCGTTGTCCGGAACCCGGGAGAAGCTCGTTGGCCAAGCCGAGCCCGGGAAGGACAAGTCGATCTGGTGAGCCTCCTCCTCCAAGATCTCGTCGGCGGAGAGCCCAAGAGCGGCGACGTTCAGCAGTGGAAGCGCGACAACACCAAGGCGGCCCTCCTTCGCGTAGCAGCCTTCCTGGCGATAGAGGCAATCCTTCGCACAGGTCTGGGTGGAGATGAACGTGGCCGAGGCGAACGGCGGCTTCGGCACCGGGCGCTTCCAGCGGCCCTTCCCCACCTTCTTCTGGGGAGCGAGCTTCTCGTCGAAAGTCTCGGGCTCGAACCGGACGGCCGCCTTCAGCCTCTTCCACTTCTCCGGCTTGGTCTTGAGGAACAGCTTCAGGGAGCTGACCTGTATCTCGCCCTTTGCGCTCTCGGCGATCCCCGCCGCGTCGATCAGGCTGACTCGCAAGTCTTTGAGCGCCGCGAGCAACTCGTCGGTCCCGTCCCGTCCAACCTTGGTGAGTCGGCGCACCGTCGAGTCGGATAGCCCCAACTCCCGCGCCACCTTCCGCACGGCGCAGACGAGGCATTTCAGACTGCTTGAACGGCGGTCGCCCCCGTGGCCCTGCGTTCCAGGCTCCTTCGCAGCCACATCGACCATCCTGGCGACAACGCGCGGGTCGTAGTCCGTCCAGAGACGCGGGTGCCCGCGCCGAGGCGAACGTGGGCTGGAGTGAGAGGGGCTCATGACTGCTCTCCCGCAGGGCACAACGAGAGCAGCAGTGTAGCGGCCGAACTGAACCGACGGCCGACGCGATGGTCCCGCTCGCGGCTCGCTGGACTCACGCCTGCTTCTGCTGGCGCTCGTCGAGACGGACCAACTCGGGAAGGCTGACGTTGAAGGCGCGGCAGAGCTTGAGAAGCGTGCTGACCTTCGGGTCGGTGATGCCGTACTCCAGCTTCTGCACGGCCTTCCATGACAGGTCGAACGACTCCAGATCCTCCTGGCGGAGTCCTCGTTGCTCTCGAAGGGCGCGCACCTTGCGGGCGAAGCGCCGCTGGAACTCGGGTAGGTCCAAGACCCAGCATCTATGCAGCCTCTCCCTGGATCTTGTGAACGTACCGTGGTAGGTGCGGGGCGATGCGGCGAGGGGCCTGCGTGATCGGTTCGCTCCGCGCTCGCCGTTCTCACGGAGGCGCTCATGTCGGATTCACGGTCGGTGATCGCGCGCATGTTGGTTCGCGCTGCTTGTGTCCTTCTGTCCCTTCTCGTGTTCGTCCCTGGGGCGCTTGCGACTGAGCCCGGGTCGGGACCAGGGCTGACCGGCATTGCCGACTCAGAGCCGCCTGCACTCGTCACCGCCGCGAAAGCCAACGTGACCACCATTCCGGCCGCCGTTGCGCTGAAGTGCAAGGCGGTAGGCGGCGCGGAGCGCGTCTGGTCTGGAACGGGCTCGGCTCCCGAGGCTGGGGCGGTGGAAGTCGGCGGCGAGGTGTATCTGCTCGCGCTCCACAAGCATCCCGAGGCGTCGGACCTTCTAGCATTGCTCCGGCACAAGGGGCCGCCGGTCATCTGGCTGCGTGACGTGCCGCAGTACAAGCTGACGAACTGGGTCAGCGCAGGAGACCGGCTCATCGCCGTCGGCAAGGGGAAGGGCGACCAGGGCGTTGTCCTCGTCGAGTGGAAGCTCGATGAAGCCGAAGCGGCAGCTCGTAAGGGAGTCAGCGCCGACCGGATCATCGCCGAGTCGAAGATCGTCCAGCGGTGGGACGACGAAAAGCTGGCGTCCTCGCCGAGGGCCGCTTGGAGCGGCAAGAAGCTCGCCGTCTCCTGGGCGGCAGTCACCCAAGCGACCAACGGCAACAAGCAGTCCCTGTTCTCGGTCGCCCTTTTAGACCTGGCCGCCGGGACGGCTGCAAAGCCGCTCAGGCTTGGCCCAGTCATGGACGGACCAACCGCGAACGGGACCGCCGTCGGTCGTGATGGCGGCTTCTGGGTGATCTGGAAAGCGGGTGAGCGGAAGGACTTCTCGAAGCTGCTCCAGCTCGTGCGGCTTACCGATGACGGCGCTGTCGAGGGCGAAGCGCTCGAACTGCCCTGGTCCGAGATCCCGGGGTTCGCCCGCTCCTGTGGCGGCCGGCTGGTGGCTGCGTGGGACAGGTTTGGCATTGGCCAGGTCGCCCTCGCAGACGAGTCTGGTGCGACGAAGGAGATCATTGTCGGCCAGGATCTCCGTCCCCGACTCAACCGCCCGATGGACATCGCCTGCGTGGAGGGGGCTCCTGTCGTCGGCTGGGATCGCTTCCTCACCAAGCCGCAGGAAGGGTCCGTTCATGTCGCCACGCTCCAGACGACAAAGCCGGTTGATGCCACGGTGAAGGCCAGCAAGCGCACGAACAAGACGGGCATGGCGTTCAACACGCTGCTCGTCTCGGACTCCAAGGGTTTCTCGGTGGTGTGGTCCGAGGAGCACCCCACGTCGTCCACCTCGATGAACTACGACACCTACTCGCAGGCGCTGAAGTGCTCGGCGAAGTGATCGGGGGAGATCGACATGAGCGACATGGGCCAGTGTCTCCATTGCGGCCAACCGCTGAGCTACGGGATCGTCTGCGACCGATGCCGCATGCACGTCCAGCAGGAGCGCCTACGTCAGAGCCTCTCGCGAGCGCGGTCTGGCAGTGGAGGCGGTGGCGTGAGCACCGCCATCGCCGCCAAGTCCCTCAGACGCCTTGCGAGCATCGAAGGGAAGATGACCCAGCTCGTGGCGGCTCAGCAGGCCACGCAGGTACAGATCGCTCAGGTCGGGCAGCAACTCCAGCAGGGCCTCGTCGAGATCAAGGACGAGCTACAGGCGCAACGCCTGGGCCGTGAGCGCCAGTCGCAGCTCAAGAACATCGTGTTCGAAATCCGCCAGCTCGCGGACGACGCGCTCGCCAACGAGAGGGACGGGGTTGCCCGGTGGATCGGAGCCAAGCGCGCCCTGTCGATCCTGGAGGGCTGGGGCGTGACTGCCGCCTCCTTCGAGGAAATCGCCGACAAGGAGTATCTAGCGCAGACGCTCAAGCGACTCACCACGATGAAGGACGGCGTGTCGCCCGAGGAGGAGAAGAAGGCAGACACCTACCTCTTCCACCTCGACTGGGGTGCGACCCTGGAGTCGATCCAGGAGAGCCTTAACAAGGACCGGCGGCGATTCGCGTTCTGGGAGCGCCTTCTGCCTCGCTACATCAAGAACGACTTCGGTCCTATGGAGCGCTGGGCGCTGTTGGTGGTTCCCATCCCCTGGCTGCTGCTCGTTCTGAGCATCGCCGCTAGTGCACCGCCGTCGAGATCCGTTCAAGCATCCGCCGGTGCGATTGGATGATTGCCTGGGCAGGTTTGGTCCAGGCAAAGGGGGTTGGGTGCGCGTTCCAGGACCGCAAATAG
>JBBIQS010000060.1:0-49056 GCA_037442205.1 Myxococcales bacterium
CCCGCCGCGGGGATGGCCCGCCCGCCGGCCCCGGGCGTCCCCGGAGTCCCCGTGCCGGGGATGAGGCCCGGGGCCCCGGTCCCGCCTCCCGGCGCCCCGCGGCCCCTCGGCCCCGGCCCGGTCGCCGCTCCGATTCCCCAGCGCCCGGCTCCGATGCCGGTGGCGCCGGTGCCGGTCCCTGCGCCGGCCCCAGTGGCTGCTCCGGCCGCGGCGCCGGCCAAGACCTCGCGCGATCCCTTCGGGCTCGGTCCCATGCCCGCAGCCGCCAAGGCGGCCGGGCCGTCCGCTGAGCTGGACTTCGGCGGCCTGGATTCCGAGCCCGCCGCTGCGCCGGCGGTGGCCAGGCCCGAGGCCGTCCCTGCGGCCGAGGAACCGCTGCCGCTGGTCGACAAGAAGGCCCCGGCCGGCGACGGCGGCGAGGCGCAGCTGCGCGACGCCCTCTCCAAGGCCTCCCGCGAGGTCATCGAGAAGATCGCCTGGGAGGTCGTCCCCCAGCTGGCGGAGACGATCATCCGCGAGGAGCTGGAGCGGCTGATCAAGGACCGCGAGGCCAAGGCCTAACCGCCTCAGCGCACGCCCGGCAGCACTTCACGACGAGCGCCCGCTGCGGCGGGCGCCCCGAGGGCCGCCAGACCTGTCCGGCCCCGACCATTGTTTGAAGCTTTGAAGTGTTCTCCAACGACCGCGCCGTGTTCGAGCGGCCGGCAACGACGAGACCCGACATGATCGAGCCCAACGAGATCTCCAAGGCCTACGACCCCCGCGAGGTCGAGGCGCGCTGGTACAAGATCTGGAGCGACCGGGGCTACTTCGAGGCCCAGGACCAGAGCGACAAGCCGCCGTTCTGCATCGTGATCCCGCCCCCCAACATCACCGGCGAGCTGCACATGGGGCACGCGGTGTTCATCACCCTGCAGGACATCCTCACCCGCTGGAAGCGGATGAGCGGCTTCAACACCCTGTGGCTGCCGGGCACCGACCACGCCGGCATCGCCACGCAGATGGTGGTGGAGCGGGACCTCAAGAAGACCGAGCAGAAGTCGCGCCACGACCTGGGGCGCGAGGAGTTCCTGCGCCGGGTGTGGGCCTGGAAGGAGAAGTACGGCAACCGGATCGTCGAGCAGCTCAAGGTGATGGGGGCCAGCGCCGACTGGCGGCGGATGCGCTTCACCATGGACGAGGGGCTGTCCAAGGCGGTGCGCGAGGCCTTCGTGCGCATGTACGAGGAGGGGCTGATCTACCGCGCCCAGCGGCTGATCAACTGGTGCCCGCGCTGCTACACCGCGCTCTCCGACCTCGAGGTCGAGCACGAGGAGAAGAACGGCAAGCTCTGGCACATCGCCTACCCGGTCAAGGGCTCGGAGCAGAAGCTGGTGGTGGCCACCACCCGGCCCGAGACCATGCTCGGTGACACCGCGGTCGCCGTCCACCCAGAGGACCCGCGCTACAAGCACCTGATCGGCCAGAAGGTGGTGCTGCCGCTGTTGGGCCGCGAGATCCCGATCATCGGCGACGCCGAGCTGGTGTCGATGGAGTTCGGCACCGGCGCGGTCAAGGTCACCCCGGCCCACGACTTCAACGACTACGCCACCGGCCAGCGCCACGGGCTGGAGATGATCTCCATCCTCGACCTGGCGGCCAAGGCCAACCAGAACGCCGGCCCCTACGCCGGGCTCGACCGCTACAAGTGCCGCGAGAAGGTGGTCGAGGACCTGGAGAAGCAGGGGCTCTTGGTCAAGATCGAGGACCACAAGCTGTCGATGGGCACCTGCCAGCGCTGCGGCGACGTGGTTGAGCCGCTGCTGTCGCCGCAGTGGTTCGTCAAGATCGCCCCGCTCGCCGAGCCGGCGATCAAGGCGGTCGAGGAGGGGAGGACCCGCTTCATCCCCGAGCAGTGGACCAACACCTACTTCGGCTGGATGCGCAACCTCCACGACTGGTGCATCAGCCGCCAGCTGTGGTGGGGCCACCAGATCCCGGCCTGGTACTGCGCCTGCGGCGAGACGGTGGTCAGCCGCGAGGACCCCGCCGCCTGCCCGAAGTGCGGCGGCGCCCTCAAACGCGACGAGGACGTGCTCGACACCTGGTTCTCCAGCGGCCTGTGGCCGTTCTCCACCCTCGGCTGGCCGGAGAAGACCGCCGCCTTGAACACCTTCTACCCGACCTCGGTGATGGAGACCGGGCACGACATCATCTTCTTCTGGGTGGCCCGCATGATGATGTTCGGGATCCACTTCATGAAGGACGTGCCCTTCAAGAACATCTACCTGCACGCGATGGTCCGCGACGAGCGCGGCGAGAAGATGTCCAAGGTCAAGGGCAACGTGATCGACCCGCTGGACCTGGTCTACGGCCAGCCCTCGGCGGAGAAGCTGGCCCCGGACCTCAAGAAGAAGTTCCCCAAGGGGCTGCCGGCCTACGGCGCCGACGCGCTGCGCTTCACCCTGACCTCGCTCACCGCCCAGGGGCGCGACATCAAGCTGTCGATGGACCGGGTGGAGGGCTACCGCAACTTCTGCAACAAGATCTGGAACGCCTCGCGCTTCGTGATGATGAACTTGGGCGAGCCGTCGGCGGTGCAGGCGAGGCTCGCCAAGCCGTTCAAGCAGCAGAAGCTGGCGCTGGCCGACCGCTGGATCCTGGCGCGGTTGAACCGGGCGGTGACCGAGACCCTGCAGGCCTTGGAGGCCTACAAGTTCAACGACGCCGCCAGCGTCGCCTACCAGTTCGTCTGGGGCGAGCTGTGCGACTGGTACATCGAGCTCTCCAAGGGCTCGCTCTACGGCCAGGACGAGGAGGCCAAGGCCGCGACCCGGGCGGTGCTCTGCCACGTGCTCGATCAGGCGCTCAAGCTGCTCCACCCGCTGATGCCCTACATCACCGAGGAGATCTGGCAGAAGCTGCCGCGCCGGGCGACCGAGCCGGAGAGCATCATGATCGCCGGCTATCCCAAGCCCGAGCCGAGCCACGAGGACGAGCAGGCCGAGCGGGAGATGGCGCTGGTGATCGAGGCCATCGAGGGCATCCGCACCATCCGCGGCGAGAGCAGCATCCCGCCGGCGCGGAAGATCCTGGCCATCATCCACGCCGAGAGCGAGGTGCGCCAGGCGCTGGAGCGCCACCGCCAGTACATCGAGCCGCTGGCCGGGTTGGACGATCTGGTGATCTCCGCGCCCGGAGCCAAGCCGCGGGTGTCGGCCACGGTGGTCAGCTCGCGGATGGAGGTCTTCGTCCCGCTCGAGGGAGTGATCGACCTGGCCGAGGAGGAGAAGCGCATCCAGAAGGAGATCGGCCGGGTGGATGCCGATCTGCAGCTGCTGACCAAGAAGCTGGCCAATCCCAACTTCGCCCAGAAGGCGCCGCCGGAGGTGGTGGAGAAGGATCGCGCCCGGGTCGCCGAGCTGGAGCAGAAGAAGGTCAAGCTGCTCGAGGGCATCGCCCGCCTCAAGGGCGAGGCCCAGACCGAGAAGATCGACGTCGAGGCGGCGGTCGAGGGGCTGAGCTTCGAGAAGGCAGAGCCCGAGGCCAAGGTGAGCATCAAGGCGGCGGGCGGCGAAGGCGGCATCGACCTTGGCCAGGAGATGAAGGGCGAGCTGGAGAACCTCAAGCTGCCCGCCGTCCCTGACGCCAACCTGGTCAAGCAGCTGGACAAGCTGCGCGAGGGAACCAAGGAAGGGCTCTCCAAGACCGACCACTACGACCTGGGCGTGGCCTACATGGGCATGGGGCTGGTGGACGACGCGGTGCGCGAGTTCAATCAGGCCGGCGTCAACGCCCCCGAGGCGATGAAGGGCGAGGCTCCGGCGGCCAAGAAGGCTCCCGCGGCGAAGCAAGCCCCCGCGGCCAAGAAGGCGGCGCCGAAGAAGGCCGCCAAGGCGACGGCGGCAAAGAAGGCTCCCGCGGCCAAGAGGGCGGCGCCGAAGAAGGCCGCCAAGGCGCCGGCAGCCAAGAAGGCTCCCGCGGCCAAGAAGGCGGCGCCGAAGAAGGCCGCCAAGGCGCCGGTGGCGAAGAAGGCTCCTGCCAAGAAGGTGGCTGCGAAGAAGCCTGTCGCCAAGAAGTCGGCCGCCTCGGGAAAGCGGCGCTAGCCGGGCGCGTCAGGGCTTCGCGGAGGCACCATGAAAGGCGTCGATCGGCTGATCTCGCTGGCGCTGGAGGAGGACTTCGGCGCCGCCGGCGACGTCACCAGCCAGGCGCTGCTGCCGGCTTCGAAGCAGGGGCGGGCGGTGTTCCTGGCCAAGGAGAGCTTGGTGCTGGCCGGAGCCGAGGTCGTCCGCCGGGTGGTGGCCGCGGTCGATCCCTCGCTCGAGCTGCATCTGGAGGCGGCCGACGGCCAGCGGATCGAGGCCCGGCGGACCTTCGGGACCCTTCGCGGGAGCCTGCGCAGCATCCTCGGGGCCGAGCGCACCGCGCTGAACTTCCTGCAGCGGCTGAGCGGAGTGGCCACCGCCACCTCGCGGGCGGTGGCCGCGGTCGCCGGCACCCGGCTGACCCTGCTCGACACCCGCAAGACGACCCCTGGCTGGCGGGCGCTGGAGAAGGCGGCGGTGCGCGCCGGCGGCGGCACCAACCACCGCTTCGGCCTGTTCGACGGGGTGCTGATCAAGGACAACCACATCGCCGCCGTCGGCTCGATCACCGAGGCGGTGCGCCGCGCGCGCTCGGGAACCCATCACCTGCTCAAGGTCGAGGTCGAGGTGGTCGATCTGCCCGGGGTCGACGAGGCGCTGGCCGCCGGCGCCGACGTGATCATGCTCGACAACATGGACACGCCCTCGATGGCCAGGGCCGTCGAGCGCATCGCCGGGCGCGCCCGAACCGAGGCCTCCGGCGGCATCACGCTGGAGCGCTTGCCGGAGATCGCGAAGGCCGGCGTCGACTTCGTCTCCATGGGGGCGCTGACCCACTCCGCCCGCAGCGTCGACATCAGCCTGGAAGTGGCCGTCGGCTGAACCTCAAGTCCTCCTTCGGTCGCTGCGCGGTCGGAGGCCAGAGCCCCCAAAGACGGCGGCGCCGCGCCCCCTTAACCGGGAGCGCGGCGCCGGAACTTCAGCCGGTGCGAGATACGCTGCTAGGCCTCGCGGGCCCGCAGTCCGCCAGTGCGCACCGGGTCGAGGTGCTGCGGGCCGACCGGCGCCGGAGCAGGAGCCTCGGGCGGGGCCGGCGGCAGCTCCAGCTCCAGGATGCGCGCCACCGCGGTCCCGCAGCTCTCCACACCCAGCTTGCGGTAGATCACCTTGCGCCGCTGGCGCACCGTCTCCGGGCTGATCTTGAGCCGCGAGGCCGACTCCTTGCAGGACAGCCCGGCGATCATGCTCTCCGACTCGGCCAGCTCGGCCCGGGTCAGCCCGAAGCGGCTGGCCGCCAGCGCCAGGTTGTTCTCGCCGATCCGCTTGACGAAGCAGGCCATGGTGAAGCTGCCCACCTGCTCGCGGCGGATCTGGCCCGAGCCGTTGGCCTCCTGGATGGTCCGCTGCAGCTTGGCCACCGCCTCAGGCGCCTGGCGCGACATGCAGGACAGCCCCAGGAACGGCCCGGTGGCCCCCTGCTGGACGAAGGCCGAGCGGCTGGCGAACTCGACGCCGTTGGGCCCAACCAGCGCCGCCGCCGCCCCGGTCACCTCGCACAGCGCGGCGGCCATCTCCACCACCTCGTCCTTGGGGACAGCCGCCCCCAGCGCCTGGATCGCGGCGGTGAAGTCGGTCCCGGGACCGCCGCGCACCACCGCCGCCACCCGCGGCGAGTTGCGCGGGGCCACCAGCACCGCCAGCGAGCGGTCCGGCCCGGTCGACAGCTGCCGGGCGAAGGGTGCCGCCATCCGCGCCCCCTCCAGCAGCCCGTGCGCCGCCAGCTCACTGGCGTAGGTCGCCAGCAGGTCCTGCAGCTGCCCGGGCTGGAGGGTGCCATCGGTCCAGGCGCGCCCGGCGATCGTCGGTCGGTCCAGCGCCACCACCGCCACCGGCTGTAGTCCCAGCTCCGCCAAGCTCTTGCGAGCGGTCTGCAGCCACGCCACCACGACTTCCTCTTGCATTTTCGACCCTCCAACGCTCGCCCACGCTCTCTCGCGAGGCCTGGGTGCTGCTGCCACCGGTCTAAAGGGCTCTTCCCGTCGACCAGCCACCGATGGACGCGCACCGGCGCGCCCGCTGCCTTCCTCGCCCTGCTTCACTCCTGAACGACCGTCGCAACTGCCCGGCGCTCACTTTGAGGACCAACTGCCCATCGCCCGAGCCCTGCCTCAACTTGGATGCCCCGAACCCTTGGGCGATGCACTCCGCGGAGCAAGCCCGCCTCCGGTCTCCTACCTGCCTAGGGGCGCCCGGCAGCCAAGGTAGGCAGGGGGAGCGCCGGCGGGGAGTGGCGCGGCGCGTTGGCCGGCCGGTTCGTGAGCTGGCAGACGAAGTTGGCCGGTCGACGGGAAGGTGGTGGGAGCCCCAACCGCGGGCGGGCGACGGTCCGCCAATTTGACAAGGCGCTTCGGCTCACATACCTGAAAGGCTTGTCGTCTGGCGCCTAGGGCCGCTGACAGCCCCGCCAGCAAACCCCAATACCGGGAGATTCCATGGCCGCCGTCCAACGCAGCATCGAAATCGCCGTGCCGCCGGAGGAGTTCTTCAAGGTCGTCTCCGACTACAAGAACTACGGCCAGTTCCTCGACGAGATCCGCGACGTCAAGCTCGGCCGGCGCGACGGCAACCGGGTCGAGGTGACCTACACCATCGAGGTCGACGCCGGCATCGCCAAGAAGGCCATCACCTACACCCTGGCCCACGTCGAGGCCCCGCCCAGCTCGATGAAGTGGACCATGGTCAAGGGCGAGATGATGAAGAGCAACGAGGGCGGCTGGTCGATCAAGGAGGCCGGCCCGGGCAAGACCCTGGCCGAGTACTCGATCGAGATCGGCTTCGGGCTGCTGGTGCCCAAGTCGGTGGCCGGCTTCCTCACCGAGCGCAACCTGCCGAAGATGCTCGAGGCGTTCAAGAAGCGCGCGGAGTCGATCCGCAAGTAGCGGTCGGCCTCGGCCGAGATCGTGCGCGGCGGCAGGGGGCTCTCGGCGCCCCGGCCGCCGCGCAACTCTTTGGGGGCTGGGCGCTCTCAATAGGTGAGGGCTCGCCAACCCGGGCCGCAGGGGACAGTCCCCTTGGGCTCCGGTTCCGCGACGGCCCGCTCCTTTTGAATTCGAGAGACCTCCCCAACGCGATGCGTCACCGCCGCCGGAATTTGTCGCCCTGCGACGGGCGCTTCATGGTTGAGGGGCTGTGATACCGGGCCGGGAGCCGCCGCCCGAGGCCTCCCGCTTGGGGCAAAGTCGAGTCAGCACGCCGAGGTAGCAGACGGGGAGGGAATGGCGGCGCCGAGGCACTCGGTTTGCATTAAGCTACTGGCAGGGTGGGATGTCGCAGCAGGTGCGCTAGACGGGGTTGGAGGAGCGGGGTACAAGGAGAAAGAGGAGCAGGAGGACGCCATGCTCGACGCCTTCATCATCGAGGAGATCAAGCGCAGGGAACAGGAGCGCGAGCGCAGGGACAACGAGCGTCCGTCCATCCACATCCCGCCGCCCGAGCCGAGCCGGATGCCGCAGCAGAGCGAGGAGGACAAGCCCTCGCGCGGCGTGATCATCATCGACTACTCCGTCTAGCGGCCGCCCTCGGGCTCGGTCGTGGCGAAGGCCTCGCACTTGGTGCGAGGCCTTTTGATTTTTGCGGATCGCGAGCCGCGCCCGACTCCCTCCGCCGCAGGCTCGCAGCGCCGCTCACTGGCAGCCGCCGCCAAGTCCCGCTGCGGGTTCGAACGGCAGAGGGCCTGCCAATTCGAGCTCCGATGGGCCGTGTGGGCGCGAGCCGAAAGGGCAGGCCGGGAAAATGCCAGCGGCCCCGACGCTCGGGAGAGCGCGGGGCCGCCAGTTCAGCAGCAGAGAGGCGCGTCGCTCAGGAGCAGCCGCTGGTGGCGCCGCAGTTGACGCACTTATAGCAGGCGCCGCCGCGCACCATGATGGACCCGCAGGTGTGGCAGGGCGGGGCGTCGGCCTGGTTCAGGTAGGTCGTCCGCTCGTTCGAGGCCGCCTTGAGGCGCAGCGTCATCTCCACGGGCGCTTGAGTCGCCGCCGGCAGAGCGGCCGGCTCGGTGCGCGCCGGCCCCGCCGTCAGGTCCGGCTGCTTCTGGTGGATGAACTTGAGCTCCAGCCACCGGAAGATGTAGTCGGCGATGCTCTTGGCTATCGGGATCTCCTTGTTGTTGGTGAACCCCGACGGCTCGAAGCGGGTGTGGGTGAACTTGTCGACCAGCACCTGCAGCGGGACGCCGTACTGCAGCGACAGGCTGATGCCGGTGGCAAAGCAGTCCATCAGGCCCGAGACCACCGAGCCCTCCTTCGCCATCACGCAGAACAGCTCGCCGGGCGAGCCGTCGTCGTACATGCCCACCGTCAGGTAGCCCTCGTGGCCGCCGACGGTGAACTTGTGGGTGATCGACCGCCGCTCGTCCGGCAGCCGCCGGCGCGCCGCCGAGGGCTCGGCCGAGACCTCCGCCGCCTGCGCCGCCGCGCCCGCCTGCTTCGGCTTGCTGGTCACCACCGGCTGGGTCCGCTTGCAGCCGTCGCGGTAGACGGCGATCGCCTTGAGCCCGAGCTTCCAGCTGGTCAGGTAGACCTTCTCCAGATCCTCGACCGTGGCGTCGCTGGGCAGGTTGACGGTCTTGCTGATGGCCCCGGAGAGGAACGGCTGGACGGCGGACATCATCTTGATGTGGCCCATCCAGTGGATGAAGCGGTTGCCGTTCTTGGGGCGGAAGGCGCAGTCGAAGACCGGCAGGTGCTCGTCCTTGAGGTGCGGGGCGCCCTCGATGGTCTCCTTCTCGTCCAGCCAGCTGACGACGGCCTGGATCTGCTCGGCGGAGTAACCCAGCCGCTCCAGCGCCGGGGTGACGGTGTTGTTGACGATCTTGAGCAGGCCGCCGCCGACCAGCTTCTTGTACTTGATCAGGGCGATGTCCGGCTCCACCCCAGTGGTGTCGCAGTCCATCATGAAGCCGATGGTGCCGGTGGGGGCGAGCACGGTGACCTGCGAGTTGCGGAAGCCGTTGGCCACTCCCAGCGACAGCGCCTCGTCCCAGCCGGCGCGGCTGGCGGTGATCAGCGCCGCGGGCACCTGGGCCCCGGAGAGCAGCTGGGCCGCCTGGCGGTGGCGGTGGATGACCTTGAGCATCGAGTCGCGGTTGGGGGCGTAGCTGCGGAAGGGCCCCATCTCGCCGGCGATGCGGGCGCTGGTCTTGTAGGCGTGCCCGGTCATCAGGCTGGTGATGGCCGCGGCGTAGGCCCGGCCCTCGTCGCTGTCGTAGGGCAGGCCGCGGGCCATCAACAGCGCCCCGAGGTTGGCGTAGCCCAGGCCCAGCGGGCGGTAGGCGTGGCTGTTCTGGGTGATGCGCTCGGTGGGGTACTTGGAGAAGTCGACGATGATCTCCTGCGCCAGGATGGTCAGCTCGACCGCCTTGACGAAGGCCTCCACGTCGAACTCGCCGTCGATGGTGCGGAAGTGCATCAGGTTCAACGACGCCAGGTTGCAGGCGGTGTCGTTGAGGAACATGTACTCGGAGCAGGGGTTGCTGGCGACGATCTGATCGGTGCTGGCGCAGGTGTGCCAGGCGTTGATGTTGTCGTGGAACTGCATCCCCGGGTCGCCGGTGAACCAGGCGTTGTCGGCGATCTCGTGGAAGATCTCGCGGGCCCGGTAGCCGTCCATCACCTCGCCGGTCTTGACCGCGCGGGTGTGCCAGGTCTCGTCGTTCTCCACCGCGCGCATGAAGGCGTCGGTGGCCCGCACCGAGTTGTTGGAGTTCTGGAAGAAGACCGACTGGTAGGCCTCGCCATTGAAGCTGCCGTCGTAGCCGGCGTCGATCAGCGCCCAGGCCTTCTTCTCCTCGCGGGTCTTGCAGCGCACGAAGTCGAGGATGTCGGGGTGATCGGCGTTGAGGATCACCATCTTGGCGGCGCGCCGGGTCTTGCCGCCGGATTTGATGACCCCGGCGAAGGCGTCGAAACCCTTCATGAAGCTGACCGGGCCGCTGGCGGTGCCGCCGCCGGCCAGCTGCTCGCGGCTGGAGCGCAGGGTGGACAGGTTGCTGCCGGTCCCCGAGCCGTACTTGAAGAGCATGCCCTCGGTCTTGGCCAACCCGAGGATCGACTCCATCGAGTCCTCGACCGAGTTGATGAAGCAGGCCGAGCACTGCGGGTGCTCCTCGATGCCCACGTTGAACCAGACCGGGCTGTTGAAGGCCATCGACTGGTGGAGCACCAGGTGGGCCAGCTCGTCGCGGAAGGCCTGGGCGTCGGCGTCGGTGGCGAAGTAGCCGCCCTGCTTGCCCCAGCGGGTCAGGGTGTCGACCACCCGGCTGGTCAGGGAGCGCACCGAGCCCTCGCGGTCGGGGCTGCCGGGGACGCCGCGGAAGTACTTGGAGGCCACCACGTTGGTCGCCAGCTGCGACCAGCTCTTGGGGACCTCGATGTCGCGCTGCTCGAAGATGACCTCACCGCCCTCGCCGGTGATCGACGCCGAGCGCTTCTCCCAGGCGATCTCGTCAGCGGGATCGACCCCGGCGGTGCTGAAGTACCGCTCCACCGTCAGGCCCCGCGCCGCCCGCTTCGCCTTGGCGCCCTTCTTGCCAGAAACCACCGCCTTCTCCGCGCTTTCCTTCAGGTCCAATCGACACCTCCGGCCCTTCACGCTTGGTGGAACTGCCAGTGCAGGCTCAGCCCGAACGCCGGCCCGCTGTCTCTTGTCGCCAGGGCCAGCGGCCCGGCGACGTGAGGAGTAAAGCCTTCTTGTTGTAAGTGGGTTCGGCCCCTTGGTTCCTCGCCCGCCCGCCGTGCGAGGGATTGATCGAACGTCGCGCATAGAAACAGCCTGCTACAGGATTGTCAAGCGCCGAATACACCACTAATGGCCCCACCCCGGGATGCCTACACAAGATTTTGGGGCGGGCAGGCCAAGGGCGCACCAGGCCGCCGGCGCCCTCCCCCGGGCAGGCGGTCGTTCGCTTTGGAACGAGGTCGACTTCTCAACGCCCTTCCACAGGGGCCGATCTCTCTGCGGGCGAGGCGGTCGAGCAGGGCTCGCGGCGATGTGCATTTCAGGGTGCACTGGCAGTGCGTGCCGCACCGCGCTTAACGCGCCTCGGCGCGCTCTCTCGGGCGGCGCGCAATTCGATTGACTGCCCGCTCCCTTTGGACCTACATCGTTGCGTTTTCAACGGCCGGATTCTTTCAAATTTCGAGGTTTGGCAAATGTCGGAGATCCTCAAGTTGGAGCAGCGCCAGGGGGAGAAGCTGGCGATCCTGATGCCCGGGCTGGGCGCCGTGGCGAGCACCGCCATCGCTGGCGTAGAGGCGGTCAAGCGCAAGCTGGGCCTGCCGATCGGCTCCATCACGCAGATGGGCCACCTGCTCGACGAGGAGGGTGAGACCGGGGCCGCGCTCAAGGAGGTGCTGCCGATCGTCCCGCTGGAGAACCTGCGCTTCGGCGGCTGGGACCCGATCCCCGACACGGTCTACGAGGCGGCCAAGAAGGCCAAGGTGCTCGAGGGCGCCCAGGTCGACCAGCTCAAGGATGCCCTGCACGCCATCAAGCCGATGAAGGCCGTGTTCGACAAGGCCTGGGTCAAGCGCCTGGACGGCACGAACGTCAAGACCGGCAGCAAGCGGGCCCAGGCCGAGGCCCTCGCCCAGGACATGCAAGAGTTCGTCGCCGACCAGGGCTGCGCCCGCGGAGTGGTGATCTGGACCGCCAGCACCGAGACCTACGCCGAGACCAGCGCCGCCCACCAGAGCCTGAAGGCCTTCGAGGCCGCCCTGGACAAGAACGACCCCACCATCGCCCCGTCGATGATGTACGTGTGGGCGGCGCTCAAGTCGGGGATGCCGTTCATCAACGGCTCGCCCAACCTGGCCGCCGACATCCCGGCGCTGCAGGAGTTGGCCGAGCTCAAGGGCCTGCCCACCGCCGGCAAGGACTTCAAGACCGGCCAGACCCTGATGAAGACCACCATCGCCCCGATGCTGCGGGCGCGGCTGATCGGGCTGGAGGGCTGGTTCTCGACCAACATCCTCGGCAACCGCGACGGCGAGGTGCTCGACGACGAGGGCAGCTTCAAGACCAAGGAGGTCTCGAAGCTGGGCGTGCTCGACCAGATCCTGGACCCGGGCCGCTACCCCGAGCTTTACGGCGACATCCGCCACAAGGTGTCGATCCACTACTACCAGCCGCGCGGCGACAACAAGGAAGGCTGGGACGCGATCGACATCGCCGGCTGGCTCGGCTACCCGATGCAGATCAAGGTCAACTTCCAGTGCCGCGACTCGATCCTGGCGGCGCCGCTGGTCCTCGACCTGGCGCTGCTGGGCGACGTGGCCCACCGGGCCGGCGAGCGCGGGCCGCAGGAGTGGATGTCCTTCTTCTTCAAGAGCCCGGTCACCGCCGGCGGGCGCAAGTCGCTGCACAACCTCTTCCAGCAGCAGACCAAGCTCTACCGCAAGCTGCGCCACTACGCCGAGGCGGCCCAGAAGAGCCCGGTGGCGGCGGCCGTCCGCGGGTAGCCGATGGGCGATCCGGCGCAGCTGGGGATCGTGATCCACGCCGGGCTGGCGGTGCTGTCCATGGCGGCCTTCGCCGTGGCGCGCCCGCCGACCCGCGCGCGGCTGGCTGGCCGTTCGGCACTCTTCCGGTTCGCCGGTGGCTGGGCCTACTGGGCGACGAGCCCGCTGCTCAAGCTCAGCTGCGTCCTGGGGATCTCGGCGACCGGCCTGACGGTCATCGGGATGTGCCTCTCGATGGCGGCCGGGCTCGCAGCTGCGCAGGCGTGGTGGGGCCTGGCCGGCCTGCTGCTGGTCTGGTCGGGGTTCTGCGACATGCTCGACGGCGAGTTGGCTCGCTCGACCGGGACGGCGCGGCCGGAAGGGGCCTTCCTCGACTCGACCCTCGACCGGGTGGGCGAGACGGCGCTGCTGCTGGGCGTGGCGGCCGGCATGGCGACCAAGTTGGACGCGGTGGTGGTGGCCGCGGCGCTGGCCACATCGCTGATGGTCAGCTACGCCCGGGCCCGTGGCGAGGGTCTGCGGGTCGACTGCCCGAGCGGCGGCCTGGAGCGGCCGCACCGCCTGGCCGTCTTCATCACGATCCTGCTGGTGGCCGCCTTCCTGGAGCCTGAGCAGGCTCGGCGGGCGATCCTCTGGGCCTGCGCTCTGGTGGCGGCCGGCGCCGGAGTGACGGCCGCCGGACGGATCCTGGCCATTCGCGCTATTCTGCGCCGCACTCCGGCTGCGGCCGGCCAGTCCCAAGGAGCGACCGAGGCGAAGCTGCCTGCCGCTCCCTAGAGCGACCGATGCGCGTCTGCCTCATCACTCCCTACGATCTGAGCGCCGACGGAGGCGTCAACGCGCACTGCCGCGGGCTCGCCGAAGCGCTGCGCCGGCGCGGCGACGAGGTGGTGGTCCTCGGCCCCGGCAGCGGAGCGGTCCCCGCAGGCTGTCACGGATTGCCCGGAGTCGTTCCCGTTCCCGCCAACGGCTCGACCGCGCGCATCGGGCTGCTGATTCGTCCCTCCAAGGTCCTCGACTTCCTGGCGCGGGGGCGCTTTGAGCTCGTCCACCTCCACGAGCCGCTGGTGCCCGGGCCGGCGCGGATGGCGCTCGAGCGCTCGACGCTGCCCAAGGTGGCGACGTTTCACGCCTACGCCGAGCGCGAGGGGGCGCTGTCGCTACGGCTGCGCAAGCTGGCGGCCGGGCCGCTGAGCAGGGTAGGGCGGGCGATCGCGGTTTCCAAGCCGGCGGCGGCGCACCTCGGCAAGATCTGGCCGGGCCCGGTCTCGATCATCCCCAACGGACTGACCACCGCCTCCTTCGCCGGCGAGCGGGAAGAGCGGAGCGGCGGGCCGATCCGGGTGCTGTTCGTCGGGCGCTTCGGCGAGCCGCGCAAGGGGCTGCCGGTGCTGCTCGAGGCGGCGGAGATCCTGGCTGCTCGCGGACTGCGGCTGGACCTGGCGATCGCCGGCGGCGGGCCGCGGGAGAAGTTCGAGGCCCGGGCGGCGAAGGTGGGAGTGAAGTTCCTGGGCCGGCTCGACGACGCGGCGCTGGCGCGCGCCTACCGGAGCAGCGACCTGTTCTGCGCCCCGTCGCTGGGAGGCGAGAGCTTCGGGATCGTGCTGGCCGAGGCGATGGCCGCCGGCTGCCCGGTGGTGGCGAGCGATCTTCCGGGATACACCGAGGCCTCGGCTGGCGCGGCCGAGCTCTTCCACACCGGCGACGCCCAGGCCTTGGCCGCGGTGCTGCAGCGGCTCGCCGTCGACGAGGAAGCGCGCAGGCGGCTGGCGGAGAAGGGTCGGGCGCGCGCCGCCGAGCTCGACTGGGATCGGCTGGCCGGTCAGATCCGCGCTCTCTATCAGGAGCTGCTGGCGGCGCCGGCAGCGGAGGCAATGGCGTGATCGACGACTACGGCAAGCCCTTCCCCTCGCGGCGGCACATGCTGCTGTTCCAGCCGCTCTTCAAGGCCTTCGGCAACGCCTGGTTCCGCGCGCGCGCCCACGGGTTCGAGCAGGTCCCCGACCATCGCCCGGTGATCTACGTCTGCAAGCACCCCAAAGGTTTTCTCTACCTGGAGACGCTGGCCTTCGGCGCCACCACCGTCTTCAACAGCAAGAAGCGGCCGTTCCGGGTGTTGGAGAAGCGCAACACCTCGATGCACAAGATGCCGCTGCTCAACCTGATCCGGCAGAACGTCGGGGCCATCGAGGCCACCGAGCCGGAGGCGCTGGCGGCGATCAAGCGCAACGAGTCGCTGCTGATGTTCCCCGGCGGCGCGCGCGAGCTGTACGGCGAGTCCGACGAGCTGAACTGGGGCGGCCGCACCGGGTTCGCGCGCATCGCGGCCCTGAGCGGCGCTCCAGTGGTCCCGATGGCCTGGGTCGGCGCCGACCAGCAGCACCCGCTGCGGCTGTCGCTGGGCAAGGACAAGAGCCTGTGGCTGCCGCTGTTCCCGCTTCCGGTGCCGCTCGACTTCTGGTTCGGCGCTCCGATGGAGCCGCCGAAGAGCACCGACTCCGAGTCGGTGGCGCAGTTCGCCGAGAAGGTCTTGACCCAGACCCGGGAGCTGCTGCTCCAGGGCCTGTCGCAGCGCCGTCCGATCTGGAGCCTGACATGACCTCCGTTCGCGAGCACCAGCACACCCCCAGCAAGCTCGCCCAGACCGAGCTCGACAACCGCCGCTGGTACTACGCGGTCTACGCCAAGGTGGCCGAGGTGCTCTCGCGCTACCACCGCGCCCGGGTCGTCGGCAGGCCGCCGCCGGGGCCCTGCATCTACGTCACCCACCACGGCAGCGGCTACTTCAATCTCGACGTCATGGTCACCGTGTACCAGCTCGCCTGGCGCGATTTCTTCGCCGGGACCGGGCCGCAGATTCCGGTGCGGGTCGTCGCCTCCCGCAGCCAGGTCGAGCAGTTCGTGCCCGGGGTGCCCAAGATCAAGGAGCACTTCGGAGTCATCGACCCGGGCGAAGCCAGCTGCCTGGCGGTGCTGGAGCGGGGCGAGCAGCTGCTGTTGATGCCCGGCGGCAGGCGCGAGGCGCAGCCGACCAAGAACTTCTACACGCTGCGCTGGGAGAACCGCTTCGGCTTCGTCCGGCTGGCGCTGAAGACCGGGGCGCCCATCGTGCCGCTGGCGATGGTGGGCGGCATGGAGGCCTACCCCGGCTTCGCCCTGGGAAGCCTCTCCTTCTGGTCGCCGCTGCCGCTCCCGGCGCAGCAGGACATCCTCCTCGGCGAGCCCATCCCGGTCGAGCGCCAGCCCGAGCGAGCGGAGGACCCCGCGCTCGTGCAGCCGCTGCAGAAGCTCGCCTGGGAGCGGACGCAGGCTCTCTACGACCAACTGCGCGCCCAACGAAAGGGACGGCGTGGCTAGCCCGCGACAAGCCAGCCTGTGGGTGGCCTCGGACTGGCACCTGGGCACCCGCAGCCCGCGGGTTCACCGGGAGCTGGTGCAGGCCTTCCTGCGCCAGCTGCAAGACAGCGGCGACCGGCTGGTCCTCAACGGCGACATCTGGGAAGGGCTCTTCGAGAGGGAGCCGCGGGCCAGGCAGGCCCATCCGGCTGTGGTCGCGGCGCTGGACGAGCTGCAGCGCCAGGGCCGGCTCGAGCAGACGCAGGGCAACCACGATCCGGACACCGGCGTCCCCGGCACCGAGGTCTCCTGGCCGGGATTGGGGCGCATTCTCATCAGCCACGGCCACGGCGTCGACCCGCTCCACGGCTCGGGCATCGGCAGGCTCGGCGACACCATCTCCCGCCACTTCGGCTCGCTCCTGGTGGTCCGCGGCGCCGCCCGGGTCGCCAACCTGGCCGCCGAGGCAATCGCCGGCGAGAAGATGGTGTCTATTTTCCGACAGCGCTGCCTGGAGTCGGTCAGCAAGGGCGGCTACTCACTGGGAATCTTCGGCCACGTCCACCGTCAGTACTACCGGGACGGCGACCCCTACGTGAACTCAGGATGGCTCAGTGACGAAAGGCTGGAATACCTGGTGTTGGACTCGAACGGCATTCACCTCCGTGCGTTGAAGGTCTCGGAGGTGGTCCGATGAAGGCGCTGTTGCTGGCGCTGGCCCTGGCGGTCCCGGCGGCAGCCTGGGCCGCCTCGCCCGAACCGAGGACCATCGACTTCGAGCAGCTCAAGGCCTTGGCCCGGGTCAACGATCCGCGGGTCAAGGCCCTCCAGGCCGAGGTGAGCCGGATGCGCGGCCTGCAGAGCGAGGCAGACGCCGCCCGCTACCCGACCATCAGCACCTTCACCGCCGCCGGCGCTCCGGTGCCCGAGGCCATCAACAACCCCAACCAGATCGATTCGGTGACCGAGGCTTCGCGGCTGGGCAACTGGAACTTCGGACGCTGGGGCGGCCTGCTGCACTTCGACGCCCAGGTGGCGCAGCCGCTCTACACCTTCGGCAAGATCGCCAACTACCGGGCCGCGGCGCGCAATGGCGTCGAGGCGACCGAGCAGCTGGTGAAGGCTGCCCAGGACCAGGCCGAGCGCGATGCCTGCGAGGTCTTCTGGGGCTTCCAGCTGGCGCGCGAGCTGCTCTCGGGGCTGGACAGCGCCATGGAGCAGATCGCCGACTCGCGCAAGAAGATCGAGTCGCTGCTGGCGCAGAAGTCCCCGCAGGTCAGCCGCACCGATCTCGACAAGCTGGACGTGCTGCGGGCCGAGCTGCGCTCTCGGCGCGGCGAGGCGGTCTCGGGGCGCGACGTGGCGCTGGAGGCGGCGCGGCTGGTGTCCGGCGAGCCGGACGGGCCCCCGGTGACATTGGCGTTCGTCGGCCTGGCCGAGCTGCCGATGAAGCTGCTGCCGATCGAGCGCTACCTCGAGGTCGCCAAGCAGAATCGGCCGGAGATCGCCGCTGCTCGCGCCGCGGTCAAGGCCCGCCAGGCGCTGGTCGAGGAGAAGTTCAGCGAGTTCTACCCGAACCTGGCGCTGGTCGGCTCGGTCAACGCCAACTGGTCGAATGCCGCCACCCGCCAGACGAACCCTTTCGCTTACGACCCCTACAACGGCAAGATCGGCGGCCTGGGACTGGGGCTCCAATGGACCTTCGACATCCCGCAGAAGCAGGCCAAGCTCGAGCAGGCGAGGGCCGATCTGGAGCGGGCCCAGGCCGACGAGTTGCTGGCCACCAGCGGCGTGCGGCTGCAGATCTACCAGACCTTCGGAGCCCTGAGCGCGGTGCTCGACCGGACGGCCATGCTGATGGAGGAGCGGGACGCGGCGCGCCGCTGGGCCACCTCGGCCATGCTCGGGTTCGACTCGGGGATGGGCGAGGTGCAGGAGGTGCTGGTGGCCTCGCTGGCGCTGGCCCGGGCCGAGTCGGAGCTGCTCTTCAGCTACAGAGATGCAAGGGTGCGCCTGTCGGATCTCTCCCGGGCAGTGGGGGCCGACGCGGCGCAGGTGAAGTAGCGGGCCGGTGTTGTTGGGCGGCGCCAGGGCGCCGCGCGTGAAGGAGACCGTCATGATGGCCAGAGTCCTGACGATGGCGCTTGCGCTGGCAGCGGGAACCCCTTGCTGGGCCGCCGGCAAGGAGCCTCCCAAGGCCGCCGCCCAGAAGGCGGGCAGCGCTCGGCAGGCGCTGGAGGCCGGCGTCGATTCGCTGCGCGAGGCCCTCAAGGCCCACGCCACGGCCGAGACGCTGGCCGGTCTGTTCGCCAACGTCTTCGACTTCGAGGAGCTGGCGCGCCTGAGCCTGGGCGACGCCTGGGCGGCGCAGTCCAAGGACGACCAGGCCAGATTCGCCGGCCTGCTGCGCGCGGTGATCGAGGCCAACTACCTGCCGCGCCTGGCCACCGCTCCCAGCGACTTCGGCCTGAACGTGGTCTCCGAGCAGGAGGAGGCGGGGACCGCCACTCTGCGCGTGCAGGCCAGCGGCAAGACCGCCAAGCTGCCCTTGGACTTCAAGCTGCGCCAGGCCAAGGGCAAGTGGCTGCTCTTCGATACCGTCGTCGACGGGGTCGGCCTGGTGGACACCTACCAGGAGCAGTTCTCGCGCATGATCGCCAAGTCCGGCATGCCCGGCGTCCTCAAGGCGCTGGAGGCCAAGAAGGCCGCCCTCGACGCGCAGAAAGCGAAGCCCGCTCCGTGAGCGATCTCTCCCTCGCGCGCCGCTGGGTGCGCTTCGCCGACGCCCACCGTGGCGCGGTCCTGCTCGCCGGGGCGGTGGTGGGGCTGCTCGGGGCGGTGGGCACTGGGCTGCTCTACGCGGACTTGCGGCCGGACATGACCGAGCTGCTGCCGACCAACGCCCGCGCCGCCAAGGACCTGACCGAGATCTCCAAGCGGGTCGGTGGCTGGGCCGAGGAGGCCATCGTCGTCACCGGCGCCGATCGCGAGACGCTCAAGCGCTTCGGCGACGACCTGGCGCGCGAGCTCAAGCCATTCGAGCCGCAGCAGATCAAGTGGCTCGAGTACCGCATCGACGACATGGTCGACTTCTTCGGCAAGCGGGCCTGGCTCTTCCCGTCGCTCGAGGATCTGAAGGAGATCAAGTCGCGGGTGGCGGCGCGCATCCGCTGGGAAAAGCAGCACGCCAACCCGCTTTTCGTGCCGCTGGAGGACGAGCAGGCGCCAGAGCTGGACGACCTGGTCAAGAAGTACGAGGCGGAAAAGGGCGGGCTGCTCAGCCGCTTCCCGGATTCCTATTTCGTCGGCGAGGCCCCCGGCCGCAACCCCGGCGAGAAGCTGCTGGGCCTGGTGATGCTGGTGCGCATGGCCGGCAACCCCGCCGACTTCAAGCAGGTGCTGGCCATCGACGATCGGGTGCGCGAGAAGGTGGAGGCGCTCAAGCCGGCCAGCTACTCGCCGACCCTGAAGGTGGCCTACGGCGGCTATGTGGCCAGCAACATCCTCGAGCACGACGCGCTGGCCGAGGACCTGGTGGTGGCCACCGCGCTGGTGTTCCTGGCGGTGGCGCTGTCGCTGCTGCTCTACTACCGCACCTGGAAGTCAATCCCGGTGGTCGGAGTGCCGCTGATGGTGGGGACGGCGGTGACCTTTGGGCTGTCCTATCTCAAGGTGGGCCACCTCAACTCCAACACTGCCTTCCTGGGATCGATCGTCGTCGGCAACGGCATCAACTTCCCGATCATCTTGCTGGCCCGCTATCTCGAGGAGCGGCGGCGCGGTGGCGCTCCGCTTGCGGCGATGGAGATCGCCGTCGAGAAGACCTGGCTGGGAACCGCGGTAGCCTCGCTGGCGGCGGGCGTCTCCTACGGCTCGCTGATGGCCACCGAGTTCCGGGGCTTCAACGAATTCGGGTTCATCGGGCTGCTGGGGATGGCGATGTGCTGGACCGCCGGCTATGCGCTGATGCCGCCGCTGGCGCTGGCCTGGGAGGCGCGCTCGCCGCTGATCAAGCCGGGCCAGGCGCCGGCGCGGCCCCTCTTCACCGAGCTCTTGGCGCGCCTGGTGGAGCGCGTCCCGAAACTGGCGCTTGGCGGAGCGCTGCTCGTCACCCTGGCGGCGGTGGCGCTGGTGGCGCGCTTCGCCCGCGATCCCATCGAGATGGACTTCTCCAAGCTGCGTGACTCGCGCGCGCTGGCGCCCGAGGGGCCCGGCTGGTGGGACGAGCGGGTGGACGCCATCTTCGGCGAGCACCTGACCCCCAACGTCTTCCTCTGTCGCGACGAGGCCGAGGCCCGCCAGGTCCACGCCGCGCTGGACGTGGCGCGCAAGTCCGACTCCAACGACTACATCGGCTCGGTGACCTCGGTGGCCAGCTTCGTGCCCCTCGCCCAGGAGGAGAAGCTGCCGGTCATCGAGCAGATCCGGGCGATGGCCACCCCGGACGTGCTGGCACTGGTGCCGCCAGAGAAGCGCGCGCAGCTGGAGAAGGTCATCCCGCCGGAGGAACTCCAGCTCTTCGGCACCAAGGACCTGCCTTACTCGCTGCTGCGTCAGATCACCGAGGTCGACGGCCGGGTGGGGACTCCGGTGCTGGTCTATCCCTCGAGCAAGGTCAACGTCTGGGACGGGCGGGACGTGCTGCGCTTCAGCGACTTCCTGCGCGGGATCCCCATGCCCCGGCCCGACATCCCGGTGGCCAGCCCGCTGCTGATCTTCTCCGACGTGCTGCACTCGATCAGCCGCGACGGACCACGGGCCACGGTGCTCAGCCTGTTCGGAGTGGTGGTCTTCGTGCTGGCGCTCTTCTACTTCGACGAGCGCTCGCGCCGCTCGCTGGCCGACGCGGCGTGGGTCATCGGCTCGCTGCTGGTGGGCGTGCTCTGGTTCCTGGGGCTGGCCGGGCTGATGGGGCTCAAGCTGAACATGCTCAACTTCATCGCGGTCCCGATCACCTTCGGCATCGGGGTCGACTACGCGGCCAACGTCTTCCAGCGCAAGCGGCTGGATCGGGCGGTGCCCATCGCCGACTGCCTGCGCACCACCGGGGGCGCGGTGGCGCTCTGCTCGCTGACCACGATCATCGGCTACTCGTCCTTGCTGGTGGCGCGCAACCAGGCGCTGACCTCGTTCGGCCTGCTCGCCGACCTGGGCGAGCTGGCCTGCCTGTCGACGGCGCTGATCGCCTTGCCGGCGCTGCTGCGCTGGCGCGAGCTGCGCGCCGAGGCCCGCCCGGCCGCGGCGCCGGCCGTCGAAGCCTGAGGAAAGGGAGGGGCAGATGCGCCCTGGGCTCGCCGCATTGACGTTCCTGCTCGTGGCGGCGCCGGCCGGCGCAGAGGAGCCGGTCCCCGCCGATCTCGGCGAAGGCTGGGAGCACTCGCTCACCTTCTCCCAGGGGAAGATCTATCGGAAGGAGCTGCCCGACAGCTCGCTGAAGGCAGTGCACGCCCGCGGGACGATCGACGCCCCGGCCTGGGCGGTGCGGTTGGTGGTGCTGTCGCCGTCGAAGTTCCAGGGAGTGATGCCCCGGCTGGCCGAGGAGAAGGTGCTCGCCGGCGAGGGCTGCCAGCCCGAGGCCGCCGCGCTCCCGGGCTGCAAGGTGGTCTACGTCTACAACCGCATCTCGATGCCGGTGATCCAGGACCGCGACTACACCCTGCGCGTCGAGCTGACCCGCGACGAGCTGGGCAAGGGCGGGGCCTTCGTCCAGAGCTGGCGGCTGGACACCGCCAACGGCCCGGCGCCCAAGAGCGGGGTGACCCGGATGTCCTTCAACCAGGGCTACTGGGAGCTGAGCGCCGACGGGGAGAAGACGCTCTTCCGCTACTCGATCGAGACCGATCCCGGCGGCGCGGTGCCGAACTGGGCGGTCAATCGCGCCAACCAGAGCGAAGTCCCGCGAATGTTGCAGGCGGTCGAGGTGGCCGCCCGGCAGCTGGCCCGGGAGCACGCTGGCGCCAAGGCGGAATCTGCTCCCTAGCCGCCCGCGCAGCTCTACGCCGGAGGCGCGGCCGCGTGCCCGTCCTGCTGCGACCGGTCGGGCAGCTGCGCCAGCAGCCGCTCCAGGGTCGCCAGGTCGGGAGGCTTGGCCAGGTGGGCGTCGAAGCCGGCCTCGCGGGCCAGGCGCTGGTCCTCGGGCTGGGCGTAGCCGGTGAGGGCGATCAGGAAGGAGTCGGCCGTCGCCGGGTGGCGCCTGAGCGCGCGGGCGACCGCGTAGCCGTCCAAGCCGGCCGGCAGCCCGATGTCGCAGAGCACGACCTCCGGACGGAGCGAGCGCGCCAGGGCCTGTCCCGATTCGCCATCGTGAGCCACCGCCACCCGGTGGCCCGATAGCTGAAGGGCCTCGGCCAGGCTGGCGGCGGCGTCGCGGTTGTCCTCGATGATCAGCACCCGGCGCGCTCGCGTCGCCGGGTCGGGTTGCTGGGAGGGGAGCACCGCTGTCTCCGGCTGCTCGAGGGGCAGCTCGACGGTGAAGCGCGCGCCCTTCCCGGGTCCGGCGCTGTGGACGCTCACTTCGCCGCCGTGCAATTCGACCAGGCCCCTCACCAGCGCCAGTCCGAGGCCGAGCCCGCCGCGGCTGCGGTCGAGGGTGCGATCGGCCTGCGAGAACGGCTGGAAGAGGCGCTTGAGGGTGTCGGCGTCGATGCCGATGCCGGTGTCGGCGATCTCCAGCCGCGCCCGGGTCTCGCTGCTCGAGAGCGACACCGAGACCCGCCCTTCCTCCGGGGTGAACTTGGCGGAGTTGTTGAGCAGGTTGCCGACGACCTGGGCCAGCCGGGTGGCGTCGCCGGAGACCCAGATCGGCTCGCCGGGCAGCTCGACGGAGAGATCGCGCTCGTCGAACAGCGAGCGGTGGTCCTCGACGGTCCGGTTGACCAGCTGGACCAGGTCCAGCCGGGTGCTGGTCAGGCGGATCTTCCCGCGGGAGATGCGGGTGACGTCGAGCAGGTCGTCCACCAGCCGCGCCAGATGGCCGACCTGGCGGTCGATGATCGAGCGTGCCCGGCGGGCCTGCTCCCCGCCCGCGGCGGCCCGCTCCAGGATGTAGAGGCTGTTGCGGATCGGGGTGAGCGGGTTGCGCAGCTCGTGCGAGAGCATCCCGAGGAATTCGTTCTTGCGCCGATCGGCCTCGCGCAGCGCCTCCTCGGTCTGGCGGATTTCGGTGACGTCCTGGACCGCCCCGCGCAGCTTCACCGGGCGCCCGCCGGAGCTGCGCACGACGACGGCGGAGGCCTTGACGACCCGCGGCTCGCCGTTGTCCTGGCGGACGATGCGGTGCTCGATCGAGAAGGGCGCGCCTCCTTGGATTGCAGCCTCGAACGCCGCCGTGACCTTCGGGAGGTCCTCGGGGTGGATCAGCCGCCGCAGGTCGTCCGCGGGGAAGGTCCTCCGGTGCAGTCCGAAGATGGCCTGCCACTCCTCGGAGACGCTCGCCTCGGCGGAGGTCAGATCGACCTCCCAGGCGCCGGAGTGCGACAGCCGCTCGGCCTGGGCGAGCAGCGACTGGTTGCGGCGCTCCTCCTCCTCCGCGCGCTTGCGGTCGGTGATGTCCAGGCAGATGCCGACCATCCGCACCGGGCGCCCTTGCCCGTCGTAGCGCGCCTCGCCCAGGGCCTGGATCCAGACCAGCCGCCCGTCGGAACGCCGGACTCGGTACTCGTAGTTCAATGGAGTCCGATGGGCGATCGCCTCCTCGATGTTCCTGCTCACCGTCAAGCGGTCCTCGGGATGGACGAGTGCCTCCCAGCTGGCCAGAGTCGGCGCGAAGGTGGACGGCGACACCCCGAGCAACTCGAACAGCTCGGGAGACCATTCGAGGTGCCCGCTGGCGAGGTCGCGGTCGAAGGAGCCAGCCTTCGCCCCCTGCAGCGCCATCGCCAGCCGCTCGCTGGCCTGCCGGTAAGCCTCCTCGGCGCGCTTGCGCTCGGTCACGTCGAGCACCAGCGACAGGACCGAGATGGTGTCGCCCGGGCCGTGGAGGGTGGAGTTGTACCACTCGCAGTGGATGACCGACCCGTCCTTGCGCAGGTTGCGGTTGCGGGCGACGGTGCGCGTGCTGCGGCCAGCGACCATGTCTGCCATGGCGCGCTCCACCAGCGACCGGTCCTCGGGGTGGATCCAGTTCAGCTCGTCGATCCGCTTGCCGACAGCCTCTTCCGCGGTCCAGCCGAAAACCTTCGTCGCCTCGTCCGACCAGCGCACGATGCGGAAGTCGGCCGACGACCACTCCACCACCGCCAGCGGCGAGTTCTCGAGAAGGGATTCGAGCCGTTGCTTGGCGACCTTGAGCTCCTCCTCGGCGCGCTTGAGGTCGGTCATGTCGAGCATCGCCGCGACCGAGCCCCTGGGGAGGCCCCGCTCGTCCAACAACGGCGCGGCGTTGAACAGGACGTGCCGGGTAGCGCCATCTCGCAGGACGAAATCGAACTCCTCGCCGCTCACCGCGACCCCGGTGGCGGCGGCGGCCCGGGCCGGGAGCTCCTTTCGCGGAACCTCTTTGCCGTCCTTGTAGGCGCGGAACTGCTCAGGCGGGATGTCGGAGAGCCCCTCGCCTTGGGGAAGGCCCAGCAGCTCGCGGAAGGTCCGATTGGCTTCCAACTGCGTGCTCTCGCGGTCGAGGGACAGGAGGACGCCCACCGGGACGGCATCGAGGAGCGCCTGCAGCTCGGTGGCACGGGCACGTGCCTGCTTCTCGCTCTGGTGGAGGAGGGCGGCGCGCTCGTCGGCCCGGGCCATCGCCGTCCGCAAGGAGCCGGTGAGCATCGCCCCGATCCCGGCGGTGCAGAAGAAGAACAGCGTGGAGATCAGGGCCGAGGCGTGGAAGTCGAACTGGTTGAACGGCGCGATGAAGAAGTAGTTGGCGGTCAGGCCCGACAGGACGGTAGTCAACAGGCCAGGTCCGCGGCCACCCAGCCAGGCGGACAGCGCCACGGCGGCGTAGAAGAGGACGAAGGGCGCGATGCTCGGATGGGGCACGATCGTGCGCTGGATCACGAACGCCAGGAACGAGAGCGCCGGAGCGGCCGCGTAGCTCACGAGCGGCGGAAGGTTGGGCGGGCGCAGAACCAAGAAGCGGTTCAGGGGCGAGGCGGCCGGTCTTGCGTCCGGCAGCGACTGGGCGCCACCGCTGCGCGCTCTCACGTCGTGCTTCGTCATGGGGCTTCCCCTCGGTCTGGACGCCCGCGCTCTGTAGTCTAGAAGATGTAACGACTTGGCGCGCGCGAACGCCTGGAAAACAAACAACTTGCCGACAGAGAAGCGCTGCGCTGCCCGGACCCCGTTCCGTCCCTCACCTGAAGGATTGACCCGCTGCGAAACGCGCACCGGCTCCGCGCTCCAGGGCGGTGCGCACGGGCGGAGGATGTCTCAGCGGAGCGGGATTCCCGCGCTCGGTTGGCGCTCAGGGATCGGAGTGGCCGGTGGGCGCGCCATTCCGCTTGCGGAGGAACCTCCACCAGACCACCGCGAGCACGATCGCCGCGGCCCCGAGTGTGACCCAGGGCGCCCAACCGGCAGCTTCGGCCGCCAGGCGTTCGTAGGAGGCTCCCAGGCCATAGCCGAGCCAGAAGTAGAGGGTCGCCCAGATGATCGCCGCGGCGAAGGTCCCCAGCGAGAAGGTGGCGCGGCGCATCTTGAGCGCCCCGGCGACCACGGTCATCACGATCCGCAGGCCGGGGGTGAGCCGGCCGACGATCATCGCCGCCGCCCCCCGGCGGACCAGCCACTCCTCGAGCCTGGCGTTGCGCTCCTCGGTGTAGCCGAAGCGCCTGGCCACCTTGAGAAGCAGCGGGCGCCCGAGGCGCGCCGAGACGGTGTAGAGCAGTTCCGCCCCGCCCATCGTCGCCGCGGTCACCACCGCCACGGTGATCGCGAACTGGACCAGCGGCGAGGCCCCGCTGGCGTGGGCCGAGACCCCGACCGCGGCGATGAACAGGTCGCCGGGGACCGGCAGCGGGATGCCGCCCTCCTCGGCGAAGAGGATCAGAAACAGTCCCAGGAACTGGTAGCGGGCGAGGAATTCCAGCGCGGTCTGCACGGGCGGAACCTTAGAGGAGCGGCGGTGCAGCCGCAATCGGGCCTGGCGGCGCTCAGAGCAGTCCCAGCGCCGCGCCGCCCAGCAGCATCGCCGTCCCGGCCGCGGTGGTGACCAGGGTGACCGGGACGCCGGCCATCAGGTAGTCGCGGAAGCTGACGTGGCACTTCTCGCGGGCGGCCTCGACCACGATGATGTTGGCCACCGAGCCGACCAGGGTCAGGTTCCCGGCCAGAGTGCTGGAGAGCGCCAGCGCGTACCACATCAGCTTGGGATCGGCGAACGCCCCCATCCACTTTCCGGCCAGCATGACGAAGGGGACGTTGCTGAAGACGTTGGAGGCCACCACCGACACCGCCGAGAAGGCGGTGGCCTGGGCCGGGGCGCTCTTTCCCAAGTACGGCGAGACGCCGGCTAGCATCCGCTCGGTCCAGCCGGCGGCGTCGACCCCGTGGATCACGATGAACAGCCCGCAGAAGAAGACCAGCAGCACGAAGTCGACCTTCTCCAGCACCTTGCGCGGCGGGCGCTCGCCTACCACCATCAGCAGCGCCGCCGCCGCCAAGGCCGACCAGGCGGTGGGCAGGTTGGCGAAGAAGGCGGCCACCACCGCCAGCAGGGCCACCAAGCTCTTGGTCAGCAGCTTGCGATCGACCGGAGGCATCGCCGGGTGAAGCTCGAACGACTGGGGCGGCAACTGGCGGCGGAACATGGCCAGCAGCAGCCCGGCGCACAGCAGCGTGGTCACCGCCGCCACCGGGGTCATCACCGCCGCGAAGTGGCCGAAGCTGATCCCGGAGAGCTGGCCGATCAGCATGTTCTGCGGGTTGCCGGTGAAGGTGGCCACGCTGCCCACGTTGGAGCCCATGGCCACCGCCAGCAGGAAGGGCAGCGGCTTGAGCCGGGCGTCCTCCACCGCCTGGAGCACCAGCGGGGTGACCATCACGCAGACGGTGTCGTTGACCAGGAGCGCCGACAGCGCGGCGCAGGTCACCGTGACCCCGACCAGCAGCCCGCGCGGCGTGCGCGCCAGCTTCAAGGTGAGGTGGCTGGCCGCGCGGAAGAACGAGGCCTCCGCCAGGTAGGCGGCCAGCACCATCATCCCCAGCAACAGCCCAAGGGTGTCGAAGTTGATGGCGTGCCGCCAGACGTCCTCGGGGGCCAGGACCCCCAGCCCCACGGTCAGCACCGCGCCCAGCAGTGCGCCCGAGGGGCGGTCGAGCGAGGTGAAGGGGAGCCGCTTGAAGGCGATGACCAGGTAGGTGAAGCCGAAGACCGCCAGAGCGAGGCCGGGGCGCCAGGGGCCGGCGAGGGAGGCCGGCAAGGCGGCCGCGAGCAGGGGACTCATGCGGCGGGAACCTTAGCGCAATCGTCGCGGGCCCGCTCGGGCCGCCGTTTGACTTGCGCGAAAGCGCGTCGCTATCTTCACCGCCATGCCGGGGCTGCCGATACCTCTTGACGGCAGCCAGGGCGGAGCCGGCGCGCTGCGCGCCGCCCTCTCGCTCTCGCTGGCCACCGCCAAGCCGTTCGTGCTGGAGAGCGCCCGCAACCGCTGCGGCGAGCCGGGTCTGGGTGCGTCCGAGCTCGCTTGTGTCAAGGCCGCCCAGGCGATCAGTGGCGCGTCAGTAGACGGGGCGACGGTGGGGTCTACTCGCCTCTCCTTCGAGCCCAAGCTCGTTCGATCGGGCTCCTATCTGCTCGATCTGGGAGCGGCGGGGCCCATCCCGCAGGTGGTGCAGGTCCTGGCGCCGGCGCTGTCGCTGTGCGGTGGGGCGACTACGCTCAAGCTCAGGGGAACCACCCACTGCCCGGGGCTGGCCACGCTCCACGACCTGAACCTGATCTGGCTGCCGACCTTGCGCGAGGCGGGCTACGACCTGGAGGTCGAGCTGGCGGCGGCGGGCTGGGGCGAGGAGGGCGGGGGCGAGGTGAGCGTCCAGGTGAGGCCGGCGCGGGCGGCGGCGACCTTCGAGCGGCGGACCCGGGGGACGCTGCGCGAGGTGCGCGCCCTGTCGCTGCTCTCCAACTTCGACTTCGGGCTGGCCGGCCGCCAGAGCGAGCGGGTGCTGCAGCGGCTGCGCGAGCGCGGCATCTACGCCGAGGGCGAGAACCTGCCGGTGCCGGCGCCGCGCTCCAAGGGCGCGCTGTGCCTGATCTCCGCGGTCTTCGAGCGCTCGCGGGCGGGGTTCTCGCGGGTGTGCTTGAGCGAGCAGGTCGAGCAAGCGGCCGATCGCGCAGCCCAGGAGCTCGTCGAGTTCATGAGCGGCCGGGCGGCGCTCGACGGCCCGACGGCCCAACTGCTGCTGGTGCCGCTGGCGCTGGCGGCGGCCGGGCTGCAGGGTGGCGCGCGGGCCCAGTCGCGGCTGACCGCGCCGGCGCTCACCGAAGAGCTGGCGGCCGTCGCCGAGTTGGTCGGCGCCTTCCTCGAGGTGGAGGTGGCGCTGCTCAGCGGCCCCGAGGGCGAGGCCGAGATCCGGGTGGCGCCCCGCGGAGAAGGGCTGCTCGAGACCTTGCGCGCCAGCCGCGGCGCCGCCGGGCTGCCGCGCGACGGCCGAGCCCGCTGAATCCTTGGCTCGGGGTCTTTTCCGGCCTGAGCTCCCCTCTGGAAACCCGCGCAGCGCTCCGCTAAGGTGCGCCCGCGGCGCGACTGTTCGCGCGACAACACACGGAGAGAGACAGCGATGGCCAACGAGAAGCGTGCGCTGCGGCGCCAGTTCCAGACCTCACGGGCCGTGGAGCCCTCGCCGATCACCGGCAAGGAGAGCGCGCGCGAGCTGCTGCAGTCGGCCTTCCCGGCGTTCGTCGGCCGCCAGGTGCGCACCGGCTACGAGCTGATGGAGCGCTCGATCGCCGAGGACTGCACCGTGTTCCTGACCCTCTCCGGCGCGATGACCCCGGCCGGCCTGCACCAGAGCACGGTGATCCCGCTGATCGAGAAGGGGCTGGTCAGCTGCCTGACCACCACCGGCGCCAACCTCTACCACGACGCCCACCGGGTGATCGGCCACGGCATCCGCGAGATCAACCCCAACGCCGGCGACGTGCAGCTGCGGTTGTCGCGCATCATCCGCATCTACGACCTGGGCTTCTGGGAGGAAGTGCTGCTCGACACCGACCGGCTGTTCTCGGCGATCATCCGCAAGCCGGAGTTCCAGCGGAGGATGACCACCGCCGAGTTCCACTGGCTGCTCGGCAAGGAGTTGGACAAGCTGGAGCGGGCGTTGGGAGTCGAGCGGCCCAGCCTGCTCTCGACCTGCTATCGCCACGGAGTGCCGATCTTCGTGGGCGCGGTGCAGGACGGCTCGATCTTCCTCAACGTGGTCAAGCTCAAGAAGCTGTTGGGCGACCAGTTCAAGCTCGAGCTCGACGTCTGCGCCGACGTCTACGCCATGGCGGCGATGCAGCACTACGCCCGCCACCACTACAGCGAGAAGATGGCGGTGTGGATGTTCGGCGGCGGGGTGCCCAAGAACTACACGCTGCAGGGCGAGCCGCTGCTCGACCAGATCCTGTTCGTCCCCACCTCGGGCTTCGATATCGACGTGCAGTTCTGCGTTGACCCGGTGGACAACGGCGCGCTCTCCAGCTGCCCGGCCAGCGAGGGGCACACCTGGGGCAAGGTCTCGGCGGAGTGCGCCGAGATGAGCTCGATCTACGTGCACACCGACGTCACCGCGGTGGTCCCGTGGCTGGTGCACGCGCTGCTGTCGAATCCGAAGATGAAGCGCGCCCCGCGCCGGCTGATGGACGCCATGCCCCAGGCCATCGCCTTCCTCGACAGGGATGTCGAGAAGCAGCGCAAGGCGCTGCTCAAGACCATCGACTACGAGGGCGTGCAGACCGGCCCGGCCAAGCGCCGCTAGTTGCCGGGCAGCGTCGCCATTTCGGCATCGATGGCGGAGTCGAGGGAAGCCTCGGCTCCGCCGCCTGCTTCAGGCCCGGGCCCAGGGAACCTCGAGGACGATCTTCCCGTGGGACTGGCCCTGCTGGTTGAGGTCCAGGGCTTTGCGGACCTCGGCCAGCGGCAGCACCTGGCTGATGTGGGGCTTGATGGTGCCGTGCTCGACCAGCCTGGCGATCTCCGCCAGCTGCCGCGGCACGTATTCCATCCCGAAGTTGATCGCGTGGAAGCCGGCCTTCTTGGCTCCCTCCTCGTCGGCCTCGCCGATGAGGTTGATGAGCAGGCCGCCGGGGCGCAGCACCTTGAGCGAGCGCGCCATCACCTCGCCGCCCAGCGGATCGAGCACCACGTCGACGCTCTTGATGACGTCCTCGAACCGCTGCCGGTGGTAGTCGACGATCGGATCGACGCCCACGCTGCGCAGGAAGTCGAAGCTCGGCGGGCTGGCGGTGGCGGCGACCGAGGCGCCCTTGAGCCGGGCGAACTGGACCGCGAACGAGCCCACCCCGCCGCTGGCGCCGTGGATCAGGAACCTCATCCCCGGACCGGCGCGGGCGGCGTCGATCACCGCCTGCCAGGCGGTGAGCGCCGGCATGGGGATGGAGGCCGCCGCCACGAAGTCGAGGTGGGGCGGCTTCCTGACCAGGTGCTCGACCGGGACCACCACGTACTCGGCGAAGCTGCCCCATACCTCGCCGAAGACCTCGTCGCCCTCCTTCAGATCGGTCTTGGCGGAGTGGCCCATCTTGTCGATGACCCCGGAGAAGTCCTGGCCCAGGGTGAGGGGCACGCGGTCGGCGCCCTCGGGGTTGTAGATCCGCTCGCGGATCATCCAATCGACCGGATTCACCGCCGCCGCGCGCACGTGCACCCGCGCGGTTCCTGGCAGCGGGTCGAGGATGGCCATCTCCTCGAGCCGGACCTTGTCCGAGCCGCCGAATTCGTGGATGCGCACCGCTTTCATCGCAGTCCCCCCTCAGACACGAACCCCGATTCACGCTAGCGACGCGGGCGGGCAGCGGCAGAGCCGGCACAGGGAGGGAGCGCTCGATCTGCAGGAGGGCGACGGCCTGCTCGCAGCGACCTCAACCGGGGTCGGGGTCGACGTGGAAGGTCAGCCAGTCGAGGAAATCGCGCTCGGTGACCGCCGAGCTCCCGATCGCGTACTCGAGCAGCCGGGCCGGATCGCCGCCGTTCACCAGGTAGCGCAGCGCCCGCTCCGGCGCGCCGGCCCCGCCGCGGTCGATGAGGAATTCGACCATCGCCAGGCTCTGCGTGTAGGCCAGGAGGGCGTCATCGGTGTTGGCCAGCTGGGACAAGGATCCGCCCAGGGATGAGAATGGAATCCAGGTCTGGTTGCGCACCAATTGTTCGCGCAGCGCGCGTTGGCGCTGCCGGCGCCCGCGGGATTGGACCTCGAAGCGCTGGGCGAGCCCCTCGTTGAGCCAGGTCGGTACACGGTTCGTGAGCTGGCTGATGGCCGCGTGCATCGTCTCGTGGCGAAGCGAGGTGCGCGAGACCCCCGGCGGCTCGGGCGACTGCGCCAGGTGCAGCGTGTGGCCCTCGAAGACCGCTCCGCTCCACGAGGGCACGCAGAGCCAGTCGCGCATCGACGCTTTGTCGGGGTACACGACCAGCTCGAGCGAGGTGTTGACCGGTCCTCCAGTCACGCTCGCGGCTTCGTAGGCGGTGGCCACGGCCTCGTCGATGAGGGCGTAGGCGGTCTCGTGCGTGGGGGTCGAGCCGTACCAGCGCAGCGTGACGCCCGCTCGCTCGAACTTGCGCCACTGGCCGAGCCGCGCGCTCGCAGCCGACTGCGAGCGCCGGCAGCTCTCAGAGAGCTGAGGCGCTGGAATGGCGGGGGCTGTCGTCGTCGGGGCAGCCGGGGCAGGGGCTTCGACCGGCGGTGGCTCGGACTGGCCGAGCGCGGGTCCGGCATCCGCGGGAGGGGATTGGGCCGCGATCGCCGGCGACGGCCGAACCTCGCTCTCCGCCTCGGGCTCCCGGCAGAAGCCAAACCAGAGGACGGCGATGGCCGCCCCCACTCCGAAGATGAAAGCCCCTCGCTTTCGCATCCGGCGATTCTAGAGCTTGGGCGGGGAAGGATCACCGCGGCGCTCGCTCCGTGCGCTGCTATGCTGCGCAACCCATGAAGCGAGCGCTCGAAGGGCGAGTTGCGGTTGTCACCGGGGCCGGGACGCGGGTCGGCGCCGCGCTGGCGCGAGCCTTGGGCGCGCGCGGCGCCGCGGTGGTCGTCCACTACCATCGCAGCAGCACCGGCGCCCAGCAGACGGCGCGGGCCATTCGCCGAGCGGGGAGCGAGGCGCTGCTGGTGAAGGGAGAGCTGACCGAGGTCGCCACCTCCGAGCGACTCTTCGCCGCCGCCGACGAGCTGGGTGGCTGCGACCTGCTCGTCAACAGCGCGGCGATCTTCGAGCGCAAGCCGGTCGAGTCGATCGACGACGAGAGCTGGCGACGGATGCTGGAGGTCAACCTCACCGCGCCGTTCCGGCTGAGCCGAGCCGCCCTTCCCTCGATGAGGCGCAAGGGCAGGGGCGACATCCTCAACATGGTCGACATCGGCGGGGCGCTGAAGGCCTGGAGCGGCTACGCGCACTACTGCGCCGCCAAGGCGGGGCTGGCGACGCTTACCCGCTGCCTGGCGCTCGAGCTGGCCCCCGAGATCCGCGTCAATGGCATCGCCCCTGGTGCGGTGCTCTTCCCCGAAGGCTACGGCTCCAAGGAGCGCAAGAGGGTCACCGAGCGAATTCCGCTGCAGCGGGTCGGCTCGCCCGAGGACGTGGTGCAGGCGGCGCTGTTCCTGCTCGAGGGATCGCAGTACGTGACCGGGCAGATCATCGCCGTCGATGGCGGGCGTTCGATCGCCTGACGGAAGATGGCTTAGCGCTTCGCGCTCGATGCGCGGCGGTTCGTGCGGTAGCTCGGAACCGGTTTCTCGAGCCCCGGCCCCATGCGCAGCTAGTTCCGAACTGGTTTCTCGAGCCCCGGCCGTATGCGCAGCCAGTTCCGAACTGGTTTCTCGAGCCCTGGCCGCATGCGCAGCCAGCTCCGAACTGGTTTCTCGAGCGCCGGCCGCATGCGGAGCCAGTTCTGAACTGGCCTAAAGGCCGAGAATCCCTAAGGAATGCAGCGGCGAACTAGCCGAGAGACCCCCGCGGGGTTCCTCGGCCAGTTCGCGGACTGCCTACCGGCCGGGTCGCCGGGGGACTGGCCACGACCGGGCGGGGGGTCGATCGCCTAACTGGCCAGTGACCTACCGCGCGGCGCTCCAGGAGCGGATGGCCTCCACAATCTCCTGCGGTGCATCTTCCTGGATGTAGTGGCCCGCGCCGCGAAGGACGACGGTCTGGTGGTTCGGGAACGTGGTCTCGAACCGCTGGCGCTCGACGTCGCGGAAGGCGATGTCCCGGTCGCCCCAGACGATGAGCGCCGGCCGATCGGCGATGCGCGCCAGGCCCGCCTCGGTCGTCGCCAGGAAGTCGCGGCTCGCGAGGATCTCGCGCGGAAAGACGTGCGTCGGCAGCCGCGAGCCGCGGGTCGGGAACTGCCCGCGGTAGGCCTGGATGACCTCCCGCGGCATGGGGCGCTTGGTGCCCGCGGGGATCATCACGTTCACGAAGGCGTTGAAGTTGCGGATGAAGAAGCCGCCCACCGGCCCGCCCATCAGCCGCGAGAAGCGCTCGAAGTGCGGGTCGCCATTCGCCGGCCAGGCGAAGGTGTTGCCGATGACGAGGCCCTGGAATCGCTCGGGATGCCGGCCGGCGACCCACAAGCCGATCGGCCCGCCCCAGTCCTGCACCATGAGCAGCGCGTCGCGGAGGTCGAGGTCCACGAGGAGCTGCTCGATGACCGCGGCGTGGTCCTGCGGGCGGAACCCGTACCCCGCAGCTGCAGTCGACAGGCCGAAGCCGGGATAGTCGGGCGCGATGCAGCGGAACCGGTCGCTGAGCCCGCGCACGATGTCCCGGTAGAGGAAGGACCAGGTGGGATTGCCGTGCAGGAGCAGCAGCGGCGTGCCGGTTCCCTCGTCCAGATAGTGGACGCGGCAGCCCTTCACGTCCCGAAAGTGGCTCGAAAACGGATAGCGCGCCTGCGGAATCCAGGCGGGTCTCGTCGCAACGCCGCTCATGAGATGCTCCTTGCGCCAGGCGGGAGATGCCAAAGCCGGGAAGGTATAGGGAACGACGCGGTTGCGCCGCCCGAAAATCCCGCAAATCCCACCGGGCGCGAATGCTGGACTTGGGGCTGCGAGCTCTCGAGGGGCCCTGAGACAGGAGTCCTCGCCTGGGCGCTCGGCCTACTTGAGCCAGCCCCAGGCGAATCCGAAGAGCGCCGGCATCCGGATCAAGATCCCGCCGGTGAGCGAGGCCCCGCGCTCTCGGGCGATCTCGAAAGCGGAGAGCTCGAGGAACATCCCGACTGAGCTTTCGCCGAAGGCCTGTCCGAAGGCACCGCCGTCGGGGCTGTTGACGTTGAAGGGGCCGTCGATGAACGAGGCATACTCCGCTGCCAGCTGCAGCGCCGCCCCCTGGCCCATCGCCTGCGCCTGATCGAAGAGGAGCCGGTACTGTGCGCGGGCGCTGAAGCGAAAGAGGTGGTCACGGTCGGCGACCCTCAGCGGCGCGGCCGCGAACTCCAGGAAGGCCCCCTGGAGCGGCGCCGGGCCGAGGTCGAGCAGGTAGCCGGCGCCGAAGTCGATTCGCCGATCGAGCAGAGTGGGGGCAAAGCCGAGCGGATGGATGGCCGCTCGCACGCTGGCTCCGCCCGACCACGCCGCCCGACTCGGGCGATCGAGCGGTTCGCTGGCCCGAATCTGGCCGCCGATCCCGAGCTGCACCGGCGGAGTCGCCAGGGGAATGGCCACGCAGCCGCTGGCCAGGAGCAGGGCCCCAATAACAAGCCTTCTCATTCGCGCCTCTCGCTCCTCTGGCTGCCGGCATTCCAGCCGAGGTGGAGTTCGCTCCAGTGTTTCATGGAAATGCCCGCGCATGGTCAGCGCGCGGGTCGTTGAGTTGCTGGACAGGTCACTCGGCGCCCGGGCACAATCCGCGCCCGCGCCGCTGCTGGCGCCCTTGGAGGCAAACGTGAATTTCGATCGTTCCGCGGGAATGCTGCTCCACGTCTCCAGCCTGCCTGGGCCGTGCGGCATCGGCGACCTGGGTCTGACCGCGCACCACTTCGTCGACTTCCTCGCCGCCGCCGGCCAGTCCTACTGGCAAATCCTGCCGCTGGGCCCCAACGACGCCGGCAATCCCTACGTCGCCGAGTCGTCCTGGGCCGGCTCGCCGTTCTTCGTCAGCTTGGAGCAGCTCAAGCACCAGGGCGATCTGACCGACGACGAGCTGCGCTCGGCCATGGCGCCGCACCGCAGCGAGGTCGACTACAGGGCCGTGCGCGACAGCCGCCGGGTGCTGCTCGCCCGCGCCGCCGAGCGCTTCCTCGGGCGGGCCAAGGGCAAGGAGCGCGACCGCTACGACACCTTCTGCCAGGCCGAGGCCAGCTGGCTCGAGGACTGGGCGCTTTTCGGCGCCGCCCACCGCCACTTCGAGGGCAAGCCGTGGTGGGAGTGGCCGCGCCCGCTGGCGCTGCGCACCGCCGCCGGGCTCAAGGAGTGGAAGGAGAAGCTGGCCAAGGAGATGGACGTCGAGCGCTACGTGCAGATGCGCTTCTACGAGCAGTGGGAGCTGCTGCGCGCCAAGGCCGCCAGCTCGAAGATCAAGCTCATCGGCGACATCCCCATCTACTGCGCCCGCGACAGCACCGACGTCTGGGCCAATCGCCAGTACTTCCAGCTCAAGGAGGATGGCACGCCCAAGGTCGTCTCCGGAGTGCCGCCCGACTACTTCGCCAAGGACGGCCAGCTGTGGGGCACGCCGATCTACGACTGGAAGAAGCTCGCCGCCGAGGGCTTCGGATGGTGGATCGGCCGGCTGCGGGCGGCGCTGCGGCAGGCCGACGTGGTGCGCATCGATCACTTCCGCGCCTTCGAGGCCTACTGGGAGGTGAAGGCCAACGCTCCCACCGCCCGCGACGGCCGCTGGGTCAAGGGGCCGGGCGATGCCTTCTTCCACGCGGTGCGCAAGGCCCTGGGCGAGGCCCCGTTCATCGCCGAGGACCTGGGGATCATCACCAAGGAAGTGCGCGCGCTGCGCGACCGCTTCGAGCTGCCGGGGATGCGGGTGCTGCAGTTCGCCTTCTCCGAGGGCGCCGCCAGCCCGCACCTGCCGATCCACTACAGCCGCAGCTCGGTGGTCTACACCGGCACCCACGACAACGACACCACCGTCGGCTGGTACCAGAAGGCCAGCGAGAAGGAGAAGGACGCCTTCCGCCGCTACACCTCCACCGACGGCAACTACTGCCACTACCACATGATGCGCGCCGCCTACTCCTCGGTGGCCGACCTGGCCATCGTGCCCGCCCAGGACGTGCTCGGGCTCGGCACCGCCGCGCGCATCAACGTCCCCGGCGTCGCCGACGGGAACTGGAAGTGGAAGCTGGTGCCCGATCAGCTGGGCACTGCCCAGGCCCGCACCCTGGGCGAGCTGTGCGAGACCTTCGGCCGTTTGCCCGGCAAGAAGCCGGCCGCCGAGGGCAGAGAAGAGGGCGCGGCCGCCTAGCCGCTGGATTCATGGCCAACCGCTCGCGGGCGAGCCTTCCCACCTCGGGAAGGACTCGCCCGCGCTGCTTTGAGCCGCCAGGCGGAGCGGCGACAGCCCGGACGGGCCCGGCGCGCTCCCCCACGCAACGTTGTCGGCGCTGGCCCATCCAAGCCGGGGAGAGAAGACGAACCCCTGGGTTGGCGCAGGCACGTCGGCCTGCCGGCAGGGGTTGAAGAGAACCGCAGTCACGGCCGCCCGCGCGGCGGACGCACGAGAGGAGCAACCATGGAAACCACCCCCGCCGCCTCCCCGGCCACCTCCGCGATGGCGCCCTCGCCCATCCAGCTCACCGCCAAGGCCCTCGAGGTCGTCAAGCAGACCTTCGCCTCCCAGAAGCTCGAGGGGCACCACCTGCGCATCGGCCTGCTGCCCGGCGGCTGCGCCGGCTTCAGCTACGACCTCGACGTGGTCAAGGAGCTGCGCGCCGGCGACGTCTCCTTCGTCCAGGAGGGCGTCTCCATCGCCCTGGCCGAGGACAGCATCCCCATGCTCCAGGGCACCACGGTCGACTATGTCGACGACGGCGTCCACGCCGGCTTTGCCTTCAAGAACCCCAACGCCCGCTCGACCTGCGGCTGCGGTTCCTCGTTCCAGGCCTAGGCGAACAAGCCCTAGATGTTTTGCGGCGGCCGGTGCCCCTCGTGGCCCGGCCGCCGCCCTTTCGGGGGAAGGGTCGAGGCGGAGAGGGCCCCGAAAAGTCCAACTGGACGGCGGGGCGGGCGGGCGACCTGTCGACCCCTGAACGCTGTCTGCCGGCCGAGAAAAGGGCCTCGGCAGGCCAGCTTGACACCCGAAATGACTGGGACTACGGTCCGCGTTCTTTCGGCAGCCTCGGATGGCCGAGGCCGCGCGCGACGGCATCGATCCCCGTGCCGCCGCGAGTGCAAAACCAAGGGGGCAAGCAAGCGGTTCGCCGCAGTTTGGAAGGTTCCTTTCACATGGAGAATGCCGAGACCAAGCCGATGGGCAGTGAGGTCGTCGAAGACTTCGCCGCGATGTTCGAGGAGTCGATCAAGAATCGCGGTGGCGAGGGCGTGCTGCAGGAAGGCGAGATCGTCAAGGGGACGATCGTCCAGCTCACCAAGGACTACGCCGTCGTCGACGTCGGCTACAAGAGCGAGGGCCAGGTGCCCATCGCCGAGTTCACCAACGCCAAGGGCGAGGTGATCATCAAGGTCGGCGACGCGGTCGACGTTCTCCTCGAGGCCCGCGAGAATGACTCGGGCATGGTCGTCCTCTCCAAGGAGAAGGCCGACAAGATGCGGATCTGGGACGAGATCAGCGCCGCCTGCGAGCGCGATGAGATCGTCAAGGGCACCATCGTCGGACGCGTCAAGGGCGGCCTGTCGGTCGACATCGGCGTCAAGGCGTTCCTGCCCGGCAGCCAGGTCGACATCCGCCCGGTGCGCAACCTCGACCAGTACATCGCCAAAGAGTTCGAGTTCAAGGTCATCAAGTTCAACAAGAAGCGCGGCAACATCGTGCTCTCCCGCCGCGTGCTGCTGGAGAAGCAGCGCGAGGAGCTGAAGAAGGAGACCCTCAAGAAGCTGAAGGAGGGGGCGATCCTCACCGGCGTGGTCAAGAACCTGACCGACTACGGCGCCTTCATCGACCTGGGCGGCATCGACGGCCTGCTGCACATCACCGACATGAGCTGGGGCCACGTGCGTCACCCCAGCGAGGTCTTCAACGTCGGCGACGAGGTCCGCGTGGCGGTCCTCAAGTTCGACGCCGCCACCGAGCGCGTCAGCCTGGGCCTCAAGCAGATCCAGGAGGACCCCTGGCACCGCGCCGACGAGAAGTACCCGGTCGGCAACCGCGTCAAGGGCAAGGTGGTCTCGGTCATCGACTACGGCGCCTTCATCGAGGTCGAGCCGGGCGTCGAGGGCCTGGTGCACGTCTCGGAGATGAGCTGGACCAAGAAGGTCAAGCACCCCTCCAAGATGATCAACGTCGGCGACCAGGTCGAGGCGCTGGTGCTGGACATCGACCCCAAGGCCAAGCGGATGGCGCTGGGCATCAAGCAGATCGAGCCCAACCCCTGGACGCTGCTCGAGGACAAGTACCCGATCGGCTCGGTGATCAAGGGCCAGGTCAAGAACGTCACCGACTTCGGCGTGTTCGTCGGCGTCGAGGAGGGCATCGACGGCCTGGTGCACATCAGCGACCTGTCCTGGGTCAAGCACGTCAAGCACCCCGGCGAGCTGTTCAAGAAGAGCGACGAGGTTGAGGCGGTGGTGCTCAACATCGACGTCGAGAACGAGCGGTTCTCGCTGGGCATCAAGCAGCTGCAGCAGGACCCCTGGGACACCCTGTCCGAGCGCACTCCGGTCGGCAGCCGGGTCAAGGGCAAGGTCACCAAGGTCACCGACTTCGGCGCCTTCGTCGAGATCGAGCAGGGCATCGAGGGCCTGGTCCACGTCAGCGAGATGCGCGAGGAGCGCGTCGAGAACCCCCGCGACGTGGTCAAGGAGGGCGACGAGGTCGAGGTCAAGGTCATCGACATCAACTCGACCGACCGCAAGGTGGCCCTGTCGATCAAGGCGCTGGCCCACGGCGGCGACGACGACTACCGCGAGTACCTGCGGCGTCAGTCGGGCGACGGCTCGAAGGCCAAGCTGGGCGACCTGCTCAAGGGCCGCAAGTAGTCACGCTTCAAGCCTGATCTAGTGTCGGGGGCCCGGGGCAACTCGGGCCCTCGGCATTTGCGGGGACGGCGAAGGGCGACGCGGAGGGTTTACGGCCCGGTCGGATCGCTGGATCCGGCGACCTCCGGCGGCTCGACCAGCTGCGGCTCCTCGTGGCCGTCGGGCTCGATCTCCGGAGGCTCGGGCGCCGGCGGCTCGCTGGGCGGGGGCGGGGCCTTGCCGAAGGCGAACGCCAGCTCCAGCCGCGCCGAGGCGATGGCCTCCGCGGGCGCCAGGTGCTCTTCGGCAATGCGGTCGAGCGCGTGCCGCGCCCGCTGGTACCAGGCTTCCTTGAGCTGCGGCAGCTTGCGCGGGCTGGGCAGCAGCGCCGCCAGCGCCGCCGACTCGGCCAGGGTCAGCGAGCGCGCCGGCTTGTGGAAGTGGGCCTGCGCGCCGGCCTCGATCCCAAAGATCCCCTCTCCCCACTCCACCGCGTTCAGGTAGAGCTCGAGGATCCGCTTCTTCGGCAGGTGTTGCTCGAGTCGCGAGGCCAGCAGCGCCTCCTTGAGCTTGCGCACCATGCTGCGATCGGTGCTGAGCCAGAGGTTCTTGGCCAGCTGCTGGGTGAGGGTCGAGGCGCCGCGCAGCGTGCCGCCGCTGGCCATCGTGTGGCGCACGGCGTTGGAGACCTCCTTGAGGTCGACCCCGTCGTGCTCGAAGAAGCGGGCGTCCTCGCTGGCGATCACCGCCGCCGACAGCGAAGGCGCGATCTGGCCCATCGGCACTGGCTGCCACTGCAGCCGAAGCCGGCGCCCTTTCTCCAGCGCCTCGGCCTTGCGCTGGCGCATCAGCGCCGTCTCCTTCAGCGGCTCGGTGCGCAGCGCCGCCACCTGCGCGCCGGAGGGCAGCCGCCACAGCTGGTAGCAGACGTAGCCCGAGGCCAGCGCCAACAGCGCCAGGCCGATATGGCGCAGCTTGAGCCCGGCTGAGGAACGGCGGGGGCGCCGGACTGTGGTCGAGGCCATCGCGCTGCTTCCTACCATCGGGCTGCGGAGTGTTCCAGCCCGGGCAGCGAGCGATTGCGGACATTTGGGGCGGCGGACGGGCCGCGCGATGCGTTACACTTCCGCCGACGCTTCAAGGAGACCCTGATCCATGGCGCCACATCCAGCCGACGGTCCCAAGGACCCCCTTGCCTCCGGGATCGATCGCCGTGCGACTCCGCGGGCGCTGGCGCGCCTGGGAGTGAGGTTCAGCAACCCCGGCCAGCTGGCGCAGGCGATGAAGGCCACCACCCACAACATCGGGATGGGCGGCCTGTGCCTGCTGACCTCCAAGTCCTACCAGCCGGGCACCGAGCTGCAGCTGACCATCGAGGTCGGCCAGGGCGAGCTGCTGGAGCTGTCGGCGGTGGTGGCCTGGGCCAGGCCCGGCCGCGCGGTCGGCGTCCGCTTCGAGGGGATGACCGAGGACCAGCGCCAGAAGCTGGCGGCGCTGGTCGAGAGCCACAAGGACACCCCGGACGACGGCACCGGCCCGTAGCCGCGATCGCTCTCCGGGCTTCCGCTCGGGCGCATTGCGGTCTATATGTCAACCATTCATCCGCTCGCACGGCCGACATGCCGGCGGGCAATTGCGAAGCAGAGGAGCAGACATGCCGGCAGCGAAGAAGAAGGGCAATCGCACCAAGCGCAGCGTGAAGAACCGGGCCAAGGTCAAGCAGGTGGCCGCCAAGCGCAAGCGCGTTCGTCACCAGAAGTCGGTCAAGAAGGGCATGCGCGCGCGCTAGTCGCCTGCCGTTCGAGCAGTCGTCGAGGCCGTCTCTCTGCCGTGAGAGGCGGCCTTCGTGCGTCCAGGGGCCTCCGCCCTGCGCCGGTGTGCGAGCGAGCACAGTGCAGAGCGGTGGACTGCTCGCGCGGCCGCACCGGCCTAGATTGACTGGCAAACCGCTGCCCGTGTCTGGCTGTCGGGAGGGGGAGACATGGACTTCCAGAAGGCGCTCAAGGGGGCGAGGGGAGGCATCAGGCGCTACCGGGCGTACCGCTATATGAGGAACGCCGAGTGGCCAGGCGACATGCGCGACTACCTGCTGGACAGGTTGGGGCTGGAGGAGAAGCACACCGCGGCCAGCATCTTCGGCGGAGTGGGCTTCTTCGCGCTGGGGCTGCTGGTGGGCAGCGCCCTGGGGGTGATCTTCGCGCCGATGTCCGGCAGCGAGATGCGCACCACCATGCGCGACCAGGGCATGCGCGGGGTGATGGAGAAGACGCGCGCCACCATCCAGACCCCCAGCGCCTAGCGTGTAGCCGGCGGGCGCTCGGTCCGGTCTGCCGAGCGCCCTTCGCCGCCCGGGCGAGGTGGGCGTGCTAGCCTGCGCTCCCCGATGATCGTCTACCTGCACGGGTTTGCCTCCAGCCCAGCCTCGTTCAAGGCGCGGCTGTTTCGCGACCGCTTCGCGCAGCTGGGGATCGATCTGGAGGTCCCGGCCCTCGATCAGGGCGACTTCGAGCACCTCACGATCAGCGGGCAGCTGCGGGTGCTGGAGAGCGCGCTGGCCGAGGGGCAGGGGCCGACGGTGCTGATCGGCTCCAGCCTGGGCGGCTACCTGGCGGCGCTGTACGCCTCGCAGCGTCCGGCGGAGGCGCTGGTCCTGATGGCCCCGGCGGTGGAGTTCGCCAGCCGCTGGCGGGCGCGGATTCCCCCGGGCGACTGGGAGCGCTGGGCGGGCGGGGGGCGGCTGCCGGTCTTCCACCCCGCCTTCGGGCGCGAGGTCCCCATCGCCTTCGACCTGATGGCCGACGCCGGCAGACACGCCGCGCTGCCCCTGGTGCGCGCGCCGACCCTGGTGCTCCACGGCCTCCGAGACGAGATCGTGGCGTCCGAAGCGGTGGAGCGCTTCGTCGCCCTCAATGGGGCCAGGCTGGAGCTCTTCGACTCGACGCACGAGCTCACCGATGTCGCCGAGGGGCTGTTCGAGCGCGCGCGGGCCTTCTTGGCGGCAATCCCGGAGATCCGCCGGGCGTGGCCAACGCTCGCCGAGCCGTACACCGCGCGCCCTTAGATGCCTCGCCGAGCCGCTCGGCGCGGCCACCGGGAGGGGAGCCTTGGCCGGGCGAGGTCGGCAGTTGCCCGCCTGGGAAGGCGATCCCCAAAACTCAAGGCATGAAGGCCAAGCGCGATCAGGAGCTGAGGGAGCGGGTGCTGTTCACCCTTCTGTCGACCGGGGCGCTGGCGCTGGCCGAAGTGCTCGCTTCACACCTAGCGCGCACGGCGTGGCTGCGAACCACCGGTCGCGAGCCCCCCAAGCGCTTGGGCTTCTTTACCGCACTCGCTGAGAGGGCGAGCAGGGGTGCTGCCGCAAAGATCCTCCGCCCGCGCGAGGCGTGACGCCTGACACACCCTGTCCCGGGCAGGCCGCCCCGCCGCGAAGCGCCGGCAGCCAAGAGGGGCGCCGAGCGCGCTGCCGTTGCCCTGCCTGCTACCCGTAGGCAGCTTGTTGCCACGAATGGACAAACCTTTCCCCCCCGCGCCCGTCCGATTCGTCCGAGAGGGACACCGCCTTCTCGGCTAGGCGCAGGGCGGAAAAGGACCTCGCCGGGGATCGGCGGGGGAGAGCCGCCCGGGCCGGGCGGCCGACCGACACCGAAGCAGCAGCCGAGGCTCGACGACGATGGAGCGCGACGTGGCGGTGCTGGTGGTGGACGACGACGACAGCTCGCGCGAGCTGCAGCGCGAGGTGCTGTCGGCGGCGGGGTTCCAGGTGCGCACCGCCGCCGAGGGGCCGGCGGCCCTGGCGATGCTCGCCGGCGGCTCCTTCGACGCGGTGCTGCTCGACGTGCGCATGCCCACCATGGACGGGCTGGAGATGCTGCAGCGCTTCCGCGCCACCGGCAGCCAGCTGCCGGTGATCGTCCTCTCGGCGCTGGGCGGCTCGGACGAGGTGGTGCGGGCGATGCGGCTGGGGGCCACCGACTACCTGGTCAAGCCCTTCCAGCCCTCGGAGCTGCTGGGGGCGCTGGCCAGGGCGCTGGGGCGGGCCCCGGCGCGGACCAAGTCCGACGCGGCGCGCGAGGGGGACGAGCACTCCGACGACAAGGCCTTCATCTCCCTGTCGAGCGCCATGGACCGGGTGCGGGCGCTGATCGACCGCATCGCCGACACCGACGTGCCGGTGCTGCTGCTGGGCGAGAGCGGGGTGGGCAAGGAGGTCATCGCCCGCCAGGTCCACCAGCGCTCCCGACGGCGCAACAAGCCGTTCTTGAAGATAAACTGCGCCGCCCTGCCCAGCGAGCTGCTGGAGAGCGAGCTGTTCGGCCACGAGAAGGGGGCCTTCACCGGGGCCACCGCCGAGAAGCCGGGCAAGTTCGAGCTGGCCCACCAGGGGACCATCTTCCTGGACGAGATCGGCGAGATGGCCATCCGGCTGCAGGCCAAGCTCCTGCAGGTCCTGCAGGACGAGGAGTTCTTCCGGGTCGGCGGCCGGCGCAGCGTGCGGGTGGACGCCCGGGTGGTCTGCGCCACCAACCGCGACCTGGAGCAGGAGATCGAGGACGGCAACTTCCGCGAGGACCTGTTCTACCGCCTCAACGTGATCACCATCTCCATCCCCCCGCTGCGCGAGCGGCGCGAGGACATCGCCCCGCTGTTCGCCCACTTCGTCAAGAAGTACCAGCGCAAGTACAACGTCCCCGAGGAGCCGCTGGCGGCGGAGGTGACCCGCTCGCTGGCCGACTACGACTTCCCCGGCAACGTGCGCGAGCTGGAGAACCTGGTGCGCCGGCTGGTGGTGCTGCGCGACCCGGAGGGGGTGCTGCGCGAGCTGCGCGCCCCCAAGGCCAGGGCGGTGAACGTGGTCGCCGGCGGCCAGCCGGCCTTCCCCCACCAGCCGCCGGCGCCGGCAGCCTCGGCCGCCGAGCTCCCCTCGAGCGAGGAGGTGTCGCTCAAGGACGTCGGCCGGCGGGCGGCGATGCTCGCCGAGCGCGAGGCGATCCTGGCCATGCTCGCCAAGACCGCCTGGAACAAGCGCAAGGCCGCCAGCCGCTTGAAGATCAGCTACAAGGCCCTGCTCTACAAAATCAAAGAGTGCGGCATCGTCGACCCGCGCCAGCTGATGTCCCAGCCCTAGTCCGGCCTGAGTCCTGCGGGGGCCGCTAGGCGCTGGCCCGCTGCTCGGGCTCCGGCGCCTGCTCGCTCGCCGGGGCCTGCGCCGCCGGGCGCCGCCGCAGCCCGCTGGCCGCCCCCGCGGCCACCATCAGGCTGCCGGCGACCAGCAGGGCGAGTGCCTGTGCCCAGGCGGCCGGCACCAGCCCGCTCGCCACCGACCGCACCGCCCAGCCCAGGGCGAACGACGTCGCCGTCACCAGCGCCACCCACCTCATGACGTCCCCTCCCGCTTCCCCGCGGGTAGGGCCAGTTCAAGCGCCGTGCCGCCCCGCGGCGAGGGAACTGCGCTTCCACGCCCGTCCACTCCGTTGGAGCCTCGGGAAGGCGGCGGGCCACCTTCCGCGCCCCCGCGATGGGGTGCGCGCGGAGCGGCTCCCGAGGCGTGCCGCGGGTTGGAACGGCTGTTGCCACGGCGGAGCTGCGGGGAGGCGGGCCATGGCACGGCCGCTGCTCCTCACTCGGCTCCGGACCTGTCGCAGGAATTGCCCACATGACGAACTCGATGACCCGAATCCCGCTGGCCCTCTTCCTCTCCCTCCTCGCCGCCTGTGCCCACTCCAAGGCGGTCCCCAAGGACCTGTCGGGTAGCCGCTACCAGATCGGGCGGGAGGACATCCTCGACGTCTCGGTGTGGCGCGACGCCGACCTGTCGCGGGTGGTGCCGGTGCGCCCCGACGGGATGATCAGCCTGCCGCTGGTCGGCGAGCTGGTGGCGGTCGGCCGCACCGCCGACGACCTGGCCAAGGAGATCGCCCAGAAGCTCGGCCCCTACGTCCAGGAGCCGCGGGTGGTGGTCATCGTCCGCGAGGTCAACTCCCCCAAGGTCTACGTGCTGGGGGAGGTGGCGCACCCCGGGGCCTTCCCGCTCAAGGGGCGGATGACGGTGCTGCAGGCGCTGGCCCTGGCCGGCGGGCCCAACGAGTTCGCCTCGCGCTCGCAGATCGTGGTCCTGCGCGGGGCGCAGGCGGAGCGGTACGAGGTCGACTACACCGAGCTGGTGAGCACCGAGCAGGCGGACTTTCCGCTGGCCGCCGGCGACACCATCTACGTGCCTTGAGGGAGCCGAGGGGTGGGGACGCGCATGCGGTGGGCGGCATTGGCGGCGCTGGCGCTGGCGAGCCCGGCGCTGGCGGCGACCCGCCACCAGCCGTGGCTGGGGCTGGCCCTGGAGGAGCGCTTCGACAGCGCGGCGGCGGTGGGCGGCGGCGCCGAGCTGATGTCGAAGATCTCTCCGGAGCTGGGCTACCTGGCGCGCGACGAGCGGCTCAAGCTCGAGCTCAGCTACGACGCCGACCTGATCCACCACCTCAGCGCCGGCAACTTCACCCTCGACCATCGGGCCCGCGCCGAGTACCACCAGCTGCTGTCGCGGCGGCTGACCCTGAAGGCCGGCGGGTTCTTCTACCGGGTCGAGGACACCGCCACCCTGCCGCGGTTCGGGGTGGCCAACCTCCACGTCCCGGCGCTGTGGGGCCGGGCCGAGCTCTCCGCCAGGTACCGGCTCAGCCATCGCCTCACCCTGGAGGCCGGCTACGCCGGGGAGGTGACCCGGCTGTTCCTGGAGGGGCTGCCCTACGGAGTGACCCACACCGGCCAGCTGCGGCTGAGCTGGGATCAGACCCCGCGGGTCCAGTGGGGCCTGCTCTATCGGGCCCAGCTCTTCGCCGCCGGGCTCATCCCCGACTCCCAGGGGCAGTCGCTGGCGGCCACGGGGCGCTTCGTGCCCTGGCGCCATAGCTTTGTGGCTCTGGAGGCGGGGCCGCTGCTGTACGCCGCCCGCGGAGGGGCCTTCGTGACGCCCCGCTGGCGGGCGGAGCTGGGCTACGAGGCGCGGGGGGCGGAGCTGGGGCTGGTGGCGGGGAGGGACCTGGTGGGGGCCGCGGGGTACGCGATCGTGGTCTGGGCCGATTTCCTCCAGGCCGCCGGGGCGCTGCGGCTGAGCCGCTCGCTGCAGCTGTTGGCGGCCGGGGGGGCCTTCCGCAACGGGCTGGCCCCGGACCAGGCGCTCACCGCCCAGGGCTACGCGCTGTCGGCGGGGCTGGAGTGGCGGCTGTCCCGCACCCTCACCGCCCATCTCGGCTACGACCGCATCGCCCAGGTCGGCACCGACGCTCTGGACTTCGGCCTGTCGCGCAACATCGTCAGCGCGCGAATCTTTTGGCGCACCCCCTAGAGCGCGGGAGGGCGCCGGCGAGAGGAAGGCAACGAGCCATGGAAGGCGCGATGACCGCACAGGAGATGCTCAAGGGCCTCTGGCGCCGGCGCAAGCTGGTGCTGTCGGTCTTCGCCCTGGTCTTCGCCGTGGGGGTGGCGGTGGTCGGGCTGACCCCGTCGCAGTGGCGGGCCACCAGCGTGGTGCGCATCCAGCCCCAGCGGCCGTCGGTGGAACTGGTGCTGGCCAACAACACCGTCCCCGCCGAGGAGCGGATGAAGACCGTCCGCCAGGAGCTCTTCGCCCGGCCGCTGCTGGAGACGCTGGTCGGCGAGATGTCCCTCTTCCCCGAGGACCGGCAGAAGAAGGGGATGGCCGCGGCGGTGGAGGAGACGCGGGCGATGCTCGACGTCAAGGTGGAGGGGGAGACCGCCTTCGAGCTGACCGTCTCCGGGCCCGAGCCCGAGGTGGTGGCCGCCATCGCCAACCGGCTCCCGCAGCTCTACGCCGAGCAGGCGCTGGCCGAGCGCGCCGAGCAGGCCCAGCGGGCGGCGGCGCTGTTCGACGAGGAGATCGCCCGGCTCGGCAAGCTGGTCGAGGAGCAGGAGAAGCGGGTGGCCGACTTCAAGCTGGCGCACCTGGGCGAGCTGCCCGAGCAGCTGGAGCCGAACATGCGCGCCCTGGAGCGGCTGACGGCGGCCCAGACCGCCCGCATCGAGGCCCGCCGGGAGCTGCTGCGGCGGGCGGCGGAGCTGATCCAGGCCCGCGCCGACCTGGGGACCGAGCTGGGGCAGATGCGGCGGCGCGAGCTGGAGCTGGCCACCAACCTGGTCACCGCCCGCAGCCAGTGGACCGAGGACCACCCCGAGGTGGAGCGGCTCAAGCGCGAGATCGCCTCCGCCCGCGCCAAGCGCGAGGCCGCCGAGCAGCGGCTGGAGGACCCCTCGGGCGAGGGCTACCTGCGCTCGCAGGTCGCCTCCCTCGACGCCGAGATCGCCTCGCTGGAGCAGCAGGCCCAGCAGTACCGCCAGCGGATCGACAACACCGCCCGCTGGGCCCAGCAGCTGTCGGAGCTGACCCGGGACTACGAGGCCACCAAGGCCAAGCTGCAGTCGCTGCAGTCGCGCAAGGTGGAGGCCGAGGTGTCGCGCGAGCTGGAGGCCAAGGCCCGGGCCGGGCTGTTCCGGGTGCTCTCCGCCGCCGACGTCCCGGCCTCGCCGTTCAAGCCCAACCGCGCCACCGGGATCCTGGTGGCGCTGCTTTTGGCGCTGGGGGCCGGGGCGCTGGCCGGGATCTTCCTCGAGCTGCAGGACGACTCGGTGCGCCGGCTGGAGCAGGCCCGGGCGCTGTCGCTGCCGGTCTTGGCGCTGGTGCCCGACATCCCGGCCGGCGGCCGGGTGCGGCACTGACCTGGCGGCCAGGGGGCGAAGGCAGGTGGAGGAGGGGACGATGGACGAGGGGCTGCAGAGGACGGGCAACTTCCTGCCGCGGGCGGACAAGCGAGCCAACGAGCTGGCGATCGATCGGCAGGTGGTGGCGATCAGCGCCCCCGGGTCGGTGGCCGCCGAGCAGTTCCGGGTGCTCTACCACCGCCTGGAGCAGGCCCGGGCGGTGCGGGCGTTCCGGACGCTGGCCTTCACCAGCGCGGTCAGCGGCGAGGGCAAGAGCCTGACCGCCGCCAACCTGGCGCTGGTGGCCGCCGCCGCCGACCCGACCCGCAAGGTGCTGCTGGTGGACGCCGACCTGCGCCGGCCGCGGCTGAACCTGCTGCTGGGGATCGACGGCCGCCCCGGGCTGGCGGACCTGCTCAGCGGCGAGGCCACTGCCCAGGAGGTGGTGCGCAAGGTGCCGGGCAGCGCGCTCTTCGCCCTGCCGGCGGGGGCGCCGCGCCAGGACGCCGGCCAGCTCATCGCCAGCCCGGCGATGCGCACCTTCCTGGCCCGGGCCCGGGAGAGCTTCGACCAGGTGATCGTCGACGCCCCGCCGGTGCTGCCGGTGGCCGACGGCGCCTTGCTGGCGGCGATGAGCGAGGCCACCGTGCTGGTGGTGCGCGCCGGGGTCACCAGCCGCTCGCTGGTGCGCCAGGCGGTGGAGGCGCTGGAGGGGTCCCGGCTGCTGGGGAGCGTGCTCAACGGGGTCGAGGCGGGGGAGGTGCCGTACCTGATGCGCACGCCGTGAGCGGGCGGGGGCCGCGGAGGCGAGTCGCGGCGGCGGGGGCGGTGGCACGGTGGTCAGAGTCTTCGGGCACTGGTGCTCGGCTCGGCGGATCGGCTTCTTCCTGGCGGAGCTGTCGGCGGCCATGGCCGGCTTCCTGCTGGCGGCCGAGCTCGGCTCGCGGGCCCTGGGCCGGCCGCCGCAGAGCTGGCTGGTGCTGCTGGCGGTTTCCTGCGCCGGCTCGATCCAGCTCGGGCTCTACCTGGGCGACCTCTACGACCCGGCGGTGGCCCGCGGCGACCGCTCCGACGGGGTGCGGCTGCTCAAGGCGATCGGGGCGGCGGTGGGGGCCTTCGCCGCGCTGTCGCTGTTGGTGCCGCGGCTGGCCTCCGGGGCGCTGCTGGGGGCAGTGGCGGCGGCGGTG
>JBBIQS010000061.1:0-48801 GCA_037442205.1 Myxococcales bacterium
TCGATACCAGTACAGCAAGCCCGAGGCAGCTCCGCCCACCGAGGAGCGCTACACCACCTACGTGCTGCTCGACATCGAGGGCAATCAGAGGGAGATCTTCGACGCCAAGGACCGCCTCGTGGCGCGCTACCACTCCGACATGCTCGGCAATCGCATCCATCAGGCCAGCATGGAAGCCGGCGAGCGCTGGATGCTCGGCGACGTCACCGGGAAGCCGCTCTACGCCTGGAGCAGCCGGGGGTTCCGCTTCCGCACCACCTACGACGCCCTGCGGCGCCCGGTCGACACCTTCCTGAGCGACCATGGAGCGACCGAGCTCCTGGTCAGCCGCACCGTCTACGGCGAGTCGAGAGCGGCTCCCCAGCTCAAGAATTTGCGCGGGAAGCTGGTGGAGCTCCGCGACCAGGCCGGCGTGGTGCGGACCGAGGACTACGACTTCAGGTTAGGCACCCAAGTCTTAGACGTCTCCTGGGAACGTCGCGGACCGCTCATTCCGTGACCAGACGGCAGGGGTCTCACCTCGGCGGCGGCAAAAACCGGAACGGGTCCCTCGGAATCCCGCCCTCCCGCACCTCGAAATGCAGATGCGGCCCGCTGGTCTTTCCGGCGTACCCCACCCTGGCCACCGGCTCCCCGCGCCTCACCTTCTGCCCTTCCTTCACCAGGTTCTCGCGGTTGTGGGCGTAGAGCGTCAGCAACCCTCCGGCGTGCTCGACGATCACCACGTGGCCGTAGCCCTTCTGATCCCCGGCGTAGAGCACCTCGCCATCGGCGGCGGCGTTCACCGCCGTCCCCTCCGGCGCCGAGATGTCGATGCCGTCGTGCTTGGTCTCGCCGCGCGGACCGAACCGCGCGTAGAGCACCCCGATCAGCGGCCACTCCAGCGGCGCATTCGAAACCGACGGCTCCGCCTTGGGCTTGGGCGCCGGCTCCGGTGCCTTTCCCGCCGGCGGGATCATCAGCTCGTCCCCGACCGCCAGCTTCTCGGGATCGGTGATGCCGTTGGCCTTCGCCAACTCGCCGGGATCGACGCCGTAGCGCAGCGCGATGCGGTACAGGTTCTCCCCCGCCTCGACCCGATGGCGCTTGCCCACCAGCTCCGGCTCGCGGTGCGTGATCGGCTTGGGGTCCGGCGCCGGCTTGCTGGTGACGCAGGACGCGAGGACCAGCAGGCCCACCCCGGCGATCGCGCGATGAGCGGACCAGAGCACCGCCCGCCCCTACTTGGCCTGCGAGAAGCCCGGCACCTGCCAGCCGCGCAGCGAGTCCATCAGCGGCCGATCGGTCAGGTCGAGGTTCAGCGGCGTCACCGAGACCACTCCGTCCCGGTAGATGGCGTTGCAGTCCGAGCCGGGGATGTCGTCGACCGTCGCCTCGTCGCCGCCGATCCAGTAGTAGCGCCGGCCGCGCGGGTCGAGGTTCTCCACCACCACGTTGCCGTAGTTGCGCCGCCCCAGGCACGTCACGGCGAAGCCCTTGAGCTCGCCGGGCGGGAAGTTGACGTTGAGCAGCACCCCGCGCGGCAGCCCGCCCTCGACCGCCTTGCGCGTCAGCTCGGCGGCAAACTTCGCCCCCGGCTTGAAGTCCACTCCCTTGGCCAGCGAGAAGGCCAGGGCCGGAATGCCCAGCTGCGCACCCTCCATCGCCGCGGCCACCGTCCCGGAGTAGAGGATGTCGTTGCCGACGTTCGGCCCGTGGTTGATCCCTGAGACCACCACGTCCGGCCGCTCGTTCTTCAGCAGGTGGTTGATGCCGACGTAGACGCAGTCGGTGGGAGTGCCGTCCACCTCGTACCAGCGGTGGTTGATCGGCCTGATCCGCAGCGGCCGCTGCAAGGTGATCGAGTGCGAGGTGGCCGATTGCTCGCGGTCGGGGGCGACCACGTAGACCTCGGCGAACTTGGCCAGCTCGTCGTGAAGCGCCCGGATGCCTTCGGAAGCGATGCCGTCGTCGTTGGAGATGAGGATGCGCACGCGGTTCCCGTAGCAGATACCCGGGCCTCGCTCAAGGATGCTCCGAGCCCTCGACCGTCGCTGCGCTTCCCCAGGCGCGCTCGCTCATGGTCATCACGAAGCGCAGCACCAGCTCCTTCTGCCGGTAGTCGAGCCGCGCCCGCGGGGCCATCGCGTTCAGCAGCTTCGGCCACTCCTCGGGCGTGTGGTCCTCGGGCAGGCGCAGGCCGTGGCAGCTCGAGCAGCGGGCGACGTAGATCTCACGACCCTTCTCGAGGTGGGCCAGCGTGGTCCCGGGAAAGAGCCGCTCGGCGACCGGGACGTCCGCCTCGGTCGGCTTGACCAGCACCCCGGCGCAGCCGGCCACCAGGCCCGCTGCCGCCAGGGCAAGCAACAAACGCATCTTCACAGCTCCACTCCCAGGAGAAACCGCGTCTCCAGCTTCTCGTGATCACTCAGGTTCAGCCTGCCGGCAGTCGCCCCTCGGAACGCCGCCAGCTGCGGCATCACCGACAGGCTCACCCACCAGTTCTTGCCCGCGTATCCGAGCGAAGGACCGGCGAAGAGCACCGACGACTCCCAACCCGCCTCGGCAACCTGGTTGTGGCTGCGGGCCTCCAGCCCGACGCTCAGCTCCGGGAGCAGGAAGTAGCCGATCCCGAGATCGGCCTCCAGCTCGGTTCCGCCCTCGACCTGGCCGGGCGCGGTCCAGGCCCACTCGTGCGCGCCCATCAGATTGAAGGCGGCCGCCAGCTTGCCCACGCGCTTGTCGAGGATGAGCCGGGCCTCGAGCTCGGCCTCGGCGGCAGCGCCCCGTCCCTCGAGGTAGAGCGCCGACCCGAAGGCGTCCGCCACCGGGTCGCTGAGCTTGTACTTCCACTCCGAGCTGACGCCGTCGAACTGCACCGCGGTCCGCCGCCCGGCGCCGGTGTCCTCGGTCAGCGAGATCAGGTTCAGGTAAATCGAGGTCTGCAGCCGGTCGGTCAGGCCGGCCTCGAACTCCAACCGGTGATCGAAGCGGCTGTAGAAGCCGGCGTGGCCGTTGCGCCAGGTGGTCCAGGGCTCGACCTCGCGCTCGCCCTCGGTCAGCACCGCCGACTCGTAGGTGTAGCTGAAATGCCGCTGCGTCGCTTCGGCCGACCCCGGGATCGCCGCCAGGGCCGCCACTACCATCAGCTTCTTCATTCCTGCTCCAGTCCCCTATTGCGACTCGGTCTCATCGTCCTTCGAGCTCGCCTTCTGACACTCCGGGCAGACGCCCACCAGCTCGAGCAGATGGCCCACCAGCTGGAAGCCGTGCTTCTCAGCCACCGCCTTCTGCAGAATCTCGATCGCCTCGAACTGGAACTCGACTACCTTCCCGCAGCCGCGGCAGACGAGGTGATCGTGGTGGGCGTGGCCGAAGGCCGACTCGAAGCGCCGCTCCTCGCCGGTCACCACCGCCTGCTGGATCACCCCGGCGCGCAGCAGCAGCGGCAGCGCCCGGTAGACTGTGGCCCGCGAGCCGGCGACCTGCCTCTGCTGCACCGCCTGCACCAGCTCGTCCACCCCGAAGTGGCCGCGGAAGGCCAGCGCCGCCTCCAGCACTGCCGCCCGCTCCTCGGTCCAGCGCAGCCCCTCGGCCTGCAGCACCTGCCGAAACCGCCGGACCGCTTCGTTGTTGCGACTCGATCTCATCTTAACCGGTAGACTATCCGCAGGACCGAGCCGGCATCAAGGGCCTGGCAACAACTCAAATGGGCGTAGCGCTGCCTTCGTCGAGGGCGCTTGCCCTCGGAGGAAGCGATTATTGGTGGGCGAAGCCGAGCCGGCGCTAGGCCTTGCTCGTGCCCTGGCGGCCGTAGCTGTCCTCGAGCCGGACCACGTCGTCGAGCTCGGGGGTCGACACCTCGAGGATGTCGCAGTCGGCCAGGGCGATCATGCGGTGCACGGTGTTGGGCTTGATGTGGTAGCTCTCGCCCGGCTTGAGCTCGCGCTCGATCAGCCCGTGGCCCTCGTCGACCACGAACAGCAGCCGCCCGGTCCAGAGGTGGATGGTCTCGTCCTTCACCTTGTGCAGCTGCAGCGAGAGCTTGTGGCCCTCGTTCACGTGCAGCACCTTGCCGACGTACTTGTCGGTGTGCGCCCAGATCAGCTCGTATCCCCAAGGCTTTTCGACGCGCCGCATGCAGCACTCCGTGTGACAGGTCCCCGCGGAGCTTCTTCTAGCACGCTGCCGCGTCCTTGGCTCGCCGACTTGGAGGCGCCTGCCGGGACGCCCTGAAAACGTGCGTTCTAACGGGCGGTTAGCTCAGCGGGCGCTCGCCACCAGGGCATCCATGCCGGACTTCTTCTTGAAGTCCTTGAGCGCGGCCTCGGCCTCGGCGCGGCTCTCGTAGGAGCCGAGGCGGACCCGGAACATCCGCCCCTTGCCCGGCACCTCGGCCTCCGCCACCACCGCGCCCGGGAAGCCCTTGTTGGCCAGCTTGGCGACCACCTTGTCGGCGTCGGCTTGGCTGGGCATCGAGGAGACCTGCAGGCAGAAGGCGCCGGACTTGGTGGCGCTGGAAAAGGCCGCTGCCAGGTCGCCCTTCCGCTTGGCCTCGTCCTTCGACTTCTCCTTGGCATGCGGCTTCGGCTCGGGCCTGGCCTCCGGCCTGGGTTCGGCGGCCGCCGGCTCGAGATCGCCGGAGGCGGCCACGGCATCCGCGCCCTCACTCGTGGGGTCGGCCGCGGCGGCAGCCCTCTTCTCCTTGTCGGCCTTGGCCTTCTCCTTCTTGTCCGCCTTCTTGTCCTTCTCGGCCTTGGGCGGCTTGGTCGGCTCGATGGCGGGATCGACCGCCTTGGGCTTGGTCAGCTCGTCGGCGAAGGTCAGGCTGGCGTCGGGGGCAGGCGGCTCGGCGGTGCGCAGCTTCTCCTTGGCGTCGATGGCCGCCAGAGGATCCTTCGGCGGCTGCGGGCCGACCGGCCCACCACCGCCCGCCAGCTGCTTGCCGACCATCACCCCCAGGGCGAAGACCAGGCCCAACACCACCAGCGAGCCGATCACGAACGACACGATCTGCCGGTTGTTGAGCTGCAATTCGATGGTGTCTCGCATCCGATGAGGGTCGCGCATGCTCTTCGTGCCTCAGGTCAGCTCTCTTCGAGCTCCTTGGGCACCTCCATCCAGTCGGGAGCGCTCACGCCCATCAGCGCGAGCGCGTTGGCGAAGACGGTCTTCAGGCAGCCCACCAGCAGCAGCCGGGCCTTGGTGACCTCAGGATCTTCCTTGATGATCACCCGCAGCCCGGGCTCCTTCTTGCCCTTGGTGTAGTACGACTGGAAGGCGGCGCTGGTCTCCTGCACGTAGAAGATGATCCGATGCGGCTCGCGGGCCTTGGCCGCCCCCTCGACCACCGCCGGGAAGCTGAGCAGCCGCTTCACCAGCTCCAGCTCGTCGGGATGGGTCAGCTTCTTCTCCAGCAGCGCCAGGTCGAAGGCCGGCGGAGCGAACCCCGCCTCCTGGGCGCGCTTGAAGATGTTGGCGCAGCGGGCGTGGCCGTACTGGACGTAGAAGACCGGGTTCTCCATGGTCTGCTTCTTCACCAGGTCCAGATCGAACTCGAGCTGCGAGTCGGCCCGCTTCATCAGGAACATCACCCGGGTCGCGTCGCGGCCGGCGTCTTCCACCACGTCGCGCAGGGTGACGAAGGTCCCGGCGCGCTTGGACATCTTGTACGGCTGGCCGCCCTTGATCAGGTTGACCATCTGCACCAGCACCACGTCGAGGGCACCCTTGCGGCCGGTGAGCGCCTCGACCGCCGCCTTGACCCGCCTGACGTAGCCGCCGTGGTCGGCGCCCCAGACGTCGATCAGCGAGTCGAAGCCGCGGTCGAGCTTGTTCTTGTGGTAGGCGATGTCGGCGGCAAAGTAGGTGTAGCTGCCGTCGGACTTCTGCAGCGGCCGGTCCTGGTCATCGCCGAAGCCGGTGGCCCGGAACAGCAGCTGCTCTCGCGGCTCGTAGTCCTCGGAGTGGGCCAGGTCCTTGGGCGGGGGCAGCACGCCCCGGTACATGTGGCCCTGGCCGGTGAGCGCCTCGACCGCCGAGTCGATGGCCTTCTTCTCGTGCAGCTGCCGCTCGCTGAAGAAGGTGTCGAACTCGATGTTCAGCGCCTTCAGGTCGTCCTTGATCATCGCCAGCATCTCGGTGATGGCGAAGTCCATGAACAGCGTCTGCTGGGTCTTTTCGTCGGCCTCGAGGTACTTGGTGCCGTGGGTGGCCTTGAACTTCTCCGCCGCCGGGATCAGGTACTGGCCCGGGTACGGGAGGATCTTGGCCATCGCCTCGTCCCACTCGCGCTTCTGCTTCTTCTCTTCCGGAGTGGTGGCGGGCTCGGGCGGCTTGGGCAGCGCGGGGGTGGGGACCGGGATGCCGCACTGCTCGCGGTAGCGGACCCACAGCGCCTTGCCCAGCTGCTTCACCTGGCCGCCGGCGTCGTTGATGTAGTACTCGCGGCTGACCGAGTAGCCGGCGGCACCGAGCAGGGTGGCCAGGCAGTCGCCGACCACCGCCCCGCGGCCGTGGCCGACGTGCATCGGGCCGGTGGGGTTGGCGGAGACGTACTCGACGTTGACCCGCTGGCCCTTGCCGGCCTGGGAGCGGCCGTAGCTCTTGCCCTGATCGACGACGTCCTTGAGGGCCAGCAGCCAGACGCGCGGATCGAGGCGCAGGTTGATGAAGCCGGGGCCCGCGATCTCGGCCTTGGAGACCAGCTTCTGCGGGTCGGCCAGGTTGCCGACGATGATCTGGGCGACCTCGCGGGGATTCTTGCCGGCCTGCTTGGCGAGGATCATGGCCACGTTGGTGGACCAGTCGCCGTGGGCCGGGTTCTTGGGGGCCTCGACGAGCGCCTCGCCGGGGAAGGCGGGCAAGAGCCCGGCCTTGGCGCAGTGCGCGAGCGTGTCGGCGATGATCTGCTGAGCCTTCTCCTTCACGAACGACTCCTTAGCGTGCCCCGCCGGATCTTAGGGAGGTGCGGGGGCGCGTCAATTTAGCGTCTTTGGAGTCGCAAGACGCAGAAAACGGCGACAAGGCCGTGCCGACCCGCGCCCTCCTTCGCCGATCTGAGCGGAGACCGCGGGAGTCGACGGCGCGTCACCCCTCGAGCGACACCGACAGCTCGGTCAGGCAGGTCTCCCCGGGGCCGCCGGCGCGCAGATAGGTCTCGCGAATGGGAAGCTGCAGCGAGCGCTCCTTCTGACGCAGATGCGCGAAGAGCCGGGTCCACGAAAGCCCCACCGAATCCCAGGAGCCGGCGTGGACCAGCGTCGCCACGCGCACCTCGGGGAGCTCCTCGACGGCGACCCCGCGAACCTCGCTGCCCGGCAGAAGCGGGACGCAGAACGCCAAGTCGGCGCCATCCTCCTTGTACTCGGCGTCGAAGAGCAGCTCGAACGGTGGCCCGGCGACCGCCGGTCCGCAGGCAGCCATCAGGCGCGGGAAATGGATGCTCGCATCCGAGTAGCGGCCGACGGTTCGCACGCAGGCCGCGCGGATGGGAGGCAGAACCTTCTCGACCATGGGCGGCGGAGCGCGCAGGTAGGCCGCCGCCTGCTCGCGATGGGCGAGCAGCGCGTCGATGGCGGCGATGGAGCGCTGCGCCTGCGCCATCTCAGCCGCCAGCCGCGAGCGCGTGCGCTCCAGCGGAATCTGCAGCGGTTCGTCCTCCTCGAGCCGGTCGAGCACCGCTTTCGTCTCGTCGATGGAAAAGCCCAGCTCGCGCAGGGTGCGAATGGCGTGGGCCCGGTCCAGATCGCGCTCCGAATAGAAGCGGTACCCGGTCTGTGCATCGATCTCCGAGGGCTGTAGCAGCCCCTTCTCCTGGTAGAGCCGCAGCGCCTTGATGCTCAGCCCGGTCACCCGGGACGTCTCTCCGATGGCGTACAGCATCCGGCTCATCGCGTCTCTCCGAGGAGGAAGCGGTCCACAGCAGCCCGAAATTCCTTCGGATTCTCCTCGAAGGGGAAATGCCCGGCGCGCTCCACGATTTCCAGCCGCGCGCCCCGAATCCCTTCGGCGTAGCGGCGGCTTCCTGCCAGCCCGAGCATATCGTCCCGGCCGGCCAGGACCAGGGTCGGTGCCGTCACCCGCTGCAAGACACTGTTCCAGTCGTGGTGCCGGCCCAGGCTCAAGTAGAGGGCGGCGATGCCGTAGCCCGCCGGCCTCGGACGCGGCTCGCTCGACGGCGCCTGCGGCAGACCGCCGGTGAGAGCGAAATAGCGGGAGAACTCAGAATAGAAGGACGAGAGCTGGTCGTCGCCGAGCGCCAACAGCGCCGGGAAATCGAAGTAGCGCTTCAGATAGGCCTCGAACTCGGCTCGCGCCGGGCCCTCGAGCCGCTTGCCGACCAAGGCGAAGAGGTTCTGGTCCTCGGGGATCGGCATCTCCAGCAGCGAGGCCGGAGAAACGAGCACCACGCGGTCGACTCGCTCCGGCCACTCTGCGGCATAGAGGGCGGCGATCAGCCCGCCGAACGAATGGCCCACCAGCGTCAGTTTCCCGGCCCCCAGGATTCGGCGGATTCGCTCCAGATCCGCTAGCTGCTGGGCCATTCCCAGCCGGCCTTCTACCTGCTGAATCGCGCGCCAGGTGCCGCCCTGAGGTGGTTCGACAATGGGTCTGCTCGACGAGCCGGCTCCGCGCTGGTGATAGAAGTGCCAGCGGATGCCGTCGCCGCTTTGCGCTGCCGACCACGGCATGCCCGGCGGGAGCCCCGGGCCTCCGTGGACCACCACCACGTTCTTCCCCGCTCCGACCGCGAAGTGCGTCAGCTCGACTCCGGGCGCCACGGCCCACCGCGGTCCTTCCCGATCCTGGGCGCCAGGCGGATCCAGCGACTCGCCAAGAGCCGCGAGGCGCTCCTCGACCGAACCGGGAACGAACATCGCCTTGCCCATCCAGTACCGCAGCCCAAATCCGACGGCGACTGCGACCAGACCGAGCAATCCGAAGACCATCATCCAGCGCATCCGAGACTCCTCCTGAAATGAGTGCAGGCCCAGGCTCAGGTCTGCCCCAAGGGGAGAGTCAACTCCGATGGTGCCGCCGAATCGCAGAACGACGCTCAGCCGCCGAAGAGCAGCGCCAGGCCGCCTTGCAGGAAGAACGTCCCGCGCATCGACTTGGCATCGGAGCCATCGAGCGCGGTGTTGACCAGCGGCAAGGCCACCGCCACCTCGGGCATCAGGCGGAAGCCATCGCTGATCTTGAAGGCAAAACCGAGTGAGGCGCCGCTCCAGAGAATCTGCCTGGTCGACGGGACCTGCCCACCTTCCGACCAAGCGATCTGCTCGACCAATCTGGCGCCGCCGACCAGCTGATGGCCGCCCTCGAAATTCATGCCCACCAGCACTGGCAGGTAGAACGAGACCACCCTGGTCGTGGGCACCAGCCCCGCGAGGCCGACATTCACGTAGCTGAGCCCGGGATCGATCGCGAGGTCGATGCCTGAATCGCGGCTCACGGAGCGCAGCAGCTGGATCTTCGAGTCGAGCCCGGCCCCCAACCCCCAGACTTTGCTGCCGATTTCGACGCGCTCGGTCAGCCCGTAGCGCAGCCCGGCCTCGAGCTGCGGCAAGGTCCCGGGCTTGCCGGTCTCCGAGCCGACCATCTCGGCCTCGGGAGCGACGAAGGCCTGGACGCTGCCCTTCTCGATGGTGGTGGCGGTCCCCATCGTGGTGAACGAGGCGCAGCCGCCCAGAAACACGATCGCCGCCGCTGCCGCTGGCTTCATCCGCCGCTCCCATCGCGCTGAGCCTTGGCTCCCGGGCTCTCCGCCGAGATCGCAGTCCCCCGCTCCACCGAATCCCAGTTTCCGCAGCGCTGGCAGCGCCACTGGGCCTCGGCGTAACCGTGCCCGCAGCTTTTGCACACGAAGCCCGGCTCCTGCTGACCCAGCGCCGCCAGCAGCGCCTCCAGCTCGCGGCGCGCCTCCTCGCCCACTCCGCCTTCGAGCAGCGCCCGCCCCAGCTCGACCCGGGCCTCCACCGAGCGCGGATCGAGGTCCAGCGCCCGCCGTAGGTGCTGCACCGCCTGCTCGACCGCCCCGCCCTGCCGCTCGCAGCGCGCCAGCGCCAGCAACGTCGCTGGGTGCTCCCGCTTCGACAGCTGCCCGGCCATCGCCTCCCGCGCCGACGCCACTCCGATCTGCAGCAGCGGCTCGCTCGCCCGCGAGCAGACCTCCGGATCCAGCTCGCAGGCCTTCTCCAGCGCCTGCCGCGCCGCCTCCGCCTGCCCGAGCGAAAGCCCTCTGACCCCGGCGGCGAAGTGGGCGTGAGCGCTCCCCGGCTCGATCTGACAGGCCCGCTGGGCAAGCTCGAGCGCCAGCGGCTTGTCCACCTCGCCCAGCGCGGCTTCCGAAAGCAGGTGCGCCAGCACCGCCCGCGATCCATCCCCGGCCTTCACCCGCTCGGCCTCGACCTCGGCCGCCTGGGCCCAGCTGCGCTGCCCCTCGAACAGCTCGCGCAGCCGGGTCAGCGCCTCTTTGTGCCCCGGGCTCGCCTGCACCACCGCGCGGTAGCTCTCCACCGCCTTCTCGGGAACCCCGGCCTTCTGGAAGTCCTGGCCCAGCTCTAGCTCGATCTGCTGGCGCAGCGCCGCCTCTGGCCCGGCCTTGAGCAGCATGTTCTGGTGCAGCCGGATCGCTCGCTCGTGCTCGCCGGTGCGCCGGAACAGCGCCCCCAGCGCGAAGTAGGTCTCCAGCGTGCGAGCGTCGAGCTCGGCGGCCCGGGTCAGCTCCTCGAGCGCGGCGTCCGGCTTGTCGGAGAGGATGTAGCGGAACCCCTGCAGGTAGGCGCGGCTGGCGTCGGAGCGACGGCGGCGGCGGACCAACGCCCGCCAGGCCAATCCGCCCAGCAGGGCAACCGCCACCGCGGCGGCCAGCAGGGCCCACATCCATTGCGCCATCGCCGTTCCCTACTTGGCCAGGATGCGATCGAACATCGGCCGCATCCGGTCGTAGGAGGCCTGCAGGTGCTCGATCATCACCTTGGTCGCCGAAAGCACCGGCATGAAGTTCGTGTCGCCGCCCCAGCGCGGCACTGCGTGGTAGTGCAGGTGATCGGCGATCCCCGCCCCCGCCACCTTCCCCAGGTTCATCCCCACGTTCATGCCCTCGGGGTGATAGGCCTCGCCCAGCAACTCGATCGAGCGCTGCAGCAGCCGGTGCAGGTCGAGGAACTCCTCCTCCCGCAGCTCGGTCAGCGCGCTGAGGTGCCGCCGCGGGATCACCATCAGGTGCCCGTTGTTGTACGGGAACTTGTTGAGCATCACGAAGGAGTGCTCGCTGCGCCCCAGGATCAGGTTCTCGCGGTCGCGGTCCTCGGCCGGGAAGAGGCAGAAGATGCAGCCCTTGGGCTTGCCCGACTCAATCAGCTCCATCCGCCACGGTGCCCACAAAGCCTGCATGCGCTCCTCCTGAGACTGGTTGGCCGATGCTAGGGAGCGATGAGGCCGGGGGCGAGGTAGGCCGGTCCGGCGCCCTCGAGCATCGCCCGCGGGGCCACCTCGTCCATCACGCCGCGGGCCAGCGACTTGCCGCCCTCGCGCATCAGCTCGCCAAAGCCGAACGGCCGCTCCTCGGGCGGGTATTGCAGCCGCGGCTCGCCCTCGATGCCGGCCAGGGCCGCGGTCAGCCGGATGGCGTCGTTGAAGCTGCCCAGCTCGTCGACCAGCTTGAGCTCCTTGGCCTGCTGGCCGTTGATGATCCGCCCGTCGGCGAAGGGGCGCACCTCGTCGACCTTGAGTCCGCGGCCCTCGGCCACCGCGGCGATGAACTGCTCGTGCACCTGGTCGAGGGTCGACTGGTAGTAGGCGCGCTCCGCGTCGCTCATCTCGCGGAACGGGTTGCCGGCGTCCTTCATCGCCCCGCTCTTGACGGTGACCATCTTGAACTTGAGCTCGCGGGCGATGTCCCCGATGTACGGAATCTGGGCGATGACCCCGATCGAGCCGGTGAGGGTCCCGGGCGAGGCGACCACCTTCTGGCAGCCGGCGGCGACGTACATCCCGCCCGAGGCGGCCACGCTGCCCATCGAGCAGACGACCTTGCGCTTCTCGCCGGCCTTGCGCAGCTCCGAGTACAGCTCCTGCGAGGGGCCGACCGAGCCGCCGGGCGAGTCGATGCGCACCAGGATCGCCTTGATCGCCTCGTCCTTCTCGAAGCGCCGCAGCGCCTTGAGCTGCTTGTCCACGCTGGAGATGACGCCCTTGACCTCGATCACTCCGATCGCCGGCCCGGTGCTGAAGCCGCTGGCCCCGTCCTCGCCGCCGCCGCTGCGCACCGCCGAGTAGGCCAGCATCAGGAAGGCGAACAGCGCCAGGAACAGCCCCCCGAAGATCACCCCCAACACCACTGCCGACTTGCGATCCATTCGCGCCGCCTTTCGCTCCCCCGCCTCGCACCTGGCCGGGCCGGCAAGGCTGATACCACATCGCCGCGAGCCGCGCGACGCGTCCGCGACCCGGCTGGCCCTCGACAGGCTCGGGCCAACGGAGGCCGTCCCGCAAAGCAGAAGCCCCGCCTTGCGAGCGGGGCCTGCGTGCTTCGAGCGCCTCGAGGAGGTGGGCTAGATGAGGCCCTTGGCCCGGCGGATCTGCTCCAGCACCTTCTGGTACTCGACGTCCCAGTTGGCGGTGCCTTCCTGCAGGTGCTTGAGGCGGGAGCGGACCTCGCGGTCTACCTCTTCGTCGATGTCGAGGTGCTTCTTCATGATCACGAAGATCTTCTTGCGCAGCGGAGCGTCCTCGGAGAAGACCTCCTCGACATTGCGGCTGATGAGCAGGAACTCGAGCATCTGGCCGATGACGTACTCGATGCCCTCCTCGCCCATCTTGAAGCCGCGCACGTCGGCCATCTCGCGCTTGACGGCGTTGAAGCGGGAGTGGTCGTAGCCGCGGCGATCGAGCGCCTCGCGGGTGGCCTGGTTGACGCGCTCCTCGTTGGCCAGGTACTCGCGCATGATCGCCGCCATGTCCATCTCGGCGTCGGCGATCCGCAGCGGCTCGACCTCGATGTCACCCTCGTTCATCAGGGTCTGGATGACTTCGCGGGCGATCGCCGGAATGACCTTGGGATAAAGCCTCATCGTTCGTGTCCTCGACCCTTCGCGAACCGAATCCGGCTCCCCTGGGAGCCGCAAAAAGTTGCACTGCTATATGCCATCGGATTTGACCGATCAACGAAAATATCCAAAAAAAACGCGGCGGCGGGCGAGGTTGCAGCGCCTCGGCGCGAAGCCGATGCGCGCCCCGGCGCACGGCCCATCGTCTCGGTGAAAGTCGGCCGAGGGCCGGCTCGCTCAAACTGCCAGGCCCCCCATCCCTCCCCCGGCTAGTGACAGGTAGTGGAGATGGAGCCCCGCGGGGCGACCATCTGCTCCGAGGTCAGCGGAGTTGAGGAGCCGACGCCCAGCTTGAAGTCGGTGTTGTCGCCGATGCAGGTGATCGAGCCGTCGTTCCAGGCGGCGCAGAGCGAGTCGGAGTTGGGCTCGAGGGCAATGGCCAGCACCTGGCTTCCGAAGTTGAGCGGGTTGGTGGTCTGGTCGCACATCAACAGGCCGCTGGACTCCAGCCAGCAGGCCTCGGGGATGCCGAGGAGGTTGGGCATCTGCCTCCAGCCGCCGTCGACCACCGAGTTTCCGCGGTAGTTCCCGTCCCTGCACAACAGGCTGCCGCTGTTGGTCACCTGGCAGTCGGCGTTCCCGCCGGAGGCGCGCACGACCATCTGGTCGTTGAACTTGGGGTTGTTTCCGCTCAGCCACACGCTGGTCGCGCTGGTGAAGGCGACCGTCGGCGTGAGGCCGTAGTTGACGCCGGAGCACGAGACCACCGAGTTGGGCTGCCGGCCGCACAGCGTGCCCCAGCTGCCCACCGCCAAGGCGTCGATGGCCAGCCCGGACCCCCAGTAAGACCACTGGGTCGTGGAGTTGGTCGTCCCGGACCCAAACTGCCCGTTGCCATTCGCGCCCAGGCACTGCGCCTGGCCGACCCCGTTAACGGTGGTGTGCACGCAGATGCTCGAAGGACCGATCAGGATCTGGTCGACGCCGGTGATGTTGGCCACGGCCTTGAAGCTGCTGCCGAAGTTGGTCTGGTAGATCCTGCCGGCGCACATCAGCTGTCCGCCCTGGCTGGCGTAGCAGAAAGCGGTCGGGCCCATCGCCATCGCCACCAGGCTGGTGCAGCCCTGGCCCGTGGTGGAGCGGAAGCGCGTCTGGCGCCCCTGCCAGGCGAAGTTGTTGGGATTCGGCGCCTCGGGCATCCAGATCTTCATGCTCGGGATGTTGCAGGTGCCGGCGACGCAGGAGGCCCCGGAGCCGGTGCAGGGGTTGCCGCAGCTGCCGCAGTTCTGCAGGTCGGTCAAGAAGTCGGCGCAATAGCCGCCGCCCTTGGACGCGGCGTCGGCTCCGCACAAGGCCTGGCCCTGGACGCACTGCCCGACGCAAGCGCCGTTGGAGCACTGGGTGCCTATTCCGCCGGTCGGCGGCTGGCAGGCGATGCCGCACAGGCCGCAGTTCGACGGATCGGTGGTGACGTCGACGCAGGTGGCCGGCGTGCCGCAGAGCCGCAGACCGGCCCCCGTACATCCCGGAACGCACTGCCCGCCGACACAGCTGTCGGATCCGCAGGAGTGCCCGCAGGAGCCGCAGTTGCTCGGCGCGGTGTTCAGGTTGGCGCAGTAGCCCCCTCCTCCCAGGCCCGCGCCGCAGACCTGTTCACCGGAATTGAAGCAACTCCCCACGCACCGGCCTCCACTGCAAGCCGGAAGCCCGCCCTGGGGCGCATTGCATACCGTGCCGCAGCTGCCGCAGTTGTTGGGGTCGTTCTTCGTGTCGAGGCACCCGCCGCCATCCGCAGCGCCCGCGTCCGGCGCGCCGGAGCCGCCGTCGCTGGGATTGACCGAGCCGTCCGGGTCGCCAGCCGCTTCCTTCTGGCAGGTCCCGCCGGTGCCGCAGACATAGCCCGAGGGGCAGTCGCCGGGGGCGGAGCAGGTCTTGCCGGTGTAGTCGACCGAGACCGCGCACCCTGGGAGAGCGGCCGCCGCCGCGAGGAGGGAGAGTGAGATGAAGCGCATTGGGGACCCCTGGATACTGAGAGGTCCCTAATCTAGCGGGATTTCGGCCCGTCCGCTGCATCACCCGGCATCGGATCGGCGGCCTCGAGCTCGGCAGGCGGCGCCGCCTCTTCCTCCCCGCCCGCCAGCGAGCGGTGGATCTGCTCGGCCAGCGCCTGCCCGATGCCGTCGACCTCGGCGATCTCCTCCGGGGCGGCCTCCCTGAGCCGCTTGAGCGAGCCGAAGTGGCGCAGCAGCGCCTTGCGCCGCACCGTCCCCACCCCCGGGATGTCCTCCAGCGCGCTGCGCAGCGTCCCCCGCTGGCGCAGCATCCGGTGGTAGGTGATCGCGAAGCGGTGGGCCTCGTCTCGCAGGCGGGCCAGCAGGAACAGCTCGGGGCTGTTCTGCCGCAGGATCACTGGATCTTTTCGCCCCAGCACGAAGACCCGCTCCGGCGAGTGCTCCACCGGCTCGCTGGCCTCGCCCTCCAGCGCCCGGCTCTTGGCCAGGCTGACGATCTCGGTGGCGACCCCGGCGTCCTTGAGCGCCGCCGCCGCGCTGGCCAGTTGGCCGCGCCCGCCGTCGATCAGGAACAGGTCGGGCAGCTCGCCCTGCTTGGCCCGCCGGATCAGCACCTCGTAGAGCATGGCGAAGTCGTCGGTGCCGGTGACGGTCTTGATCTTGAACCGCCGGTACTGCGACTTGTCGGGCTCGCCGTCGAGGAAGCTGACCTTGGAGCCGACCGCCGAGGATCCCTGGAACAGCGAGATGTCGTAGCACTCGATGCGCCGCGGCAGCTTGCCCAGCCCCAGCGAGCGCCGCAGCCGCTCGAGCATCGCCGTCAGCTCCTCCTTGGAGCGGCGGCTCTCCTGGAAGGCGTTCTCGGCGTTGCGCCGGGCCATCTCCACCAGCTCGGCCTTGGCGCCCCGGCGCGGGGTGCGCACCTCGACCTTGCGCCCCCGCTTCTCCGACAGCACCCGCGAGACGGCGTCGGCGTCCTCCAGCTCCACCGGCAAGAGGATCTCGTCGGGCAGCACCGCGTCGCCGGCGTAGTAGAGGTCGACGAAGCTCGCCACCAGCTCCTGGGTGGGGAACTCCTGGCCGGCGAAGGGGAAGCTGCGCCCGCCGCTCAGCCGCCCGCCGCGGATGTAGAGCAGGTAGATCAGCAGCCGGTCGGCCTCGCGGAAGACGCCGACCACGTCGCGGTCGATGTCCTCGGTGGTCACCGTGCGCTGCTTCTCCAGGCTGCGCTGCACCGCCATCAGCTGGTCGCGCAGGTGGGCGGCGGCCTCGAACTCCATCCGCTCCGAAGCGGCGGCCATCCGCTCGCGGATCCGCTCGGCGACGTTGGCCTCCTTGCCCTCGAGGAACAGCACCACGTCGCGCACGTTGCGCAGGTAGTCCTCCTCGCTGATCGCCCCCACGCACGGACCGGGACAGCGGCCGATCTGCATCTGCATGCACGGCCGGCCGCGGCGCTGGCACTGCTCCATCTGGTGGTCGGTGCAGGTGCGCAGGCCGAAGTGGCGGTTGACCAGCCGCAGGGTCTCGCGGATCGACGAGGCCGAGCTGTAGGGGCCGAAGTAGCGCGCGCCGTCCTTGCCGTAGAGCCCCAGTTTTCCTGCCTTCTTCTGCACCTGCGCCGCCCGCACCACCTCCAGCCTCGGGAAGCGGCCCCGCTCGTCCAGGCGCAGGCAGATGAAGCTCTTGTCGTCGCGCAGCATCACGTTGAAGCGCGGCTGGTGCTTCTTGACCAGCTCGCTCTCCAAGAGCAGCGCCTCCTTCTCGCTGCGCACGACGATGGTCTCGATGTCCCCCAGCAGCTCGTCGAGCAGGGCCACGAAGGCCCGCTCGTCGGAGGAGCGGTTGAAGTAGCTGCGGACGCGGTTGCGGAGGTTGACCGCCTTGCCGACGTACACGATCTCCCCGGCCTGATCCTTCATCAGGTAGACGCCCGGCTCGTTGGGCAGCAGCTCGAGCTTGCGCTGGACGGTCGGGTGCATGGGGTCGCGGGTGCCGCCTGGGAGGCGGTCCTCCTTCATAAACAAGCCAGGGCCGGGACACCAGGCGCCCCGAGTCAACATCCGGCTGCCCCAACCCGGGCCGGGTGGCGTAGACTCAACGAATCTCTACTCGGAGCTGACCCCATGCGCGCCCTGGCGCCCCTCCTCCTCACCCTGGCTGCCCTGGCCGCCCTCTCCTGCCGGCCGAACCTCACCGCCACCTGCTCGAGCGACCGCGAGTGCGTCAAGGGCGCTCGCTGCGACGCCGAGACCTCGACCTGCGTCGCCGCGGACGCCTCGGTCCCCGGCGACACCTGCTCGGCCTCCACCCAGGGCAGACTGGGGTGGGAGTGCAACTCGGGCAAGTGGACCTACGTCGGGCTTCCCGGTGGACGCGTCCCAGAGCTGCTGGTGCAGCGCACGTTCGGCCCGGCCGGAAAAACCTACGAGATCACCGCCAGCTTCTCCGCCAACCGGTTCGGCTTCGACTGCAAGAGCCCCGAGGCCGACGGCTGCTGCCTGCTGGACTTCTCACCGCCGTCTGTCCCGAGCTCGGTCAGCGGTGGGCCGGTCGACGTCAGGATCGGCAGCACCTCGTACGCGCTCAACTTCGAGGGAACCTCTTACGTCAGGTTGCAGGTGCTTGCCTTCGGGCCGGGGGATTTGGTGACTGGGCAGTTCGACGGGAACACCGTCGACCTGGCGAATCCGATAGGCCTGCCGGAGGCCACGGTCCCGAGCGACGTCTCGGTCGGCGAGCCGGACATTGCGACCGGCCAGGCCACCGTGTCGCGCAGCAGTGGCCTTCGGGTCACGTGGGTCCCCAGCGGCAAGGGCGACATCCGGATCCAGTTGGGCTACGCCCCCAACGCTCTCCAGTGCCAGGCGCCGGACCCGGCCGGCAGCTTCACGATTCCCGCGGCCCGCCTGGCGTCGCTGCCCCCCGGCAACACCCCGGTGATCGTCTCCCGGATCGACCAGGTGTTCGCGCCCAAGACCGCGACCGTGCTCTACACCTCGGCGCAGGGCCAAATCCTGCTGCAGTGAAGCATTAGGTTGAAGGGGGACAGACCGAGATCGGAAGAGCGCGCGCCTTTCAGCACCCGACACCCCGGAGATCGAATGCTTCAGCCGTCAGAGCAGCCCTCGGCCTCGACCCAGGCTCTCGCGAAAAGGTCGGGCGATCAGGCGCCGCCTCCGGAGGTGATCCAGGGCATGTTCGCCAAGGTCGCCGACCACTACGACCTGGTGAACGAGGTGACCAGCCTGGGCATCGACCGCTCCTGGCGGCGCAAGGCGGTGCAGCTGGCGTCGGTGACTCGCGAGGGCAAGGTGCTGGACCTGGCCGCCGGCACCGGCGACCTGACCCTGGAGATGGCCCGCCAGGCCCAGCCGGCGATGGTGGTCAGCAGCGACTTCGTCTCGCGCATGCTCGAGCTGGGGAAGAAGAAGGCCGCCAACTACAAGGGCCCGACCCAGATCACCTTCCAGGTCGCCGACGCGATGAAGCTGCCCTACAAGGACAACAGCTTCGACGCGGTGACCATCGGCTTCGGGGTGCGCAACATCGCCGACCGCCAGGCGCACTTCAAGGAGGCTTGGCGGGTGCTCAAGCCGGGCGGGCGCTACGTGATGCTCGAGTTCGGCAAGCCGGCGCTGCCGCCGTTCCGGGTGCTCTACAACTTCTATCTGCGCCACGTGGTCCCGCTGTGGGGCGGAGTGCTGGGCCGCGACCGCGCCGCCTACCAGTACCTCAACGAGTCGATCCGCGGCTTCCCCGGCCAGCGGGCCATCGGTGAGGAGCTGTCCCACGCCGGGTTCACTCACTTCGAGTGGCACACCCTGACCCTGGGCATCTGCACCGTCTTCGTCTGCCAGAAGTAGCTGTTTTCCGGCGGAAATTCGGGTGCTGGCCGCCGGTCCGCCCAGGCGAGATTCCTGCGGCGCGCTCCGACCTCCGGTCAGCCGGAACGCGGGGCCGCAGATCCAGGTCGAGGGCCGCTACTGCCCCGCCGACGTCAGCCGCGCGGCGACATCGGGGGCCTTCTCCACGTCCACCTGGAAGGTGAACCTGCCGCCCAGGCTCTTGATCGGCGAACCAGCCCCGGGCTTGAAGCGGATCTCGGCGCTCACGGTGTTGCCGCGGATGCCGACGATGTGGACCTCCGCCTCGCCCATGAACGTGACCCCGGAGAACTCATCCAGGCTGGCCGAGTAGCTCTTGCCGGGCTTGGGGAAATCACCAGGATCCTTGAGCAGCAGGCTGGCGGCGTTGGCGGTGAACTGGTTGATCGCCGCCATCCGGCAGACCATCGCCGGCTCCTTCTTCTCAGGGATGCGCAGCCACAGCTCCTTGGTCGGGCGCGTGAGGCAGCCCCGGCCGACGTAGCTGGTTTTCACTCCGGCGGCGTCGACCGCCAGGGCCGGGACGGGCTTCACTTCGCCGACCGCGGCGGCGAGCGTCTCCTTGGCTTCCTTGCCCAGCGCGCCGGGACCGAAGACGTCTCCCCCGGGTGCCGGCTTCGACGCACTCGTCGCCGCGGTCGGGTTGGCGGCTTCGGCCTTCGCCGGCTCGCCGGCCTGCGCCAGCGCCAGCGGAATCATCAGGAAGATCGGGTTCATAGCCTCGCAGACTAGCACGCGGACCGCAGATTCCCTGACTCCGATCCTTAGGAGAACCTCGGTCCGGGAGCGCCGCAGCCGGCAAGATGCCGGCGCGCCCAGGCGCTCAATATCGCTTCCGCCCCGCCCTGCGCGACGCGTGCTTGCGCTCGCTGGGCTTTGGCCCCCGGCCCTTGGCCGCCGCCTTCACCCCGTCGATCATCGCCCGGACCGCCGGCTTGAGCCCCATGTCCATGTCCCGCAGCGCCAGCAGCTTGTCGCGCAGCTCGGCGGCCCTCTCGAACTCCATCGCCGCCGCCATCTCCTTCATCTCGCGCTGGTACTTGGCGGTCAGCTCGCCGATCTCCTGCTTGCTCAGGTAGACCTCCTCGCCCTCGGCGGCCATGGTCACGGTGACGTAGTCGGCGTCAGCCATCGGGGCCAGCTCGTGGATGTTCTTCTTCACCGTGGTCGGCGTGATGCCGTGCTCCTCGTTGAAGGCCTTCTGCAGCGTCCGCCGCCGCTCGGTCTCGGCGATGGCCTGCTTCATCGAGGCGGTCCTCGACTCGGCGTACATCAGCACCTTGCCCGAGACGTTGCGCGCCGCCCGCCCGATGGTCTGCACCAAGGACACGCTCGAGCGCAGAAACCCTTCCTTGTCGGCGTCGAGGATCGCCACCAGCGACACCTCGGGGATGTCCAGCCCCTCGCGCAGCAGGTTGATGCCCACCAGCACGTCGAAGACGCCCTTGCGCAAATCCCGGATGATCTCCATCCGCTCCAGCGCGTCGATGTCCGAGTGCAGGTAGCGGACCTTGACCCCGACCTCGCTGTAGTACTCGGTCAGATCCTCGGCCATGCGCTTGGTGAGGGTGGTCACCAGCACCCGCTCGCCCTTGGCGGCGCGCTTGCGGATCTCCTCCAGCAGGTCGTCCACCTGCGAGCGCGCCGGCCGGACCTCGACCTCGGGATCCATCAGGCCGGTGGGGCGGATGATCTGCTCGACCACCACGCCCTGCGACTGCTCCAGCTCGTACTCGGCGGGAGTGGCCGAGACGAAGATCACCTCGTTGATCAGCTTGTTGAACTCCTCGAACTTGAGCGGGCGGTTGTCGAGCGCCGAGGGCAGGCGGAAGCCGTAGTCGACCAGCGTCTCCTTGCGCGAGCGATCGCCGCGGTACATCGCCCCCAGCTGCGGGACGGTCTGGTGGCTCTCGTCGAGCACCAAGAGGAAGTTGTCGGGGAAATAGTCGAGCAGGCACGGCGGCGCCTCGCCCGCCTTCCGCCCGCTGAACCAGCGCGAGTAGTTCTCGATGCCCGGGCAGAAGCCCATCTGCTCGATCATCTCCAGGTCGAACATGGTCCGCTGCTCGAGCCGCTGGGCCTCGAGCAGCTTGTTCAGACCCTTGAGCTCGGCCAGCCGCATCCGCAGTTCGTCGCGGATGCCCTCCATCGCCTTGCGCCGCTGCTCCGGGGCGCTGACGTAGTGGCTGCCGGGAAAGATGGCGATCTTCTCGATGCTCGCCAGCGACTTGCCGCGCAGCGGGTCGACCTCCTGGATCTCCTCGATTTCGTCGCCGAAGTAGCTGACGCGGATCGAGCGCTCCTCCTCGTAGGCGGGGAAGATCTCGACGATGTCCCCGCGAGCGCGGAAGGTGCCGCGGTGGAAGTCGACGTCATTGCGCTCGTACTGGATGTCCACCAGGTCGCGCAGCAGCCGGTCGCGGGGATAGGTCTGGCCGACGTGCGCCTTGACCACCAGCTCGTGGTAGGCCTCGGCGGTGCCCAGGCCGTAGATGCAGCTCACCGAGGCCACGATCAGCACGTCGTTGCGGGTCACCAGCGAGTGGGTCGCCGAGTGCCGCATCCGGTCGATCTGCTCGTTCACCGAGCTGTCCTTCTCGATGTAGGTGTCCGACGAGGGGACGTAGGCCTCGGGCTGGTAGTAGTCGTAGTAGCTGACGAAGTACTCGACCGCGTTCTCGGGGAACAGCTCCTTGAACTCGCCGTAGAGCTGGGCGGCCAGGGTCTTGTTGTGGGCGATGACCAGGGTCGGGCGATCCACCTTCTCGACCACGTTGGCGATGGTGAAGGTCTTGCCCGAGCCGGTGACCCCCAGCAGCACCTGGGCCTTGTCACCGCGCTGGAGCCCGGCCACCAGCTCGCCGATGGCGCGCGGCTGGTCCCCCTGGGGCTTGAACTGGCTGACGATCTTGAAGGCCGGCATCGGATCCTCTCCCTCAAAACAGCGGCGGCCTGGCGAGGCCTTTCAGCGCGGGCTGCCCCGCCCCTGCCATTGCTCGAACCACTCGGGCAGCGTCCGCTGCTCGCCAAACAGCCGGACGAGCTCCGCCTCGACCGCGTCGTGGTTGCCCCAGATCACGTCGCTCTCGCCCGATTGCAGCTCGACCATCCGCTCGCAGAACAGGCCCTGCCCGCGCGTCAGATAGTAGCCATAGGTCCGGCAGGCAGCCGGTCGCCCGAGATAGGTCAGGCAGCGGCCGCCCTCACGGTCGAGCAGCGGGCAGACGAAATGCCGAGGAGGTTCAGGCGCTTGCGCCTGCGCCCGCAGCTCGTCCACCCGTTGGCGGACTTCCAGGAGGCAGTCCGGGGAGAGCAGCGCGAGCTGCTGGCGCAGGTGCTCCCACTCGGCGCCGGTGAGCTGGGGCGGCTGGGCGAGGCGGCGGCAGCAGCTGTCGCAACCGGGGCGGCAGGGGACCCTGGCGCCGATCTCCCGGCAGCGCGCGGCGATGCGCTCGTAGAGCGAGACCAGCGCCGGCTCGGACATGGCTTCAGAACTTCTTGAGGGCGGCCAGGAAGCGGGCCTCGGTGATGACCGTCCCGTCGGACTTGGAGACCACCTGCACCGGGATCCAGGCCTCGGCCTTCCTCTCCGGGCTCGACTCGACCGCGCGCAGCGCCTCGAGCGCCTCGGCCGGCGGCTGGCAGATGGCCTGGATGGTCCCCTTGCCCTTGGACTTGAAGTCGGCCTCGACGCGCTTGACCAGCATCCCGTAGGGCCCCGGAGGGAACAGGCGGAACAGCAGCAGGCCCATGGTGATCTCGGCGAGGGTCATCTGGGCGCCGAAGTAGATCGAGCCGACGTGGTTGCGGGTGCGCCGCTTGAGCGGCAGCGACGCCCGCGCCAGCTCGTCGGTGACCTCCTCGACCTTCATGCCCAGGCCGCCGGTGAGCGGGATGATGGTCGGCAGCGCCGTGCTCATCACCAGATTGGCGGCCGAAGGGGAGTACTGACGGAGGCGGTCGACGAGATCGAAGGCGTTCATGCAGCCTGTCTAACAGAGGGGGCCGCGGGGAGCCAACCAGAATGGCGGGCTACGGCAGCAGGGAGGCGACCGGCACATGGATGTCGGAAAAGGCCGCCGGCGAGAGCGCGCCCGAGGTGTGCGTGGTCAGGGTCGAGTACTCGCCGGCCAGCGGCCGAGAGCGGACTTCGATCCAGCGATGCTCGAGTTCGACAAGCCAATACTCGGGAACACCGGCCGCTGCATAAATGCGGGCTTTGAGGTCGCGCTCCTTCGCCCGACGGGCCTCCGCGATTTCGACGACGAGGTAGGCCTGCGAAGGATGCCCGCGGGAGTATTCGACCAGAGGCACCAACGCCAGGTCGGGTCCCGGCTCTGAGATCTCGGATGCGGCCAATGGAAGCCGGACCCGCACTCGAAAGCGGTCAGCCGAAACGAGCACGAAGATCTTGCTCAACTCCGTGGCGGCCTGGGCATGGGCCGGGCTCGCCGGAGCGCCCTTGATCAGGAAGCCTTCGAGAAGCTCCAGGTGCTCGTCCTCGAAGAACCCTTTCGCAATCAGCAGCTCGTACTCCGACCTGCGAATGCGGCGGATCTCTTCCAGCGAAATGATTGGGGGAGCAAGCATGACCATGCTCCAGATAATGCGCACTTCGCCTGCTGGCGCTCATTGCCCGCCCAGCGCCCGCTCGCCTAGCATGTCGGCGACTTTCCGCGATGCGCTCCCCTCCCCTCCAGTCCTTGTGGCCGCTCGCCGGCCTGCTGCTGCTCACCGGCTGCCCCGAGGAGATCCGCGGCCCTCCCGAGCAGCCGCTGAGCATCTCCTGCCCCGACGGCCAGCACCTCTGTCCCGGCGGATGCTGCGCCTGGGCCATCGAGCCGGTGGACACCCTGGGCGACGTGGGCTGGTGGCCGTCGCTGGCCCTCGGCGGGGACGGGACCGCGCACGTCGGCTACTACGACCTCACCAACGGCATCCTCAAGCACGCCAAGAGCAGCCCCGGCGGCTGGCTGATCGAGACCGCCGACCAGACCCCCAACGTCGGCCAGTACCCCTCGCTGGCGCTCGACTCGCGGGGCGAGCCGCGAATCAGCTACTACGACTTCGCCAGCAAGGACCTTCGTTTCGCGCGCTTCGCCAGCGGCCACTGGGCGACCGAGCTCGTTGACGGCCCGGGCGACGTGGGGACCTTCTCTTCCCTGGCCTTGGACAGCGCCGGCTTTGCGCACCTCAGCTACTACGACGCGACCCGCGGACACCTCAAATATGCGAGCTGGAACGGCCAGTCCTGGGTGGTTCGGGTGGTCGACAACGCCACCGACGTGGGCAGCGCATCCTCATTGGCCTTGGATGCCGCCGGCAATCCGCACATCAGCTATCGCGACAACACCAACGCCGACCTCAAATACGCCCGCTGGACCGGCTCCGCCTGGAACGTCCAGACCGTGGACAGCCCGGGAGACGTCGGCTCGGACTCCTCGCTCAAGCTGGACCGCGACGGCAATCCGAGCATCAGCTACCGGGACCAGACCGGCGGCGCGCTCAAACTCGCCCGCTGGACCGGAACCGAATGGGCGCTCGAAGTAATCGACAGCGGCGGGGTCGGAATGGGCAGCTCGCTCGCCTTCGACAGTGCCGGAATGCCGCACATCAGCTACTACGACGTGAGCCACCATTCCCTCAAATATGCCCAGCTGACCGACCGAGGCTGGGCAATCCAGGCCGTCGACACTTCGGGCGATGTCGGGCTCTTCAGCTCCCTGGTTCTTGACTCCACCGATGCGCCGCACCTCGCCTATTACGACAGCAAAAACGGGGACTTGAAGTACGCCCATTGAGCTAAGGAGAGCCGCCCGTGACCCGCCCGAGCCTCGCCGTCCTCCTCGCCGCGATTCCGCTGCTGGCGGCCTGCCCTGAGAAGATCGCCGACACGCCGGCGGAGGAGCTCGCCGACGCCGGTTCCACCGACGGCGGCGGCGCGGACGCCGGTCCCCAGGGCTGCGCCGACGGGAAACGCCCCTGCGCCAGCGGCTGCTGCCCGTGGACGATCGAGACCGTCGACCCGAATCCGAACGCGGGAATGTTTGTCTCGATGGCGCTCGACCCTTCCGGCAAGCCGCGGTTCAGCTACTACGACAACGTCCTGGGCGTCCTCAAATACGCCCACTGGGCCGGAAGCGCGTGGGCCACCGAGGTCGTCGACTCGGCCAGCGACGTCGGGACGGGGAGCTCGATCGCCGTCGACTCGAGCTCCGGGCCGCACATCAGCTACTACGACCCCACCCATTCCGTCCTGAAGTACGCCCATCGCAGCGGAGCGAGCTGGATCACCGAGGTGGTCGACAGCTCGGGCGATGTGGGCTCCCAAAGCTCGCTGGCCCTCGACGCCGCCGGCGCTCCTCACATCGCCTATTACGACTCGACCAACGGCGATCTGAAATACGCCAGCAAGTCCGGGTCGACATGGCATGTGGAGGCGGTGGACACCGCCGGCAACGTCGGGCTCGCCCCTTCCCTGGCGCTGGCCGCCGACGGCACGGCGCACGTGGCCTATTACGACAAGAGCAACGGCGATCTGAAGTATGCCCGCTGGGCGGCCGGCGGCTGGAAGATCGAGGCGGTCGACACGCTGAACGACGTCGGCAAGGCGCCTTCGCTGGCGCTCGACGCCGCGGGCAATCCCCACGTCAGCTACCACGACGTCACCAAGGGCGCGCTCAAGTACGGGCGGCGCGACGGCTCCGGCTGGCACCTCGAGGTGGTGGACGCCACCGAGGAAGTGGGAAAACCCTCGGCCCTGGCGCTCGACGCCTCGGGCAACCCGCGCATCGCCTACTACGACCTGGTCGTCTTCAAGCGCCACCTGCGCTACGCCCACTGGACGGGCTCGGCCTGGATGCTCCAGGCGGTCGATCGCACCCCGGACATCGGGTCCTTCCTGTCGCTGGCCCTGGACGGCTCCGGAGCTCCTCGCATCGCCCTGTTCGACGCCAACGCCGGGGGGCTCAAGTACGCGCACTGACCGGGGATTTCGGATTCGGTGGCGCGCTCCGCTCGACCCGAGCGGAGCGCAACGCGGTCAAGGGGCCCTCGACTTGAGGGCCCTTCCCCTCCAGCCGGCAGTGACGCAGTTGCCCGTGTTCGGCGTCGAGGCCGTAGTCGAATGGAAGGTAAACACAGGCACCGGACCCAAGCCGCTGCCTACGGTGCCGAGGATGCCTTCTGGGACTTCTTCAACCTGCCAGCCTCGAAGAAGGGAAACTAGCAATGGCTTTCTCCGACTGGCTAGAGACCTACAAGAAGATCCACGCCGGAACGGCACGGGAGGAACTCGCGTGCCCTGACTGCAGCGAGAGGGGCGTGGTCGATTTCCAGTATGTCGGAGACCCGCTCACTCGAATTGGCTTCATGGTGATGTGGTGCGCGAACTGCTCGAAGGGAATTCGACTGTCGAGGGTGGGCATACCGCCGAATTGGGACATGCTGAACTTCGACGACCGTGCAACAATCGCCAAACGGATTCCTACGTTCGAGGAAGTGGTGCCGAAGTAGGTAGGTAGAAGACTGAGCCCGTCTTATTCGCGCCGAAACTGACCTGGAAATAGGACGGACGCACCGCGCCCGGAGTGGTAGGAAGGGGTTGTCTAGGCTCCAACCTTCCACGAAGGACGGTGCGTCCTGGGTGAAGACCTTGCGCTGTTTCCTCTCAAGTTCAATAGATCGGGGTACCGGTCCTTACATTACCCAACAACCGGCATCAGCGCCGGCCCCGCAAGGCAACACTCAGCTTCTGCCTCCGCGCACCCGCGAGCATGCAGCAACAGCCTGCTATCCGCCGCCTCCGCTCAACCCGAGCGAAGGCGACCCGCGGTCGCGGGGCGCGCGACTCCGCCTCCAGAGCCCTACCCCACCACCGGCCGTAGCACCGTCCCGCGCTCGACCTTGAAGTGGTTCCCGCGCCAGGCGACCTCGTCGTCCAACCAGGCCTTGGAGAATCCAGCGAAGACCAGCGCCTCCTTGAGCGGCAGCAGCGACACCTCGAAGGCCGACGGCCAGTGATGGGTCATGGCGCGCACCGCGAACACGTCCAGCGCCAGCCGGGTCAGGGCCATCGCCGCGCACAGCGCCAGCACCTCGGGGCGGCCGACCGCGGTCAGCGCCGTCAGGCCGGCGAGCAGCAGCGGGAACATCAACAGCTGCGAGGCAAAACCCAGCCCCATGATCTTGCGCTGCAAGAGGTACCAGCGCGCATAGCGATCCACGAACTGCTTGGCGGTGAGGTTGGTGGTATTGGCGATCGGCAGCCGCGCCCACTTGGCCTTCTTGCCGGCCTTGAGCATCGCCCGGCCCAGCGCGTGGTCCTCGGCCAGCAGCCGCCCGAAGACCTCGAACCCGCCCAGCGCCTCGACGTCCTGGCGCCGCATGGCCATCGACTTGCCGATGAACAGCTGCTGGCGCAGGGCGGCGCGCATCCCCGCCACCGCCGGGGTGATGAAGGTGTGCAAGTGCAGCGCGTCGAGCTTGCCGCCCAGCTTCTCGCCCGCAATTCCGCCGATGGGGCTGGTCACCATCCCCACCTGCTCGTCCTCCAGCGGCGCCACCAGGTCCGACAGATAGCCCTCGGTCACCCGCACGTTCGAGTCGCTGATCACCAGGATCTCGCCCTCCGAACGCCGCGCCAGCGTCACCAACTGGTTGACCTTCGGATTCAGGCCCGGCTCGCCCTCCTGCAGATAGAGCCGCACTTTCTCCGGATTCTCGATCGCGAAGCGGCGCGCCAGCTCGAAGGCGCCGTCCTTGGAATCGCGCACGCCGAGGACCAATTCGTAGTTCGGATAGTCCTGGGCGAGGAACGAATTGATGTTCTGCTCCAGCCCGGCATCGGCGCCGCACAGCGGCTTGAGGACCGAGACCTTGGGGAATCGGGTCGGCCGGCGCGCCGGACGGCGCAGATAGCCGAGCAGCGAAATCACTTCCACTGCGCCCATGAACAGCGAGACGGCGGCGAGGGCGAGCAGGATGTTCGTCAGCATGATGGCCTCCAGGTTCGTCGTGGCGCCGGCCTGTAGGGCAGCCGCCGTGCCGCAGGCCGTTTTCCAGTGATTCCGCGGGCTTGCCGTTGGCACGCCGGCCCTGGGCGTCGAAGGCTCGACAGGTTCTGACGCATGGTTTCGACAGTGCGAAGCCGTCGTGGCAGGCGCGGCTGTACCGACGCACCTCGGCCAGTGACGCGGCTCACCTGCCGCACTCCGGATCGCGCTCCCGAGGAAGCGATAGGTGGCGCGCCGCCTGCAGTCCGCCCCGGCGGCCGGAGGTGGAAATGAAGGTGGCATTCTTTGTTGTGCTCGGGCTGGGCATCGCGGTGACCTTGGTGCTGGCCACCCAGGCGCAGACGCCGACTTTCCTCGCGGTGCGGCCCTATGCGATTGCGGCGGTGCTCGCGCTCGCATTGGTCCTCGGATTTCGCCCGATTCGCCGCCTCATCCGCGAGCGCCACCTCCCCTCGCTGGCTCCGATCTCCCTGCTCACCCTGGCGCTGGCCGCGGTCGTTCACGGGCACCTGGCCGCCCAAGCGATCCGCGAGAAGGTGCTCGCGGCGAGGAGTCCGCGGCGAGCCGAGCTGGCCCGCCATCTGCTGGTCGGATTTCGTGACTGGGATGAAGCTCGGTTCTTCGCTCTCGAGCTCGGAGTCGGCGGCCTCTTCGTCACCGCGCGCAACGCGGGCGATCTCTGCCTGGACATGCTCGCCCAGGAGATCGGCGATCTGCAGCAGGCGCGGGCGTCCGCGGGCCTGCCCCCGCTGCTGATCGCCGCCGATCAGGAAGGCGGAAAGGTTTCGCGTCTCTCCCCGCCTCTTCCGGATCAGCCCACCCTGGGCGAGGCCATCGCCGACGCCGGCTCAGACGAGGCCTTGAAGGAAAAGGCCAGGCAGTACGGCTCGCTCCACGGCCAGGCGCTCTCGATGGTGGGGGTCAACCTCAACCTGGCGCCGGTGGCCGACCTCAAGTTTCCATCCTCCAGCTTGTTCGATCCCCTGAGCCGGATCGAAACCCGCGCCATCTCCGCCGATCCGCGCATCGTGGCCCTGGCCGCCGAGAGCTACTCGCTCGAGCTGCAGCGCTGGGGCGTCGTCGCCACCGCCAAGCATTTCCCCGGCCTCGGCCGCCTCGACGCCGACACTCACTTCTTCTCGGCCAGCCTCGCGCTCCCTGAGGCGGCGCTGGATTCGTCGGACTGGATTCCCTTCCGCGCCCTCAGCCACGTCAGCGGAGCGGTGATGCTCGCGCACGTCAGGCTGGCCGCGGTCGATCGCGAGCTCCCTGCTTCGCTGTCGCCCTCGGTGGTCAGTATCCTGCGCGAGCGCTTCGGCTTCTCACGCCTGCTCCTCACCGACGATCTGTGCATGGGGCCCATCGTCAGGCGCCCGGGAGGCATCGGAGCGGCGGCGGCCCAGGCGCTGGCCTCGGGCGTCGATCTGCTGCTGGTCACCTACGATCCGGATCAGGTCTTTCCCGCGCTCGCGGGAATGCTCGACGCCGACGCCGCCGGCCGCTTCACTCCTGGCGCGCTGGCAGGTTCTCGAGACCGCCTCGACCATGCGCTCGCGATGCCGCGACCCAACCGGTGACGCCCTGCGCCATCCGAGCCCCGACGGCGCCCGTTCCGGCACCAATTTCCATCGCCGCTTCGGGTACTTGCGCCCCCAACACTTCTCGTGAATCACAAAACGAACTGCGGATATATACTGCGCCGCTTTCCAAAGGGACCACCATGCGCGACTCTCTCGGCTCCCTGGAGGTTGTCATGAAGCGGGCAGGTCTTGTGTTGACGGCGGGGATGCTCCTTTTCGCGCACGGTGCCTGGGGCGCCGGCAAGGCTCCGCCGCCGGCGACCTACAAGGCCACCGGCAAGCTGGCCACCGCTCCCGGCGCCCTGGCCCCGCTGCCCGCCAACCAGCAGGCCGCTTGGAGCCACGCGCCCTTCGAGGAAGGCAACTGCTCGATCTGCCACGAGAAGGACGACAAGAAGAACCCCGGGCCGCTGTCCATGCCCACCAACGAGCTCTGCTACAGCTGCCACGAAGAGTTCCAGGACATGATGGGCAAGCGCGAGCACAAGCACGCCGCCGCCAAGGAGAGCTGCTCCAACTGCCACAACGCCCACAACAGCCGCGAGAAGAAGCTGCTGCTCGCCGACACCAAGACCCTCTGCTTCTCCTGCCACCCCAAGGCCAAGAAGGAGATCGAATCGGCCAAGGTGGTCCATCAGGCGCTCAACAACGAGAAGAAGTGCGCCGACTGCCACAACCCCCACGCCGCCAACGTCGAGAAGCTGCTGGTCAAGCTGCCCTTCGACCTGTGCGTCAGCTGCCACAGCCGCGACGACATCAAGGACGCCGAGGGCAAGAAGCTCACCAACTTCAAGACCCTGCTCGACAACAACAAGGAGTGGCACGCCCCGGTGGCCGCCAAGGACTGCTCGGCCTGCCACAAGCCCCACGGCAGCGACAACTTCCGCCTGCTCTCCATGCCCTACCCGTCCGCCTTCTACGCTCCCTACGATCCGAAGAACTACGCGCTCTGCTTCGACTGCCACAACGACCAGATCCTCGCCGAGCCCAAGACCACCACCCTCACCAAGTTCCGCGACGGCGACCGCAACCTCCACTACCTGCATGTCAACAAGCAGGACCGCGGCCGCACCTGCCGCGCCTGCCATGAGGTCCACGCCTCCAACCAGGCCCACCACATCCGCGACGCGGTCCCCTACGGCCCCAAGGGCTGGATGCTCAAGGTCAACTACACCCAGACCGCCACCGGCGGCTCCTGCGCCAAGACCTGCCACCAGACCAAGGAGTACGTGAACAAGAAGCCCGACGCGGGCAAGGCCGACGGCAAGAAGAAGCCGTGATCGCGCCGGCCCCCGGAGACTCCATGAGCCTGTTTTTCAGACCGATTTCGCTCTCCCTGGCGCTGCTCCTGGCGGTGGTCATGCTGCCGCTGCGCGGCGAGGCCTTCGCCAACGTCAAGGTCGGCGAGGTGATCGAGAACGCCGAGCTACCGGTGCTGGGCGGCGGCAAGCACTCGCTGCTGGGCAAGGACAAGGTCAACGTCTTCGTCTTCTTCAAGCCTGGGCAGGAGCACTCGCACACCACCCTCGTCGAGCTGGCTCGCTGCGCCAACGAGCTGGCCGGCAAGTCGGTGCACTGGGTGGCGGTGGTCTCCGACCGCTATCCGACCGAGGAGGTCCAGGCCGAGGTCAAGCAGACCGGCTTCACCGCCCCGGTGCTGATCGACGCCGGCGATGCGCTCTACGGCAAGCTGGGCGTGGCGCTGCACCCGGTGGTGGGAATCGCCGACGCCAAGCACGCGCTGGTGGCCTACCAGCCGTTCACCAAGATCAACTACTGCGACACGGTCAAGGCGCGGATCCGCTTCGGCCTGGGTGAGATCAGCCAGGCGGAGCTGGAACAGGTCCTCAATCCTCCCGAGGCCTCGCAAGGCGGCGAGGCGGCCGTGGCCCGCCGCTTCTACAAGATGGGCGAGCGGCTCCTCAAAGCCGGCGATCTGACCAAGGCCCTCGACTCGGCCAAGAAGTCCATCGAGCGAGACGCCAGCCAGGCCCCCTCTCACAGCCTGCTCGGCGCCATCCTCGCCGCCCAGGGAAACTGCGCCGAGGCCAACAAGGCCTTCGATCAGGCCCTGGCCATCGACAAGGCCGACGCCCGCGCGGTCGACGGGAAGAAGGGCTGCGCAGGGAAGTAGGCGGCGCCGTCGCGCTCAGGGCGCGTGCTCATCCGAAGGCAAGGCCTCCCGCAGCTCCGGCTGCACCGGCTGCGGCTTGATGTTCCAGTTCACTCGGAAGAAGTTCTCCGGGTCGAACTTCCTCTTCAGCGCCACCAGGCGCGGGTAGTTCTCGCCGTAGGTGGCGCGAACCCGGTCCTCCCCTTCCTCCTGCATGAAGTTGACGTAGCCCCCGTGCGCCGCGTATGGCCGCAGCGCCTGCCAGTAGTCGCGCGCCCAGGCGCGGAGGTTGGCGAACTGCGCCGGATCCGGATCGATGCCGGCGATTACCATCGAGAATCGGGCGCCGCGGTGGCCGAACGCCGTCGCCCCGGTCGCCACCCGACCCGCCGCGCCGTCGATGGGGTAGCAGTGCATCGTCGAAAGGCCCGAGGGGATCCGCGCACCGAAATCCTCGTGGACCGCGATTGCCTCGTCGCTGATCTCCTCGATGAAATGGCCCTTCCAGTACCACTGCAGGCCCGGCCGAAGCAGCGCGTCGAACAGGGAGTTGAGCGCCGGGAACGGCAGCATCCCGTGGTACTCGAAGAGCGGGGTTCGGAAGGAGCTCGCGCTGGCCGCGGCTCGCCGGCCCTCGCTCTCTCCGCCGAGATGGCACCAGATGACTCCGCACACCGGCCTGCCGTGGAGCTCCGGGGGAAACGGCGGCGCCGGCGGGACCTTCATCAACAGGAAGAAGGCGTAGCAGTCGTCGGGCGCCTCGAGCATGAACTGGCGATACCAGCGCAGCGCCTCGCCGGTGGCCTCGATCGGCCACAGCGTCGGCCCGGCGTAGACCTGCGACACCGGGCGCGCGCGGAACAGGAACGAGGTCACGATCCCGAAGTTCCCTCCGCCTCCGCGGATGGCCCAGAACAGGTCGGGGTCGTCCTGCTCGCTGGCGGAGACCTGCTTCCCGTCGGCAAGCACCACGTCCGCCTCCACCAGATTGTCGATGGACAATCCGTACTTGCGGGTGAGGTACCCGTGCCCGCCGCCGAGGGTGAGCCCGCCGATCCCGGTGGTGGACACGATGCCTCCCGGGACCGCCAGCCCGAAAGCCGCTCCAGCGTGGTCGGCGTCGCCCCAGACGCAGCCTCCCTCCAGCCGAATCTGTCCCGCCTCGGGATCGACCCGCACCCCGCGCATCGGCGAGAGGTCGGCGACCACGCCGCCATCGACCATCCCCAGGCCCGCGGCGCTGTGGCCGCCCCCGCGGACCGCCAGCGGCAACCCCGCCGACCGAGCGAAGTCCAGGACCGCGCGGATGTCGGCGACGTCGCGACACCTGGCGATGAGCCGCGGCCGGCGATCGATGGCGCCGTTGTGCACTACTCGCAGCGCGTCGTAGCTGGGATGGCTTTCGTCGACCAGCTCTCCCCGCATTCGCGCCCGCAACAGTTCCTCCGCGCTCGCCGCCATGGCGCACCCTCCCCCGCCCGACTCAGGGAAGTTGCAGCCAATTCGGGCACTTGCAAGGTGGATTGGCCCGGACCTGGTCCTGGCGGACGGGCCGCCGCTCCGTGAGCGGGTGCCCGCAATGGCGGCTGCTCTGCGACCAGAAAGGCATCGGGGCGGTCCGGCATCGCCGTCCCGCCCCGAAGAGCTCCTTCAGAGATGCGCTCGACCGCTAGGGCCCGTTGCCGCCCGGCTTGCGGTGGCACTCGATGCACTGCGAGGCGCGGTGGCAGGCCAGGCAGGTGGCGTTGTCGGTGGTCTGCGCCGCCAGGCCGTGCATCGTGCGCCAGCTGGCGTTGTGGTTGAGCGGTCGGGTGTTCTGGTGGCAGCGCACGCAGGACCCGGTCTCGTGGCAGGTCTTGCAGGTCTCCCGGTCCCAGCTGGCCGCGGAGCCGTGCAGGCGCACCCGCCACAGGCCGGTGTGGTTGGCCGGGCGGTTGTCGCGGTGGCAGCGGGTGCAGGCGTCGGTTCCGTGGCACAGCTTGCAGTCGCGGCCGTGCTGGTCCGCCTCGCGATCCAGGGCCTGCTCTCCGTGGATGCGCTTCCAGTTGGACGCCACGTGGTCCTTGGGCTTCTGCAGCTTCTTGTCCAGGCCGTGGCACACCACGCACTGCCGCTCGGCGGTGCGGTAGCCGTTCTCGGAGTGGCAGTCGCGGCAGGTCTTGAGGTCCACCATCGGCTTGCCGCCGTAGTCGGCCTCGAGGATCGCCGCGTGGCAGGTCTTGCAGTCCAGGGCGGCGTCGTGCGTCGGGTGCGGGAAGCCCTTGTTCTCCAGCCGCTTGAACCGCTGCAGCTCGAAGGCCGGCGGCCCGTCGTCGCCGTGGCACTCCTTGCACTTCTCGCGGTTGACGGTCGGGGTGCCGGCCGGCCGCGTCTGGTGGCAGTCCAGGCACTTCAGGTCGGCCTGGTTGACGTGGAACTCATGGAGGAAGGTCGCCTTCTCCTCGCCGCGGGCGGAGCCGCCCAGCGAGAGGGCCGCGGCGACGAGCAGGGCCTGGAGGTGCTTGCCGGTCATTGGAGTCGGGCCTTCTCTAGTAGGCCTGGATCAGGCCGACGGTCAGGGTGTGCAGCACGCGATCGGAGATCTCGGCGCTGTAGCGGCCGCGGATCGACAGCCCGTCCAGCACGCGGTAGCGGGCATCGGCGTAGACCACCCGCGCGTTGGGCATCTCGACGACGTTGGCGTCGGCGAAGTACTGGTAGTAGTAGCGGTAGTACTGGACGCCGGCCTCGGCGCGCAGCTTGTCCACCGCGTACGCCGCCGAGCCGTTGATCGACCAGGACCCTTCGCCGACGAAGGGGTTGGCTTCGGCGCCGATCCGGTCGAGCGAGGCCGACACCGACAGCCCCTTGACCGCGCGCAGGTTGTTGACGCTGGCCAGCAGGTAGGCCCGGCCCAGGTTGCGGTTGAAGGGGCCCTCCTCGCCCGACAGCAGCCGGCGTCCCTCGTAGCCGAGGTGGAGGTCGACGTTGAGCGCCTCCATCGGCGCCGACTTGTAGGCGTCCAGCCGCCACTTGGCGTGGGGCAGGCTCTGGCCCAGGGTGGCGAAGAACGGGTTGTCCAGCTCGTCGAGCTCGCTCAAGGTGGTCGGCTGGGCCCGCAGGCTCAGGTCGACGCCGGCGTTGGTCGGCTCGTGGAAGAACTTCCCCAGCAGGCCCACCTCGGCCAGCTTGTCGGTGAGGCCGCGGACGAAGGCCCGCGCCGACAGCATCTGCTGGTAGCGCCAGGAGACGCTCAGGCCGTAGTTGTGGTCGACCACCGGCGAGTAGCTGCCGTCGTTGGTCAGCACCGCCTCCTGCAGGTAGCGGTAGTCGGCCTCGAGCTTGAGGTCCGGGCTGAGCCGGTAGTTGGCGCCCACCGAGGCGATCCAGTTCTCGAACAGCGGGGTGTCCTTGAGCTCGCGGGGTTCGTAGAAGTGCTCGGTGCGCCCGCCGAAGGCGAAGACGTTGAGCTTGGCGGCCGGGCGCAACAGCGCGTAGACGCCGTCGAAGGTCACCGGCCGGCCGTTCTCCGCCAGTTGGCGGCCGGCGCGCACGGTGCGCAGCACTCCGCTGCCCTGGTAATCCGCCGCCAGTTGGTAGACGGCGAAGGTGGCGGGATGGACGCTGTCATGGAGCGAGGACAGCGCGTAGGCGCCGTCGGTGCCCACCGCTGCGGTGCGGGCCACGTTCAGCCACAGGTCGGCCGAGACCAAGGCGTTGTAGCGGCCGCGCTGGTAGTCGGCGCTGCCGTCGAGGCCCAGGCGGAAGTACTGATCCGAGGCCGAGCCTGCGCTGCCGCCGCCGGCCAGGGGGACGTCGGGGATGTAGCGCAGCTGGTACTCCTCGCGGGCGTCGAGCCGGTAGTTGAGCGAGGAAGGAGCGCTGGCGGTCTGGACCAGCCCCGGGGCCTGGGCCGGGCCGCCGACCGGCGCCGGGCCGGGGACGGCCTTGGCTTCGACCGGCGGAGGCGGGGGCGGCGCGGGGGGCTGGGCGGGCTTCGAGGTCAGCGGGGCCAGCTGGACCTCCGCCGACGCCTTGGCGTCTGACTTCGCCGGCTGCGGCGGGGCCTTGGCCGGCGTCGGGGCAACGGCGTTCTTAGGTGGCGCCGCCTTGGGGTCCTTGTTATCTGACTTCTTGCTGGCCCCGTCCGCCGGAGCCGCCGCAAGTGCCGGCGACCCGAGCAGCATCGCGCCAGCGAGCACTGCAGCAACCGTTGTCGATCTCACGGATGACCGCCGTGGCTAGAGGTATGCCCGCGACCGTCGGGCCGTGGGCGATGTCCGATTTCGGCTGGCCAGCATCGGAGCTTTGTCGGCCATCGTCAAGCGGTTACCCGCTTTTCAGCCCGTCGAAAAGAAGGGCTTAACCGCCTGATTAGCGTAGCTTTTTCACAGCCCAGATAAAGCGCGGCGGGCGGGATTCGGCCCGCCTGCCGCTGAAAAGCCCAAGCGCTACGGGATCTTCCAGGTGGTGCCGGCAGGGGTGTCCATGATCTCCACCCCCAGCGACTTGAGCTGATCGCGCAGCTGGTCGGCCTTGGCGAAGTCCTTGGCCTTGCGGGCGAAATTGCGATCGACGATCAGCGCCTCGACCTTGGCCTCGTCGAGCCCCTTGGCCTTGGACTTGACCGCACGCCGCCGCAGCAGGAACGCCTTGGGCTCCTGCTGGAACAGCCCCAGCACCGATCCCACCTGCTTCACCTGGCCGCGCAGCGACTGCAGGGTGCTGAGCATCGACGGCTTGGCGACGCCCTTCTTGGCCTCGCACAGCTCGTTCATGAAGGCGAAGGCGTCGGCCAGCCCGCCCACCGCGTCGGCGGCGTTGAAGTCGTCGGCCATCGCCTCGTTGAACCGCTCCAGCACCTTGAGCCGCTCCGGCTGCAAGAGCGGCCCCTCGCCCTTGGAGCCCTCCAGCTTCTCGTCCACCTTGGCCAGGGTCTCGTAGAGGTAGTCGACCCGCTTCTCGGCGTCGGAGAGCGCCACGTCGGAGAAGTTGATCGGGTTGCGGTAGTGGGTGCCGAGCAGGAAGTAGCGCAGCGCCTCGGGCTCCACCTTCTGCAGCACGTCGCGGATGGTGAAGAAATTGCCCAGCGATTTCGACATCTTCTCGTTGTCGATCTGGACGAAGCCGTTGTGCAGCCAGTAGCGGGCGAAGGGCTTGCCGCTGGCGGCCTCGGACTGGGCGATCTCGTTCTCGTGGTGGGGGAAGACCAGGTCCTTGCCACCGGCGTGGATGTCGAAGGTCTCGCCCAGGTACTTGGCGCTCATCGCCGAGCACTCGATGTGCCAACCCGGCCGGCCCTTGCCCCAGGGGCTGTCCCAGCTCGGCTCGCCGGGCTTGGCCGCCTTCCACAGCGCGAAGTCGAGCGGGTCGCGCTTGGCCTCGCCGGGCTCGACCCGGGCCCCGGCCTCCAGATCGTCGAGGTTGCGCTTGGAGAGCTTGCCGTAGCCTGCGTACTCGCGCACCGCGAAGTAGACGTCCCCGGCCGACGGATAGGCCAGCCCGCGGGAGATGATCTTCTCGATCAACCCGATGATCTCCGGGATGTGCTCGGTGACCTTGGGCATCACCTGCGGATCCTCGACGAACAGCGCCTGCATGTCGGTGAGGAACTCGCGGATGAAGCGCTCGCTGACCTCGGTGGAGGGAACGCCCAGTTCGTTGGAGCGGCGGATGATCTTGTCGTCCACGTCGGTGAAGTTGCGGACGTAGTTGACCTTCATGCCCTGCGAGCGCAGATAGCGGGCCACCACGTCGAAGGTCACGTAGACCCGGGCGTGGCCGACGTGGCTCATGTCGTAGACGGTGGGGCCGCACACGTACATGCCCACCTGGTTCGGGGCCAGCGTGACCAGCGGTTCCTTGCGGTTGGTCAGCGTGTTGAACACCCTGATTTCCATCGCGATCTCCAGTCCGAGCCGGCCGTTTCGCCCGGCGCGTCAAAGGCCGGGCATCCTAGCACAAGCCCTTTGGCGCCCTCGGACGTTTCAAGAGGCAGGTCCCGCCGCCGATGAAAGTGGATTGGGCCCCAGGCGGGCGGTAGGATTCCGATCGACGAGGAGTGTCAAGGATCCATGGCCAAAGCCCCTGATTCCCGAGCGATGCCGAAGCGAGCCCCGGTCCGCAATCGGCCGACCGAGCCCGAGGTGCTGGAGATCGGCACCGGCGACATCGAGATCTACGGCGACGATCCGTTCGACACCTTCAGCAATCCGGGGTCGGGCCAGGAGCCTGAGGCCGAGGAGAGCACCGACATCGGGCGCGAGCCACTGGGCCCGCCGGTGGCGGAGGAGCCGACCGGCCCGCAGCGCACCAAGGTGCTGCCTCGGGAGAAGGAGCGCGCCGCCGCCCCCAGGAAGCCGGCGCTGGCGCCGGTGCGGTCCGCCGACGAGGACGACGAGCCCACCGCGAGCCTGGTCAAGCCGCCGCCACCGGTCGAGGAGCCCTCGGTGCCGGCGCTGGCCCCGGCGTTCCTGTTCGTCAAGTCCGGGCCGGGCGCCGGGAAGATGATTCCCATCCCCGAGGGCGAGCTGTCGGTGGGGCGCTCCTCGTCCAATGGGCTGGTGCTGTCGCACTCGTCGATCAGCCGGCTGCACGCCACCATTTCGCGCAGCGGCTCGCGCTTCTACTTGCGCGACGCCGGCAGCCACAACGGAACCCTGGTCAACAAGCGGCGGGTGCAGGGCAAGGTCGAGCTCAAGTCCGGAGACGAGATCTCCATGGGCAAGGTGACCCTGGCGCTGCGGCTGGGCGGGGACGCCGGAGCCCACACCGCCACCTCGGTGCCCCTCAACCAGCCGTTCCTGCGAGCGGCGATCTTCGCCGGGGCGGTGCTGCTGGGCGTGGTGGCGGTGTTCGGCGTGGCCAGGTTCACCAAGAAGGCCGAGGAGCCCGAGGCGCTCACCCCCAGGCCGGCGGCGCCCCGTCCCGAGCTGCCGGCGCCGCCGTCGGTGGCCCCGCCCGCTCCGCCGGCGCGCCCCGCCGAGGACGCGGTGGCCAAGGCGCCTGCCAGCCGCCCCCGGCCCGCCGAGGACATCAACCTGGCGTCGGAGGGCGAGGTCTCGGCCTCCGAGGTCTTCGCCCAGTCCCACGGCCGGGCGGACAAGCGTCCCGCCCGCACCAGCCCGGCGCCGAAGCGCGAGCCAGCCCCGGCTCGCGAGACCGCCCGTCCCTCTCGGCCCAGCGCGCCGCCTCCCGAGCCGCCTCCGACCCGGGTGGCCAAGGCCGATCCGGCCCCGGCCCGCGGCGACAGCTCGGAGGCCCTGGCGCTGTACGAAGCGGGCGAGCTCGACAAGTCGATCGCCATGGCCAACAGCGCCGGGGACCGCAAGCTGGCCGGGCGCATCGCCGACTTCAAGCGCGAGTCGGCCGAGGCCCACTCCGCCCTCGAGGGGCGCGACGGGGCCAACGCCATCCGCCACTTCACTGCCGCGCTGCAGGTGGACGACGAGCTGTCGGGCGGCTGGGGGAAGAAGGGCGGCGAGATCCGCGTCCAGCTCTCCAAGCTCTATCAGGCCGCCGGCCAGCAGGCACAGAGCTCGGGCGACCCGGCCAAGGCCATCGGTTTCTACGAGCGGGCGCTCAAGTACGACCCGACCAATGCCAAGGCCAAGGACGGCCTGAAGCGGGCCAAGGCCAGCGGCGGCGATGAGGAAGAGGCCGAAGCCCAGGGTCCGCGGAAGCCGGTGGGCGGCGGGGATCGCCGCTCGGCCGCCGATTCGGCGTTCGACCAGTGACGCTCAGGCGCGGCGCAAGAGCCCCTTGGCCAGCGCCGCCAGGTTGAGCACCACCAGCAGCGCCAGCCCCAGGATCATCGCCGGGGTCTTGAGCCCGGAGCGCGGCAGCTCGCCGTCGAGCAGCACGAACAGCTTGCCGTTGGCGGGCTGGGCGTCGCCGCGCTGGACCAGGAAAGAGTAGGCGTGGGCGTAGCCGGGCAGGTCGGTGTCGGCCAGCAGCCGGCCCTCGGCGGTGAACGGGCGGCGGTCGGGCGGCGGCTCGACGTTGCTTCCGGACGGATCGGGCTTGAGCCGGCGGACCACCAGCACGTTGGTGCCCTTGAACGCCACGATCTCGAAGCGGGCCCACAGCCGCGAGAAGCGGTCTGCCGAGCCGCCGGGCTCGCCGGTGATGCGCGCCACCACCCCGGGGGCGGCGCGGTCCAGCTGGTAGGCCCCGGGCGAACCCAGGTCCACCCGCGGGGCCTCGGAGAGCCAGAAGGCCAGGTCGGCGCGCTGGTCGTAGCCCACCCACAGCGCCACGCCCAGGGCCACCGCGCTGATGGTCAGCGAGCTGGCCGAGGAGCGCCGGCGCGGCGGCGGCGAATCGAGGTCGTCGAGGTCGTCGGGAGCCTGGTCGTCGAGGTGGGGAGCGGGCATGGGAGTGGGCAAGACAAGCGAAGAGCCCCCGGCTTGCGGCCGGAGGCTCTGGCGCGGAAGTAGACGCTGTCGGGATCAGACCACGTTGAAGATGCGCTTCAGGTCGTCCTCGATCTGGGCCTCGTCGCACTCCTTGGCCAGGCTCAGCTCCTTGATCAGCAGCGAGCGGGCGGTGTCGAGCATCTTGCGCTCGCCGAAGGAGAGGTCCTTGTCGCCCTTGAGCAGGTACAGGTCGCGCAGCACCTCGGCGATCTCGAAGACCGAGCCGGTCTTGATCTTCTCCATGTACTCCCGGTAACGGCGGTTCCAGGTGGTGGAGTCGACCGAGATGTCCTTCTCCTTGAGGATGGAGTAGACTTGCCGCACGTCGCTGTCCCCGATGATCTCGCGCAGGCCGACCTGATTCACCTTGTTGATGGGAATCATGATCTTCATGCCGTTATCGAGGATTTTCAGGACGTAGAACGACTGCCGCTGACCGGCGACCTCCTTGTGCTCAATCCCCATCACTTCGCCAACGCCTTGCCCGGGATAGACCGCCTTGTCACCGACCTTGAACGTCGTCTGCACCTGGCCAACTCCTTGCGTAGAGGTGGGTAAATCGGAACGAACGGTGCAAGGTACCACGAAATTGGGTTCCCGGCAACGCATTGTTGACGGCTGACGATCCCTCTGACTAAGATGCGGCCAGCCTCGTTTGTGCCCAACACGCGAATCCTCGGCAGTTATTCCGCTGAATCGCTTGGCGCCTGGGGCCGGCGGGGCCGGTCGATCGGGGGAAGGGGTTGGGGGGAAGCGGGACCTCGGCTGGGGAGCGTCCGCTGCTTTTGGCGGCGCTTGCGTTTGGCGCGGGCGTGGCTCTTTGGCCGCTCCTGTCGTGCTGCCTTCCGCCTAAATTGCCGCTCGTAACGTGCGCCCTGGGCGCCGGCATTTGCGCATGGGCTTCGCGCCGCTGGCCGGCCGCCTCGACCCTCGTGCTGCTGCTGCTGTTTTCCGCCGCTGGCTTTGCCTCCTCTGGCTGGCGGGCGCGCGTCGGGGGTGCTCCTGCGCTGCCGGCCGAGCAGGTGATCGAGGGAGAGATCCTCGAGCCGCCGAAGGTCGATGCCGAGCGGGTGCGCTTCCTGCTGGCCGTCAGCCGGCGCTTCGATGGGCAATGGAGCCCGGCCCAGTTCGCGGTGCGGCTGTCGGCATCCCCTGCCCTGCCGCTGCGCCAGGGAGACCAGGTGCGCGCCCTGGCCCAGCTCGAGGCGCCACCGGCCCGGGCCAATCCTGGAGCAGCGGATCTGCCCGGGCGCGCCCGCGCCGAGGGAGTGCTGGCCTATGGCGTGGTGCGCGGGACCAACCTGGCGGTCCTGGGCGACGGCAGCGCGGCCCAGCGCTGGGCCGCCAGGCTTCGCGAGGACTTCGCCCGCCTGGTCGAGGACGCCAGCGGAAGCCGGCCGGCGGCGGCGCTCATCCGCGCCCTGTCGCTGGGCGACCGCGCCGACCTCGACCCGGAAGTCAACGACGACTTCGCGGTCAGCGGGCTGGCCCACATCCTGTCGATCTCCGGGCTGCACGTGGCGGTGGTGGCGGCCGGGCTCTACAAGCTGCTGAGGTGGCTGCTCGGGCGCAGCGAGCGGCTGCTGCTGGCGACCGATGTCCGCGGACTTGCTAGCCTTTTCGCCATTCCGGCGACCTGGGCCTACGTCGCCGCCGCCGGCTCGGAGGTGCCCGCGGTCCGCTCCGGGGTGATGGTCTCGGCGCTGCTGCTCTCGCGCGCCCTGCGCCGCGACAGCGACGCCCCGACCTCCCTGGGCGCGGCGCTGCTGGCGGTGCTGGCCTGGGATCCCAGCGCGCTCCACTCGCTGACCTTCCAGCTCTCCTTCGCCTCGGTCGCCGGGTTGATGCTCCTGTCGGCGCCCCTTCGCGCGCTCGTGCCGCTGGCGCCTGCGCCCAAGGACGCGGGGGGTTGGCGGGCGAGGCTACGGCGGGTCCTCGACACGGCCCTCGAGGCGGCCTGCGCCTCGTTGGCGGCGTCGCTGGCGACCGCGCCGCTGCTGGCGGCGGCCTTCCACCGCGCCTCGCTGGTGGCGGTGCTCGCCAACGCGGCAGCCCTGCCGGTGGCCTCCGCCCTGACGGTGCTCTCGGCGGCGGCGGCCTCGCTGTTCGCGCTCGGCGGACCGGCCCCGTCCATCCCCCTGCTATTGCTGGCCGATCCGCTCTCCCGCGCGCTGCTCTTTCTCTCCCATCTCTTCGCTTCCATGCCCTACGCCAGCGCCTGGCTGCGCACTCCGGGGACGCTGGCCACGCTGGCCTGGTACGGGCTGCTGCTCGCCCTCCCGCTCTGGCACTGGCGCGCCAAGATCTGGCGGCCGCTGGCGATCGGCGCGACGGCAGCGCTGGCGCTGTGCTGGGCCGTGCCGGCGGCGCGATCGGCGCTCTCGCACGAGCTGAGGGTGACCTTCCTCGCCGTCGGCCAGGGAGACTCCACCCTGATCCAGTTCCCCGACGGCCGCTCGCTGCTCATCGACGGCGGAGGCGATCCCGGCGGGCGCTTCGACCCGGGCGAGCGGATCGTCGTCCCGGCCCTGCTGGAGTTGGGCGTGCGCCGCCCGGACTTCGTGGCGCTCTCCCATCCGCACCCCGACCACGTGCTGGGCCTGCTGTCGGTCCTGTCGCGCCTGGGCGCCGGCGAGCTCTGGACCGGGCCCAACCGCGAGGCAGATCTGATCCGCCAGCTCCTCGCCCAGGCCGAGCGCGCCGGCGCGAGCAGGCGGGTGATCTCCGCCGGAATGTCCTTCGACTTCGGCCCGGCCCGGCTCGAGGTGCTCCATCCCGACGCCAGCTCGCAGGCCGAGGGCAACGACTCGAGCCTGGTGCTGCGCGCTCGCCTCGGCGCGGTCCGCTTCCTGCTCCCCGGCGACGTCGAGCGCGAGGCGGAGCGGCGGCTGCTCCTGCTCCCCGACCTCGCCGCCGAGGTGATCAAGGTGCCCCACCACGGCAGCGAGACCAGCTCCTCCGACGACTTCATCGCCCGCGTGGCGCCGCACCACGTGGTCTTCTGCCTAGGCGCCCGGAACCGCTTCGGCTTCCCGCGCCCATCGATCGTGGCGCGCTACCAGGCCGCCGGCTGCCAGCTGCACCGCACCGACCGCGACGGAGCCATCACCTTCTCCACCGACGGCGTCCAGCTTCTCGTCGAGCACGCGCTCTAGGGCTCGCGCTCCTGCTCCCTCTGCCGCTCGCTCCTTCTGCGGCAGATCTGCTGACCGATCGGCACCGAGGATGTTCTTCGAGGAGCGCGCCGGCCCCTCCTTGTCAGCCGGGGCTCCGGTTGCCCCCAGCCACGCACCTGCCCAGATCGATTGCCAGCGGGTTGATTGAGCCCTGTCCTTGAGGCGCGTGCCCGCCAGGGAGAGAAGCGATGATGCGTCCAATCCTGTTCGCAGTGGTCGCCCTCGCCTTCGCGGGCGCCGCCCAAGCAGCCACGACCCAGACTCTCGACAAGAACGATCGCAAGTTCCTCGACGAAGCTGCCACGGGCAACCTCGCCGAGGTGCAGATGGGCGCGCTGGCCCAGCAACGGGCCTCCAGCCCGGACATCAAGCAGTTCGGCGAGCGGATGATCACCGACCACACCAAGGTCAACGACCAGGTCAAGTCGCTCGCTCAGCAGAAGGGCGTCACGCTGCCGACCCAGGTCACCAGCGACGAGCAGAAGGAGATCGAGAAGCTCACCGGCCTGACCGGCCCGGCCTTCGACAAGGAGTACATCAACCGCATGGTCAAGATGCACGAGAAGGACGTGTCCAACTTCAAGAGCCGCTCGACCAAGGCCAAGGATCCGGACGTCAAGAACCTCGCCAACCAGGTCCTGCCCACCCTGCAGCAGCACCTCGACCTGGCCAAGTCGCTGCAGGGCCAGCTCAAGTCCACCTGAGAACGCGCCCATGGACCTGGAAGCGATCGATCTGCGCGCGCTCGCGGCCAGCCTCCGCGAGCGCGCGCCCAGCGGTGAGCCCAGGGGGTACCTGCGGGGCAAGACCGCCCTGCGCGACTGGGTCGAGTCGCTGCTCGGCTGCTCCGAGCTGGAGGCCGAGGAGCTGATCGACACCCTCGAGTCCCGCCGCTACCTCGTCTACAGCGCCGATCCAGCCCAGCGCTCGCAGGCCTTCGCCCAGTGGGTCATCGACCCCGCCGCCGAGGGCTGAGGGATCCTCAAGGGGCGAACTCCAGCCAGCCGAAGCGCGGCAGGTGGTGGAAGTCGGGGACCAGCGGGGGCGAGAAGGCCGAGCCCTCGTTGACCTTCCGGTCGCTGTGCCACTCCAGCCGGTAGAGGTTGATGCGCCACTTGTCACCGGGCTGCGGCGGCCAGCGCGGGACCTTGGCCAGGTTGGCCACCGGGATCTTCAGCTCCGCGGTCCAGCCCCGGTCCTTGTCCGAGCTGTCGTTGAGGGTGCCCAGCACCCGCACCGCGGTCTGCATCCCCGAGTCCCAGCTCAGATCCATCCCCTGCCGCCGGGCTGGGAAGTAGGCGTCGAAGATCACGTTCTTGGGCGACAGCTCGAGCTCGTTGTAGGTGGCCCCGTCGCCGTCGGCGTCGATGAAGAGCTCCACCACCTCCTCGCCGTAGATGGGCTCGTCGCGCTTGTCGAGCTTGGCCCACACGTCCTCGTCCTGGACGTCGAAGGCGGCGTAGAGGAACTGCTCGTCCCAGGTCAGCCGGGCCTCGGTCCGGTAGCGGGCGGCCTGCCCGTTGTCGGTGCGCAGGAACGGCCCGGTGGACGGCACGCCCTGCCAGCCCTCGTCGTCCAGCTTGCCGTCGATCGCGATCTCGCCCTTGCGCTTGGGCGCCTTGTAGGTCGGCAGCTGCAGCGGCTCGTCGGCGAGCTTGATCCGTAAGGCGCGCACCCGGTTGGCGCCGTCGTGGGCCTGCGGCTGATCCACCGGCAGCCGATCGTCGTAGCGGTAGAAGCCGAGGTAGCCGACCAGCTCGTCGGCGCCGCCCTGGGGCAGGACCATCGAGTAGCTGTCCTCGATGATCTGCCCGGCCTGCCAGCGGTCGGTGGGGAGCAGCCCTTCGGCCGGGTAGTGGTCGGCGTTGACCAGGATCCCGGCCCGGCCGGCGGCCTCCAGGTGCACGAACAGCTTCCAGCTCTTGTCCAGCGGCTTGAGCGACTCGAAGTAGTGCGTCACCCGCACCGGCTGGCCGCCGGGGGCCGACTCGGGCCGCACGTCCGAACCCAGGTAGCGGATGCGCCCGCCGGCGAAGGTCGCCTCCGACGGCTGGCTGGGCGCGGGGCGCTGGCGCAGCAGGTGCGACTCCGCCCGGCGGGACTGGTCGGCGTCGAGCCGGCGCGGCGGCGGCCCCACCGACGAGTCTCGGCAGGAAAGGGCCGCCACGGCAGCCAGGGCGAGAAGCGCGCGTCGCATCGATCCTCCAGTGCTCCAGATCCGTACCGGCCTGTTCCGCCGCGGAACACCGCTGTTCCATGGCGGAACAGCGCTGCCGGGCGAAGGCCCCTGTTTTCGCAGATTTCCGGGCGGCACGCCGCTTTCATATGGCCGCGGGCCATGAACCTGATCCTGCGCTCCCCGGCCGGCCAGACCTCCGAACATTCGACCGACGCGGGGCTGTTGATGCTCGGAGGCGGCGAGAAGGACCAGCTCAAGCTGGAGGGAGCTCCGCCGGAGGCGGTGCGCATCGAGGTCGGGGCCGACTGCGCCATCGCCGAGGTCCAGGCCGGGGAGGTGGTGGTCGGCAAGAGGACCTACCGCGCCGGCGACCGGCGGCTGCTACGCCCGTCGGAGAAGTGCCAGGTCTTCGGGCACGAGCTGTCGCTGTCGGCGCCCCCGCCGGCGGCGCGCGAGGGGACGCTCGCGCTGGCGCTGGGGGTGCTGGCCGGAGCGCTGCAGCAGGTCCAGAAGCTGCCGATGCCCTCGCTGGTCTGGCTCAACGGCAAGGACTGCGGAAAGCGGCTGCCGCTGACGGACGAGGCCATCTACCTGGGCCGCGGCAATGGGGCGGCGGCGCGGGTGCGGGACGAGCAGGCTTCGCGCCGTCACGCCAAGCTGGTGCTGAGCAAGGAGGAAGCTCGGCTGGTGGACCTGGGCAGCGCCAACGGCGTGCTGGTCGACGGTGAGCCGATCGAGGTCGAGCGCCGGCTGTTCGGCGGGGAGATCCTGCAGATCGGCGAGACCGAGCTGGCCTTCGAGGCGGAGCTGAAGCGGCCGCCGCCCGAATCCGAGCAGGCACCCGCCCCCCAGGCCGAGGCTCCCGCGGCCGCACCGTCCGCACCTGCCGAACCGCCGGTGGCCGAGCTGGCCCAGGCGGAGGGGCCGCCCGAGCCGGAGCAAGGGCTGTCGAAGCTGGAGTTTTCGCTGCTGGCGGCGGGAGCGGCCGCCGCTGTCGCCGGGGCGGTGCTGCTCTGGCTGTTCGCCCGCTGACCTACCGAGAGATCTCCTCGACGCGCTGCTTGGCGAGCGCCTGCAGATTCGCCTGGGCGTCGGGCGCGCGGGAGACGGCGTAGGCCTGGTAGTACGGGATGGCCTCGCTGCGCCGGCCCAGCGCCACCAGGGTCTCGCCGACGCCGAACAGCGGCGAGGCGAGCGCGGGATCGAGCCTCATGGCCTGGGAGTAGTCGGCAAGCGCCTTGTTGTAGTCGCGCAGGGCGAAGTTGCTGCTGCCACGGGCGGCGAAGGCCTGCGGGAACTCCGGCTGGGCGGCGATGGCCTTGTTGAAGAGCGCCAGCGAGGCCGCGTAGTCCTGCGCGGTGTAGAGCTCGACGCCCTTGGTGTAGGCCTGCTGGGCGTCCGCCGACAGCCCTCCGCCCTGGCGCTGGGCGGGCTGCGCCGCCGCCTGAGGCTGCGACGCCGGCTGCTGCTGGACCGCCGGCTGGGCCGCCGGCTGCTGCTGGGCAGGCTGGGTCGCGACCGCCGGCTGCGCCGAGGGAGCGGCCCCCATCTTCTTCTGCGCCTTGTCGATGTTCTGCTTGGCCGCCTCCTGGATCTTGGGGTCGGCCGACATGCTCAGCACCCGCTGCCAGCGCTCGATGGCCTGGGGGTAGTAGTTGAGCATGGCGTAGGCGACGCCCAGCTCGAAGATCGCCTGGGTGTTGGAAGGGTCGGCGTTGGCGGCGTCCTGGAAGGCGAAGAGCGACTCGCGCATCTTGCGGTCCTGGCGCAGCTGGAGCGCCTCGTTCACCCGCTGCTGGGCGAAAGCGGCGCGGTCAGAGGCGACCGGCTGGGCGGCTGCCGCGGCGGGCTTGGCCGCCGGCTGCTGGGCAGGCTGAGCCGGCTGCGCCGCCGCAGCTGCCGAGGCCGCCGCGGGCTGCGAAGCCGGCTGAGCTGCCGGCTGAGCTGCAGGCTGGGCCGCCGGCGCGGGCTGCGGCGGGGGCTTGGCGGCGACTCCCAGCTCCTTGCGCAGCTTCTCGGCGGCGGAGGCCCGGTCGGCGCGCTTGGGATTCTTCTCGTCGGTGTCCACCTCGAGGTAGCGCTCGAGCGCGGCAAGCTGGCTCTGCTTGTCGCCCAGCGCCTTGAACGACTCGGCCAGGCCGACGTAGCCGGCGCCGTCCTTGGGCGAGAGCTCGACGTACTTCTTGTACGCCTCCACCGCCTCAGGGAACCGGTTCAGCTTGCGCAGCACGTAGCCCAGGTTGTTGTAGGCCAGGGCGAACTTGGGATCGGCGGCGGTGGCGCGCTTGAACAGCTCCACCGCCTCCTCGCGGTTGCCCGCCCCGGCGGCCAGCACTCCCAGCTCGTTGATGGGGTCGGGATAGCCGGGCGACATCTTGGCGGCGTTCTCGTAGGCCTCCTTGGCGCCGGCGGCTTCGCCGTTGGCCGCCAGCCGCTGCCCGCGCTCGTATTCCTTCTTCGCGTTATCGGATGGGGCCGCCGCCAGCGAGGCGGCGCAGATGAGGGCTGCGAAGATGTTCACGTTGGTGCTCCTTGCTTTCAGCTCCGGCCAGCGCGGCAGCGGAATTGCGGCAGAGGCATTTCCTTATCGGTTTGGCGCGCCGAGTCAACCCAGAGTGTAGGGGTCGCTCGGAAACAGGGTCTGGGCCCGGTCGGGGCCGAGGCTGATGCAGGAGACGCCCACCCCGGCCAATTGTTCGATCCGCTCGACGAATCGCCGCACGTTTTCAGGCAGTTGCCCGACCGAGCGCACGTCCGCCAAGGACTCCTGCCAGCCCGGCAGCTCCTCGTACACCGGCTCCGCGGCCTCCAGATCCTCGACCTCCAGCGGCAGCTCGGTCAGGGTCTGCCCGCCGAGGCGGTAGCCGGTGGCGATGCGGATCGCCGGCAGGCCGGTGAGCACGTCGAGCTTGGTCAGCGCCAGCGAGGTCAGCCCGTTCACTCGCACGGCGTAGCGCAGGATCAGGGCGTCGAGCCAGCCACAGCGCCGCGGCCGGCCGGTGGTGGCCCCGAACTCGCCCCCCGCCTGCCGCAGGTGCTCGCCCAGCGCGTCCTTGAGCTCGGTCGGGAAGGGGCCCGCCCCGACCCGCGTGGTGTAGGCCTTGGTCACGCCCAGCACCGCCCCCACCGCCCGCGGCCCCACCCCGGTCCCGACCGCCGCGTTGCCCGCCACTGTGTTCGAGCTGGTGACGAAGGGATAGGTCCCGTGGTCCACGTCGAGCAGCGTCCCCTGCGCGCCTTCGAAGAGGATCACCCGCCCGGCCTTGAGCGCCCGATCCAGGGCGACCGAGACGTCGCCCACGTAGCGGGCGAGCTTCTCGCCGAGCTCCAGGTAGTGGTCGGTGATGGCCGCCGCGAGCATCTCGGGCGGCTCCTCACCGATCGCCTTCCCCAGCCGCCGCAGCTCTTCC
>JBBIQS010000062.1:0-48539 GCA_037442205.1 Myxococcales bacterium
CCCCCGCGCCCCAGCCCGCGCCCCAGCCCGCTCCGGCCGGCGAGGCGCCCAAGAGCTGACCTACGCAGCACCCATCGCAAAGAAGAAAGAGAAGGACGGACATGTCGAAGCTGAAGACCAACAGCGGCGCGGCCAAGCGCTTCAAGGTCAAGAAGAGCGGGAAGGTGAAGTTCGCCCGCGCTTTCGCGCGCCACTGCATGCTCTCGAAGAACGGCAAGACCAACCGCCGCCTGCGCGGCAACGGCCACCTCGAGAAGCAGGACGCCAACAAGGTGAAGCAGCTGTTCCCGTACGGCGCCAACTAGCCGGCCGGTTTCGCAGTCAAACCGCAGCGCCCGCGCACCAAAGAGCCTCTCGAAGAAGGGGACGCGTAGGGCGCGCATGAGGAGAAGCAGATGAGAGTCAAGAAGGGCGTAAAGGCGCGTCGCCGCCGCAATTCAATCCTGAAGCTCGCCAAGGGCTTCCGCGGCCGCCGCAAGAACTGCTACCGCCGCGCCAATCAGGCGGTGGAGCGCGCGCTGGACTACGCCACCCGGGATCGCCGGCAGAAGCGGCGCGACTTCCGCAAGCTGTGGATCGTGCGCATCAACGCCGCGGCCCGGCTCAACGGCACCACCTACAGCAAGCTCATCGCTGCCCTGACCAAGAAGGGCGTGGCGATCGACCGCAAGATCATGGCCGACCTGGCCGTGTTCGATCCGGCGGGCTTTACCGCGGTGGTGGCGGCCGGCAAGTAGCGCGTTCGGAACGTCCGGCGCGCTCCTTTCGGCGAGCGCTCCGGGCGGGCAACGACAGGCCGCTCGGACGCTCCAGGGCGTTCGGCGGCCTGTCGGCTTTTCTGGAGGCGAAGCAAGTCCATGGCAAAGAAAGAACCGGTGGCGGCGGCGCCGCTGCCCGACGAGCTGGCGCGGGAGCTGAGCGGGCTGCAGGAGAAGGCCCTCGCCGAGCTGCGCGGCGCCTCCGACGAGGCGGCGCTGGAGCAGGCCCGGGTGGCGCACCTGGGGATGAAGGGCACCACCGCCAAGCTGTTCGAGCGGCTGGCCAAGGTCCCCGGCGACCAGAAGCGCGCCTTCGGCCAGCAGGCCAACGCGATCAAGGTGGCGCTGGAGCAGGCCCACGCCGAGCGCAAGCAGGCGCTGGAGTCGGCGGCCCTGGACCGCGAGCTGACCGGCGAGAAGCTGGACGTGACGCTCCCCGGCCGGCGCGGCCACCTCGGGCGGCGCCACCCGGTGAGCCGGACCCTGGACGACATCTGCGCCATCTTCGCGCGGCTGGGCTTCGACATCGCCACCGGCCCGGAGCTGGAGCGCGACTACTTCAACTTCGAGGCCCTCAACATCCCGGCCGACCATCCTGCCCGGGACATGCAGGACACCTTCTACCTCGACCAGTCGGCGTTCGAGTCGGCGCCGTCGGGGGCGGTGCTGCTGCGCACCCATACCTCGCCGGTGCAGGTGCGGACCATGCTCGAGACCAAGCCGCCGGTGCGGATCGTGGCCCCGGGCAAGGTCTACCGCTGCGACAGCGACGTCACCCACACCCCGATGTTCCACCAGGTCGAGGGCTTGCTGGTGGACGAGAAGGTGACCTTCGCCGAGCTCAAGGGGACCCTGGGAGCGTTCGTGCAGGCGCTGTTCGGCGCCGCGACCAAGACCCGCTTCCGGCCCAGCTACTTCCCGTTCACCGAGCCGTCGGCGGAGGTGGACATCAGCTGCGTGCTGTGCGGCGGCAAGGGCTGCCGGCTGTGCAAGGGCACCGGCTGGATCGAGGTGCTGGGCGCCGGGATGGTGCACCCCAACGTCTTCAAGTCGGTGAGCTACGACGCCGACAAGGTGAGCGGCTTCGCCTTCGGCATGGGCGTGGAGCGGCTGACCATGCTGCGCTACGGCGTGGACGACCTGCGGCTGTTCTTCGAGAACGACCCGCGGTTCCTCGAGCAGTTCTGATCCGTCCGCAAGGCTAAAGGCGAGAGAACGATCATGAAGATCAGCCTCAATTGGCTCGCAGATTACGTGGAGCTCCCCGCCGACTCCGACGAGCTGGCGCGCAAGCTGACGATGGCCGGCCTCGAGGTCGAGGGCATCGAGCGGCTGGGCGAAGGGCTCGACGGGGTGGTGGTCGGCCACATCCTGGAGAGCAAGCAGCACCCCAACGCCGAGAAGCTGTCGGTGACCAAGGTTGATGCCGGCAAGCTCGGGCAGCTGCAGATCGTGTGCGGCGCCAAGAACTACAAGGTCGGCGACAAGGTCCCGCTGGCGACCCTCGGCACCAAGCTGCCGGGCGGGCTCAAGATCGAGAAGGCCAAGCTGCGCGGCGAAGAGTCGTTCGGCATGCTCTGCTCGGAGAAGGAGCTGGGGCTGGCCGAGGAGGCCTCCGGGCTGTTGATCCTCGACCCGTCGCTGGTCCCGGGCACGCCCATCGCCGAGGCGCTCCATCTCAAGGACGTGGTCTTCGAGGTCAACGTCACGCCCAACCGCTCCGATTGCCTGTCGCACCTGGGCATCGCGCGCGAGGTCGCCGCGCTGACCGGCAAGGCCTTGAAGCTGCCGCACGTCTCCATCAAGGAGAGCGGGAAGCCGGCCAGCCAGCTGGTGAAGGTGAAGCTGGAGGAGCCGGAGCGCTGCCCGCGCTACGCCGCGCGCGTGCTCGAGGGCGTGAAGCTCGGCCCCTCGCCGATGTGGATGCAGAGCCGCCTCCGGGCGGTGGGCATCCGGGCCATCAGCAACGCGGTCGACGTCACCAACTACGTGCTGATGGAGTGCGGCCAGCCGCTGCACGCCTTCGACCTGGACCTGGTGGCCGAGCAGACGATCGTGGTGCGCAAGGCCAAGGCGGCCGAGAAGATGACCACCCTCGACGGCAAGGAGCGCGAGCTCTCCGCCGAGGACCTGGTGATCGCCGACGCCAAGGCGCCCAGCGCCCTGGCCGGCGTGATGGGCGGGGCCACCAGCGAGGTCTCGGCGCAGACCAGGCGCATTCTCTTGGAGAGCGCGTACTTCGCCCCGGGCAACATCCGGCGGACCGCGCGCCGCCACGCGCTGCACTCGGAGTCCTCGCACCGCTTCGAGCGCGGGGTCGATCCCGAGGGCGTGCTCTTCGCCCAGGATCGGGCGGCCAAGCTCTTGGCCGAGCTGTGCCAGGCGACGGTGGCCCCGGGCCGCGTCGATGCCTGCCCCAAGCCGGCGGCGCGGCGCACTTTCACCCTGCGCTTCGAGCGGGTGGGCCAGGTGCTGGGGACGCCGGTCGAGAAGTCGAAGGTGGCCGCGGTGCTGACCGGGCTGGGGTTCCAGCTCGAGCTGTCGGGCGAGACCGCCAAGGTGACCGTGCCCTCGTGGCGCGGGGACGTGGAAGGGGAGGCCGACTGCGTCGAAGAGGTGGCGCGGACCCTCGGCTTCGGGAGCATCCCGGCGGCGCTGCCGCGCGGGGTGGCCCACGTCGCCGCCGAGCCGATGTCGCGGTTGCTCGACGGGCGGCTGCGCGGGGCGCTGTCGGCCGCGGGCTTCGACGAGGTGGTGAACTACTCGTTCGTGGGCGCCAAGGACCTCGAAGTCCTGACGCCGGGCGTGAAGCCGATCGCGGTGAAGAATCCGCTTTCTCTCGACCAGGCGGTGATGTGCACCACGCGGCTGGCCGGGCTGCTGCAGAACGTGAAGCGCAGCCTCAATCGGCAGGTCGCGGACGTGCGGCTGTACGAGCTGGGGCGGATCTACCTGCCGCAGAAGGAGAAGGGCGCCAAGACGCCGGCGGACGAGCAGCGGATGTTGACCGGGGTGATGGTCGGCTCGCGCACGCCGCAGCAGTGGGGCCAGCCGGCGCAGGCGGTGGACTTCTTCGATCTCAAGGGCGCCCTCGAGCAGGTGCTGGAGGCCAGCGGGATCAAGGGGGCGCAGTTTGTCCCGGCGAGAAGCGCGATTCTGCACCCGCGCAGCGCGGCGGAACTCAAGGTCGGCGAGGTGTCGCTGGGGACGATGGGCGAGTTGCATCCCAAGGTGGCGCAGGCGCTGGATATGCCGCGCGGGGTCTACGTCTTCGAGCTGCGCTGCGAGGCGCTGGAGCAGGTGGCGCAGCTGGTGCCGGCGTCGAAGGGCGTGCCGCGGTTCCCGGCGGTGTTGCGGGACATCGCGCTGATCCTGGACGACCAGGTGGCGGCGGCGGCGGTGGAGGCGGAAATCCGCAGTGCCGGCGGGGGCTTGGTCGAGGAGGCGCTGCTGTTCGACCAGTACCGGGGGCAGAACATACCCGCCGGGAAGAAGAGCCTGGCCTACGCCATCCGCTACCGGGCGGCGGACCGGACGCTGACCGACGAGGAGACCTTGCAGGCGCAGGGGCGCATCGTCGCCAGGCTGGGGGAGAAGTTCGGGGCCGAACTCCGGGCCCAGTGACGGGAAGCGGCGCAAGCGCCTAAATTGACAAGGGAAATGAAACCGGCTTCAATTGGCCGACTCTTAATTCCGGGGCACCGATGACCAAGGCAGACATCATCGAGAGCGTCTACGAGAAGGTGGGCTTCTCCAAGAAGGAGAGCGCCGAGATCGTGGAGATGGTGTTCGACACCATCAAGGAGACGCTCGAGCGCGGGGAGAAGATCAAGATCTCCGGGTTCGGCAACTTCATCGTTCGCGACAAGAAGTCGCGGGTGGGGCGCAACCCGCAAACCGGCAAGGAGATTGAGATCTCCGCGCGGCGGGTGCTGACCTTCCGCCCGAGCCAGGTGCTCAAGAACGCCCTCAACGGCATCGAGGGCGGCTCGCCCGACGCCGACGACGATGACGAGGGCGACGAGAGCGGCGACGAGTAGGTTTTCGCCGGCTTTCCCAGCCAAAGTCCTTGACTTCCCTCGAGGCGATCGGCATAACCGCCCGGTCGTTTTCACCCTGTTGTCCTTCGGGGCGTAGCGCAGCCTGGTAGCGCACTTGCTTGGGGTGCAAGTGGTCGCTGGTTCAAATCCAGTCGCCCCGACCAATCGAAGCCCCCGGATCCGCTGAGGATTCGGGGGCTTTGTGTTATCGCTTCCAGCGTCGGGTAGCACGGGTGCGAGACGGGAGGGTGCCGCGCTCGCTGGTGGGCGAAAGCGGCGAGCCGCGGGTAGTCGGCACGAGGCGGCGCCAGCTCCGGCTGCCTGAGGTTGAACCATGATGATCGCGCAGTCGCTCGAACGCTTCCAACTTGCCCTCGAAAGGCGAAACGATTCGCGCACCGAGTCGTCGCCGGATCGGCCGTTGACGACGGTGGCCGTCGAAGAGGAGATGCAGCGCTTCCTGACCGACTGGTCCGTGCCGAGCGAGTTCCGGTCGTTCCTGGAGAGGCACAGCTACGACCACCACGTGACCATGGGGCATCTCACCTTCGACTGCGTCAACTCGTTGGCCGAGGAGAACCTCGACGAGGGCAACGCCGCCTGCGTCGAAGCCGGCCTGCTGATCATCGGCTCCGGCCTCAACGGGGATCCCATCGTTCTCGACCTGCGCGCGGGCACCGTGGGCTACGTGAAGAACGACGACCTCTTCGCGGAGGACGACGACAGGAGGCCCGTGCGCGAGGTGTTCCGCGACAGCGGTCTCGACGTGGGCTCGTTCTATCTCGCAGCGGCGCTGTACCAGGATGCGTTTCCGGTCGACGGGTACGAGGCCGAAGACTTGGAAGGTTCCTTCAGCGAGCGTTTCCCGCTGTAGGGACGTGGGAACCTCCGGCGCCGGCTCGGAAGCCGGCCCTGGCGCGTAATGGCGCGTCAGGGTCCGCTGTCAGGGGGAGGGGAATGCTCGTGAGAAACTCCTCACGTCCCTGTCCCCGGATGCCCGCTCCGGCGATCCTCAATGAGCTGGAGCGGGCAAGCGCCTGGCTTCATGGGGATTTCGCCGCCGATCTCCGAGGAGTGAGGGGAGGCAGTTCCATGTGGCTGAGCACGCGCTTCAAGTTCCGCGAAGGCGACGACGACTGGGCCGACTACCAGCGCTTCATCCAGCTTCCCCAGCTCAAGGAAGTCCGGTCGCTGGACGCGGCGCTGAACAAGTACGTCGACCATTGCGGCTCCTGCGAGCTCAGTTCCCTTGCTAGGTTGTCGTCCGCGAGAGGGGCGCTCCCTCCGGTGGTCAGCGAAGCGCAGTACCTGCTGCTCGTAATGGACGCCGAGAAGGAGCAGCTGCCCGCCGACGCCGCCGGATGCCGATTGCTCGGCCACGACCTCTCCGACGAGACCCGAACCTCATCCCTGCTCAACTGCGGCTCGTGGACGGGGAGGTTGGCGCCGTTCGTCGGCAGGCTGAACGGATACGGCCTGCTCAGCCATGATGACGCCATCGCCGCCAAGGCACTGCTACCCGCTGAGTGGCCAGGAGATCCGCATGCGGAGGTCACAGTCTGGGCGCTCTATGAGGTGGCGGCCAGTGCCTTCCTGCCAGGCAGCTTGCCGTCGAGGTAGGAGTAGCGAGGCCTTGGTCGCCTCAACTCGTTCTCCGGTAGCCCAATGACCGTGCCACCTCTACTCGAGCCGCCACTGCTGCTGTGGGAATCCGGCGACCTGCACATCTTCGACAGTGTTCCCGAAGCGGAATCCTGGCTCGAGGCCGTCGACGTCAGGGATGGCATCTACCGGGGCTTCGATGCCCGGGGACGGCTGCTTATGCTCGGCACCTCGCTCAAGGTTTCGAAGGTGCTGGGCTTGCTCAAGACCGCCATCGAGAGGGTCGTCATCTCCTCGGCCGAAGAGGTTCCGGGGCATCGCGAGGAATTGCGCGGCATCCTGCTCAAGTTTCTTGCGGCCTGCGGCGACGACTCCGAGGCGCTGGGGAGGATGAGCCTCGATGAACTCATCGTTCGGGCCAGGCCGCCCATGGGCCGCCGGAACAAGCGCCCGATGTCCCTGCTGATTCGTCTCTTGAAGCTCCTGCAGCTTCCGGTCGCCGCGCTGGGGGCCTACGCCGGATTGGCCGCGTTCGCTGGTTCGGCGTGCCTCGTCCCCAGGCTTGCCAACTGGTTGGAGCGCTGCGACAACCCGGGGGGCGACGGAGCAACTCTCCCGCTCGTCGCTCTGGCTTGGCTCGGCTCGGCGGCTCTCGGCGCGACTGCGGCGACGATCGGCTGGCGCCGGCTGTTGCTCGACCGGATTGCTCGCCCCGCGGGCGGCAGCATCGCCGGAAGAGGAAGCGGGAACCGCTCGTGATGCGGCAGCGGGAACTCTGGGAAGAATGAAGGCGGCGATCAGCGAGCTCTGGCCTCAGCGCCACACGGCCAGCACGCCGCCGAAGCAGGCATTCACCACGAGGTAGTTCCCCAGGTTGATGGCCACGATCACGCTTTTGCGGCCTTCCCACAGCGTGCCCAGGCAGACGGGGAGCACCTGGCCGGCCCAGAGCAGCAGGCCGATCACTGCGCCCTGGGCGAAGGTCTGGGCGCCCAGGCTGCGCACCAGCAGCTGCAGCGCCAGGCTCAACGCCAGGCTGCTGAGGAGCGCGCCGCCGAACAGGAAGGGCATGCGCTTCCTGTCGGCTTCGCTCATCTTGGATGGATCCCGATTCAGTCCCGCGGCGGTCGCCCAGGCCTTGAACCAGGGCGCCACCGGCGAGTACCAGAGCCAGCCCAGGACGAAGTTGGCCGCGGCGAGCGCCAGGAACTGGGGAACCTGCAGGGTGAAGTTGATCATGGGCACCTTCAGAGGTGGAGCTGCCGACTGCGAGCATCCAGCGCGGCGGCCCGCGTGTCAGGGCTGCCGCCCGAAGCTCCTCGGGCAATACGAGTCGGCCATGTCTGCCTGAGAAGCGCCGTTCGGATAACGACGGCCCTGGTCTCCAGGCAAGGAATCGACGCCGTCTATGCCAGGGATTCGGATCTCGCCGGTGGGCGCTCTGGCTCGCCCCGGTCGATCCCGAGGGGACGGTGCTCGCCCTGGTCTACGGGTACCCGCACGCCCTTTTTTTCCCGGCAATCGGTCGAGCCGCTGAGGGGTCTCCGATCAGCCGGGAACTGACAAAGTCTTCCACCGCCCATGCAAGAATCTTGTGACCGATCAGAGGGATGCGCGCTTTGCCGGGGTCGCTCGGGGTCCAAAGCGATGGCACGGGGCCTGCTGGAAGCCCGGCAGAGCGACCCCATGCGCCCGACGTTACCGCCCGACCTCCTGCCGCTGACCCGGATCGCCAGCGGGCATTGCGGGATGGTCCAGCGAACCTGGCTGGCGGCCGGTTACCCGCTCGAAAACGGCGCGCTCGCGCCCGCTCGCTCAGAGGCGGAAGCTGAATGCAATTCCGCCCACCAGCGCGACGCGAGAGGCCTCGGTCGGCGGAAGCAGGGCAGGGTCGAGAATCACGACCAGCTGGGCGTGCGGCTGCACTGCCAACCAGGCCCACGGCTCCCAGCTGACGGCGAGCTCGCTTTCCCAGGTGTCGAGCGTGGTCTTGGCCACGTGCAGATAGGCCCCGTTGAAGCGCGCCGAGCCGAGCCCGATCCCGGTGCCGACCTCCAGCGACCAGCGGTCATCGAAGGCGTGTTCGAGCGAGAGGCCCAGGTCGCCGAAGTAGCCTCCCCGGTGCCCCAGCACGTCGAGGGAGTGGGTGCTCACCAGGCTCAGCTCGTCGAGGATTCGCAGCGTCACCGCCAGCTCGACCTGGGCCGTCGTCGCCAGCTCGAGGTTGGGGTAGGTCAGCAGCTCCAGCGCCGGCTCCAGCGTCAGCCTCTGGTAGCTGTACGAGTAGCCGACCGCCAGGCCCGCCTCGGTGAACTTGCCCTGGTCGGGATCGTTGGCCAGGACCAGGTTGCCCGAGGCGGCCAGGCTGAACCCGTAGGCCGTTCCCTTGAGCGTGGGCTGAAACACCGGGCCGTCGCTCAGCGCGATCCCGTGCCACAGGTAGCGCGAGGCGAAGTCGAGCTCGGCCTCGGCCGACCAGGGCGAGTCCTCCTCCTCGTCCCCGCCGTCGGGCCCCGAAACCTTGGCCGGCTTGGAGGCCGACTTCCGCGGGCGCGCCTGGAGGTCCTTGCCCGGCTCGCCGCGCCGCCGGGCGGCGGGCTCCAGGATGGCCTCGCCGCCGCTCGCGGTTTCATCCACGCTCGCCGCCTCGTCCGACTCGGCCTCGGGCTTTCGCGCAGCGGTCGCCGGGGCGGGGCGCTCCTTCTCCGCCGGGCGCAGGGCGAGCAGGGAAGGAAGCGGTCGCGCGCCAGTGAGGAGGCCGTCGGTTCGGCTGGCCGCAGCGCTGCTCTGCGAGACCAACATGGCCGCCAGCCCAGCGGCCAAGGACAGCCCTCGATTCCGCCGACTCCACGCTCCACTCACTGATTCCACCTCTCGCCCCACCGGACCCGGAAATCAATGCAACCAGCAAGCCACCATAGTCAAACGATGGAGCGGGCGAGCGAGTGGGAGGCTGCGATCCCCGACCGCTGGAGCGGAGCGCCTTTCGACGAGGAGCTGGCCCGCCCCGAGCTGCTCCATCGTCTGTTCGAGGCGCGCGTTGACGCCAATCCTCAGGCCATCGCCGTCGAATTCGGCGGAGAGCGGCTGAGCTACGGCGAGCTCGAGGCGCGCTCCAATCAGCTGGCGCACCGGCTGCGCGGGCTGGGCGCCGGCCCCGGCAGCCACGTGGGGATGCTCCTTCCGCGCGGCGCCGACGTCTACGTGGCGCTGCTGGGCATCCTCAAGTCCGGGGCGGCCTACGTGCCCATCGATCCCAGCTATCCGGCGGATCGGATCGCCTTCATCCTCGCCGATTGCCAGGTCCAGGCGCTGGTCAGCACCGAGCCCCTGAGCCGGTCCCTCGCGCTGAGCGCCCCGCGGGTCCTGCTCGACTCCGAGCGCTCCTCGCTGCAGTCGCTCCCGGCCGTTCGCCCGCCGAGCGGAGAGCTCGCCGAGCGCAGCCGCCAGTCGGCCTACGTCATCTACACCTCGGGCACCACCGGCAAGCCCAAGGGCGTCCCGATCTCGCACCGCAGCGCCTGCAACCTGGTGCGCGCCGAGGGCAGGATCTTCCAGGTCCGTCCCGACGACCGCGTGTACCAGGGCTTCTCGATCGCCTTCGACGCCTCGGTCGAGGAGGTGTGGCTGGCCTTCTTCTCCGGCGCCACCCTGGTCGCCGCCAGCGACGAGATGGTCCACGCCGGTCCGGAGTTGCCCCGCCACCTGCGCGAGGCGCGGATCAGCGTGCTGTCCTGCGTGCCGACGCTGCTGGCGATGATGTCGCAGGAGGTTCACTCCATCCGTCTGCTGATCGTCGGCGGAGAGGCCTGCAGCGAGGCCATGGTGCGCACCTGGGCCCGCCCCGAGCGCCGGATGGTCAATACCTACGGCCCCACCGAGGCCACGGTCATCGCCACCTTCGGCGACCTGAGCCCGGAGCGGCCGGTGACCATCGGCACCCCGGCTCCCAACTACCGGGTCTTCGTCCTCGACGAGCAGCTGCAGGCCGTGCCGGCGGGCACGCCCGGCGAGCTGCACCTGGGCGGCGTCGGGCTGTCGAGCGGCTACCTCAACCGCCCCGAGCTGACCCGGGAGAAGTTCGTCGCCAATCCCTTCGCCGCGCGCTGGCCCGACGCCCCGGTGCTCTACAAGACCGGCGACCTGGTCCGCTTCAACTCCCGCGGCGAGCTCGAGTTCCTGGGCCGCATCGACAGCCAGGTGAAGCTGCGCGGCTTCCGCATCGAGCTCGGGGAGATCGACTCGGCGCTGCTCGACTGCCCAGGGGTGCTGGCCGCGGTGGCCGCAGTGCGCGAGGACGTCCCCGGCGTGCAGCAGCTGGTGGGCTACGTGGTGGCGCGCCCCGGGGAGCAGCCGCAGGAAGAGGCCATCCGCGAGCAGCTGCGGACCCGGCTGGCGCCGTTCATGGTCCCGGCGCTCATCGAGCAGCTGGACGTGCTGCCGACGCTCCCCAGCGGCAAGGTGGATCGCAAGCAGCTGCCGGCCCCCAAGCCGCGCCAGGCGACGGCGCGTCCGGATCGCGATCCGCCGCAGGGCGAGCTCGAGCAGAGGCTGGCGGCGGTGTGGGAGAAGCTCTTCGCCCCGGCCAAGGTCTCGCGCCACGACGACTTCTTCCTCGACCTGGGCGGCCACTCGCTGCTGGCGGCGAGGATGGTCTCCGAGCTGCGCAGCGCCCACGGCCTGGCGCGGCTGTCGATGCTCGACGTCTACCAGCACCCGACCGTGGCCGGGCTGGCCGAGCACCTGCAGTCCACCGACCGGGCGAAGGCCAGCCCTCGGCCGGCGTCAGAGCCCCGGCCGCGCGCCTCGCGGGGGCAGTACCTGGCGTTCTGCGCCGCCCAGGCGGTCGGGCTCTACTTCGTGTTCGGCTTCTTCTCGCTGCAGTGGCTGGCGCCGTTCCTGACCTACGCCTGGGCCGAGGAGGCGAAGATCGCGCTGCTGCCGCGGGTGGCGGTCTCCCTCGGCTCGCTGCTCGGGCTCTATCCGCTGATGCTGGCGGCGGCGGTGGTCGCCAAGTGGCTGTTGATCGGCCGGTATCGCGCGGGGCGCTATCCGCTGTGGGGCTGGTTCCACCTGCGGATGTGGTTCGTCAACCAGCTGCTGGGCGTGGTGCCCATCGACTACCTCACCGGCGGCCCGCTGCTGAACCTCTACTACCGGCTGCTGGGGGCGCGCATCGGCAAGGACGTCCACATCGCCACCGACAACATCCGCATCTTCGACCTGGTGTCGATCGGCGATCAGGCGAGCCTGGGGGCCGACTGCAGCCTGCACGCCTGCGTGGCCGAGGCCGGCGAGCTGCGGGTGGGGCCCATCGACATCGGCGCCGGCTGCAGGGTCGGCAGCAGCGCGGTGGTCAGCGAGGACGTGGTGATGGGCCCCGGCTCCCGGCTCAGGGACCTGTCGCTGCTGCCCAGCGGCACCCGGGTCCCGGCCAACGAGGTCTGGCACGGCTCGCCGGCCTTCAGGATCGGGGCGGCGCCCCCGGCCGCGGTCGGCCCGCGGCGCACCCTGGCGGCCAAGCTCTACTTCGGCGGCTGGCACCTGCTGGCGGCGATGATGCTCGACTTCTTCGTGCTCGCCGCCATCCTGCCCGGGGTGATGGTGATACACGCCATCGAGGAGCAGTTCGGCCACGCCTACCTGCTGGCGTCGCCGGCGGTGGCCGCCTCGTTCATCGTGATCCTGGCGCTGGAGGTGGTGGCGGTGAAGTGGCTGCTGCTGGGCCGGGTCAAAGCCGGCAGCTACCCGGTGGACAGCGGCTTCTTCGTGCGCAAGTGGCTGGTGGACGGGCTGATGGAGGTCAGCCTGGACATCCTCGGGCCGATGTACGCCACCATGTTCCTGCCGCTCTGGTACCGGCTGCTGGGATGCAAGCTGGGCAAGAACGCGGAGATCTCCACCGCGGCCCACACCTCGCCCGACCTGCTGTTCGTCGGCGACGAGAGCTTCATCGCCGACGGGGTCGCGCTCGGACCGCAGGAAGTGGAGCGGGGAGTCCTCAAGCTCAGCGAGACCCGGATCGGCAAGAGGGCCTTCGTCGGCAACAGCGCGGTGGTCCCGGCCGGCTACCGGATCGCCGACGAGAGCCTGATCGGCGTCCTCTCCGGACCGCCGCTCAACGAGGCGGCGGCCACCGAGCCGGGGACTTCCTGGCTCGGCTCGCCGGCGCTGTTCCTGCCGCAGCGGGCGGTGAACGAGGAGTACTCCGCGGCGAGCACCTATCAGCCGCCGCGCCGGCTCTACTTGGTCCGCGGGGCCATCGAGCTGGTGCGGGTGGTGCTGCCGGCCACCGTGTTCGTGCTGGTGACCAGCGTGCTGGTGGAGTGGGTCCACGGGGCGAACGCCAGCCTCGGGATGGGAGCGGCGCTGGCGCTGTTCCCGATCTTCTTCCTCGCCTGCGCGCTGGCCGCCGGCCTGTTCGTGGTCGCCGCCAAGTGGCTGCTGATGGGGCGCTACCGGGCCGGCGAGACGCCGCTGTGGAGCCGCTTCGTCTGGCTCAACGAGCTGGTCACCGCCCTGCATGAGCACGTCGCCAACCCGCTGCTGGTGGACCTGCTCACCGGCACTCCCTTCGCCGCCTGGTTCTTCCGCCTGATGGGCTCGAAGATCGGCTCGCGGGTCTTCCTGGAGACCACCCAGTTCACCGAGTACGACCTGATCCGCATCGGCGACGAGGTCTGCATCAACGAGGACTGCACCCTGCAGACGCACCTCTTCGAGGACCGGGTGATGAAGATGTCCACGGTGGAGATCGGGAAGGGCTGCACGGTCGGCTCGTGCGCGGTGGTGCTCTACGACACGAAGATGGAGCCGGGCAGCAGCCTCGATCACCTGTCGTTGCTGATGAAGGGCGAGGTGCTGCACGAGGGGACGCGCTGGCGGGGAGCTCCGGCCAGGAGCGCCGCCGATGCGACCGGCGAGGTCCTCGAGTCCGAGCGGGGTGCGGCGTGACGAGAGACGCCGCGGCTCTGGCCGACTACCACCTGCAGCTCGAAGAGCCGGCGGCGCGCTGGGATCGCCCGCAGGTCTGGCTGCTCGGCGCCGAGGGAGCGCCGCGCCCGAGTGCCGTGCGAGAGGCGGCGGCACAGCGCCGGGAGACGGGCCGGGCGCTGCTGATCCAGCTGCTGGCGCGAGCGAGCGGCCGTCAGGCCGAGGAGATCTCGCTCGGCGTCGATGTCCACGGGAGGCCGAGCTGGCGGCAGCGCGGGGATTCGAGGCTGCAGTTCAGCCTGTCGCGCTGCGCGTCGCTGGTGGCGGTGGCGATGGGCGCCGGCGGACCGGTCGGCGTGGACGTCGAGGAGGTGCCCGCCCACCTCGAGGAGCACCGGCTCTTGGCGCAGCAGTTCTGCACCGCCTCGGAGCGCCGCTGGCTGGCCACGCGGCCGGAGGAAGGGCAGGCCGAGAGCCTGATGCGCCTGATGACCGCCAAGGAGGCGCTGGTGAAGGCGCTGGGGATCGGCGCGGCCGTCGCCATGGAGACCATCGAGCTCGAGCCGGTCGACGACCATGGCGGGCGCTTCATCTCGATCGGCGGCAACCGCGCTCTGGCGCAGGGGTGGCGCTGCGAGCAGACGGTCTGGCATCCGATTGTCGGGCGCCCGGCGGTGGTGTCGGTGGTCTTCGCCGCCTGACGATTCGTCAGCCCAGGGCACTCGCCAGGGCTCGGGAGAGCTGGGCGGCGGCGACCAGGTAGCCGTCGACGTCGGCGGCGCGGGCCAGTATCCCCAGTCCGCTGTGCATCCAGGCGTCGGGGCCGCGGCGGGCGTTCTCCGGCGCCGGGCCGACCGGGAGGCACAGCGAGCAGCAGGCGAGGCCGTGGGCGGCGTACTCCCAGGCCTCGTCGGGGCCGGCCGAACGGCGGTGGATCATCGGCGTCGAATGGCCCAGCGCCTCGCCCAGCCAGCCGCGCAATTCGGCGGAGGTCGAGAAGGGCAGCCCGGTGTTGCGCGCGCGGCCGGGATGCCAGTTCTCGATGGTGCAGCAGCTGTTCCCGAACGCCGCTCCGGTGACGTCGAGCGCCAGGGCGAAGCGGATGCCCGTGCCCGGTGAGGCCGCGGTGTCGCGGAACGCCCCGACCACCTGCGCCGCGCCGCGGCCGTCGCGCTCCTCGTCGCCGGTGAACGCCACCAGCGCCTCGGCCGGGAGCCGGTCAGCGAGCATCAGCGACAGCAGCGCGGCGTTGGTGAGCGAGTTGTCGAAGGTCCCGCGCAGCAGCGAGTCGCCGCCCTCGCGGCAGAAGTGCCGCGGATAGCGGGAATCGACGTGGGAGGAGACGAGGAGCCCAGCTCCCGCTCGCCGCCGGCGATGGGCGAACAGCAGGGCGAGGGGCAGGCGCGCGATCGGCTCCCAGCTCGACCCCTGCAGAGCTCGCCCGATGGCGTTCAGGCGGGCGCGCTGGACGAAGCGCCGGCCGTCGTCGCGCGAGGCGCGGTTGACCAGCGGCAGCAGCGAGCGCCAGTGGGCGCGGTCAGCGGGCGTCATGGGCGCGGCCGCTGACGGTCACCGCCCGGGACAGCGAAGCCTTGGGGGCGAGGACGCAGTGCTCGCAGCTGAAGCTGGCGACCTCGCGTCCGGCGGAGGTGGAGTAGCTGTCGAGGGTCAGGGTGCCGCTGGCGCCGGGAGAGTCGCTGTCGGCGATGGCGGTGGCCTCGTCGTCCTCGTCGAGCTCGGCGAGGTAGAGGCTGGCCAACGACTCGGCGGTGGGCAGCTGGAAGACCGCAGGGCACGCGCCCTGGAACTGGTCGAGGACGTTCAGCTCGAGCAGGTAGCGGCCGTCGGTGCTGACGAAGGAGAAGGAGTGGAGCTTGTCGGCGGGTTCGCGCTGGGCCGTGAATTCGCCGGTGTTGAAGTCGATGCGAGTCCCGCCGACCGTGACTTCGAGCTGGCGGCCGCGACCGACTTTGGGCTGAGTGCATCTGGGCGCCACCGCCGCGGCGGCGGAACCGGGCGCGCTGGGACCCGGTTCCGGCCTCGCCATGGGATGGGCCGGCTCTGGCCGGGCGGACGGGGGAGCACTCGAGGTCGCGCAGGCGGCGACGAGAGAGGCGAGAGCGAGAAGTGCGATTCGAGGCATCGCTGTTCCGTGCGCTGGTCCCGGGAAGCCGGATTGTGTCGAAGCTCCAGGCGGCCTCGCAACCATTTGTGCCGCCCGAGGGACGCCCGGTCGAGCGGGCGCTGAGGTCCGCTGAACCTCATGCCAGTCCCGCGAGCCCTCTGGCGGCCGCTGCCCGCAGGCTTTGCGACAGCGCCAACCGGTGGACAAGCGCCCGATATCTCTGAGAGAGTCGCGGGCCGTTTCGCGCCATGGGAGGCACCCCGCGATGTCCCAGACCCAGCCCGTCCAACTCGCCGCCGCCGAGGGCAGCGGCTCGGCCGCTCCCGCCAACTCGTCTGCCGAGCCGGAGTTCAAGCCCTACGTCGCCGACGACGCCCAGGTGAAGGAGTTCACCGTCAAGGCGATCATCATCGGGGTGGTCTTCGGGATCATCTTCGGCGCCGCCACCGTCTACCTCGCGCTCAAGGCCGGGCTGACGGTCTCCGCCTCGATCCCGATCGCGGTGCTGGCGATCTCGCTGCTGCGCCGGCTGGGCGGCTCGACCATCCTCGAGAACAACATCGTCCAGACCATCGGCTCGGCGGGCGAGTCGATCGCCGCGGGCGTGGTCTTCACGCTGCCCGGGTTCCTGTTCCTGGCCCGCGACGCGGCCACCGGGGTCAGCGTCGGCGAGCACTACTTCTCCTACTGGACCATCTTCACCCTGGCGCTGCTGGGCGGCGTGCTGGGGATCATGATGATGGTCCCGCTGCGCCGCTCCTTGATCGTCAAGGAGCACAAGAACCTGCCGTATCCCGAGGGGACCGCCTGCGCCTCGGTCCTGATCGCCGGCGAGAAGGGCGGGGCGCTGGCCAGGATCGCCTACGAGGGCGTGGGAGTGGCCTTCGTCTACGCGCTCTTGCAGCGGGTGTTCAGGGTCATCGCCGAGGCCCCGGCGCTGGTCTCCAAGCAGACCAGCCGGATCTTCCCCTCCGCCACCCTCAACGGCGAGATCACCCCTGAGTACCTGGGCGTGGGCTACATCGTCGGACCGCGCATCGCCGGAGTGCTGGTCGCCGGCGGCGTGCTGGCCTGGCTCGGGCTGATCCCGCTGCTGGCTTCGCTGGTCCCCGCCGACGCCATCGCCGCGCAGCTGGTCAAGCTCGGCTACCTGCAGGACATCGCCGCGGCCGGCGGCAAGGGCGGCTGGGATCCCGCCACCCACACCTTCGCCAGCACCGCCACCGCCATCTACTTCGCCTACGTCCGCCAGATCGGCGCCGGAGCGGTGGCCGCCGGCGGCTTCATCACCCTGCTCAAGACCCTGCCGACCATCGTCCAGTCGTTCAAGGAGTCGGTGGCCTCGCTGCGCCAGGGCGGTGGCAAGGGCGGCACTCGCCGCACCGAGCAGGACCTACCGCTCACCGTGGTCCTGGCCGGCAGCGTCGGCCTGATCCTGATCATCATGGTGCTGCCGTTCATCCCCGGGAACTCGATCCTCGGCAAGCTGGTGCTGGGCATCTTCGTGGTGGTCTTCGGCTTCTTCTTCGTCACCGTCTCCAGCCGCATCGTCGGGGTGATCGGCTCGTCGTCGAACCCGATCTCGGGCATGACCATCGCCACCCTGATGGCCACCAGCCTGATCTTCGTGGGCCTGGGCTGGACCGGCGACATCTTCCAGCCGATGGCGCTGTGCGTGGGCGGCATGGTGTGTATCGCCGCCGCCAACGCCGGCGCCACCAGCCAGGATCTCAAGACCGGCTATTTGGTCGGCGCCACTCCCAAGTACCAGCAGATCGGCCTGGTGATCGGCGCGCTGGCGGCGGCGGCGGTCATCGGCGTCACCATCAACGTGCTCGACCTGCCGAGCGAGGAGATGATGCGCCAGGGCGTCCGGCACGCCATCGGCTCGGAGAAGTTCCCCGCCCCCCAGGGCACGCTGATGGCCACCCTGATCAAGGGCCTGCTCGCCCACAACCTCGACTGGCAGTTCGTGCTGGTCGGAGTGTTCCTCTCGATCACCATGGAGCTGTGCGGCGTGAAGTCGCTGTCCTTCGCTGTCGGCGCCTACCTGCCGCTGTCGACCACCGCGCCGATCTTCGTCGGCGGCGCGGTCAAGGGGCTGGTGGACTGGCTGGGCGCGCGCAAGGGCGAAAAGGTCGAGGAGAGCGAGCTCGGTCCCGGCAACCTCTTCGCCACCGGGCTGGTGGCCGGCGGCGCGGTGGCCGGCGTGGTGGTGGCGATGATCACCGCCGCCGGGTCCGATCCCAAGGAGCTGGCTGCCGGCGCTCCCTGGGGCTTGCGCCAGCACATCTTCAACGCCCTGGAGAAGGTCTCCGCCGAGAACTGGCTCAACGCCCAGCTGGGCAGCGGCGGCTACCAGTTGCTCGGCGTCGGATTCTTCCTGGCGATGACCGCCATCCTCCTGAAGGTGGCGCGGCGCAAGGTGTGAGCCAGGGGCCGGGTGTGGTGTCCGAGCAGACGCTTTGCAGCGAGGCGGAAACCGGTCAGCCCGTGCCCTTCGGCACGCTCGGGGCAGGCGCAGTCGAGGGCCCCTCGACTTCGCCTCCCTCGTTCCTCGGGAGGCTACGCTCGGGGCGAGCGGGGTGGTCGCCAAGGAACTTTTCGGACACCTCACTAGCCTGAACGCGCCTCTCACCGCAGCTTGATCGCCTGGTCAGCGTGTATCCGTGCGGTGCCCTGGGAGGGGGCCGGCGGAGCGAGCTGCAGGCGGCGAGGGGATGGGTGGAAGGGGGGCAGCCGGCTATCGAGCGACGGCCTTTGCCGCCTTACTGAGGCTGGGGCTTCTGCTCGCCCTCGGCTGCACCAGCGCCAAATCGAAGGAGCCCAGCGGTCCCCCCGAGGTAAAGGTCGGGGCCGAGAACCTGGCGCGCGCCGAGCGGGCCGAGCTGCAGTCCGGCCCCACCATCTCCGGCAACCTGCAGCCGCGGCGTGTGGCCATGGTCCGGGCCCAGGTCGGCGGCCAGGTGATGGCGGTCGAGGCCCTCCAGGGCGACCAGGTTCCCAGGGACAAGGTGCTGGCGCGCATCGACGACTCGGCGCTGCGCGAGCAGGAGCGCTCGGCGCAGCTGGCGGTCGCCTCGGCTACCGCTGCCCGCCGGGTCGCCGAGCTGGAGCTGGCCCGCTCCCGCAAGCTGGCCAAGGGAGGCGGGATCACCGAGCGCGACCTGGAGCGCACCCGGGCGGCTCTGACCGCCGCCAGCGCTCAGCTCGCCGAAGCCCAGGCCCGCCTGATCGCCGCCCGCCAACAGCTGGATCGAACCGTGGTCCGGGCGCCGTTCGACGGGGTGATCAGCGAGCGCCAGGTCAGCATGGGCGACTACGTGGCCCCCGGCGGGCCGATGTTCGCGGTGATCGACCTGGGCAGCCTCAGGCTCGAGGCCGCGGTCCCCGCCCAGAACCTCCAGGAGCTCAAGGAAAAGACCGCGGTCGACTTCACGGTCGCCGGCTTCGCCAACCGCCGCTTCCGCGGGGAGATCACCCGCATCAACCCGGCAGTCGATCCCAGCACCGGCCAGGTGCGCGTCTACGTCGACATCCCCAACGAAGCCGGCCCGCTGATCTCCGGCCTGTTCGCCCAGGGGCGTGTCGAGACCCTCACCGCCAAGGGGCTGGTGCTGCCCGCCGACGCGGTGGACCTGTCGACCACTCCGCCCTCGGCGCTGCGGGTGGAGAACGGGCGGGTCCAGCGGGTGCCGTTGCAGCTGGGGATGCGCGACGAGGTGGCCAACCGGGTCGAGGTCCGCAGCGGCCTGCAGCCGGGAGACACCGTGCTGCGCGGCTCGGTGCGCGGCGCGCTGGCCGAGGGAACCCGGGTGCGCGCCATGCGGGCCCCGGGCGAGGCGCCCGAGGAGGAGGGCCAGGCGCTGGGAGGATCGGGGCAGGCGAACCATCGGCCGGACGCCGGGTCCGAGGGCAGCGACGACGCCGGGGAGGAACTGGAGGGCGAGGATGGCGGCGAGGACGCCGGGGACGAGCTGCCGATGGAGGACAGCGGTCCCCTGGCGCCGGAGGGCAACGGCGATCGCCCGCGCCGACAGCCCCGGCCGCAGTCGCTTACTCCGCGAGACGAGGTCGAGCCCTTCGACGGCCCCCAGCCGCCGTCGCACGGGCCTTTCGACGAGCTGGAGGTCGCTCCGGCGGGCGAGGTGCCGGGGCCGGCGGTCGACGATCCGCCGCCGGCCAAGGTTCCCGAGCGCCGCGCCCCGGAACCTCCCGCCGACGGGCGCCGCTACACCAGACCGCCCGAGCCGCTGCGATGAAGCCATCCTGCGAGTGAGCAAGGTGCCGCCGTGTTCATCTCCGATCTCGCCATTCGCAAGCCGATCGTGACCATCGCGGCGATGCTGGCGCTGGCGGCCTTCGGCGTGCTGGCGCTGGCCATCCTCACCACCGACGAGTTCCCCGACGTCCAGCAGCCGGTGATCGCGGTCACCATCGTCTACCCGGGCGCCTCGCCGGCGGTGGTGGAGCGCGAGGTGGTGGTCCCGGTCGAGGATGCGCTCTTCAGCATCAGCGGCATCGATGCCACGCGCACCACCTCCAGCGCCACCGACGGACTGGCCCAGCTGACGGTGTTCTTCGACTACTCCAAGAACATCCAGCAGGCCTCGCAGGACATCCGCGACGCCATCAGCTCCAAGCGCTCCGAGCTGCCGCAGGAGATGGAGGAGCCGATCCTCACCCGCTTCGACCCCTCGGACATGCCGATCGTCTCGCTGATCCTGAGCGGGCCGGCGGGGGTGCCGGCGCTGACCGCGCTGGCGGACCCGACCATCGCCAGCGAGCTGCGCGCGGTGCCGGGAGTGGCCCAGGTGAGCGTGGTCGGCGGGCTGGTGCGCGAGCTGACGGTGCAGATGATCCCCGAGCAGCTGCGGGCCACCGGGCTGAGCGTGGCCGAGGTGGTGGCCGGCCTGCAGACGCAGAACCTGGCGGCGCCGGTGGGGCGGCTGGAGGAGCATCTCTCCGAGCGGACCATCCGCCTGCGCGGCCGGCTCGACACCCCGGAGCAGTTCGCCAACATGGTGGTGGCCCAGCGGGGCGGGCGCGGCATCCGGCTCGGCGAGGTGGCGAGGGTCTTCGACGGCACCGAGGATCCGCGCACCATGGCCCTCTTCAACGGCCAGCGGGCGGTGGGGCTGGAGATCATCAAGGCCAAGGGCTACAGCACCACCCAGGTCGCCAGCGCCATCCGCGAGCGGGTCGATCGGCTGTCGGGGACGCTGCCGGCGGGGGCCAAGCTGGAGGTGGTCCGCGACTCTGGGGTCCGGGTGGCGCGCGCGGTGCTCAACGTCCAGGAGAGCCTGTTCGAGGGCGCGCTGCTGACGGTGCTGGTGGTGTTCTTCTTCCTCGCCAGCTGGCGCTCGACGGTGATCACCGGGCTGGCGCTGCCGGTCAGCGCACTGGCGGCGTTCATCAGCGTGTGGGTCTTCGGCTTCACCCTCAACACCATGTCGCTGCTCGGCCTGTCGCTGGCGATCGGCATCCTCATCGACGACGCGATCGTGGTGCGCGAGAACATCGTCCGGCACGTGCAGCTGGGCTACGACCACGTGCAGGCGGCCCACGTCGGCACCAACCAGATCGGCCGTGCGGTGGCGGCCACCACCTTCTCGATCGTGGCGGTGTTCTTCCCGGTGGCGTTCATGGGCGGCGTGGCCGGGCAGTGGTTCAAGCCGTTCGCCCTGGCCATCGCCTGCGCGGTGCTGGTGTCGCTGTTCGTCAGCTTCTCCCTCGACCCGATGCTCTCCGCCTACTGGTTCGACCCGCAGCTGGCCAAGGGCAGCAAGCGCGGCCGGTTCAGCCGGGCGCTGGTGGCGTTCAACCGCTGGTTCGACCGGCAGGCCGACAGCTACCGGGGAGTCATCGGCTGGGCGCTCGACCACCGGGTGACGATGGTGGCGCTCGGGATCCTGTCGTTGGTGGGGGCCATCGCGCTGCAGCTGTTCCTGGGCGGCGCCGGCTTCGCCCCGGTCAGCGACCGCAGCGAGATCAGCGTGGTGGTCGAGGCACCGCCCGGCTCGAGCCTGGAGTACACCCGCCGCAAGGTGGAGCAGGCTTCGCAGATCGTCCGCGCCCACTCCGAGGTGCTCTACAGCTACGACACCATCGGCGTGCCGATTCCGCTCAAGGCGCCGGGGGTGGACCAGGCGCTGATGTACGTGCGCTTGAAGCCCAAGGCCGAGCGCAAGCTGAGCCAGGACAAGCTGGGAGAGCTCTTGCGCCTCGAGCTGTCGACGCTGGGCGGGGCCACGACCTCGGTCTACACCGGCTTCTTCGGCGGGGCCTTCCCGCAGATCCAGATCGAGATCCGCGGCAGCGAAATCTCGTCGCTGGAGAAGTTCGCGGCCCGGGCTGCGGAGGAGGTGAAGAAGGTCCCGGGGGCGGTGGACGTCGGGCTTTCGACCCGCGGAGAGCGGCCGGAGGTCGAGGTGTCGCTGAACCGCGGCTTGGCCGGGTCGCTGGGGGTGACGGTGGCGCAGCTGGCGCAGGCGATGCGGCCGGCCTTCGCCGGGCTGCATGCCGGCGACTGGGTGGACCCCAGCGGCGAGACGCGCAAGGTGATGGTGCGCCTGGCGCCCGAGGCCCGTTCGAGCGTGGAGAGCCTGCGCCAGCTGCCGCTGTCGGTGGCCGCGGGCCCGGACCGGGCGCCGGGAGTGGTGCCGCTAGGCCAGGTGGCCACGGTCAGCCAGGCCGCCGCTCCGGCGCAGATCAATCACCTGGGGCGCGACAAGGTGATCGACGTGCAGGCCAACGTCCAGGGGCGCTCGCTGAGCGAGGTCAACCGGGGAATCAACGAGAAGCTGTCCGGGCTGACGCTGCCTGCGGGAGTGCGCATCACCCAGGGCGGCGAAACCCGCGACGAGCAGGAGATCTTCCGGCGCATCTTCGTGGCGCTGGCGGTGGCGGTGCTGCTCATGTACCTGATCCTGGTGATCCAGTTCGGCTCGTTCCTGGACCCGATCGCCATCCTGCTGTCGCTGCCGCTGTCGCTGGTGGGGGTGGTGCTGGCGCTGCTCATCACCGGCGACACGCTGAACATCATGAGCCTGATCGGCGTGATGTTGCTGATGGGGATCGTGGCCAAGAACGCCATCCTGCTGATCGACTACGCCAAGATGCGCCGGCAGCAGGGAATGCCGCGGCGAGAGGCGCTGATCGAGGCCGGGCGGGTGCGGCTGCGGCCGATCATGATGACCACGGTGGCGATCATCGCCGGGATGATCCCGGTGGCGATCGGGGCAGGAGAGGGCGGCGACTTCCGTGCGCCGCTGGGTCGGGCGGTGATCGGCGGGGTGATCACCTCCACGCTGCTGACGCTGCTGCTCATCCCCACCGTCTACGAGATCCTCGACGGCGGCCGCGAGCGGGCCGTCGGCTGGCTGCGGCGGCGGCTGGGGCGGGCACGGGGCGCGGTGCCGGAGGCGGGGCAGATCGAGGCCTGAGCCGGCCTGCCTGACTTGCTGGCGCTAGATCCGGGCGAGCTGCGGCAGGCGATCGAAGTGGGCGTCGCGCGCGAAGAGGATGAGGTCGTGCTGCAGCGCCGACGCGGCGATCCAGATGTCGTTGGTCGGTATCGGAGTGCCCTGGCGTCGAAGTTGAGTGACCAGTCGAGCGTAGTGAATGGTCGTCGCTTCGTCGGGCCAAAGCAGCTCGAACCGAGGCGAATTCAGGAACTGCGTCAGCGTCCGCTCGTTCTGTTCCTGCCGTGAACCGAGCATGAAGCCGCTGCGCAGCTCGGCCAGGACGATCCACGGAACGAAGACCTTCCTAACCCGCTGGATCCGACTGACGACCTCGGGGATGCCGCGCGCCAGGTCGGTGTAGCGGTTGCTGTCGAGGGCGATCCTCACTTCCACATCTCTTCGTCGACCTGGTCTTGAGCGGCGAGCGCCTCGTCGAAGGCGGGGTCTTCGACCCAGGTGCCAACCAGGTGGTCGATGTCGTGGTAGACGGCCTCTTCCTCGGAGCAGGTGCTTGCTCCCAGCGCCTCGACGGCCACGTCATTGAGGCTGCGGCGCTCGGCGACGGCCTTGCGCCTGAGCGCCTGGTCCACATGTCTGGGTACGCCACGGACGGTCAGTTGCACGGTCTCTTCCCCCCCTTTGCGCTGCGATCTCTTCTTGGTGCTCTCCCGATAGATAGCCATGCCTGCACTTTACGCATTCGGTGCATGCACTGCAAGCCTGCACGCGGCGCGCGCGGCCTAGAACGCCCCGCCCAGCGCCAGGTACCACTCGCTGATCCCGCCCTCGCCGAGCCCGCGGGCGAAGCCGAGGCGGACGTTGGTCAGCAGCCCGTAGCCGAGGAAGATCTCGTCGCGCAGCTCGCCGCCCACCGACGGCCGCAGCTTCTTTGCGGTGAGGGTGTTGGCCGCCTCGCCGACGTCGCAGAACAGCGCCCCCGACAGCCGCCGCAGGTAGAGCGGGAAGGTCCACGGCCCAAACCCCTGCAGCCACAGGGGAAACCGGTACTCGAAGTTGCCGAGCACGTAGCTGTTCCCGGCGAAGGCCCCGGGCTTGTAGCCGCGCAGCGCCACGCCGGTCGAGGTCCTCAGGTTCAGGGCGTCGATCAGCGGATCGCGGATGCCGATGCCTCCCAGCGAGAACAGCCGGCGCTGCCCCAGATCCCCGACCCCGGTGGCGCCCGCCAGCCGCAGAGCCAGGGCGTGGTGCTCGGCCCAGGGCATCAGCAGGTACTTGGCGAACACCGCCTCGATGCTGGTGGCGCTGAAATCGCCGCCCAGCTCGGGCCGGGTGGCGCGCAGGGTCAGGCTCAGCGACTGCCCGCGCTCGGCGCTGATGGCGTTGGCGAAGCGCTGGGCGTTGGAGAAGCTCAGGCCGACGATCGCCGTCGAGGCCAGTCCCTGCTCCGGGATGAACGGCACCGGCCCGTCGGGCTCGATGGTCTGCGCCCACGGGAAGGGATCGTAGCGGCGCAGCTCGTAGCCCAGGGTGGCGCCGAAGCTCAGGTCCCGCCAGCTGTACGGGAAGCTCGCCCACAGACTCAGGGTGGATTGGCGCTCGATCGCGCCCTGCGGACCACCTGGGATGCTCGCCAGCCAGCTCGACGCCCCCGCCGACAGAAGCGGGTAGGTGATGTTCTCGCCGACCGAGAGATCGAAGTAGGGCTGCAGCGATTCGAGTCCCAGCCCGGCGCTCAGCGACCAATCGTAGTGCCCGGCCACGTCCGAGCCCCCGGTCACCAGCCCCAGCGCCGCCCCGCGGGGATCGGCGCCGAAGGACGGCAGCCAGTAGCGCGGCAGCAGCGTCTTCCACGGCTGGTAGTCGTGCGTCGGGTAGAGGGCGGTGCTCTCCCAGGCCTCGGGCTTGGGCCGCTCCAGGTCCTGCGTCGGCGCCAGCCGCCAGCGCTCCGGCTCGAAGGGCATCACCGCCACGTCGTAGCCGCGGCTGGAGTAGGTGACGAAGGCCAGCTCCTTCGAATCGGGCGACACCGCCGGCTTGAAGGCCCCGGTCAGCACGTTGGTCACCTGGTACGTCTCGCCGCCCTGAAGATCCTTGGCGTAGAGGTTGTAGATGCCGCTGCGGTCGCTGGCGAAGAGCAGCCAGCGGCCGCTGGGATCGAAGGCCGGGTCGAGGTCGAGCGCGCGGTCGCGGGTCAGGTCGCGCACCTCGCCGCTTGCCAGGTCCAGCAGCCGGATGTCGCGCCCCTCGGGCCGCTGCTCCGAGAAGGCCACCGCCTTGCCGTCCGGCGAAAGCCGCGGCGTGAAGACCACGTGGTCGCGCGGGGCCTGGTAGAGGTCGCGCTGGCCGCTCTCGTCGATGCGCATCAGCGCGGTGCGCCCTCCGCCGATGCGCCGGGCGGCGACGATGGTCTTGCCGTCCTGGCCGACGTCCGGCTCGGTGGCGCGGGCGCCGCCGGTGAGCCGGGTCATCGAGCCCGACTTCAGATCCAGCCGGTAGAGATCCTCGTAGTCGTAGAACAGGCTCCAGTTGAAGATCGCTGAAATGACGGCGCTTTTCCCGTCCGGGGCCAGGGCGAACGGGCCGCTGCCGGTCAGCTCCAGGAAGGGCTCGACCGCGCCTTTCTGCGGGTCGAAAAGCCTCAGGTTGGCGCGCCGGTCGCCGTTGTCCTCGAGGTAGAGCAGCCGGCCGTCGGGCAGGTAGTGGGGCTCGCCGGTGGTGTCGCCGCTGTGGCTGACGAGCCTGGCCTCGGTGAGCCCGCGGGCGGAGAGCCGCTCGGAGAGCTGCTCGACCTCGTCGAAGAGCTGCTCCTTCCAGTCCTCGTGCAGCTCGAGCCAGCTCTTGCCGAGCTGGGCCCGGGCGGTGCGGTTGATGGCCAGTGGAATGGCCTGCGAGCCATAGTCGCGGCTGATGCGGCGGAAGGCCTCGGGCCCGAAGCGGTTGGCCACGTACTCCAGGAGCTTGGCGCCGTGCAGATAGGGGACCGCGCCCCGCGGCCAGCGGGTGGGGTAGCCGCTGGCGTCGTCGAGCTCGAAGAAGGTGCCGTCGAGGACCTCGGCCCGCAGGTACATGTCGTAGAGGCTGGAGCGCTCCCGTCCCGAGCCGCTCAGCGCCGACTCCTCGTAGACCGCCAGCCCCTCGATGAACCAGTGCGGCTGGACGTTGTTGGGGATCCACAGCTGGCCGACCAGGCTGTTGACCAGCGCCGGGAAGCCGCCGATCTCGTCCAGGTGCAGCACGTGGGTGTACTCGTGCGTCACCAGGTTCCAGAGGTAGTCCTCGTAGTCGTTGAGCTCGCTGCGGCTGTCGGGCGGGACCGCCAGCAGGTGGATCTCCGGGCGCAGGAAGGCGGTGGCGCTGCCGTTGGCGCTGTCGGTCTCGTCGGTGACCACCACCTGGACCCGTTCCTTGGGAGCGTGGCCCAGCGCCGGAACCAACCGTTCGTGCGCCGCCTCGAGCGCCCGGGCTGCTTTCTGAGCGAGCTGGCCCAGGCCCTCGTGGTAGCTGACCACGAAGTGCGGGGTCTCCAGGCTGTACCAGCGCAGCGAGGGATCCCAGGCCGAGGCGGGGACAGGGGAGAGGAAGAGCAGTGCGAGTGCGGCCAGCGCGGCGAGTCTCGGCGTCTTGGACATGGCGGACCGGCGGATTGTAATGGATCGGACCGCCCGAGGTCTTGAGCGGCCAAGACTTGTGGTACAGGATCGAGCCATGAAAACGCCGCAGTACGAAGGGGTGTTCGTGGCGCTGGTGCCGCAGCGCGGCAACGCGCTGCTCGAGCTGTTGCGATCCGCGGCTCGCCAGTTCCTGGGCGACAAGGAAACGCACTCCTGGACGATCGAGCTCGGGCACGTGCAGTCGCCGGCGGGGGCGGTGGTCTTCCGGCTGAGCAATCCGGCCAAGCCGTTCCCCTGGCGCGACGGGTCCTACGCGCAGCTGGCGCGGGCGGTGAGCGAGGCCGGTCCGGGGCGCTGCTGGGCGATCGCGGTCGAGCGCATCCCGCGGGTCGGCGATTCGGAGGGCTGGGCCGAGGGAGTGGCCTTCGACCGCGGCGAGCAGCAGGCGGTCGAGGAGTGCACCGGGGCCGACGGCCCCTCCGAGCTGCGGGCCTGGTTCGGCGAGCAGCTGGCCCTGAGCGAGAACGAGGTGCTGGCGCTGTTCGAGTCCTGCGACCAGCGCGTCGGCGTGACCGCCGGCGAGGAGAAGTACGAGGACGAGATCGACCAGATCCTCGGCCGCGCCCGCCGCGAGTTCGACCACTACCGCAAGCTCAAGTCCGAGCGCGAGCGCACCCAGAGCTGATCCGGGTCCGAACTCACTCCCAATAAATCTCCAGTCACCGCGGGCATTTGCGCCCCCGTAACCTCCCGTTTGGGGCAGGCTGGAATATCCGTTGGCTGTCTGCCAGAATGCGCGCCCCGATTCGGCCGAGGCCGGCTGCGAATCGGACCGGGAGACGCGCATGACCTCGAACAAGCTCTGGCTGCCCCTCGCCCTCGCGGCGACGGCGCTGCTCTTCGGCTGTCCCACCACCAAGTCCGAGGAGCCCGACGCCGGAGCGCTGTGCGGCAACGGCCAGCTCGACCCGGGCGAGGACTGCGACGACGGCAACCAACTCCCCAACGACGGCTGCGAGCCCAACTGCACCAAGAGCGTCCCGCGCTGCGGCGACGGCCACGTCGATCCCGCCAACAACGAGGAGTGCGACGACGGCAACCAGGTCCCCGGCGACGGCTGCGAGCCGGACTGCAAGCGGACCAAGGCCGGCCCGAACGTCACCGTCTGCCCCGGCACCCTGCCGACCCCGGCCGCCGGCGCCTCGTGCGCGGTGGTCCCGGCCAGCGACGCCAACAACAAGAAGCTCCTGCTCGCCGGCGACGTGCTGACCCCGGGCCAGGTGCTGCGCGGCGGCCAGGTGCTGCTCGACGCCAACGGCAAGATCGCCTGCGTGGCCTGCGACTGCGCGGCCGAGGCCGCCGGCGCCCAGCAGATCGCCTGCCCCGACGCGGTGATCTCCCCGGGCCTGATCAACACCCACGACCACATCACCTTCGCCAACAACCAGCCGATGCCCTCCGCCGAGCGCTACGAGCACCGCCACGAGTGGCGCAAGGGCTACAACGGCCACACCAGGATCACCGTCCCCGGCGGCGCCACCAGCGACACCATCAGCTGGGCCGAGCTGCGCTTCGTCTTCGGCGGCGCCACCTCCACCGTCAGCTCCGGCAGCGCCCCCGGCCTGCTGCGCAACCTCGACAAGACCGACCAGGAGGGCCTCAACCAGCCGCTGGTCGACTTCGACACCTTCCCCCTGGGCGACAACAGCTTCCAGCCCATCGACTCGACCTGCGCCTACCCGAAGATCACCGACCCCTCCACCGCCGACGCCTACCTGCCGCACATCGGCGAGGGCATCAGCAAGGCCGCCCACAACGAGCTCTTGTGCACCGAGACCACCGCCAACGGCGGCAAGGACATCATCAACGGCAACACCGCCACCATCCACGGCATCGGCGTCACCCCGGCCGACGTGGCACAGATGCAGGGCCCCGACGGCAAGAAGGCGGCGCTGATCTGGTCGCCGCGCTCCAACATCAGCCTCTACGGCAACACCGCCCCGGTGGTGATGTACGCGCACATGGGGATCCCGGTCGCCCTGGGCACCGACTGGATCGCCTCCGGCTCGATGAACATGCTGCGCGAGCTGCAGTGCGCCGCGGATCTCAACGCCACCTACTTCGGCGGCTTCTTCACCGACGAGCAGCTGTGGATGATGGCCACCGCCACCGCCGCCAAGGTCACCGCCACCGACGACGCCATCGGCAGCCTGACGGTCGGGCTGTTCGGCGACGTCGCGATCTTCAAGAAGAACGGCAAGGTCGATCACCGGGCGGTGATCGATGCCGCGCCCAAGGACGTGCTCTTGGTGCTGCGCGGCGGCGCGGTGCTCTACGGCGACGCCGACGTGGTCGGCGCCCTGCCGGCCAGCGCCGACTGCGACCCGGTCACCGTCTGCCAGGTGAGCAAGAAGGCCTGCGTCTTCCGCGAGACCGGCAAGCACTACGCCGCCCTCGAAGGCGCCGAGCAGAGCAAGTACAAGCTGGATTTCTGCCAGGACCCGATCCTCAAGGAGCCCAGCTGCCAGCCGACCCGCCCGGCAGCGGTGAACTACTCCACCATCTACACCGGAGCGCCCACCGCCACCGACCAGGACGGCGACGGCTACGAGGACGCCGAGGACAACTGCCCCACGGTCTTCAACCCGGTCCGCCCGATGGACGTGGACCTGACCAAGTGGGATCCGGCCAGCGGCACCAAGCCGCCGCAGCCTGACGCGGACGGCGACGGCATCGGCGACGCCTGTGATCCGTGCCCGCTCGACCCCGGCGGCGCCGGCAACTGCAAGACCATCGACGTCAACGACCTCGACGGCGACGGCGTCCCCAATGCCAGCGACAACTGCCCCAACAAGCCCAATCCCGATCAGGCCGACGCCGATCACGACGGCGTGGGCGACGCCTGCGACAAGTGCCCCAACGATCCCGGCACCTGCCCGGCGACCGTCTACGACATCAAGGATCCCGTCAACAAGAAGTACGCCGCCGGCGACGTGGTCAAGCTGAGCAACCTGCTGGTCACCGGCGTGGGCAGCAACGGCTTCTTCGCCCAGCACAAGGACGGCGACACCGCCTTCGCCGGCGCCGACTACTCCGGCATCTTCGTCTTCACCAAGACCGCCCCCACCGTCGCGGTCGGCGATCGGGTCGACATCAGCAGCACCACCATCGCCCTCTATGCCGGGGCCTTCGAGCTGACCAACTCGACGGTCGCGGTCACCAGCAGCGGCGAGGCCGCTCCGGCGCCGGTGCTGGTCGCCCCGGCGGAAATCGCCACCAGCGGCAACAAGGCCGCCGCGCTGGAGGGCGTGCTGGTCAAGGTCGAGAGCGTCACCGTCACCAGCGCCAACCCCGACGCTCCGCAGAGCTTCAACGAGTTCGAGGTCACCGGCTCGCTGCGCGTGGACGACTACCTCTATCTGATGACTCCGCTGCCGGCGCTGGGCGACAGCTTCACCTCGATCACCGGCGTGCTGGCCCTGCGCAGCGGCAACACCAAGGTCGAGCCGCGCAGCGTCAATGACCTGCTCCAGGCTGCGGCGATCGCCTCGTTCGGCCCGGCGCACAGCTATACGCGCGAGGGAAAGACCGCCACCCTGACCTTCCCGGCGGCGCTGACCGTGACCCTGGCCAAGGCGATGTCCACCCCGACCGACGTCACCATCACCTCCAGCGCCAGCGGCGTGGCGGTGGTCACCGGCGGCAAGGTGACCGTGCCGGCCAACGCCACCTCGGTCGAGGTGCCGGTCGATGCCCTGGCGGCGAGCCCCACCGAGGTCACCTTCTCGGCGGCGGTGGCCGGCGGCAGCCCGCTGACCGCCAACGTCCGGGTGCTGGGCGCCAACGAGGCCCCGGCGGCGCTGACCCTGGCGCCCAAGACCGTCACCCTGGCCGCGGGCGCCAAGCAGACCTTCACCGTCACCTCGGACATCCCGGCGCCGCCCAACGGCACAGTGGTGACCCTCTCGGCCCAGCCCACCGGCGTGACCATGCCCGCCACGGCCACCATCCCGGCCGACGCCACCTCGGCCACCTTCGAGGCGACCGCCGGCGGCGTCGAGCAAGCGGTGACGATCACCGCCTCGGCCGGAACCGCCTCGGACACCGCCACGGTCACCGTCCAGGGCGGCCTGGGCGTCTTCGCCTCGCTGACCCCGGCCACCGGCTTCGCCCGCGTCGGCTCGACCAACATCGTCCCCTCCGCGCTGACCGCCACTCTGGCGGCGCCGGTCCTGGTCGACACCGTCTGCACCGTCGTGTCCTCGGACGTCGCCGCCCTGTCGGTGGTGAGCCCGCTGACCGTCGCCGCCGGCGGCACCAGCGCCGCGGTCGGCTTCACCGCCAATGCCGCCGCCGCCTCGGTGACCGTCACCGTGACCTGCAACGGCACCGCCAAGACCGCGACCCTGCGGGTGCTGGGGACCGCCGAGGCTCCGGCGACGCTGACCCTGACCGCGGCCGCCGCCACCACTCCGGTGGGCGGCACGGTGGCCGTCACCGCCGCCCTCGACATCCCGGCGCCCGCCGGCGGCATCGACGTGGCGCTGGCGGTCTCCCCCGCCGGAGCCGGGACTGCGCCGGCCACCGTCCACATCAACGCCGACGCTCTCAGCGCCACCTTCGACTTCGTCGCCGGAGTCGTCGAGCAGGCCGCCCGGGTCACCGGCACCGCCGGGTCCCTCAGCGGCTTCGCGGACATCACCATCGCCGGCGGCGCCGGCGAGCTGGTGGGCTTCGGCCCGGCCACCGGCGCCTACGCCCGCGTCGGGGCCACCGGGGCCACCTTCCCGGTCGCGCTGCAGGTTCAGCTGCGGCAGGCGGTGCTGGTCCCGACCACCATCGTGGTCGATTCCGGCTCCACCGATCTGACGGTGGTTGGCGGCGCAGTGACCGTCCCCGCCGGCCAGACCTCGGCCTCGGTGATCGTCACCGGCAACGTCGCCAACGCCACCGGCGTGACCCTCACCGCCAGGCAGGGCGCGGCGGTCAGCTTCACTGCCGGCGTCAAGGTCCTCGGGGCCTCCCAGCTGCCGACCTCGGTGACGCTGAGCCCGGCGACCGCGACCATCAAGGCGGGTGAGGCGGTCAGCCTGACCGCGACCATCGACGTCCCGGCTCCGGCGGGCTTCGTTCTCGACGTGGCCATCTCGCCGGCAGGCGGCGGCACGGCCATCGCCAGCGTTCCCTTCGCTGCGGACACCACCAGCGCCACCTTCAACTTCACCGCCGGCGCCGGCCAGCAGCCGGTCACCGTGACGGTGAGCTCGACCGCGGCGGCAATCACCTCCTCCTCGGTGATCACCGTCTCCGGCGGCCTGGGCGTGCTGGCCGATCTGCTGCCCGCCACTGCCTTCGCCAGGGTGGGGGACACCGGCCCGACCTTCCCCGGCGCGCTGACCGTCAGCCTGGCCTCGGCGGTGCTGGTCCCCACCGACGTGACCGTGACCAGCTCCGACATCGCGGCGCTGACCATCGTCAACGGAACCATCACCATCCCCGCCGGCCAGACGAGTGGCGTGGTTCACGTGACTGGCGTCGCCGCCAGCCCCTCGGTGACCGTGACCGCCACCGTCGGCGGCGTCCCCAAGACCGCCTCGGTGAAGGTGCTGGCCGCCGGCGTCCTCCCGACGGCGGTGGCCACCCTGGTGCCTGCCGCGGCCACCGTGAAGCCGAACGGGATCGTCTCGGTGACCGCCACCCTGGACATCCCCGCCGGAGCCTCGGGCGCGGTAATCGACCTGACCACCAGCGCCGGCACCGTTCCGGCCTCGGTCAATGTTGCCGCCAACCAGCAGTCGGCGACCTTCGACTTCACCGCCGGCAGCACCACCGGCCTGGTCACCCTCACCGCAAATCTGCAGGGCGGCACCGCGGCGGCGGCCACCGCTCAGGTCGATGTCCAGGCCACGGTCTGCACGCCTTCTCAGATCGTCATCAGCCAGGTGTACGGCGGCGGCGGCAACACCGGCGCGCCCTACAAGAATGACTTCATCGAGCTCCACAACCGCGGGGCTACGCCAGTGGACCTGAGCGGCTGGTCGGTGCAGTACGCCAGCTCGACCGGCAGCACTTGGACCGCGACGCCGCTGACCGGCAAGACCATTGACCCCGGCAAGTACCTGCTGATTCAGGAAGCGGCAGGGACCGGAACGGCCCCGGCGCTGCCGACCCCCGATGTCACCGCGGCAATCGCGATGAGTGGCTCGACGGGAAAGGTGGCGCTGGTCAGCGTCGCCACCGCTCTTACCGGCACTTGCCCCACCACCAACGTGGTCGACTTCGTGGGCTACGGCAGCGCCAACTGCAGCGAAGGCAGTGTCCCCACCGGTGGGCTCTCGGCGACGACCGCCGCGCTCCGCAATGGCGACGGCTGCACCGATACCACCAACAACGCCGCCGACTTCACCGTTGCCGCCCCGGCGCCGCGCAACTCGGCTTCGCCGGCGGTCGCGTGCGGCTGCCAGTAGCCGGGAAATAGTCCAAGCAGTGCTCGGCCCCGGCGCCTTTCAAGGCTCCGGGGCCGAGCCGTCTTCAGGGCAGGGGAGGAATCCGGGAGCGGCCCTCGACTGAGCCCGCCCTGAGCTTGCCGAAGGGCTCGGGCTGACCGGAACTCCGTCGCGAACTTCTGGTCGAAGGCTACGCCGACAGCTCCTCGGTCTCCGGCCGCTTGCCGTGCCAGCGCATCAGGCTGACCCGGGCGTCGCCGCGCTCGGAGTAGCGGACCAGCGCGTAGTGGCGTTCGGTGCTCTGGCCCAGCGCCTCCACCGAGAAGTTGACCATCGGCATCCAGGTGCCGGTGTTGACGTACACCCGCTCGCCGCGCCCGTAGGTGCGCACCATCTCGGTGTGGGTGTGGCCCATGATCACCGCCCTGAGCGACGGGTCGTTCTTGAACAGGCGCTGCGCGGTGTCCTCGTGCTTCTCGAACAGGCTCAGCTCGTTCATCAGGAACTTGCCCAGCTTGGTGAACGGCCGCCGCCGTCGCCACAGCGGGCTGACTCGGGCGCGCAGGAAGTAGTAGCTGCTGTTGAGCATCGCGCGCACCGTGAACCGGGTGTCGAAGATCAGCCCGCCGGGAATCAGCGGCCAGAACGGCTTGACCCGGTCGAGGTACGGCCGCTCCTCCTTGAACTTGTTCAAGACCTGCAGCACGAACAGGCTTCCCCAGGGCAGGTTGAGGATCGGCTCGGGCAGGCCCTTCTCCAGCACCAGCTGGCGGAAGTCGAAGGCGTTGAGGGCCTCGAACTGGTGGCCGTGGTGGATCTCCACTCCGCCGTCGAGCCGGTAGACCGCCCGGTCGACGATGTGGCGCACCCGCTCGTCGTGGTCGGCCCCGGTCAGCGCCCGGGTGAACAGCCGCTGCACCTCGGGGAAGACCAGCTCCATGTCGTGGTTGCCCGGCAGCACGGTGATCCGCCGGCGCGGGCTCTTCAGAAACGCTTTGAGTGCCTCGACCACCTTGGGATGGCCGTGCAGGCACATCTCGGTCTTCAGCGTGGCGATCCCCTCGGTGATCGCCTCGGGGAACAGCCCGTTCACCGGCACCTTGAGCAGGTCGAAGACGTCGCCGTTGAGGATCAGCTCCAGGTCGTCGTCCGCATACTGGGTCCCCAGCCGACCGAGCAACTGGCCGAGCAACTCGTCGTCGCGGAAGTCGTCGAAGGGGTTGGGGCGACCCTTGATGTGCCCGCTGCCAATGTGCAGGTCGCTCAGGACGATCTTGGTGCGCTTGGCCATGCCGCCACTCTAGCGCCGCCGCTCTCAGCCGACGAGGCCGCCCCGACCCCGCAACCCGCCGATGACGCCCCGCGACAAATGTCCCCGGATGGGGTGCGCGGGCCCCCACCTGCGCCTATGATTGTCCTGCACGAAAGATTCAGCTGCACTAAAAGAAGGTGGCCCCGGGGGGTCGGGAGGCTTCACCTCCGGGGCAAGGGCCGGGACCCGTGCGCTTTGGTTTGGGAGTCAAGTTCGTCGGAATGGTGCTGTTGTGCGTGGCGGCGATCTGCGGCGCCAGCTGGGCGGTGCTGCAGTACGTCGCCGGCAAGGCCTCGCGGGCCACGGCGGAGCAGTCGCTGCGGTTCACGCGCAGCGCCTTCGAGTCGTTGGAGCACGACGACGGCGACCGGCTGGCGGCGGTGATGGAGCCGCTGCTCGACGACCCGGTGCTGGCCCGGCTGTTCCGCGCCCGCGATCGCGAGGGGCTGACCGCCGCCGCCTCCCCGCTGTTCGCCCGCCTCAGGCAGGCCTACGGGATCACCCACTGGTACTTCATCGAGCCCGAGCCCAGCCAGAAGTGCTTCCTGCGGGTCCACGTGCCCGGGAAGTACGGCGACAAGATCGAGCGGCTGACGATGAAGGGGGCAATGGCCAGCCACGCCCAAAGCGAGGGCAAGGAGCTGGGCAAGACCGGCTTCGCACTGCGGGTGGTGCGGCCGTGGGTGGTGGGCGGCGAGCTGCTCGGCTACATGGAGATGGGCGAGGAGATCGACCACTTCGTGATGGCGGTGCAGAAGCACACCGGCGACCAACTGGCGATGGCGGTGGAGAAACGCTTCATCGACAAGGACGGCTGGGCGGCGATCCTCCACGGCCGGCGCAACGGCTGGGACGACCTGCAGAACGTGCTGGTGGTCAGCGCCACCGACGGCTTCACCGCCGGGATGGTCGAGGACCTGCCGCAGCTGTCGGGCATCAGCGACGCCGGCGAGGTCCGCGGCGAGCTCAACCAGGGCGGTCGCAAGCTGGTGCGCAGCGCCTTCCCGGTGCGCGATGCCGCCGGCCAGAAGGTGGGGGCGGTGTTCGTGCTCCACGACATCACCGACCTGGAGCGGTCGCTGGTCGCCGGGCGCAGCGCCGGGATTGCCATCGCCTTCGTGTTGACCGCGCTCAGCGGGCTGGTGGCCTGGCTGATGTCGCGCCGCATCACCGCCCAGCTGCGGCAGCTGAACGTGGCCGCCAACCGGGTCGCGCTGGGCGAGCTCGATGTGGGGCTGTCGGTGAGCTCCAAGGACGAGGTGGGGGAGCTGGCGACTTCCTTCGGAGGGATGGCCGGCAGCCTCAAGATCATGCTCGCCGGGCTGCGCTCCGCCTCCGAGGAGCTGGCGGCGGCCTCGGCGCGAATGCAGCAGACCGCGGCCGAGCAGGCGGCCGCCGGCTCGCAGCTGAGCAGCGCCATGCACGAGACCAGCGCGGCGGTGGCCCAGATCTCGGCCACCACCCGCGAGGCCGCCGACCGCGCCAACGGCGTGGTCACCGCCACCCAGCGCTCGGAGGAGCTGTCCCGCAGCGGCCAGCAGGCGGTGGCCGGCGTCAACCGCGGCATGGAGGCGCTGAGCGGGCGGGTGACCGACATCGCTGGGGCCATCGGCAGCCTGAGCGAGCGGGCGCTGGAGATCGGCCAGCTGATCTCCACGGTGCAGGAGGTGGCTGAGCAGTCGCACGTGCTGGCGCTGAACGCGGCGATCGAGGCGGCGCAGGCCGGCGAGGCCGGGCGCGGCTTCTCGGTGGTGGCCCGCGAGATGCGCACCCTGGCCGAGGGCTCCAAGGGCGCGGTGGATCGGGTGCGCCGGCTGCTGGCCGACGTGGAGAAGACCAGCCACGCGGCGGTCGAGTCGGCCGAGCGGGGCAAGCGCCAGGCGCAGGAGGTCGAGGAGCAGGCGCGCAATGCCGGCAAGGCGATCGACGGGCTGGGCGAGGTGATCCTGCAGTCGACGTCGGCGGCCCTGGGGATCTCGCAGAGCGCGACCGCGCAGACCGCCGGCGTGGACCAGATCCTGGATGCGGTGAAGGACGGCTCGGCGGTCGCCGAGCGCGCCCAGCAGCGCAACCGCGAGGTCGAGCAGGCCTCGGTCGAGCTGAGCACCATGTCCCAGCGGCTGGCGGGACTGGTCGCCAGCTACAAGGTCTGAGTCCGGCGGTCGACAAAGTCTGAATTCGCGTGATTCGCCGGCCGGCGGGGTGTTCTAATCGCCCGTCGAGACAAGGAGATCGCATGCCTGCCCGCTTCGAAACCCTGATCCGCGACGTGCCCGATTTCCCGAAGAAGGGAATCGTCTTCAAGGACATCACCCCGCTGTTGGCCGACGCCAAGGCCTATCGCGAGGTCATCGACGCGCTGGCCGAGCGCTACCGCGGCCAGGGGATCACCAAGGTGGTGGCCATCGAGTCGCGCGGCTTCCTCTTCGGTGCGCCGCTGGCGGTGCAGCTGGGGGCAGGGTTGGTGATCGTGCGCAAGCCCGGCAAGCTGCCTTGGAAGAGCATCCGCGAGGAGTACCTGCTCGAGTACGGCACCGACACCCTGGAGATGCACCAGGAGATGCTGACCGCGGCCGACAAGGTGATCGTGGTCGACGACCTTTTGGCAACCGGGGGCACCGCCGAGGCGGTGGGGCGGCTGGTGACGCGGCAGGGGGCCAAGGTGCAGGAGTTCTCGTTCGTGGTCGAGCTGGCGTTCCTGAGCGGGCGCAAGAAGCTGGGCGAGGACAAGGTCTTCTCGCTGGTGCGGTACTGAGGCGATAGGAGCGACGTGAACTGCTGGATCTGCGGCGCCCGAGGCGAGAGGCAGCTCAAGTTGCGCACCCGCGGGGCGCTCGATGGGCGGCGTCTGTGCCTGGTGTGCGCCCGCCGGCTGCTATCGTTCGTGGGTTCCGAGCCCGCCGAGGACCGGCTGCAGCGGCTGGCGCCGGTGTGGCCGCAGGCGGCGGTCGATCCCGGGGGCGAGCCGGACAGGGTCTCGGTCCGTCGGGTCTTCACCGCCTCGGCCGTTCAGGCGCTGGAGTGCGAGCCGCCGGTGGAGAGGCTGTCGGTGGCGCTGGTGCTGCTCGACTGCGGGCTGTGGGCGGAGGTGGGCGAGGTGCTGGCCCCGCTGCCGCCGGAGCTGTGCGAGAGCGGCGACGTGCCCGAGGCGCTGCTGACCAGCGTGGTGGCGAGGCTGCTCGAGCCCGAGGGGCTGGCGGTCGGCGGCCGCGAGGCGCTGGCCGCGGTGCTCTATCCGCAGGGCTAGACTGGGGAATTCGGGGCCTCCGGTCACCCCGAGCGTAGCGTAGCGGAGTCGAGGGCCCGCTGCTGGCCACCCCTCGACTCCGCCTGTCCTGAGCCTGACGAAGGACTCGCGGCGAACGGAGGCTGGCCCCTTCATCCGACGGCGAATTCGTCGCCCTCGCTGCCGGCCCGCACCTCGATCTGGCAGCCGCGCGACCTGAGCTCCCGCTCGGCGGACTCGCGAATGGCATCGACCTCGTCGTCGACGCGGTCGGGGTCGTGGTGGAAGAGGACCAGCCGCCGGGCGCCGGCGAGCTCGGCGACTCGGGCCGCATCCTTCCAGCTCGATTGCCCGAACTGCCGGGCCTTCTCTGCCTCCTCGGGCAGGTACATCGCGTTGTGGATCAGGGTGTGGACCCCGCGGAGGTTGGCCGCCAGCTCCTGCAGCGCCTGGTCATCGGGATACGAGACGTCAGGCAGGTAGGCCAGGGTCTGGTCGCGCTCGCTGACCCGCAGCAGCGAGGAGGCGGCGCGCCCGTGCGGCACCAGCTGCGCCTGGACCGCCAGAGCGCCCTCGAAGAGCATCCCGCTGCTCCAGTCGGCGATGTCGAGCTCGGCCTTGAAGTTCTTCAGGGTGTAGAGCGGCGAGTAGCAGGGGGCGAGCAACCCCTCGAGGATGTCGTAGAGCGAGGCCTTGCCCTCGCTGATGCCGCGGATTCGCAGCAGGTTTCCCTTGAGGTAGGCCGGCGGGAAGAAAGGTAGGCCCAGCAGGTGATCGAGGTGGCAATGGCGTATCCGTTCGGCGGATCGCGTCACTGACGAGCAGCGTGGAGGGTGCTACTTCGTCGGCCGATGCCCGACGAGCGCGCCCATCGTGACCTGGCGGAAGACGTTGGCGGCGAGCCGCTGCTGAGCGTTCTCGTCCTGCACGGTCTTCTCCCAGTAGGCGGGGGCGAGCTCGAGAACGCGGTTCTTGGGCCAGCCGGGCAGCAGGCAGAGCAGGTCGCGCAGGTAGCCCCACGGCTCAATGCCGTGCAGTTGGCAGCTGGCCAGCAGCGAAACGAAGACCGCGTTGACGTCGCCACCGTCTTCGCTGCCGACGAACAGCCAGTTCTTGCGTCCGACCGCCTCCCGGCGAAGCTCGCGCTCGCTGAAGTTGTTGTGCAGCGGCAAGCGGCCGTCGTCGAGGAAGCGCTGCAGCGCCTCCCGCTGGTTGCGCGCATAGCCGATCGCCTTCGAGATCGGCGTCTCGTCGAGCACCACCGCAGCCTGGGCATCGCACCACTTAAAGAAGGCGTCGACGATCGGCTTGGCATCTTCCACACGCGCCTTGAGCCGCAATTCAGGCGGCGAGGTCGCGTGCTCCCGCTCAAGCTTGAACAGCGCTTTGATGAACGCCAACGCTTGGCGCGCCCGCTCCGGATCCGAACCGAGCGCCTTGAAGAAGTATCGGCGCGCGTGCGCCCAGCAGCCGACCTCCACCACCTTCCCGCCCTTGAACAAGTGGTCGTAGACCGCGTGGGCGTCGACGACCAGATAGCCCTTGTAGCCGCTCAACAGCCGATCGACGGCAGCCGAGTCGTGCTTGGGCGCGAAGGCGAAGAGGACGTGCTTCTCCGGCGCGGCCACGACGAAGAAGTGCCCGCTGCGGCATTTCTCCTTCTCCTGGACCAAGACGCCGGTGGCGTCGGCGCACAGATAGGGCGCCGAGAGCGCGTCCTTCCACATCGCCACCAACAGCGGCGCAGCCAGCGCCGCCAGCTCGGCGTGCCAGCCGCAGACCGTGGAGCGCGCCAGCTCCATCCCCGCCCGCCCGTAGATCCGCTCCAACCGATGCAGCGGCAGGTGGTCCTGCCAGCGGCGGACGATGGTGTCGGCGAGCAGCCCGGGGCCGGCCAGCCCTCGCGGAATGGGAAGCTCCGGCGGCTCGGCCTGCAGCACCTTGGTCTCGGCAAGTCGATCGCGCCCCTTGGGCACGAACTTCGGCTTGTGCGTGCGCACCACCACCAGCGACTCCGGCCGGTGCTCCACCGTCTCAGTGACGTCCTCGCCGATGCGCTCGAAGGCGTCGAGCCCCGCCTGCTGAACCTCGGGCGGGAGCACCTCGATATCGATGCGGGGCAGCTTTTCCGGCAGCGGCTTGCGCCCGGTGGGCTTGGCGCGCTGGTGGGCGCGGACTTCTTCCACCGGCGGCGGCGCGTCGGCTGGCCGCTCGCCCAGCAACATGCCGAGCAGCTGGAGGGTGAGCTGTTCTTCGGGCGGCGAGAGTTTCTCGCGCTTCTGTCCGAGGAGGCCCGCTTCGAGCTTGCGCGCTCGCTCGAGCATCTCCAGGTACAGCTTCTTGTACTGGTCTCGCTCCGACGAGGTCTTGGCGAGCTTCTCCTGCAGAGAGGCGAGCTCGGCTTGGGCGGCTTCGCGGGCGGCGTCGTCGGGCACGGCGCCAGAGTAATCACGAACGCTCTTCGGTCAATGCGGGCGTGCGTCTTTTTCGCTCGGTGGCGACGCCGGCGAGCAATTGTGCCAGCGCGGCGCCGTCGATTCGCACCGCCGCGGCTCCGTCTGCGGCGCGGGGCGTCTCGAAGAGCGCGCGGTGCAGCCGCTTGTAGAGCAGGCAGTAGCCGTTGCGGTCCCACCAGAGCACTTTGACGCGCGTCGCGGACTTGCCGACGAACACGTAGAGCGCGCCGCACATCGGGTCCTGCCCCAACACCTGCTGGACCACCAGCGCCAGCGCGTCGAACGACCGGCGCATATCCTGGGGCACGGTGCAGACGAAGATCCGGACCGCCATCGGCAGCATCAGCGGCCCTCCAGAACGTCGACCAGGCGGCGCAGAGCGGCGGCGTCGAAGCTCGCCGGTACCCGCAGGCGAATGCCGCGGGCGAACTCCAACTCGAAGGCGACCGGAGTGGCGCCGGCCGAACTCGAAGGCGCACCGGTGAGCGGGGCGACGACCTCGACGAAGCTCGGCGGCGCGCTCGGGACCGGCGCGGCTTTCTTACGCCTGGACTCCTGGCCGAGATGCCACTTCCAGTGCGTGAGCGTGTGGACGTTGACGCCGATCTCGGCGGCAAATTCCCGCGCCGACAACCCGCTGTCGGCCCACCGCTCGATGCGCTTCTTCCAGATCTCTCGGGACTCGCGTGGCATGCACGCTCAGATAGCGCGCGCCCGCTGTCAGGTCAGCCACGGGGTTTGCCGAACGGATACGCAATGGCTGAGCGCCAGGGTCAGCCGGCCCTGGCCCTTTCCGAAGCCCTCCTGCATCAGCGCCCGGCCCAGCGGGACGACGCCCGAGCCGGCGTCGAGCACCACCCGCTCGCCGCCCTCGCCGCGCACCTCGACGCAGGGCGTGTTGCCGCCGTGGCGGACGAAGGGCGTCCCCGAGGCCGGCATGCTCCCGCGCACTCCCCAGAGCCTGACCCTCACGGCAGCCCGACCTCCATCCCCTCGGCGGCGCAGAGGATTTCCGGTCCATCCTTGCCGGCGCGCTCCTTCAGCTCGGCCACCTGGGCGTCGAGGGCCTCGTCGCTGCGCTCCGGGGAGTGATGGAACAGCGCCAGCGCCCCGGCCTTGGCGCGCTGCGCGATCGAAAGCCCGATCCCCGGAGTGCTGTGTCCCCAGTGCGGCCGCTGCTGGTACTCCTCGTCGGTGAACTGGGTGTCGTAGATCAGCAGGTCGACGCCCTGCGCCAGCTCCAGCACCCGCCGCTCCATCGCCGCCAGCGCCTCGCGGGTCGCCTCCGGCAGCGGCTGGCTCAGATCCGGCTTGTCGATCACCGCGCCCTCGTCGAGCAGGATCTGGGAAAACGGAGCGGTGTCGGTGATGTAGGCCACCGAGTGGCCGCCGCAGTCGAGCCGGTAGCCGACCGCCAGGTAGGGATGGTTGAGCCGCGCGGTGCGCACCTTGACCTGGCCGATCGAGAAGGCGCCCGGGGCATCGACGTCCTGGATGCGCAGGTCGGCGGCCAGCTCGGAGAAGGGCACCGGGAACAGCGGCTCGCTCCACAGCCCGGCGAAGACCTCGCGCAGGTTCACCCGGTGGCGCGACAGCGTGTAGAGGTTGACCCGGCTGCCCTTGGTGTAGAGCGGCTTGAAGAACGGCAGCCCCTGCACGTGGTCCCAGTGGGTATGGGAGATCAGCAGGTGGATCGGCCGATCCGGCTCCTCGTCCACCAGCCGCTGGCCGAGCATCCGCAGCCCGGTGCCGGCGTCGAAGACGAACCGCTCCCCGCCCAGCGCCACCTCGACGCACGAGGTGTTGCCGCCGTAGCGGGCGTTGGCCGGCAGCGGCGAAGGATAGGAACCGCGCACTCCCCAGAATCGGACGGACGGCTGCAAGTGGCTCGATTTCCTTTCCCTTTCAGCCATAGCACGCTGGCGCGGGCCGAGGCCAGAAGGGGGTACGGAAATTGCGCAGCTGGGCCTGGCTCAGGCGCGGCGGCGGCGGCGGAGCAGGGAGAGCAGCAGGAAGGCGGCGGCCGGGGTGGCGGCGCCGGTCTGGCTGCAGCCGCAGCGGGTGCACGCTCCGTCGTGGCAACTGCCCTTGGAGCACTCGGTGCCGTTGGGGGCATTGGCGACCAGGCACTCGGCGGTGGCCGGGTCGCAGCCGGCGGACTGCTTGCACTCCTCGGTGACCGCCGGGCACTGCTTGGCGAGCCCGGTGCAGGCCCCGCGCAGGCAGACGTCGTAGCTGGTGCAGGCGCTCTGGTCGTCGCAGGCGGTGCCGTCGACCTTGGGGGCCAGCGCGCACTGGCCGCTGCTGCGGTCGCAGTAGGACATCTGGCACTGGTCGCCGCCGGGGCAGACCTTCTGGGTCCCGACGCAGGCGCCGTCGACGCAGGTGTCATTCGAGGTGCAGGGGTTCAGGTCGTCGCAGGCGCCGGAGAGCGGGGTGCAGGTGCCGTCGGCGGTGGCGCCCTTGGACTTGAGGCAGGCCTGGCAGCCCGGCTCGCAGGCGGTGTTGCAGCACACGCCATCGACGCAATGTCCCGACAGGCACTGGGCATTCTGGGTGCAACTGCCGCCGTCGGCGACCGGGTGGAGGAAGGCGTCGATGAAGTCGGCGAAGTGATCGACCTTGGTCGAGCAGCCGAAGACGGCGCAGCCCTGGTCGCCGTAGGAGGTGATGCCGACCACGTACTCCTGGCCTTCGCGGGTCAGGGTCGCCGGCCCGCCGCTGTCGCCGCTGCACGGGCCGCCGGGCTGCTGGTCGTAGCAGACGGTCCAGGGCGACACGGTCTCGCCCTTGAACGGGCAGCCGGCAGGGGTGTCGCAGATCACGTCGAGGTTGTCGACGACGTGGAGCTTGGTGCCGTAGCTGCCGCCGAAGCCGCCCTCGGTGTCGCCGAAGCCGATGAAGTCGACGGCGGCGTTGACGTCGGCCTGGCCGAGGGCGAGGCGGGCGGGCAGCGGGGGAATGGGGGCGACGTCGGCCGGGGCGTCGGCGGCCAGGCGGATCAGGCCGACGTCGTTGATCAGCTTGTTGGCGTCGTACTGCGGGTGGCGCATCACCAGCGCGACCGGGATCCGGGTGGCGGAGGACTTGTCGGCGCCGAAGCCGACCAGGTAGTTCGAGGCGTGGTTGTCGTCGAGGCAGTGGCCGGCGGTGAGGATTGCCCGCGAGCCGATGTAGGTGCCGCTGCAGGTGAAGGCGTTCTGGAAGTAGATCAGCACTACCGCCTGGTGGGCGACGGTGGTGTCGGCGGTGCCGTTGACGATCTGGCTGCGCTTGGAGGAGGCGTCGAGCTGCGAGGGATGGCTGCAGCCGGCGACGGCGGCGGCGAGGGCCAGGATGGCGAGTGGGCGCATGCGATTCTCGGGTGCGGGTGCGAGGGTGGGGTAATGAACCATGGATAACGGCCGATCGCCAAGCGAAGGGCGGGCGGAATTGGATTGGGCTCCAAGCACTGGGATCCCTGAGGCGCGGCGGGCGCTTGGCCCAGGAGCCCGAGGGCGTTCCGGGTGCTAGTTTCTCGGGCGCAGCGAAATCCGAAGGAGCCGGAATGCGGATCTTCCAGCGCTATGTGATCCTCAACGCCGACCCGGCGCTCCCCGGCGTGCTGGAGCGGGCCGGCATCACCTGCGACCTCGAGACCCGGCAGTTCGGCGACCAGACCTCGGTGACCGGCGAGTTCCGGCTCTACGAGGACGACCCGCTCTTTGCCGGCAAGCGCGAGGCGGTCGCGCCTCTCGGCCTGCTCTGCCAGGAGGGGACGGAGTTCTCGCGCGAGGAGCGCGAGGCCGCCGAGTGGCACCTGCTGCTGGCCGGCGCGCAGGGCTACCCGCAGCCCGAGCACGAGTGGTTCGAGCGCACCTATCGCCCCGAGACGGCCTGCCGCACTTGCGGCTGCGCCGAGGAGCAGGACGCTCCCTTTCGATTCAAGGGCGAGCCCAAATCCAGGCACAGCCATCTCCTCAGCCTGCATTGGGCGCTGGACGCCATCTTCGTCCGCGATGCCGCCAAGGAACTCCTCGAGCGGGAAGGGGTTTCCGGTGTCCGGTTCTCCCGGCCGGTGCTCCACCGCAGCGGCGAACCGCTGGGCTCGATCTGGCAGATGGAGGTCCCCGCCGTCCTCTTGCCAGGATTGCAGACCGGCAATGTCCGGCTCGAGCCCTGCGACGATTCCGCGGGAAGGCCGTCCGCCGGCGAGGCGACGCGCCTGGCCGCGGGGCCGTTCTGCCAGCGCCAGCGCTTCAACTTCCCGACCCGCGGCATGATCACCCTCCGGCGAGCGGCTTTCGAGGGCGCGCCGGAAGTCGTGCGCTGCCGCGAGTGGTTCGGCAGCGGAGGATGCTCGTCCCGGCCGATCATCGTCTCACGGCGCGTGAAGCGACTGATCGAGGGGGCCGGCCTGCGCGGGGCGAGCTTCACTCCCGTCGGCCTCGATTAAACGACCGCTCGCCGCCCGCTGACCAAGCGGGCTGGCAGGCGCGTCCGCACAGGGAACCCCGAGGCGCATCAGGCGCTTGGCCATTGAGCCGCCGGGGCCAACCGAAGCACAATGCGCCTCTGGGCGCCCGCAGGTCGCGCCGGGGAGCGGCATGGCCATCGACGAAAAGGACCTCCACCGCGGCACGCTGCAGCTCGAAGCCACGCTGCGTCCGTCGTCCTCGGCGCAGCCGTCGGCCGGGCCGGACCCTGAGCACGACGTCACCCCGGAGGTCGCCGGCCGCTACACCGTCAAAGGCGAGCAGGGCCGCGGCGGAATCGGCCGGGTGCTGATCGCCGTCGACGAGCACGTCGGCCGCGAGATCGCCATCAAGGAGCTGCTGGCCGACGACAGCCCCGGGACGCCTTCCACCGGCGGCCGCTCGTCAACCGCCGCCAGCTCCCGCTTCCTGCGCGAGGCCCGCCTCACCGGCCAGCTCGAGCATCCGTCGATCGTCCCGGTCCACGAGGTCGGCAAGCGCCCCGACGGCACCCTCTACTACACGATGCGGCTGGTGCGCGGACGGACCATGGCCAAGGCCATCGCCGAAGCCCACGGGGTCGCCGAGCGGCTGCGGCTCTTGCCCCACCTGGCCAACCTCTGCTCGGCCATCGCCTACGCCCACGGCCGCGGCGTGCTCCACCGCGACATCAAGCCGCACAACGTGATGATCGGCGAGCTCAACGAGACGGTGGTCCTGGACTGGGGACTGGCCAAGGTCAAGGGCGCCTCGGAGAAGGAGGACCGGCGCTTCCAGCGGCAGATGGAGGTCCTCAAGCAGGCCGCCGCCGGCAACACCGTCGACGGCGAGGCGCTGGGCACCCCGGAGTACATGCCTCCGGAGCAGGCCTGGGGCGAGCTGGATCGGGTCGACGAGCACAGCGACGTCTATTCCATCGGCGCGGTGCTCTACGAGCTGCTCACCGGCCGGCCGCCATTCACCGGCCACGGCGCCTTCGACGTGCTGGACAAGGTCAAGCGCTACGGCGACGGCAAGGAGTCGCTGGCCAAGGTCCTCGCGCTCGAGCCGCTGGCGCCGCCGGAGCTGGCGGCCATCGCCGAGAAGGCGCTCTTCCCCCAGATCCACGGGCGCTACCAGACCGCCAGGGCGCTGCTCGAGGATCTCAACGCCTTCATGGCCGGCGGGCGGGTGTCGGCCTACGTCTACGGCGCCGGCGAGCTCATCAAGCGCTTCGTCACGCAGCACAAGGCGATCACCGCGCTGGCGGCGGCGCTGCTCCTGGTGCTGCTGATCGGCTCGCCGATGTTGCTCAAGCTGTGGCGCGAGGCGCAGGCGCAGAAGGAGATGGCGCACCGCTACCTGTCGTCGGCCTACCAGGAGAAGGCGGAGCAGCTGATCCAGCAGGGCGATCCGCTGGCGGCCAAGATCTTCGCCGCCGCCGCGCTGGACCACAGTCCCTACAACCCCAACGGCGAGGACTTCGCCGGCGAGAAGGTCCTGCGGCAGGAAGCTGCCGGAGCCCAGCTGGCCTCGCTGCAGTCAACGCTCTACTCCGCCGCACAGGGCATGGCCGCTCACCAGCGCACGCTGCTCGGGCATGACAGGGCGGTCCCGGCGCTGGCCTTCGGGCCGGGCGGGAAGTTACTGGCCAGCGGCGGCTCCGACAAGACCGTCCGGCTCTGGGATCCGCAGTCGGGCAAGGAGCTTGGGCGCGCCGAGGGCCTGGCCAAGGGAGTGCTGGCGTTGGCCATTGCGCCCGATGGCAAGCGCATCGCCAGCGCTGGGCTCGAGTCGTCGATCCGCCTCTGGGATGGGGAGCTCAAGGCGCTGGGCACCCTGGGCGACGAGAAGACCGGGTTCTTCGCGGTGGCTTTCTCGCCCGACTCCAAGCTGCTGGCCGCCGCCAGCCGCGAGGGAAATCTGTGGCTGTTCGACGTCGAGCGCGGCGTGCCGGTGGCCAAGCTCGGTCAGGAGCTGCCGGTGCTCGAGGGGAACCAGGTTCCGTTCGCCTTCGCCCCGGATGGCCGGACGCTGGCGGTGGCCCGGCCCGACGACGCCATCGAGCTGCGCGAGCTGGAGGGCGACCATCCGCCGCGGCTGCTGCGCGGGCACGAGCGGCCGGTGCGCTCACTTTTCTTCTCTCCCGATGGCAGGCAGTTGATCTCGCTGGGAGAGGATCAGACGGTGCGGCTGTGGGACGCGTCGCGCGGATCGGTGGCGGACATCGTGCCGCTGGGTGCGGTCAAGGCGCGGGCCTTCGCCGGGCGCTTCGAGGCCGAGGGACTGGAGCTGATGGCCCTGGCCGAGCAGGAGACGACCGAGATCTGGTCCGTCGAGCGCAGCCGGCGGGAGGCGCTCCTGCGCGGCCACGAGGGGCAAGTGCGCGCGCTGGCCTTTGCGCCAGATGGCGCGACCCTGGCCACCAGCGGCATGGACGGCCGGATCCAGCTCTGGAAGATCGGGGCCCGCGGGCGCTCGCAGCGGCTGTCGGGCCACTCGGAGCCGGTGGTCTCGATCCAGAGGGTGGGCGACGGAGGCGTGCTGGCCAGCGCCGGCCGCGACCGGATCGTCCGGCTGTGGGACTTGCGAGAGAAGTCCTCGATGGCCGAGGTCCGCGCTGCCGACGAGGAGCTGACGGCGCTGGCGGTCTCGCCGGACGGTGAGCGGTTCCTGGCCATCGCTCGCGACGGCACCGCGGCGCTGTGGGCACGCTCGGCGAAGCCGTTGGGCCGGCTGCCGAAGGATGCCTCCACCGCAATCGCGGCGGCCTTCTCGCCCGATGGAAAGTCGGTGGCTACCGCGCATCGCGACGGGAAGATCCGGCTCTGGAACGGCTTCGACGCCTCGCCCGCGGGAATGCTCGAGGGGCACGAGAGCGCGGCGATGGGCCTGGCCTTCTCGCCGGACGGAACCGAGCTCGCCTCGACCGGCGCCGACAACACGCTGCGGCTGTGGAATCTCGGCTCTGCGCAGCAGCCGCGAACCCTGCACCTGTCAGCCTCGGTGCGCACGGTGGCCTTCTCGCCCGACGGGGCCACGCTGGCGGTCTCGGACAACTCGTGGGCGATCAGCTTGATCGATCGCAGGGCGCTGACCATCCGAACGAAGCTGAGCGGCCACCGGGACGCGGCGCGGGTGCTGGTCTTCTCGCCGGACGGCAGGACGCTGGCCTCGGCGGGAGGCTCGGACGAGACGGTGCGGCTGTGGGACGTGGGCGAGGGGCGGCTGCGGCAGCTGTTCCGGCTCTCGGACACCGCGCGCTCGGTCGCGTTCGTGGAGTCGGGGACGGCGCTGGCGGTGGCCGACGGCAACGACGTGGTGCTCTATCCGCTGGCCCCGGACCTGTGGAAGCGCGAGCCGAAGGCGCTGCTGGAGGAGGCCGAGGGCGAGGCGGGGATGGCGCTGGAGGGGTTTGGGCTGCGGCCCAGGTAACCTCGGAGCGAGCCAGCCAGAAATCCGGTCGGCCCGAGCGCGGGACCGCAGGCCCGAAGTCGAGGGCCTTCGACTCCGGCCTCGACAGGCTCGGCCTCCGCTCAGGCCGAAACGGTAGCAGCTCGGAGGGCTTCAGCTCGTGCGCTGGAGCATCGGCACCAGCGGCAGGTAGAACCGCCGCAGGAAGGCCGGGTTGTTCTCCTCGAACAGAAGGTTGGCCACCCGGTCGGCCTCGCCGATGAAGGCGCCCTCGAAGTAGCAGATCAGGTCCGAGGAGCGGGCGACCGAGCCGGTGGTCTCGTAGTTGGCGCAGCCGCACCAGTGGGAGCAGCGCTCGCGAAGCTCGCAGTCGCGGCACTTGGGCTCGACTCGGGCCTTGGAGCGCCGCAGCGCGTTGCGCTTCTTGAGGTCTAGCCCGCGCTCGAGGTCGCCGATGCACAGCTCCTCGTTGTCGTCCTGGTTCACCAGCCGGTCGCAGGGATAGATCCGGCCGCTGGGCGCGATCGCCAGCTCGTCGCAGCCGAAGCCGCACTGGGCGATCGGCCGGCCGCTGCCCTCCAGCAGGTGGGTGATGATCTTCCCGTTGAGCGGATCGACCCGCAGGTCGCAGCCGCGCCGGAAGTGGAACAGCATCCGCTCGCCCAGCGCCAGCAGCCCGGCCTCGAACCGCTCGCGCGCCGGCTCGTCCCAATTCCCCAGGTAGTTCGGCGAGAAGTAGAGGTTGCGCGCCCCCAG